>NZ_JACSML010000002.1:0-871377 GCF_018618635.1 Exiguobacterium sp. s102
AGCCCCCTCCAAGATGAGATTTCCCTTTGAGTAATCAAGAAAGACCCCTCAGAGACGATGAGGTAGATAGGTCACGGGTGGAAGCATGGCGACATGCGGAGCTGAGTGATACTAATCGGTCGAGGCCTTGTTCTAGCAGATGATTGTTGATGACTTCAGTTTTGAGGGCGCGAGCCTTTCAAAAAAAGTGCTTGACGTTATGGAAACATAATGTTAAGATAATAGATGTCTGGTGGCGATAGCCAAGTGGTCACACCCGTTCCCATGCCGAACACGGAAGTTAAGCACTTGAACGCCGAAAGTAGTTGGGGGCTTCCCCCTGTGAGGATAGGACGCTGCCAGGCGATCGTTCCGCAATAGCTCAGTGGTAGAGCAACCGGCTGTTAACCGGTAGGTCGTAGGTTCAAATCCTACTTGCGGAGCCATTAATAACTTCTTCACCACGTTCACTGGAGAGCTGTCCGAGTGGCCGAAGGAGCACGATTGGAAATCGTGTAGGCGTCATAAGCGTCTCAAGGGTTCGAATCCCTTGCTCTCCGCCATAATTATATGTAACGTTTCAATTTTACTACGATGGCCCGTTGGTCAAGCGGTTAAGACACCGCCCTTTCACGGCGGTAACACGGGTTCGATTCCCGTACGGGTCACCATTTTTATCATCGCGGGGTGGAGCAGTCTGGTAGCTCGTTGGGCTCATAACCCAAAGGTCGTCGGTTCAAATCCGGCCCCCGCAATACATACGGTCCTGTGGTGTAGCGGTTAACATGCCTGCCTGTCACGCAGGAGATCGCGGGTTCGAATCCCGTCAGGACCGCCATTGTTAAGGCTTTGTAGCTCAGTCGGTAGAGCAGAGGACTGAAAATCCTCGTGTCGGCGGTTCGATTCCGTCCAAAGCCACCTTTTATAGAAGAATGAAGTTGATTTCCCATTTGTGGGGGGGTAGCGAAGTGGCTAAACGCGGCGGACTGTAAATCCGCTCCCTCGGGTTCGGCGGTTCGAATCCGCCCCCCCCCACCACCATAGGGGCATAGTTTAGCGGTAGAACTACGGTCTCCAAAACCGTCAGCGCGGGTTCGATTCCTGCTGCCCCTGTTTATTATGGCGATTGTGGCGAAGTGGTTAACGCACCGGATTGTGATTCCGGCATTCGTGGGTTCAATTCCCATCAGTCGCCCTCTTATTATTGGGCTGTAGCCAAGTGGTAAGGCACTGGATTTTGATTCCAGCACGCGAAGGTTCGATCCCTTCCAGCCCAGCTTTTTAAGCGGAAGTAGTTCAGTGGTAGAATACGACCTTGCCAAGGTCGGGGTCGCGGGTTCGAATCCCGTCTTCCGCTCCAACGAGTGGCGCCATAGCCAAGTGGTAAGGCAGAGGACTGCAACTCCTCTATCGTCAGTTCGATTCTGACTGGCGCCTCCAATTCTTTTCAATTCAATAGTTTTGCAAGAGATTGTGCCGGTGTGGCGGAACTGGTAGACGCGCACGACTCAAAATCGTGTTCCTTTGGAGTGTCGGTTCGATTCCGACCACCGGTATCTTGCGGGTGTAGTTTAGTGGTAAAACCTCAGCCTTCCAAGCTGATGATGAGGGTTCGATTCCCTTCACCCGCTTTACCTTTTCACAATCTTAGTTTTAACCCATGCGGGTGTAGTTTAGTGGTAAAACCTCAGCCTTCCAAGCTGATGATGAGGGTTCGATTCCCTTCACCCGCTTATTTAAAAGAGCAACGTGTCGTTTTCATCTGACACATTGCTCTTTTTGTTTAGGATAGAACGATGAAAGGAGGGATCTGTCATGCGCGGAGAACAACTTAAAGAAACACTTCAAGCATATGCTTTAGAGATTGGGATCGATGTGTTTCGGGTGACGACGGCCGATCCATTTTTAACGATGAAACAACGATTGATTGATCAGCAGGATAAAAATTATGCATCTGGTTTTGAAGAACCTGATCTCGAAAAACGGACAACTCCGAAACTGTTGCTAGATGACGCGGTATCAATCATCGCGATTGCAGTTGCTTACCCGAGTAAGTTAACGGATGCACCACGTGGGAAAGCCGGGGAACGGCGTGGGATTTTTGGTCGCTCTTCTTGGGGGCTTGATTATCATCAGGCGCTGAATCAACGACTCCAGCTACTAGAGAAAAAAATCGAAGAGTTATCGCCTGGAGCAAAGACACGTTCGATGGTGGATACTGGTGAACTCGTCGATCGCGCCGTCGCAGAACGGGCAGGAATTGGTTTTAGCGGAAAGAATTGTTCGATCATTAGCGAAGAACATGGATCTTATCTTTATCTCGGTGAATTGATTACAGATCTTTACTTACCTCCTGATCAAGCGGTTGAAGAACTCTGCGGAACGTGTAATAAGTGCATCGATGCCTGTCCGACGGATGCATTAGTCGAGCCGGGGGTAATTGATGCGAAACGTTGTATCTCCTTTATTACCCAAACGAAGACGCTGATTCCGGAAGATTTCCGTTACGCATTAGGTAATCGCTTATACGGCTGTGATACATGTCAGCAAGTTTGTCCTTACAATCGAAAAAAACATGCGACGCAACATGCTGAATTGCAGCCGGACCCGGAACAAGTCAAACCACTCTTAATTCCAATCTTGTCGCTCAGCAATCGTGAATTCAAAGCGAAATTCGGTTCGCTTTCAGGAGCATGGCGTGGAAAGAAGCCGATTCAACGAAATGCGATTTGTGCACTCGTCCATTATCAAGACAAGACAGCGCTTGATGCTCTGCGCTTGATGGCAGAAACAGATCCACGTGATGATATGCGGGCTCTCGCGCTCTGGGCGATTGGCCGTATTGCGGGGGGCGATGAAAAAAGTTACGTAGAAGAACGACTAATGAATGATTCCGCACAGGATGTCCAAACGGAAGGTGAGCGTCTTTTGTCGGAGTGGAGGGAACCCGATGCCGTATAAACAAGTGAAGTTCACGTTCGGAGAGTTACTGATTGCCTGGGAGGACGACGTCGTTGTTTATTTAGATTTTGGTCTTGATACTGAGCGCGCTAAACGATATGTTCGAGAAGGACAGCGGTACGAAGCGCCACTTCCACTGCATCTAAAACAAGCTCTCGATGATTATGAAAATCGTCTACCAAATGCGCTAGAACGCATTAGTTGCCGCCTCGACGTGACGGATTTTCAGCGGCGTGTTCTTACGAATCTTCGAAGGATTCCATTCGGAGAAACAGCGAGTTATGGAACATTAGCTAAAATGATGGGTTCCGAAAAAGCAGCGCGAGCCGTCGGTGGGGCATTAAATCGAAACCCGATCGCGCTGATTTATCCTTGTCATCGAATCATCGGGGCATCCGGAAAGTTGACGGGGTTTGCGAGTGGAATCGATCATAAACAAGCGCTACTTGCGCATGAGATAGGAGAGAGAAGATAATGGCAATTCATGTTGTAATGTATCAACCAGAGATTCCTCAAAATACAGGAAATATCTCAAGAACGTGTGCTGCGACACATTCCGTTCTTCATTTAATCCGTCCATTAGGTTTTTCAACGGATGATAAGCAGTTGAAACGAGCCGGACTCGATTATTGGGAGTTTGTTGATGTAAGATATCATGATTCACTCGAAGAATTATGGGAGAAGCACCCGGAAGGGAAGTTTTATTACATCACGAAGTATGGGGAACAGTATCCAAGTCAAATTGATTTGTCAAATGTCGAGGAAGACTACTTCTTTGTATTCGGTCGAGAAACAAAAGGCTTACCGCTTGAAGTGATCGACCAAAATGCAGATCGTTGTATTCGATTACCGCAGTCAAATTTAGTTCGTTCGCTAAATGTCTCAAATACGGCTGCAATTATCGTGTATGAAGCATTACGGCAGCAAGGGTACGCTGGACTACTTTAAACACAAAAAAGCGCTGACGCATCCTATTCGATGCATCAGCGCCTTTTTATTATTCGTTACCTTCAGGTTTTTTGTTGTAGCCTGCAGTGAAAATCGCTGTCAAGAAAGCGAGACTTACACCAATCATTAAAATAAATGCCATTTTTGCTTCCCCCTTCAGTCTCAATAACCGATATAATCTATTATAGTATACCTGTAAGAGAAATTGTGTGCTACATATGAATTTTCTATGAATGGAGATTGGAAATGCGGACGAATGTCTATCTGTTAAGTTATGCGCCGTTGATTAGCATCCTGTTGTTCAGTACGTCGCTTGCGATTGCGACATCGGAGTTAGCACTCTCATGGCTAAAGGATGTCGGTGTATACAATGAATTGTTACAAATTTTGAGCGCACGTGACACTAAATTATTAGTTTGGCTTGGTTTTTTGATTGTCTATTTTATGATTTTTAGTACGCTCAAACTGATTTCAGACACAATCAATCAGTTAGGGTTTGCCTTCTTCATCAAGGAACAGATTGGGACGACACTCAGTATGCTTCGACCTGGTAGCATTTTATTGCTCGTAGGTGGATGCATCAGCTTTGCTTTCATGACATCGTTCCCACTCGTCTGCCTCGTATTAGCAAGTTCATTCCTAATTTATTTTTTCTTTTATACCTTTCAAATCAGCAAGATGACGACTGCGGCCGGAGCGATTGGCTTGATTGTCTTTTTGTTTCTTGCATGGGGCATCTTACTGGCTGGCTTAGCCTGGGTCGGATTGACTTTGTTCAATTCGTTAGGCGAAGCGATTTTATTCCCGAAATGATCGTCAGCGTAGAATGTTAGCCCACGTCCTTACTTGAAGCGTTGAGTTGGCCTCGGCAGGGAAAGGTCGTGGGATGTCTGCGCCTAACCAAATCCCTCCTATGTGTTGATCTTTGATTCCGACGAACCACATATCTTTATTATCATTCGTCGTCCCTGTTTTTCCACCGATATAAGTGGGGCGTGCATCATAACCAAGACGCCCTGTTCCGTATGTCATGACATTCGTCAATCCTTTACGTAACACCTGGTTTGTCCGACTCGACCAAATGCGATTATTTTGAACAGTATGCCGATACAGCGTCCCTTCGCCTTTCGATAAGGTGATGGTTCGAACCATGGATGCTGGACTATACAAGCCGTCATTAACAAACGTTGTATAGGCATTCGTTAACTCGTAAGGACTAACACCATATTTTAATCCACCTAACGCACTCGTGTAGGCATTGTCTTGCTTCGACCATTGGCTGAATTTAAACGGACGAATCGCTTTTAATCCTTCAGCGAAGGAGACAGAAAACGCACGAAGGGCTGGCGTGTTATAGGAATAGGCAATGGCATCGGCAAGTGTGACTTCACCAAGAATCCGGTTCCCGCTATTTTCAGGACAATAGCCGTCAAAGCAAACAGGACGACCGTCAAGAGGACTACTTAACGTGGCTTTTGTTTTCTCGAGGTATGGTCCATAGACGAGTAAGGGCTTTAATGTGGATCCCGGTTGACGAAAGGATTGTGTTGCCCGATTGAATTGACCAGGTAAGTCAGTTTTATGGCCGACAAGTGCTGTCACACCATGCGTTCGTCCATCAATTCCAACATAAGCACCTTCGATTTCCTTAGGTAGTGCCACGATGGATTGTTTGGCCCGTGTTTGCTCCGTTGAATCCAAATAAGTCGCAATCGTCGCGCCATGTTGATGCAGATATTGTTGTGCGGCCTCATAATCTAATTTTTTGATGGCGGCCGTTTGACGGATTGCTTCCTTGACACTTGCATCAATATAGTCAGGGAATGGGATGACCGGCTTATTGAAGGACAATGCAATTTCTTTTGTTTTAATCGATTTTGGTATCGTGTCTGTATTTGCTAAAATTTTTAAAATCCGCTGTTGACGTTTTTCTGTATTTTGAGGTGAACGTAACGGATCGTATAGTGTGGGGTTGTTTGGAATCGCCGCTAGATAACTCACTTCTGCCCACGTCAAATCGTTCGCCTTTTTTCCGAGGTACGCCGATGATGCCAGTTCGATTCCATAAATATTATTTGCGAAATAGGCTTGATTGACATATGCCGTTAAGAGTTCTTTTTTGGAGTATTTTTGCTCCAATGAAATGGCGATTAAAAGTTCTTTTATTTTTCTAGTATATGTTTTTTCATTTGAAAGATACGTCATTCGAGCCAATTGTTGTGTAATCGTACTGCCACCTTGCCCTTTTTGGTCAGTCGATTGATTTTCAGTGAATGCGCGAAGAATTCCTGTAATATCATAACCACCATGCTGATAGAAACGTTGATCTTCGATAGCGATGAAGGTTTGTTCGACCTTTTTAGGTAACGCATTTGCTGTTAAATCATCACGGCGAAGTCCATCGTACAACTTTACCTTCTCTTTGCCGTATGTGACAGTGATCGGTTTGTACGACGTCAATGGTTGACGGGTCGTCTGTACATCTGCCCAATGGAAAAGTTTGCGGGACGTCTCGAGTTGGTCGCGAACGGAAAACAACGTCAAAAGTAAACCGATAGTAAGTCCAATTAATAAAAGGTAGCCAGTCGTAATTCTCATGAAAACTCCTCTCAAAAGACATTTCCTTCTTATTATCGGTCTCTTTTAAGCAAAGGAATAGATTTTTTTCTGAATTTCGTATTTTAATAAACCTATTTTGCAGGAATGTTATATTAAAAAGAGAAAAGGTGGGTATATAAGAGTATCTGTATAAAAACTACATCATGGTCTGACTGTAAAGAAAGAGCATAAACTGGAGGGGACGAAATGGCTAAAAAGAATGTTGTGGCAATGCTACTTGCTGGTGGAGAAGGAAAACGTCTAGGAGCACTTACGAAACACACTGCAAAACCAGCAGTTGCGTTCGGAGGGAAATATCGAATCATTGATTTCCCATTATCGAACTGTACGAACTCGGGAATCGATACAGTCGGTGTCTTAACGCAATATGAACCACTAGAATTGAACCGTTATCTCGGAATCGGGAGTGCCTGGGACTTAGACCGTCGAAACGGGGGATTAACGATCTTGCCTCCATATCAAGCCCAAAACGGAAAGAACTGGTATGAAGGAACGGCCAACGCGATTTATCGGAACATGAGTTACATCAATCAATACGATCCAAACTATGTCCTTGTCCTATCTGGAGACCATATCTATAAGATGGATTATGAGAAGATGATTGAAGAGCATCGTCAAGGTGGGGCAGATGTAACGATTTCAGTCCGTGAAGTGCCGTGGGAAGAAGCACCACGTTTTGGAATCTTAAACACAGATGATGATTTACGGATCAATGAGTTTGAAGAAAAACCTGAAAATCCAAAATCGAACTTAGCCTCAATGGGCATATACGTCTTCAACTGGGATATTTTAAAACGTCACCTTATTCAAGACGCCGGGGATGCCGAGTCAAGCTTTGACTTCGGGAAAAACATTATTCCGAATATGTTGTTTGAAAACTTAAATATTCGCGCGTACAAATTTAAAGGATATTGGAAAGATGTTGGGACAATCCAGTCGTTATGGGAAGCGAATATGGATTTACTTGAAGCGGAACCAGAGTTCGACTTGTATGAACCATCGTGGAAAGTACATTCCGTTAACCCGAATCAACAACCACAGTACATCGGAAACAATGCGACGATTGAAACGTCAATCATCAATGAAGGCTGTCACATTGAAGGTGAAATCAACCATTCCGTTCTCTTCTACGGCGTTGATGTCGCGGAAGGTGCACTCGTGAAAGATTCGGTCATTTTCCCGAATGTCAAAATCGGAAAAGATGTCACGATTCATCGTGCGATTTTAGCGGACGGCGTCGTCGTCGAAGACGGCGCAACAATCGGTACACCGGGCGGCGAAGTGTTCGTCATCGAGGCAAATAGTGTCATCAAGAAAAATGAAGTCGTAAAAGAAGCGATTCAATAAGGGGGAACTACCGATGAAAGCAGATCTATTGGGTGTCATTAATTTAAGTGGAGAAGAAGGATTCTTTAAAGAACTGACGGAGCATCGAAATTTAGCCGCGGTTCCGTTCGCCGGACGGTATCGGTTGATTGATTTCACGTTGACGAACATGGTACAAAATGAAATCGCCAACATTGGTGTCTTTACGCTTGAAAAGTACCGAGCGATGATGGACCACCTTGGGTCGGGAAAAGAGTGGGATCTTGACCGTTCGAACGGGGGACTCTATATCTTCCCACCGGCATTATCACAAGATGCCCATGAATTCCGGGGCGATTTATCAAACTTCCATTTACACCGCGACTTCTTCTTGCGTAGTAAAGAAAACTACCTCGTGATTTCGGGTTCGAATGTGTTATCGGCAGTAGATTATCGCGATGTCTTGCGTGAACATAAAGAATCGAATGCTGACATCACAGTCGTCTATACGAAGCGTGACTTGCCATGTAAATATTGCCGTCCGATTCGTTTTGGTGATCAAAATCGAGTGACAGCGATTGGTTCGCGCGGTTTTGAACCGTCTGACGAAACATTCTATATGGAAACAGTCGTCCTATCGAAAAACCTGTTCGTCCGTCTCGTTGACGAAGCAGTCGGTCGTGGCGAATATGATTTGCTTCAAAGCATCATTCGCTCGCAGTTGAACCGTCTGCATGTTCATGGGTACGAGTATCAGGGCACATCACAAGTCATCCACTCACTACGCTCGTATTACCGTGAGAGCATGCTATTGCTCGAGCAGTGGGGAGCAATCAATGATTTCCAACATGTCTACACGAAGATTAAGCATGAACCACCGACACGTTATCTCCCAGGCTCGACGATCAAGAACTCGCTCGTCGCGAATGGATGTAAATTAGAAGGAACAGCGAAAGACAGCATCTTATTCCGGGGTGTGAAAGTCGGGAAACATGCTCGTGTTAAAAATTCAATCATCATGCAAAAATCGGTCATCGAAGAAGGTGCAGTCGTCGAATACGCGATTCTCGATAAAGAAGTCACTGTCAAACGTGGACAAGTGATTCGTGGAACGGCGGAAGAACCGATCGTCATCAAAAAACAAACAATCGTTTAAAGGGGATGTCATCATGAAGGTATGGTTTGCTGCCACAGAAGCGACACCCTTCATCAAGACGGGGGGGCTAGCTGACGTCGTCGGCTCGCTCCCTTTAGCGCTTGCTGAAGAGGGTGCGGAAGTATCCGTTGTCTTACCGAACTATGGTCAAATTAAAGAACAGTTCAAGTCGGAAATGGAATTTTTATTCGATTTCATCGTACCCGTCGGCTGGCGGCAACAGTTTGGTGCCGTCCTACGTCTGAAACAGGATGGTGTCACATTTTATTTCATCGATAATGAATATTACTTTAATCGAGATGGGATTATTTATGGTCATTACGACGATGCGGAGCGTTTCGCATACTTTTCCCGGGCGGTGCTCGAGATGATTCAACACCTTGATCGTGCGGAAGTACCAGATGTCATTCATTGTCATGATTGGCAGACCGGTGTCATTCCAGCTTTCTTACGAATTCATTACCAACACCTTGAGCGTTATCAAGACATCAAAACGGTCTTTACGATTCATAATTTGCAGTACCAAGGTATTTTCCCGGAAGAAGTTCTTGGCGATTTACTTGGCCTCAGTCATGAACACTTTACGATGGATGGACTTGCGCATAACGGTCTCGTCAACTATATGAAAGCGGGACTTGTTCACGCCAATCAAATTACGACGGTCAGCCCATCGTATCGGGATGAAATCATGGACCCGTACTATGGTGAGAGTCTAGAATCCATCTTGCAACACCGGGCAGTCGATGTTCGTGGGATTTTAAACGGAATTGACTACCGTCAATTCAATCCGGAAACAGACGAGCATCTTGTCGAGAATTATGATGTTGAGACGGCTGAAGAAGGAAAAGCAGTAAATAAAGAAGCATTGCAAAAAGAATTGGGTTTACCGGTCAATCCGGATGTTCCACTTTTCGGATTCGTGTCGCGTCTTGTCGACCAAAAAGGAATTGATTTACTTGCGCACATTTTACCTGATTTATTCGAACTCGACGCGCAGTTTATCATTCTCGGGTCAGGTGAGGCGGAATACGAGGGCTTGTTCCACCATGCGACAACAATTCGTCCGGATAAAGTGGCTTCATACATCGGCTTTGACGTCGGACTCGCTCAACGTATTTATGCAGGGAGCGACGCGTTCTTGATGCCGTCACGCTTTGAACCGTGTGGACTCAGTCAATTGATTTCGATGAAGTATGGTTCTTTACCTGTCGTCCGTGAAACAGGTGGTTTGCGAGACACGGTGACACCATTCAATCAATTTACATTAGAGGGAAATGGCTTCTCGTTCTCGAATTATAATGCACATGACTTCCTTGACGCGATCAAGCGAACGATTGATACCTATCAAGATAAACCAGTCTTTAAGCATCTGATTGAGACAGCAATGGAAGAAGATTTTAGCTGGATTCGCTCAGCCGATGAATATTTAGCACTCTATCATCTCATCGCACCATCTGTTGACTGATTGGGATTAAGAGAAATGAGGTTTTGGCATGTTTAAAGATAAAGAGAAGTTCAAGAAGAGGTTTAATGAGCGGTTTGTGTCGATGCACGGAAAAGCACTGAGTGAAGCAACAGAGAATGATGTGTATCAAACACTCGCCTACATGGTCCGGGAATATGTCACATCAGATTGGATGCACACGAAGGAAACCTATATCCATAAAAAGAGTAAGCAAGTCTACTATTTCTCGCTCGAATTTTTGCTCGGACGTTTTCTGTACAACAACTTGCTGAGCTTAGACGTACTCGAGGAAGTTCGCGAGGGATTAGAGGAACTTGGCTACGACCTAGCAGACTTGACGGAAGAAGAGCCGGAACCAGGACTTGGTAACGGAGGGCTCGGACGATTAGCAGCATGTTTCTTAGACTCGTTGGCAGCTCTCGGTCTACCTGGACACGGGAACGGAATTCGATACCAGTATGGTTTATTTAAACAAAAAATCATCGACGGCTATCAAGTCGAACTCCCGGATAACTGGCTCAAAAACGGAAACATGTGGGAGATACGTCGTCCCGATAAGGCAGTCGATATTCCGTTCGGTGGACACGTCTGGCTCGAGGAAATAGACGGCGGGTACCGTGTCCATCATGAACCAGCTGAAATTGTCCGGGCCGTCCCGTATGATATGCCAATCGTCGGCTATCAAAATGGTGTCGTCAATAACTTGCGTCTTTGGAGCGCAGAATCTCCATATGATGATGATGAACTGTTGCACCAGCACAGCGGGAACTATAAAGATTTACTTGCACATAAACAATCGATTCAAACGATTTCAGAGTTTCTTTATCCGGACGATACGACGTACGAAGGGAAAGTCCTACGTTTGAAGCAACAATATTTCTTTGTTGCCGCCGGCTTACGGAGTATTCTCTTGTCTCACAAAAAACGAAATGCATCGTTTAAACAGCTCGGAAATCAAATCGCGATTCATATCAACGACACACACCCAGTCGTCGCGATTCCAGAACTGATGCGGATTCTAATTGATGAGGAAGGCTATGAGTGGGAAGAAGCGTGGCGCATCACGAAGAGTGTCATGTCGTTTACGAACCATACATTGCTCGCCGAAGCGCTCGAGCGCTGGCCGGTCGACTTATTTAGAAATTTATTACCGCGGATTTATCAAATCATCGAGGAAATTAATCGTCGCTTCTGTCAGGACGTCCTTGATAACTATCCACACCTTGCTTCACACATGCAAGAAATCGCCATCATCGCCGATGGACGGATCAACATGGCGAACTTAGCAGTTGTCGGGACACATTCGACGAACGGCGTCGCACAGATTCATACTGAAATCCTGAAACAACGGGAGATGCGTCTGTTTTACGAGATGTTCCCACTTCGTTTCAACAATAAAACGAACGGGATTACGCATCGTCGCTGGTTCTTGTTATCGAACCCGCAACTCGCGAACCGTGTGACGGAAGCGATTGGAGATAGCTGGATCAATCATCCGTCAGACTTGCAAAAGTTGACGAAATGGTCGGAAGATCGTCAACTCCAACAGGATATCAAACAAATTAAGCTTGAAAATAAACAGGAACTTGCTCGATTGATTGAAGCGGAGACAGGCATTACTGTCGATCCATATTCGATTTTTGATGTGCAAGTCAAGCGTCTCCATGTCTATAAACGCCAGTTACTTAATGCTTTGCATATCCATTCGTTGTATTACCGTCTAAAAGAAGATAAATCCTTCAAGATGACACCACGGACCTTTATTTTCGGAGCAAAAGCAGCTCCGGGGTATCATTATGCGAAAGAAGTCATTCGTTACATCAATGCACTCGCAAAATTGATTAATTCTGATGCGGAAGTCAGCCCTTACATGAAAGTCGTGTTCTTAGAAAACTATCGTGTTTCGCTTGCTGAAAAAATCTTCCCGGCGAGTGATGTCAGTGAGCAGATCTCGACGGCGAGTTATGAAGCGTCTGGTACAGGAAACATGAAGTTCATGATGAACGGGGCCTTGACAATCGGGACACTTGACGGAGCGAACATTGAGATTCGGGACGAGGTCGAGGATGCAAATATCTTTATTTTCGGACTTACACCGCAAGAGGTCATGAACTATAAAAAGTACGGTGGCTATAATGCATACGACCAATACAGTTCACAACCGGAGTTACGGAGAATCGTCGATAGCTTAGTTGATGGTTCATTATTCCCGGTTGGGGAGTTTCAAGCGATTTATGACTCGCTCATCACGTATAACGATGAGTACTTGATTTTAAAAGACTTCCAGTCGTATCAGCAGGCACAAGAACGAATCGACCGGACGTATCAAAACCCTGAGAAGTGGTACCAGATGGTTATTATGAACATTGGAAAATCAGGTGTCTTCTCGAGTGACCGGACGATTAAAGAATATGCGAACGCGATTTGGAACATCAAGCCGGTTCAAGTTTGATCATAAGAAAAAGCCTGATCTAATCAGGCTTTTAAAAATTATGAAATATCGTTCGTTTGACTAATCCAGTCGCTATAAGAACCAGCGTATAGCCGAACATCATTTTTACCGAGCGAGTGTAATGCGAGTATGTTGACGCAAGCTGTCACACCGCTACCACAATAGAGGATCGGAGATGCTTCTTCAAGTAACGGAGCATAAAGCTCCTTTAAATCTTCTGCATCTTTCAGTCTTCCGTCGGGTGAAATCGCTTCTTCGAAGAAACAATTGACAGCACCGGGAATGTGACCAGCTACAGCATCAATCGTTTCGTTCTGACCCTTGAATCTGTCAGGGGAACGAGAGTCGACGAGTAGCGTATCCGTCGAACGTCCTTTGACTGTCTCAAAATCGACGAGCATGTCATCTTGGAACTCAGCGTCGTATGTAGAAGGCGCGAAGGATTCCAAATCTTGTGTCATCGGATAGTCAAACGCAAGGTAAGAGGAGAGGCCGCCTTCGAGTACGACGACGCGTTCATGACCGGCCCATTTGAAAAGCCACCATGCGCGTGCTGCATAAGGAAAACCATCATCATATAAGACGACGAAGTCATCATTTTTAATGCCGTGCGCTTCTAGCGTTTGAATCCATTTTTCTTTCGACGGTAAAGGATGACGCCCGCCCGTAGAGGATACGGGTCCTGATAAATCATTTGCTAAATCTAGATACAGTGCACCAGGCACATGTTGGTCCTCAAAAGCTAGACGACCATAATTCGGATCACGTAAATCGTAGCGGCAATCGAACCAACGGATTTGATCCGAGTGGACGAGTTGTTGTAAGTCCGCCATTTGAATGGTTGGAAACATTTGAATCACCTCGACCTTTCTAGATTAATCATATGAAAGGTGACGCTTCATCGCAAGTGTGACTTCGATAAATTAAAGGAGTGGAATGAATATGTCATGGAAAGAGACCTATCAAAAGTGGAATCAGTTTGAAAAATTAGAGCCTGAATTGAAAGAAGAGCTCGTCGCGTTATCAGCAGATGATAAAGCGGCAGAGGACGCTTTTTATAAAGAACTTGAGTTTGGTACTGGCGGTATGCGTGGAGAAATCGGTGTCGGTACGAACCGGATGAACGTTTACACAGTCCGTAAAGCATCTCAAGGGTTTGCAGACTTTATTAAAGCGGCAGGGGAAGAAGCTGTCACGCAAGGAATCGTCATTGCACATGACTCGCGTCACTTTTCGCCTGAGTTTGCTTTAGAAGCAGCAAAAACGCTTGCAAGCAATGGCATTAAAGCATATTTATTCGATGGACTACGTCCGACACCAGAATTATCGTTTGCTGTACGTGAGCTTCGCGCTGCAGGGGGGATCGTCATTACGGCAAGCCACAACCCGCCTGAGTACAATGGTTACAAAGTATACGGTAATGACGGTGGACAATTGCCGCCAAAAGAAGCGGATGAACTCGTATCGTATGTCGATCAAGTTGAAGATGAACTATCGATCGTGTTAGAAGCAGAAGAAGTCCTTCGGGCAAATGGACTTATCGTTCGTGTCGGAGAACAAATCGATGATGCGTATCAAGAAAAATTAAAAACGATTCGTGTTTTACCGGCGATTCAAGACGAGTTGCAAGATTCATTAAAAATTGTGTTCACGCCACTTCACGGAACAGGTCTTGTTCCTGTTACTGTCGGACTAAAGAACTACGGTTTTGAAAACGTGACGGTCGTTGAAGAACAAGCAAAACCGGACGGGGCGTTCCCAACGGTTTCGTCACCGAACCCGGAAGAACACGCTGCGTTTGAACTTGCCATCGAATACGGGAATCGGGTCGACGCGGATGTACTGCTCGCGACAGATCCTGATGCAGACCGCGTCGGTGTAGCGACGCGCGATGCAAGTGGGGAATGGACGGTACTGACAGGAAACCAAACGGGTGCATTGTTACTCGACTACATCCTGTCGCAAAAATCAGCCCAAGGTACATTACCGGCGAACGGCTTTGTCGCGAAAACAATCGTAACATCAGAACTCGGTGCGTTAATTGCCCGTCATTACAATCTGCATGTCGAAAACACATTAACGGGCTTTAAATTCATCGGTGAAAAAATTAAACAATATAATGCGTCAGGTGAATATGAATACCTGTTCGGTTATGAAGAAAGTTACGGTTATTTGATCGGCGATTTTTGTCGCGACAAGGATGCTGTCCAGGCGTGCTTACTCGCAGCAGAGATGGCAGCGTACCATAAGAAAGAAGGACGGACGTTGTATGAGGCATTACAAGCCATTTACGAACAGTTCGGTTACTTCGAAGAGTCGTTACGTTCACTGACGTTAAAAGGAAAGGACGGAGTGGAACAAATTGGACGAATCATGAACACGTTCCGTGAAAACCCACCCAAACAAGTGGCGGGAGAGAAAGTGGTCTTGTTCGAAGATTACGATGCGAGCATGGCGCACGACTTGATTCAACACAAACCATCGCCAATCAATCTTCCGAAATCGAACGTGCTGAAGTTCACGCTTGAGGATGGTTCATGGTTCTGCCTCCGCCCATCAGGAACGGAACCGAAAATCAAGTTTTACTTCAGTGTAACTTCACCGGATGCGGCGGATACGACACGTAAACGTCAACTGATTGAAGATGAAGTGATGCAAGAAGTGGAACAAATTCAGTAAGACCGTTGACTAAATGATTATCAAGGCACGAGTACCGGACAGGTATCTCGTGCCTTTTTGTGAAAAGCGAAATCCGTGCAACCGTTACCAACTTCCTGTAGAGTTAAATGGGACAGAAAAAGTACGAGATCGAAAGGATGAATTGGAATGGAACGAATTCAACTAACAGAAGAATTGTCATTTTCGCGTGTGATTCATGGATTATGGCGATTAAATGAGTGGAACATGACGGCAGAAGAACGTCTTGCTTTGATTGAGCAATGTTTAGCGCTTGGGATCACGACGTTTGATCATGCGGACATTTACGGGGATTATACGAATGAAGGTTTGTTCGGAGAAGCGTTGGCCTTAAAACCAGAATTACGTGAACGAATGGAGATTGTGACGAAAACGGGGATCAAGATGAAAGGGAACTACTATTCCGATCAAAACCTTTCATTTTACGATACAACAAAAGAACATATCATTGAAAATGCGACACGTTCATTAAAGGAACTTGGTGTCGAATACATTGATACGTTATTGATTCACCGACCGGATCCATTGATGGACCCGAACGAAATTGCCGAAGCGTTTGTTGAATTAAAAGAGTCCGGTAAAGTTCGGACGTTCGGTTTATCGAATCATACGCCAGCTCAACAAAGTTTAATTCAATCACGTCTACCGTTCATGCTCGTGACGAATCAATTGGAACTCTCAGTTGCTGAACTGAAACATTTCGAAGATGGATCGGTGGATCTTTGCCATGAAAACGAGATGCCGGTCATGGCATGGAGTCCGCTCGCCGGTGGACGGTTATTCAAAGAAGAAGAATATCGCGTCTTACGAGATAAGCTTGAAGAAATCGGACAACAAATCGGAGCGACAGATATTGATGAAGTCGCCTATGCGTGGCTCTTGAAACATCCGGCACGCATCATGCCGATTGTCGGTTCAGGGAAAATCAAACGGATTGAATCCGCGGTCAATGCGACGCGTTTGACATTGTCACGTGAACAGTGGTTCGAAATTTTGAAAGCGTCTCGCGGACGTGACGTCGATTAAAAAAATAGCCTTCGGGCTATTTTCAGCGTCTAGCCGAAGTAACATAGGGTGAGATAAAAGCTTATCCCTGTTCCGTTGCATTCCTCGGGCGAGAGGCAAGCCGTTGCTCCTTGATCCTAGCGGATAACGAGCAGGGTCTTGCCTACCTCTGACAGTGCGTTAAAAACGCACTTTTCCCCGTAGGAGTCAACGGAAAAGTGACGCTTTTGAGACGAGGCGAGACAGGGAAGCGTTACACACGATCATATCGGTATAAATCCTTCATTAGAGTTTGGCCATAGCCTAAAAATAGCCTCCGGGCTATTTTTTTTGCACAAAAAGCCCATCTCAAGGGGGATTTGAGATGGGTATCTATAGGGTCACGCTTCTAGGCGAAGCATCTCCTGGCGGTATTTATCTAGACGTTCTTTACTGGCAACTACGGCAGCTTGGTCACTGACTTGGATAGCATCAAAGAGTGTGCTGAGCTCATAATCAATCTCGAGGCGTAGCACTGGAATCCGCTGTTCTGCATCTTGTCTACGGAAAGCTTCAATTACTTGTTTCATCTTGGCCACGCTCCTTTTAAAGTTATCAGATAATTCTGATTTTTTATTAGTATACTTGATTATTCCCGTGTTGCCTAGTGTTAAACCTTAAAAAGAACAAAAAAATACTTGGAATGTGCTGACCATTCCAAGTTGGTTTCATTTAATTCGGGATGCTAAAGCGAACTTCTAAGCGGTGTTGAACCATCTGTACGAGCGTCGACATGATCCAGTAAATCGCTGCTGAGAACAGCAGAAGTGGCATGACGAGATAGGTCGTAGCAGAAATTTGATCCGAGACATACGTTAACTCTTCGACAGCGACAAGCGTACCGAGTGACGTCGATTTAATGATATCGATGACAGAATTCGACAGTGGCGGAATGGCGCGTGATAATGCTTGAGGAAGGATGACGTCCTTGAACGTTTTCCGACGCGGGATTCCGAGCGAATCAGCTGCTTCCCATTGCCCGCGATCGACAGAAGCGATGGCGGCACGGAACGATTCCGAAATATAAGCGGAAAAGTGCAGTGATAATCCAAAAGCGAGTGCCTGAAAGCCCGTCAGTTGTAATGCGACAAGACCATTATATAAAATCAAAATCTGTAACAGTAAAGGTGTTCCGCGGAAGAACGAGACATACAATCGAGCGAAACCGCTAAAGACGGTGAAGCGGCTGTCACGCATGACGGCAAGAATCAACCCGAGGAAAAGCGCAAAGACGATGGCAAGTCCACTTGCAAGAAGTGTAATGCCAATCGCCTCTCCGTAGACGTTCGCATTATCGCGAACGATCGTGAACAATTCCGTCACTGACTGATATCCTCGTCAAAGTATTTCTTACCGATGTCTGCAAGTGTACCGTCTTTTTTCATTTCTGCAAGTGCTTCATTGAAGTCCTCTGCATACTTGCTATCTTTTGCCATCATGAAACCAGACTCATTTTTATCAAATGTTTCTCCGACTGCTTTCACTTTATAACCGGCTTTTTTGAGTTCAGTCAAAACGAACAAGCGATCGTTCATCGCAGCATCAACACGTCCTGCTTCAAGATCTTTTAAAACTTGGTTTGCACCTTTATAATACTTCACTTTTGCGCCAGCATCTTCTGCTGTCTTTGCATAAAGCGAACCTTGTGTCGAACCAACGACTTTACCTTTTAAATCATCAAGTGTTTTGATGTCGTCCGTTTTTTCATTGACGATGATTGTTGATCCGGATACCGTATATGCATCAGAAAATGCATACTTTTCTTTCCGCTCATCCGTGATACCCATTTGGTTCGCGATGACATCGATACGTTCTGAATCAAGTGCTGGAATCAATCCTTTAAAGTCCATTGCTTTATAGTCGACTTTATAGCCGGCGCGTTTAGCGACTTCATTCATGACATCGATGTCATAACCAGTCAGTTCGCCTTTTTCTTTATACGTAAATGGTGGGTATGTCGCTTCAGTACCAACCGTAATCATCTTACTGTCTTTGCTTGCTTCTTCATTAGAAGCGCCGCACGCTGCTAACACCCCCGCCGTTGATAGTGCTGCTACTGCTAGCTTTAGTCCGTGTTTCATAGCGCTCTCTCCTTTAAAAATAAATGATTTCAATTCCTAGTTTTCGAATAGGATTAATTTAAGACTACAAGCAGTATCATACAAAGTTACAAGAACGTCTGTCAATAAAAAAGACTGCCCACGAATGGACAGTCTTAGAAAAGTAAACATTCAGTTGAAATTAACGAATTGTCGCTTCAGTTGCAGCGTCGAAGAAATGCGCTTTTGTCATGTCGAAGAAGAGGTCGAGATCTGATCCCATCTCGACGTGTGAGCGTGAGTCGACACGAGCTGTGAAGGCTTGATTACCTACCTTGGAATAGAGATACGATTCTGCACCCATCAATTCGGAAACTTCGATATGTGCCGGGAAACGGTGTGCTGTTTTTGTGTCTTGATAAATCAATTCAGCATGAATGTCTTCCGGACGGATTCCGAGGACGAGGTCTTTGCTCGTATAGCCGCGTTCACGGAGAACTTTCATTTTGCCTTCAGGGACTTCGAATTTCTCTTCTGTCCCTGTGACGTGGAAAAGTCCATCGTCAGCCAGTTTGCCTGTTAGGAAGTTCATCGAAGGCGATCCGATGAATCCGGCGACGAACATGTTGTCCGGGTGATCGTATACTTCTTTAGGAGAACCGACCTGCTGAATGAGACCTGCTTTCATGATGACGATACGCGTCGCAAGCGTCATCGCTTCTGTTTGGTCATGGGTAACATAAATCGTCGTCGTTTCGAGACGTTTATGAAGTTGGATGATTTCTTTACGCATCTGAACACGGAGTTTTGCGTCCAAGTTCGAGAGGGGTTCATCCATCAAGAAGACTTTTGCATCACGAACGATGGCACGGCCGATTGCAACACGTTGACGCTGTCCACCTGATAATGCTTTTGGTTTCCGTTCGAGGTACTCTTCAAGTCCAAGGATACGTGCCGCATTGTCGACGCGCTGTTTGATTTCGTCTTTCGGGAACTTACGTAGCTTGAGTCCGAATGCCATGTTATCAAACACGTTCATATGTGGATACAGCGCATAGTTTTGGAAAACCATTGCGATATCACGGTCTTTCGGTGCGACGTCATTCATCCGTTTACCATCGATGATGAAATCTCCACCCGAGATTTCTTCGAGTCCAGCGATCATCCGAAGTGTCGTTGATTTACCACAACCTGATGGTCCGACGAAAACGATGAATTCTTTGTCTTGGATGTGAAGGTTAAAGTCGTCAACGGCCTTTGCTGAGCCGGAATAAATTTTATCAATATGTTCAAGACGAATATCTGCCATGTGTATATCCTCCTAGTAGTGTGATCGGGTAATGTAACGCTTACAATCCTTAGTATAGAAGAAAAGGGATCAACTGAACATGGACAAGATGACGAAATGCAACCGTTTTCATTTGGGCACTATGCTAGAAGTAACAAGGTATATAAAAAGGCGGCACCTTCAAACGATCGAATATCGATTTCTGTCTGTTCTGTCAACCGGTCAAGTCGGTACTGAAGGCTGTTACGATGAAGAAATAAGTGTTTTGCTGTCAACGATACATTCAGATTGGCACGACAGAAAGCATCAATCGTCTCACGCGATTCAGGTTCGAGTGGTGCAATGAAGCGATCTGTCAGCTCGTCACGGACCGTTTCCGATAAAAGAGCGAGTCGTGTGAGGGCAGGTAAGAAACGTTCGACACGGAACGGAAGCAGGTTAAGGGCTGCTTGTTCTAGACGGAACTGGACTGCGATATCTCCATTTATTCGGCGTTGACCGATTAATACTTTTCCATCTGTTAGAAAATCAGATTGTAAAGCTGTGAATAAGTCATTTAAATCATGTTCGCTCACTAACTCATCTCGTTCAATGACAAGCAGTCGAGTCGTCGTCAAGGGGACAAAGATGCTCGAGGAGTCGAAAAAAGAAGTCAATAGCTGTTCGAGATCTTCAGTCGTCCGATCATCGAGTTGATTGAATAAGAAATGGGTCATCCGGAAGGGTTCGTGCTCGACGGCGCTCGATAATTCCAGACGCTGATGCCAGTAAGTTGTATCGGTTGATGCTGAAACGACGACGCGTTCTGCGATTAAATTCAATAAGTCGATTTCACGCCCGGACAACGCGGAACTTTCGATTCCGAAACGAAGCCCATCCGCTAACTGATATACGCTATAATTATCCATGCAATATACCGTGGGGTCTGTCGATAACTGATCTTTGAATAAGGAAATCAATTGCTGTAGCACGTTACATCTCTCCTACGTAAAAAGTGATACTCAGACTTTACCACAATACTAAATTCGGAAGGAACGATGAGCTATGCAAATCGAATTCATGACCATCTTAAAAATCATCGGAATGATTGTATTAGGTGCAACAATCGGTGCAGTCACGAACCATCTTGCGATTCGTATGTTATTTCGACCGCTAGAAGCAAAATATATCGGAAAGTACCGGATTCCTTTTACACCAGGTCTAATTCCGAAACGGCGCGATGAACTAGCAGCCAATCTCGGACGGACCGTTGTCAAGCATTTAGTGACCCCTGAAGGAATCGGGAAACGCCTTCGACAACCTGCGATGCACGAGGCCGTTACAAATCTTGTCACGACCGAACTCATGAAATGGGTACACTCAACCGTCACGATTCGAGAAGTGATCGGCCGCTTCGTCAATCAACCGGAAGAACAATTGCGAAAAAAAATCGAACAGACGCTTGAACATGAATTGATGGACGGCGTGATTCATCTGAAAAACTCAACGATTCAAGAAGTCATCGGCGAAGGCGGAGTCTTAAAAGTCAAGGAAGCAATCCCTGACGTCGTAGATGCATTGTTAAAACAAACGGATGTTTATTTTGATAGTCCAGAAGGGAAGATGAAATTAGAGGAGACGGCCGCCGGATTCATCCAAGGAAAACTTGGAGGCGGAATGTTCGGGATGTTACTTGCGAATATCAATTTGGTGGAGATGATTCAACCTGAAATCAAACGGGTATTACAAGGAGAGTCGACGCGTCAGTTCATTACTGAAATGGTCGAGAAAGAAATCGAACAAGTGATGGAACGTCCGATTCATACACTCCTTGATGAAGAGTTAGAGAAACAAGTCATCGAACGCGTCAAATCGGAAATCATCAACCGGATTCCACTAACAGAAACGTTGGATAAGCCATTACACCATTATCTCGGCCGGTTTGATGAGAAAGTGCGGACCGAGTTCGTTCCGGTGATTGTCGACCGGTTGATTGACCAAGCGGTGAAACACGCAGAACGAATCATGACGACACTCGACGTCGAATCGATTGTGCGTGATGAGGTCGACCTACTCGATACACAGTATCTCGAAGAAATCGTCTTATCGATTTCTCGGAAGGAATTCCGGGCTATCACTTGGCTTGGAGGACTGTTAGGTGGTTTAATTGGGATGATACAAGCAATCATCGTGATTGCTTAACTAAATTGGAGGGTTTTAATATGTCTGAAACAAATTTGTATGACCACGCCTATACGCTCGAACGTGCACTGCGAGAAACTCCGGAGTACACAACATTACAAGATTTATACACACAAGTGAACGCTGATCCAGCATCGAATGAACTGTTTGCTTCATTCCGTAACGTTCAACTTGAGCTTCAACAAAAGCAAATGGAAGGTGAAGAAATCACACCTGACGATATGGCTTCAGCTCAAGCAAAAATGTTGGAAGTTCAAAACAATCCACTCATCAGTCAATTGATGCAAGAAGAACAACGGATGCATACGATGTTGACGGAAGTTACTCAAATCATCATGAAGCCGCTCGAAGAACTTTATGCGCCAATGATGGAGCAAAATCAAGACGACGTGCAATAAGATGTAAACAGAGCCTCGGACAATGTCCGGGGCTCTCGGTGTGTAGACAAAGTGGCATTAGACAATAGAAGATTCTTTCTTTTTCGTCGCGTTCCTCTTAATTTGTACATAGATGACTCTGATTTCAATAAGAACTTATGTTGAACTGCCTGCAACAGGCACAATTTTAGGTAAATAAGCACGCTCGAAATGAATTAATTTACCGGCACGCGTGACGCGGGCGCCTTTATGTTCGAACTTTCCTTCTTTGAGACGACGGATCCCTTCCTCCCTTGCATCTGAATCGTTAGGTGATTCAAACGTATCATCGAGTAAAGTTTCTCCACGGTCCGCGAATACAGTAAGTGTATAGAGCATGTCTCTTCCTCCTTTAATAAAATAACTAATTCAAGTGTACTGAATAGTCATTCATTTTACAAGTAGGAGTCAATATCTTGCCACGTTAATTGTCTCGACTTTGGTGGTACTTCAAGATGACTGACACTCATTCCGATTAAACGAATCGGACCCGTGAATTCGATTTCATTAAATAATTTTGTCGTTACCGTGAGTAACCGATCTTCGTCGTTCGTCTCTTCAAGAAAGGTGAAACGTTTTGAACGTGATTGGAATGTCTCTGTTTTCCACTTAACGGTGACCGTCCGACAAACGAGTTCTTTTTGTTGCAGACTACGGACGACAGATTGGGCCTCTCGCTTTAAGGTTTCGAAAATCGTATCAATATCTTCCGTATCTTCTTCGAAGGTCGTTTCAGATCCAATCGATTTGCGCTCACGGTGGGGACGGACTAAACGTTCGTCTTCACCGTGGGCCATCGTATACAATTCTGTTCCACGGTCCCGACCGAGTAACCCGCGGAGTTCTTCGACCGGTGACTGTTGGATATCAGCGACGGTCTCAAATCCATGTTTTCGAAGCGTCTGCTCGGTGACTTTCCCAACACCATGCAAGTCACCGATTTGTAAAGAAGACAAAAAGGGAAGTACCTCCTCAGGTGGGAGAACGGTTAAGCCGTTCGGTTTTTGATAACCGGAAGCAATCTTTGCGACGAGCTTCGAATTAGAGACACCAGCGGATGCCGTCAAGTCCGTCCGGCGTTTGATTTCAGCAAGGATATACTCTGCGATGTGGGTCGCACTCGTCATATTTAAATTATTCTCCGTCACATCGAGGTACGCTTCATCGAGTGATAATGGTTCGACAAGCGGTGTGACTTCAAGAAACAGTTCCATGATTTGCGCACTAACTGCACGATAGACGTCGAATCGGGGACGGATGAAGACGGCACGCGGACAGAGCTGAAAGGCACGACGAGATGGCATCGCGCTGTGGACACCGTACTTCCGTGCTTCATAGGAACAAGTCGCGACGACTCCACGTGCATGAGGAGGGCCACCGACGATGACAGGAACACCCTTTAAGTGAGGGCGATCGCGTTGTTCGACAGAAGCGTAAAAAGCGTCCATATCGATATGAATGATTTTTCGTCCCATCAAAAGTCACCTCCTCCAACTAAATATGATAAACTAAGTATAACGAACTTATGTTCTTATATCTATTTTTTTGTCCGTTTTTTAGGCATGCGAACGAGTGCTCCGAGCCATCCACGCCATTTCATCCAATAAAAGATTCCGCCGGTCGTAATCACGATCAGGGTAAGTGCACCTGCGTAACCGTATTTCCAGTCAAGTTCGGGCATGTTCTTGAAGTTCATGCCCCAAATCGCGCCGAGGGCCATCATCGGGGTCGCAACAGCCGTGAAGATCGTCAGGGCCTTCATGATTTCATTTCCCCTGAAGTTCGAGACGGTCGTCGATAAATCGAGCAGAACCTCAATATCTTTTTGATAGTGTTCAATCAACATCAATAAACGCTCGACACGTCGTTTGGCAAGGCGAAACGGAAGATGTTGTTCAAAATCAGTGACTGCAACGAAGGCTTCTTGGCCTGCGAGAATCAATTCTTGAAAAGGGACGATTAAGTCGGACCAGTTCTCAATTGTATCGCGTAAGGCAAAGATGCTATCGAGTGAATTCTCATTGATGTTGCCCCGGAGTTCATCTTGTCGAGAAAAGAGTTCCGTTTCAAAGTCATCGATGCCTGAAAAGTACGTATTCATTTGTAACGAAAGAATCGCATAAAAGGCATCAAAAGCTGTTTTTGAGTCAAACGGTGCAGTCAGTGACATAATATGTTCAGAGAGTCCGATCGTGATGAGTTCAGTAGGCGTGATGTAATAGCAGATGAAGCGACGGTCGCTTTTGTCGTCAGGATTTTGCCAAGTCACGATTGAACCGTATAAGACACCGAGTTCTGCTCGGGTAAAGTTGACATCTTTTGTACGAAGCTGACGAACCCACTCAATTTTTGAGGGACTGACGGTCTCTTCGTTATTTAGTTGTTGGTCGTAGTCTGATACAGTCATGTAGCGGTACCAGTTAAAGTGCGAATCGAATTTCATGTTTAAGGCTCCCATATAGTAGAATAAATAAGTGAATTGCAGTAAGCATAATGAAAAATATTAAAGATACGATTAACTTCTAAAATAAAGGACGTGTTGTGAAATGAAAGGTATTGGACAACTGGCAGTTGGAGAAATGCTTGATCAACGTGTGATGATTAAGCAGTCGATGAAAGGCATCGCGGCGAACGGAAAACCATATCTCACATTGATTTTAGCAGATAAGACAGGTGAAATTGAGACGAAGATGTGGGATACGAGTGATGTCGAAAAGTATGCACCTAAGTTCATCGTCCATGCGGCAGGTGAAGTGATGGATTATCGCGGCCGGACACAGTTGAAACTAAAACAAATTACGGTACTCGATGAGACCAATGTTGAAGAGTACATTCAGGCAGCACCGCTCCCGCGGGAACAAATCGAAACAGAAGTACTCCAGTACATCGAGTCGATTCAACAAGCGGATATGAAAAAAATCGTCAAACACCTTGTCACTAAAAACTTTAATGCCTACTTTACGCATCCGGCGGCTGTTAAGAACCACCATGCGTTCTATTCAGGGTTATCGTACCACGTACTGTCGATGCTGAAGCTTGCCGATCAAATCGCGAAGCTCTATCCGACATTGAATCGCGATCTACTCGTAGCGGGTGTCGTGTTACATGATTATGCAAAAATAAAAGAGTTATCAGATCCTGTCACGCCAGAGTATACGCTTCCTGGAAAACTTGTCGGTCATATTTCATTAATGGTCGCAGAACTTGAAAAAGTCGGAGCAGAACTCGAGATTGATGCTGAAGTGTTGACGGTCTTACAACATCTAGTGCTCAGTCATCACGGTCGTCCTGAGTGGGGATCGGCAGTAGCACCTCAAATGCGCGAAGCAGAAGTGTTATTTTTAATTGATAACTTGGATGCACGAATGACGATGATGGATCGTCTTCTTGAATACGTGGAACCAGGACAATTCTCTGAACGTTCGTTTGCACTCGACAACCGTTCGTTTTATCGACCAAAATTATAATCAGCGGTAGGGGGAGAATAAAATGAAGGCAAAATTATTCGAAGCAATCGAAATTGGGAATGTGACGTTTCGTAATCGTGTCATCATGGCACCGATGTGTATGTATAGCGCGAAAGAAGACGGTAAGGTGACGGATTGGCACGTGACACATTACGCGTCCCGCGCAGTAGGGGGTGTCGGAGGTGTCATGTTAGAAGCGACAGCTGTGACACCTGACGGACGGATTTCGGCAGGCGATTTAGGAATTTGGTCAGATTCGCAAATTGAAGGCTTACGACGGATTGCGGAGCAAGTACAAGCAGCAGGGGCGAAAGCTGGCGTACAACTAGCACATGCGGGACGGAAAAGTACGACAGCACGTCCGCCTGTCGCACCGAGTCCGATTGCCTTTGATGATTCATATGGAAGTCCAGCCGAGTTATCTATAGAAAACATTAAAAAAATTCAGCAACAATTTATCGATGCAGCATTACGCGTTGAACAAGCAGGGTACGATTTCATTGAATTACATGGGGCACATGGCTATCTAATCAATACATTTTTATCACCGTTATCAAATGAGCGAAACGATCAGTATGGCGGATCGCTTGAAAACCGGATGCGTTTCTTACTTGAAATCATCGAAGGCATTCAAGCAAAATCGGATATCTCACTATGGGTCCGGATTTCAGCAGCTGATCACGCACCGGGTGGAATGACAGCGACGGACTATATTCCACTCGCGCAAGCATTAGTAGAACGAGGTATCGATTTACTCGATTGTAGCTCCGGTGCCGTCGTCGCTAATGCAGTTCCAGACGTATACCCTGGTTATCAAGTTCCCTATGCTGCAGAGCTCAAGCAAGCGACAGGAATCAAGACAGGGGCAGTTGGATTAATTACGACAGCAACGATGGCAGAAGAGATTTTACGGAGTCAACGTGCTGATGTCGTATTACTCGCACGTGAACTCTTACGGCAACCGTACTGGGTTCATCATGCAGCGGCAGAACTCCATGATGAGGTCATCCTTCCGAAGCAATACGAACGTGCGCCCATTCGTTGATCAAAAAAGAACGGACTTAAAAAGGAATCACGCTTTCGCACATGTGCTTTTTTCAGGCGGGGGAGTTGCTTCATCTACGCACTTGGTCGCCATGTTCAGAAAATATGTATAGAAAACGCCGATGACTCCGTATAGAAAACGGAATCATCGGCGTTTTTTGATTATTGCTGTTGTTGCATCATTTGTTGCTGCATTTGTTCTTGTTCTTGTTTATCGAGATCAAATGCGTCTTTAAAGTCTTTATTTTCGACTTTGACATCGTACTCTTTCATCAATGCACGGTAGATATCGTTCGGATTGACTTGTGCTGCTTTTTCTTCAGCAAGTTCTTTTTTGATCCGGTCTTTTTCTTTTTCAAGTGTGAAATCTTTTTTCTCTTTACGATCCGTTACCTTGATGATGTGGTAACCGAATTGCGTTTTGATTGGATCAGAGATTTTACCTTCAACGCCATCTTTGAAGGCATACGTTTCGAATTCCTCGACCATTTTACCTTTTGTGAAGTAACCGAGGTCTCCACCTTTCGTAGCGCTACCTGTATCTGTCGATTTCTCTTTCGCGATTTTTGCGAAGTCTCCACCGTCATCTAACTCTTTTTTGATTGCTTTTGCTTCTGATTCTTTTTCGACAAGAATATGGCTTGCTTTTACTTCAACTTTTTCTTGATCGAAACGTTCTTCAATTTCTTTATCTGTTACTT
Source organism: Exiguobacterium sp. s102 (assembly GCF_018618635.1). Classification (NCBI taxonomy): domain Bacteria; kingdom Bacillati; phylum Bacillota; class Bacilli; order Caryophanales; genus Exiguobacterium; species Exiguobacterium sp. s102. Next base: position 27,763 of record NZ_JACSML010000002.1, read on the forward strand.
TAGATTTTGCAGATTTTGCTTCTGTTAAGAGCATTTGTGTGCGAAGAACTTTTTCGAATTCTTTTTCACTTTTAATACCGGCTGTTTCCAATGTAGAGTTGAATTGCTCTTCATCCGGGAATTGGTCTTTTGTTTTTTTGACTTCTGCCTCTACTTCTTTATCCGTTACTTTCTTGCCATATTCTTTTTCAAGAAGCTCGTTCATTGTTTGTTGGAAAGCGATTTGTGCACCCGCTTTTTCATAGGCCTCTTCTTGGACATCAGCCTTGTTCACTTCGCCACCTTTATAGTTGATGACGGCTTCATCATTTGACCCACACGCTGCTAGTGTGAAAACACTTGCGACTGCTGCTGCACTTAAAAATTTCTTCTTCATACATACACCCCTAATTTACCATTTATTTCAACCGTTCTATCATATCATATCCTGGCTAGGTTGACAGCTGCACACCTTTTCAAAAGATGTTTGCTCCTTTCTATGCTATCACATACACGATCCGCGTTGATGACTATTTTTATGGGAAATTGTGAAGGGGAAGCGATGTTTGACATTGGCTAGTAATATGACCGCAATCAAAAAAAGCGCTCTAGGCATCGGCCAGAACGCTAGCTCTTCAAATACTAAACGAATTCATGCCTTTTTGATTGAATCGATGACAGGGTCTTGCGGGCGACGATCAGCTTCTTCTGTAATCATTTTCGACGTTTCAGCGAAGATATCCATGAAACTGTCTCCGTATAAACGACGAACGATCGCAGAGATGTCCGTCAGCTCAGGAAACTTCCCGTATAATTCTTGAAGCGGGAGTGAGGCACGGAAGACACCATTCTCTTCCGGGCGGAACGCTTGAATGGTTTCAAGTAATAACGTTTCGCCGGCTGGTGTAAGCTGGACGTACGTATTTCGTTTATCCGTCTCTTTCTTCGAGAATGTCAACAGACCACGGTCTTCTAATTTTTTAGAGAAGTTAAACGCCGTTGAAACGTGCATGACACCGTACTTCGCGATCTCAGAAATCGAAGCACCACCTAAAGCATGTGAAATCCAGAGGATATGATGCTCATTGATGTTTAAATCAAAGGGCTTAATCCAATTTTGCCAATCTTTTTCTACCGTTTTCCATAGTGCTTTGCTCAGCTGGACAATTTTATGACTGTATAACAGTGCTTCTTGTCCAGGATATAATTTTTCATGTTCCATATCTGACTCATCCTTTCGAAAGGTGACGATGGCTAAAAAACGCAAAATGCAAACTATACAAAAAACAAATCGAAGCAATGGACCTTACTTTTGAGGAGAGAGGTGATCCGCATCTTGTTTCGCCTCATCAGCTAATTCTTGGATACGCGAAATGGATTCTTGAATCTCGGCTTGATACACAGAGACATCTTTCGTAACTTCATCTTTGAAGGTTGTACCGGAAATTTTAGCTGTCTCTATTAAGTTCTTGCCCTCCTGTGTTAAATCCTGCACGTTCGTTACGATTGTAGAATAAGAATTTCGACGTTGTTTACCATTCGAAGAGTCACTTTTAGTACCTTGGCGAAGCGCCTTCAAACCGTAAAAAGTCACAAGCGACAGCGTAGCACCAAAAGCGACCCAGTTACGTTGGGGACGCTTCGACATAGTTTACCTCCTTCTTTAATATTAAAATATTTGTTTCATATTATTTTACCGAAAATCCGATATTGGAAACCTATTTTGACAATATTTCTAAAAAAGGGTGTATGGAATAATGCATTCGAAGGTCTTTTTACAGGTGAGTCGAGATTGAATTTGCTAAAATGGCAAGCTCTTCAGCCGTGTAGTCTTCATTATGAACTTCCCATTTTGCGCCAAAACCATCATGTTTATCATGCCGTGGGATTAAATGAATATGAAAGTGTGATACGGACTGTCCAGCGACCTTGCCCGTGTTCGATAGAATGTTGATGCCAGCAGCTTGTGTTTCCTTTTGTAAGGCACGACTAATTTCCGGAACAACGGCAAAGACTGATTGAGCATCTTCGACGGATAAATCGTATACGTGATCTGCATGTTGTTTTGGAATGACTAATGTATGACCTTTCGTAACTTGAGAAAGATCGAGGAATGCAAGAACCTCATCATTTTCAAAGACTTTATGGCTAGGTACTTCGTGCTTAGCAATTTTGCAGAAAATACAGTTATCTTTTTGCATAGGGATTACTCCTTTTATAAAAATAGAATTATCTCCATCTTAAGTGTGATTGACAACGTAATCAAACGTTTTTACACTTAGATACACAAGATTAAAGAAAGTAGGGAACTCACGATGCCGTCTCGTATGACGTTACATGAACGAAGGAAAAAACGAAATCAGCGTTTGCTCATCATCGGAATCGTTCTCCTCTTAGTTGCAGGGGGAGTCTGGGGGTACGTAAGCCAAATCAAGCCGGCTGCTGAGCGAGAGCGTACAGAAGCTGTTTTTGTGAAAGCCGTGAACGATCAGGATCGGGCTGCGTTCCAAAAACTCGTCTATGAAGATGATCAGGTCGTATCGATTGCGGAAGCAACTCGTTTGATGAAATGGTTTCAGGCAGAGGATGGACGTCTCAGCCGAGCAGCGGCGGAGATTAGAGCCGATCAGCGAAACTACCCTGAACCTACAGCAGAGAAAAATGAACAGGATTTGTTCGAGCTAAAAAAAACAGCAGGGCGCTTTTGGTATGACGAATATGTGCTTCATCTAAATAAACAGCTACTTCAAGTAACGAGTGATGTACCAGAGACGACCGTCTTCATAGATGATGAAGAAGTAGGCGTCCAGGAGGATGAGCCGTTGAAAATCAAACGTTTTCCGGGTGAGTACGATGTACTTGCAAGTGTCGAAGCCAATGGTAAGACGGGACGAGACCGTCAAACCGTTCAACTGGGAGACGAAAAAACAACGGAAGTAACGTTTAAGTTGGCGAAGCAAATCAAACCAGACGTCACGGAGCAGTATGGATTAGACATCGAAAAATTGTTAGAAACTGAAGTCGAGGCAAGAACAGGCAAGTCGATCGACGCGATGACAGCTTATTTGGATGAGAACCGTTCTTCTGTTGAAAAAGAATTTGGTCCTCCCGCATCAAATGTAGCAAATCGTGCAGTGTACGACGGTTTTGAAGTGACGTATGCAAACAATGATGTAAAAAGCATCATGATTGATTTAAATAAGACGCCGTCTGAGCTTGAAGCAGTCGCCGGTAAACCGGAATCGAAAAGTAATGAATCGATCGGGACCGTCTGGGAGTACCCGACGAGCTTCTTTGAAGATATACTAGGGTGGCTTAACTTACGGTCAGAAAAAAGAGTAATCGAGCGTTCGGATAAAATGTGGTTAGAATTTCGCTGATGGTACAAAAAAAGCACTGGTAACGACTTTGAGAACTTCGAGTCTGTTACCGGTGCTTTCATTTATTATTTTTTGTTCACTGCACGAAGAATGAACGAAACGATTAGAATCAAGATGATTGCTCCGAGTAATGCTGGAATAATCGCAAATCCTCCGATAACTGGTCCCCAGTCACCTAAGAGAGCTTGACCGATCATGGCCCCGACGAAACCTGCGATGATGTTACCGATGATACCACCGGGAACGTCTTTACCAAGAATAAGACTTGCCAACCAACCAATGATACCACCGACGATTAAAGCCCATAAGAATCCCATTTAAAACACTCCTTTTTTAGTTTGAATAAGGTCTCAAGTAATTAGTTTTTATTACCGTTTACGAACTGAACGAAGAACGAGTGATACGATGAAGATTAAGATGATTGCACCGATGATGGCAGGAATGACTGCAAAACCGCCGATAGAAGGTCCCATGTCTCCGAAGATGGCTTGTCCGATCATTGAACCGATGAAACCAGCGACGATGTTACCGATGATGCCGCCAGGAACGTCTTTCCCGATAATTAAACTCGCTACCCAACCAATTAAACCGCCGACGATTAAAGCCCATAAGAATCCCATTAAAATACACTCCTCTGAATTAGTAGTTGTAGTTACTGTTACTTATTTTTTGTTTACTGAACGAAGAATCAACGATACGATGAAGATTAAGATGATTGCACCGATGATTGCAGGAATGATCGCGAATCCACCAAGGTCAGGTCCCATGTCCCCGAAGATGGCTTGTCCGATCATTGAACCGATGAAACCTGCGACGATGTTACCGATGATGCCGCCCGGTACGTCTTTCCCGATGATTAAGCTCGCTACCCAACCAATCAAACCGCCAACGATTAAAGCCCATAAAAATCCCATTTAAAAACACTCCTTTGAATTACTAGTTTTAGTGGTTACTGCTACTTACTTTTTATTTACTGAACGAAGAACGAGTGACACGATGAAGATTAAGATAATTGCACCAATGATTGCAGGAATTACCGCGAAACCGCCGATAGAAGGTCCCATGTCCCCGAAGATGGCTTGTCCGATCATTGAACCGATGAAACCTGCGATGATGTTACCGATGATGCCGCCCGGTACGTCTTTCCCGATGATTAAGCTCGCTACCCAACCAATTAAACCGCCGACGATTAAAGCCCATAAAAATCCCATTTAAAAACACTCCTCTAATTTAAATTGTTATTCGATGATAATGATTACTTGCGAATGGCACGAAGAATCAATGACACGATGAAGATTAAGATGATTGCACCTAAGATTGCAGGAATGATTGCGAACCCGGCAAGATCAGGTCCCATTGAACCGAAGATTGACTGTCCGATGATTGCGCCGATGAAACCAGCGATGATGTTACCGATGATGCCACCAGGAACGTCTTTCCCGATGATTAAACTTGCTACCCAACCGATTAGTCCACCAACGATTAAAGCCCATAAGAATCCCATTTGAAGCACTCCTTTTCATACTTAGATTTACCTGTTTTCAGGTTGTTATAAACACTTTGAAAATGAATGACTCATAAACGTAATTTTTGATGAGAAGTAAAACAATACAAGTAGATAAGATAGCTAGACGATTAGACCAGTTACTTCTCTATAAAACGTTTGATGTGACATACACTTTCAATTTTTGTAAATCGTTTTTCATATATTGATGTAACGATTACACTTAGAGTAATTGCCGTAATAAGATGTATTGAAACCTTTTCTTTTAAAAAAAATCATCAACAGTAGAAAAACAAGGATGAATTGTCTAGGATAGTTAATGAGAGGAGTGGCTAGATTTGTTATTAGAAATTAAAGATCTTTCAGGTGGATATGGATCGAAAACAGTGTTGCATCATATTGATATAGCAGTAAAGCAAGGGGAGTTAGTTGGACTGATTGGATTAAATGGTGCCGGGAAATCGACGACGATTAAGCACATATTAGGATTGTTACCCATTAAGTCAGGTGAAATCTTGATTAACGGTGTCAGTCTGTCAGCTGATGAACAAACGTACCGGAAACAAGTGGCATACATCCCGGAACAGCCGATGTTATACGAACAGTTGACTCTTCGAGAGCACCTTCGCTTAATGGCGCAAGGGTATGATGTCGATGAGAAAACAGCACAAGAACGAATCGAACATTACACAGAGCGATTGCGGATGACGAAACAGCTGGAATGGTTTCCAAGTGTATTTTCTAAAGGAATGAAACAAAAGGCGATGATTCTCTGTGCTTTAATCACAGGCAGTGAGTTATTGATTGTTGACGAACCGTTTGTTGGTCTCGATCCACTAGCGATCCGGGAATTGTTGAATATTTTTAGTGAATTAAAAACCGATGGAAAAGGTATTTTAATGTCCACACATATTTTAGAGACTGCGGAGCGGCATTGTAATCGATTTATTCTCCTTCACGATGGACATATCGCAGCAGAGGGGACGACCGAGGAATTGCGGAAACGTTTTGATTTAACGGATAGTTCGCTTGATGACATTTATGTAGCTGCCATTGAGGAGGCAGAAGGATGACGAGTGCTACCTTATGGCGAGAACGCTATCAAGCTGCGATGTCGGAAATGACCAAGTACACGAAGTACATGGCGAACGGTGGGTTGTTATTTACGGTCTACTTCGTCGTATTATATGCTCTCGTCGTCTATGGGCGGTTTCTGAATCAAATCAATGGCGACTTTCCTGGAAATCTGCTGATGGGCGGTTTATTCATTATCATCGCCTTTTATCGGACGGCACGAACGTTCTTAGTCGAAGCTGACCAAGTATTTTTATTGCCGAACTTGCCGCAACTTAGTTCTTATATGAAGCGGGTCCGACTGTACAATGCTTTTTTAGGAATGGTTCGAGTTGTCATTCCGTTTTTAGCAATCGCTGTCCTTTATGTAAGAACGGAATCAACGAGTCCGCTTGAGATGATCGTATTATTTTTCGCTCTCGCGATGATTGGTGCGAGCGCGAACCTATCGAAACTAGAAGCGATTCCGCACCGACTTGTCGTTCTGCATGCAGTGGGTGCAGGGGTTTTAGTGATGATTGACATGCCGATTTTCAGTATAGTGATTACGAGCTTACTGCTCGTCACGCTGCACCTAAAAAAATATCAGCAGTTACCGCTGATGGAATGGATTGCAATCGAGCAAGAGTCGCGTGATCGTTTCTATCGGATTGCGAACTGGTTCGTCGATGTTCCACGCTTATCGAAGACGTATAAACAACGCCGTATCTTAAGTCAACTCGTCGAAAAAATTCAATTTGATAAAAAACAAACGTTCGACTACCTTTACATGAAGCAACTCATTCGTAGCACAGACGGAATTGGATTGATTGTTCGGCTTACATTGATTGGAGCAGTCTTCATCTGGCTCGGAAAAGATAATCCATGGCTTGTCACGTTTGCAATTCCTGCCTTCAGTGGTTTGACAAGTTTCCAATTGGCACCGTTCACACGAGCGATTGACTCACACCTCTTAACGCGCTTGTTGCCTTTTGGAGATGCGAATAGCTCTCGTAAAAAAGTCATTCGGGTCGCGTCAATCCTTCAGATTATCGCATTAGCATTAATCGCTATGTTAATGAACGGACAACCTATCGTCTTGATTGGGGCAATCATCGCCATTGCCGTTAGTGAAATGTATCTCAGAAAATGAAATGTAATGTATGACAGACTAACCCCCGATTTCTCGTTCCTAAGTAGGCACGAGAAATCGGGGGTTAGTTTCTTGTTTAAGAAAGCGAGAGCTTAATTCACTTTTTCAGAAGTTTCAGCATCGTACGTTGCTTTTAGTTCTTTACTGATTGGAGCGGGGAGGTCATAGGAAGCTTGTCCGTGTTCAGCGACATCAAGTCCGCGGAGTTCATCTTCTCGCGTGATCCGAAGACCGATCGTTACATCGAGGAGTTTGAGGAAAGCATAACTTAAGACACTGACGACGACGACGGCGAAGACAACACCGAGTGCTTGGACACCGAGTTGACCAAATCCACCCCCGTAGAATAATCCAGCTTGTCCAATCCCTGTGATTTCAACGAGGCGTGGTGAGGCGAAGAACCCGGTAGCAAGTGTGCCCCAAATCCCGGCGACACCGTGAACAGAGAAGGCACATAATGGATCATCGACACGGCGCGCGAGTAAAATGCTTGTTCCGTACGTGATGATACCTGCGAGGAAACCGATGACGACGGCACCCCACGGCTCAACAAATGCACAGGCTGCAGTGATCGCGACGAGTGCTGCAAGTACGCCGTTGATAATCGAAGGAATGTCTGCCACACGACGATGCCAGAAAGAAATAGCGAGTGCGCCGAGTGCGCCGGCAGCTGTCGCAAGTAACGTCGTCAAGGCGACATAACTGAAGAACCCGTCGGCAATCGTCAATGTCGATCCAGCGTTGAAGCCGAACCAGCATAACCAAAGAATGAAGGCGCCGACGACAGAATAGATGACGTTGTGACCAAGGAGCGGCGTTTTTTCAGCGCCAATCCGCTTTTTCAAAATTAACGCGGCGACGAGAGCGGCGATTCCACCTTGTAAGTGGACGACGGTCGAACCGGCGAAGTCTTGCATACCGAGTGAACCGAGGAAACCACCTGCCCAAACGGAGCGAGCGATGATTGGATAAATGATGGCGACAAAGAATGTTCCGAACAGCAGATAAACAGATAGTTTAGCTCGTTCAGCAAACCCGCCCCAGGCAATCGCTAAGGAAACAGCGACGAATGAGAGTTGGAAGAGGAACTTAACATCGATTGTAACATTTGACCAGTCGAGACTTGAGAACCCTCCTTGTAAGAAGAATCCTTCCGTTCCGATTAGACCAGGTCCGTCTCCGAACGTCAGTCCAAACCCAATCGCCCAAAAAGCTAACGCGGCGACGGAAAAACTAATGAGCTGTTTGACGGCGACGTGCCCTGCATTTTTGGCGCGTAACATTCCCGTTTCAAGTAATAGGAAACCGATTTGCATCGTAAAGACGAGTAGCGTAGCGAATAAGACATAAAACGTATCAACTGAAATGATCATTTCTTCAAGATTCATCGTCGTTCCTCCTTTATCAATTTAAAGTATGTGTTTACTTTAAACGGAAATTGTTTTTAAGGAACGACTTGTGTCAGAAAATCTGACATGGTATTTTTATCAAAAGGAGTGACGAAGATGAGTTACCGTGAAAAGAAAGTGATGTCGATCGGGATTGTCTGTGAATTGACAGGGTTATCGGAACGTCAGATTCGTTACTATGAGGAGCGGAAACTTATTTTCCCGGAGCGTACGAACGGGAAAACACGAAAATATTCATTTACAGATATTGAACGACTAGTTGAAGTTGCAGAAAAAATCGAAGATGGTTGGCGGACGCATGAAATCCGTGAAAAAGAGCGGAAAGTAACGGAGCAGCAACGAACTGATTTAATTCGGGGACAATTGAATGCTGCGTTTGGTCTTTACAAGAAACGGTGAACATTTAATGAACTGGATAAGGAACTGTAATTTTGTAACCGATTTATTGGCACAGACTTCTTCATTTCAGATATAATGTTTCTGTGTTCACAAACTTATCGTACGTTATTTTGGGGCGTTAGTAAGAGTATAAAGGGGTAGTTATGATGAAAAACTTCAATGATACGTTTTTACGGGCGGTCCGTGGCGAACAAGTGGGCCACGTACCTGTCTGGTACATGCGACAAGCAGGTCGTTATCAAGCGGAATATCGTGAAATTAAAAAGACGCGTACGCTGTTCGAGATCACACATGATCCAGAACTATGTGCATACGTTACTGAATTGCCGGTTAAACAACTTGGTGTTGACGCAGCGATTCTGTACAAAGACATCATGACGCCATTACCATCTATGGGTGTTGATGTTGAAATTAAAAGTGGCATCGGTCCGGTCATCGCGAATCCGATTCAAACGATGGAAGATGTACAGGCGCTACAACCGTTTAAAAAAGAAGATATTCCATATATCTTCGAGACCATCAAGTTATTACGGGAACGATTAGAAGTACCATTGATTGGGTTTTCAGGCGCACCGTTTACACTTGCCAGCTATATGATTGAAGGTGGACCTTCAAAAGGCTACCATAAAACGAAAGCATTGATGTATGGACATCCGGATGTATGGCATGCATTAATGGAGAAACTCGGAGACATGGTGATTGACTACATTAAAGCTCAAGTTGATGCTGGGATTCAAGCGTTTCAGATTTTTGATTCATGGGTCGGAACGACAAGTCAGAAAGATTATGTTCTCTACATCAAACCGACAATGGAGCGGATTTTCACGGAATTAAAAGAAACGGGCGTTCCGATGATTATGTTTGGTGTCGGTGCAAGTCACTTAGCAGAAGAGTGGCATGATTTACCGCTCGACGTCGTTGGACTTGATTGGCGTCTGTCGATCGACGAAGCACGCGAACGCGGGTTGACAAAAACGTTGCAAGGAAACCTTGATCCCTCTTATTTACTTGCACCATGGGAAATCTTAGAAGCGAAAGCAACAGAGATTCTTGACATGGGAATGAAACGTCCTGGATTCATCTTTAATTTAGGACATGGAATCTTCCCGGAAGTCGACCCAGAAGTCTTAAAACGCTTGACTGCATTTATCCATGATTATTCGAAAGAAAAAATGGAGGTAGCAAAATGAAAACACTTGGATTACTCGTAATGGCATACGGAACACCGTATAAACCGGAAGATATCGAACGATATTACACGCACATCCGTCGTGGGCGTAAACCGTCACCTGAAGCACTCGCTGAACTGACGGAGCGTTATGAAGCAATCGGCGGTGTCTCGCCACTTGCACAAGTCACGATTGACCAGGCGGAAGAATTACATCGTCAGTTGTCTGCAAAATATGCGGGCGAAATTGAGTTCAAACTCTATCTAGGTCTCAAGCACATCGAACCGTTCGTCGAAGATGCGGTCGAGCAAATGGCAAAAGACGGCATCACGGAAGCAGTGACGGTTGTTTTAGCACCACACTATTCGACATTCAGCATTCGTTCATACAATGGACGAGCAAAAGAAGTCGCGGACAAACACGGAATTCAGCTTGCTTCTGTCGAATCATGGTACCAAGAAGAAGCATTCATCAACTGGTGGGGACAAGCGATTCGTCAAACATTCGATGCACTGCCTGTAACAGAAGAAAAAGCGGTCCTCGTCGTGTCAGCGCATAGTCTTCCTGAGAAAATCATTGCAAACGGTGACCCGTATCCGGATCAATTGAAAGAAACGGCAGAGTTGATTGCAAAACGTGCTGGTGTCAAACATATGATTACAGGATGGCAATCGGCAGGACAAACACCTGAACCTTGGCTCGGGCCAGACGTTCAAGATTTAACGCGTGATGTTTATGAAGCAGAAGGGTATGAAGCATTCGTATACGTACCAGTCGGATTCGTCGCTGACCATTTAGAAGTTTTGTTTGATAATGATTACGAGTGTAAAGTCGTATGTGACGAACTCGGTATCCACTATGCTCGACCAGGTATGCCAAATGCGGAGCCGGCTTTCATGGAGGCAGTCACGGAAGCCGTCGCAAAACAAGTTGGTAGCTATGTCAAGTAAACGTCTCGTTATCGTCGGCGGGGGTATTACTGGTCTTGCCGCTGCCTATTTCGCAGAACGTTTATTTCCTGATTTAAATATCACCGTCCTAGAAGCAGGTGAGCGACTTGGTGGTAAAGTCGCGACCTATCGAGAAGACGGCTTCATGATTGAGCGTGGTCCGGATTCTTACGTCGCACGAAAACACATCTTGACCGATTTAATTGAAGCGGTTGGATTAGGCGATAAGTTGGTTCGAAACAACACGTCGCAAGCATTCATTTTAGATCCAGGTGGTCTCCATCCGATTCCGAAAGGGTCTGTGATGGGGATCCCGACCGATTTAAACTTATTTTCAGAGACGACGTTGCTGACAGATTCGGAAAAAGCGGAGGTTGCACGATTGTTGCTTCATCCTTCTGATCAATTGACGATTCCTGAAGAAGATATTCCGCTCGGTAGTTACTTGCGTCCTCGCCTCGGGGATGCGCTGGTCGAGAAGTTGATCGAACCGTTATTGTCGGGAATTTATGCCGGGAACATTGATCAAATGAGTACGTTCGCGACATATCCGCAGTTCGTTGCGAATGAACAAAAAGCGGGATCGTTATTCGAAGGGATGCGTTTGATGCGTCCGACTGCTCAAGTTCAAGGACAAACGAAACCAGCGACAGGACAGTTCCTGTCACTTTCAACGGGACTTGAATCGCTAGTCGAACGTTTAGAAGAAGTGCTTGAACGGACTGAAATTCGTCTAGAAACGCCTTTACTCGAAGTTGCGCGTGAAAATGAACGGTATCGCTTAAAAACAGATCATGGTCCTGAGTATGCCGATTATGTACTCTTGACGATTCCTCATCCTCAAGTCGTCAGTTTACTTCCGGATGCCGATTTACGGGAACTTGAGCAGTTGAAGACCCATTCAACGGCGACGGTTACGCTGATTTTCGATGAGCAAGCGACATTACCCATTGAAGGTACAGGTTTTGTCGTCAATCGACGTGCCCCGTATTCGATTACGGCATGTACGGCGATCGATCAAAAGTGGAGTCATTCTGCACCGAATCATACGGTTTTACGCGCTTTTGTCGGTCGGCCAGGTAATGATGCGCTCGTTCACGAGACGGATGATGTCATCAAGGAAACAGTATTAAAAGATTTGGAACAAATTTGTGGTCAAACGCTTGCACCGAGACAAGTCATCATCAGCCGGTTAGTTGATGGTTTACCAGCTTATACGGTTGGTCATGCAGGACGGATTCAAATTGTCCGTGACGAAGTCATGAGTAAGTATCCTGGTGTGTATTTAGCGGGATTGGCTTATGATGGCGTCGGTTTACCGGATTGTGTTGCCAGTGCGAAAACGATGGTTGAAGAAATCGCTATACAGCACGGACACGAACAGTCGAACGCTTAAACTAACATGCCTGAAATTCAGTTACTACTGAATTTCAGGCATGTTTTTTAATGAACGGCAAAGGGACTAAAGAATGGATGCTGGGGAATAGAAGGGAGAGGAGGGATGGATATGATGGATGTACTTAGCACGTTTACAGTTGTCTTACTGTTTGGACTGGGAATCATGAATTTACTTGCAGTGTTGACGGTCATCTTCTTGGAACGGCGTGATATTGGTGCGACATGGGCCTGGATGCTCGTCCTCTATTTCATTCCGATCGTTGGATTTTTAATTTATTTATTTTTTGGACGCCTACTCAAGAAAAAGGATTTTTATCATGTTAAAGAAGAGGAGCGGTTGGAACAGTCACGACGTGTCGAGCTACAGATTGCAGAATTGAACCATTTGGGTGACCTTCGACGGACATATCCGTTGATCGAACGATACAATCAATTGATTCAAATGAATCTGAAATCAAACGGGTCATTACTCAGCCTGAAAAATGAAGTGACGATTCTATCAGATGGTGAACAAAAATTTAATCGAATGATGACAGACATCATGAATGCCAAACATGAAATCAATATCCAGTATTACATCATCCAAAAAGATTCCCTTGGCTTAGCATTGATTGACGCATTGACGAAGATGGCGCGTCAAGGAATCAAAGTCCGTTTATTGTATGATGCAGTAGGCTCTCGTGATTTGAAACGACAAGATTTTAAAGACTTACTTCATCATGGTGGAGAAGTGTTTGCGTTTTTTCCACCGACGTTTGGAGTCATTAATTTTCGAATGAACAACCGGAATCATCGTAAGTCTTGTATCGTCGATGGGCAGATTGGTTACATCGGAGGCTTTAATGTCGGAACGGAGTATTTTGGAATTGATGAGAAATTCGGCTATTGGCGTGATACACATTTTCGGCTAGAAGGTGAGGTCGTTCACGATCAATTGGATCGATTTATTTTGGATTGGAATCAAGCGAATGACATCTACACGGATAAAACGCTCTTTTATTATGGATCTCACGAAATCAATCAGCCGTTACCCATGCAAATTGTCACATCCGGACCAAATTCTGAGACAGAACATTTAAAAAATGTATTGATTAAAATGATTTCACTTGCTAAGAAATCAGTAATGATTCAGTCGCCTTATTTCATACCAGATGCCAGTTACATGGATGCGTGTAAGATGGCGCTATTGTCTGGTGTCGATGTTCGAATCATGATTCCGAATAAACCGGATCACCCATTCGTTTACTGGGCGACGACAGCCGCAGCGGGAGAACTGATTGCCTATGGAGCGAAAATCTATACGTACGAACCAGGGTTTCTTCATGCAAAGACAATTGTCGTCGATGGAGAGATTGCTTCAGTCGGAACGACGAACATTGATGCCCGGAGTTTTCGATTGAACTTTGAAATGAACTCGATTGTATATGACCGAGCGACTGCGCTCGAGTTAGAACAATTATTTCTCGCTGATTGTGATGTATCAAAGTTGTTAACTGCTGAAATATATGCAGAACGGTCGAGGCTGATTAAATTTAAAGAGAGCATTTCTAGATTGTTGTCTCCGATTTTGTAAGGAAGAAAAAGTAAAGGTATGACTTTGATCACGATTCGTTCGAAACAGGTTTGAGAAGGCAAAGAAAAAGAGAAATGGTATAGTGGGATTGAAAAAGATAAAGGAGAGTGGAAGAAGTGGCAAAAGCAATCAAGTTATTGATTTCCGACATGGATGGTACGGTTTTATCGAGTAATCAAAAAATCGAACAGGAAACGATTGATGCGATTAAGGCGGCAAAGGAACAAGGCGTCGATTTTGCGATTGCAACAGGGCGGAACTACTTAAATGCGAAGGAATTAACGGATCAAGCAGGAATCGTTTGTCCAATCATTGCATCGAACGGTGCACGTGTCATGACGCGCGATGGTGAACAACTGAGCGCAACGACGTTGACGGCTGAACAAGCGCAACAAATTTATAGTATCATCAGCCAATATGAAGTGTTTTTCGAGATGTTCTGTGATCAAGGTCTCGTAACAGCGCAAGGCGCAACAATCGATGCAGCGTATGACTCATTAAAAGATATGAGTCGTGAAAGTGACCGTGCGAAAGAAGTTCTCGACTTTTTCTATAAACGCTATTACGTCAATGAAGATGTAAAAATGATTGATGGGTTCCGTTCCTTCATCCGGAATCAGGCGGGACAAGTCTTTAAATTCATCTCATTCTCGTTCGATCAAGACTTAATGAATAAGATTTGGAAAGAAGTCGAAGAAAAAGTTGACGGCATTTATGTGACGTCGTCTGGTCACGATAACATCGAAGTCATGGCAGTCGGTGCCGATAAAGGAACAGCTGTCAAAACGTTAGCGAAGCACTTAGGTGTATCAATCGATGAGGTCGCAGTCATCGGTGACAACTTAAACGACGTTCCAATGTTCAAAGTCGCAGGTGTTGCGATTGCGATGGGAAATGGACATGAAGATGCAAAAGCGATTGCCTCTCACGTCACAAAAACAAACGATGAACATGGTGTCGGTCATGCAATCAGTCAACTTGCAGCCGGAACATGGTCTTAACGGGAGGGTAATATGTTTAAAGCGTTTAAAGAGTTTGCCTTTCGCGGAAATGTCGTTGATTTAGCGATTGGTGTCATCTTAGGGGCAGCATTTAGTAGTATCATCAAGGCACTCGTCAACAGTATCTTCATGCCGTTGATTGGCATCGTAGTTGGTGGAGTAAATGTAAAAGGATTATCAGTGTCCGTCGGGAGTGCAGAATTATTGTATGGACAGTTTCTTCAAGCAACGATTGAATTCATTTTAATTGCCTTTGCGTTGTTTTTATTCGTCAAAGCTATCAATCGTTTTCGGAGTAAAGAAGAAGTTACGGAAGAAGTCCCGGAACCGACGACGGAAGAAAGACTGCTTACAGAAATTCGAGATGCACTCGTCAGTCGAAACGATGATCGTATTTAAGTAGAAAATTAAATCAAGAAAAAACCCGTCAGCTTTTCTACTCGTCGTAGCAGTAGAAAATGCAGCGGGTTTTTCTTATAAAATGGAAATGAGTTGATTCTCTGAACAAACTTGAAGGGAAAATTGTTTTTCGACACCTTGATCAAATTGAACATCGAGAACGTCTCCTGTTAAATGAAGAACAGTCCCTTCGCCAAATGATTTATGGGCAATCCGCATCTTTTCCTCGATTGGTAATAGTTCTACGGGAGGACGCATACTCGGTCGAACTTGTGCTTGCTGTTTTTGTCGTTTAGCGGCATCTGGATTCAGGATTTGTCGCACGTTGCCAACAAAAATCGATTCTTCGACGACTTTTGATTTGTAGCGATACGAAATCAAATGGAGTTCATGACGTGCTCGTGTCATGCCGACATAGAACAACCGAGCAGCCTCTTCCATTTCTTCGAGCTGACCATCTTTATAGGATTTGATATTATCTGATGATGGTAAAACGCCATTGATTAAATCAATCATGAAGACACGATTAAATTCGAGTCCTTTTGCACTATGGAACGTGGAAAGCGTGACTGCGTTTTGATGTTTATTGGACTTGGCATCACGCATCAGTTGCTCTAAGTGAACAATACGCTCCTTGAATGCGAGAGCGGTCGGTAAGTCACTGGCGACATTTTCAATCGTGTTCAACATCTCAAGTAAATAATCGATACTGAATCCAAGACTGTCACTCATCTTACGTAAGTTTTTTTCGTATCCGAGTTCATTACGAATCAAAGCAAGAGCAGCAGCCGGACGGGCAGTTTGAATCGAAGCGAAAACAGTTTTCATCGTTTTTAATTGTTTCTTTTGGTAAAACTTCATCTCGACATGTTGAAGTAACAAGTCAAACGCATGTTCACCATTACGTAATTCATAGAGGCGTTGCAACTGGACTTTAGAAATATAGCCGGCAAACTTCGTATGAATTTGTGCCAATACATCGATGTCGGAAGGATCCTGGGCGAATTCGATAAAATGTAAAATATCTTTTAGGACCCAGTGACTGAAGAATTTATGATCGACATCTTTAATGTAAAATGGAACATTTGCTAAATCGAGTGCATTCATGACATTGATTGACGATGCATTGTTCCGGTAAAGAATCGCGACTTCCTCAAAGTTCGTTTCCTGCCGCAACTGATTGATGACATATCGCGTTTGATCTTCATAAGAAGCAAGCTGTTCAATCGTAATCGGACGGACGGATGGATTTTCTGTGAACATTTTTTTCGGATGTCGTACTTTATTCCGTTGAATGAATTGATTCGCCGTTTCGACGATTTCTTTTGACGAACGATAATTTTGTTCCATATACAAAACCGTTGCATCCGGGTACGTGTCCTTGAAGTGGATAATCTTCGAAACATCGGCACCACGCCAGCTATATAAAGTTTGGTCATCATCAGCGACAACACAGAGATTGTTATGCGGAAGAGCCAATTTTTCAACGAGTTGATGCTGGACGAGAGAGGTATCCTGACTTTCATCCGTCAATATATATTCGAAACGTCGTTGATAGTTAGCTAACAAAGAAGCATCGTCAGCAAGAATCGTATTGGCATACGTCAACATGTCATCAAAATCCATCAAAGGATGTGAGGGATCGCGCAGTTTAAATTGTTCATATGCAAGATAGATTTCTGTGAAGTTTTTAATCGTTGTTTTTAATGTACGAATATCTTTTTCGACGAGGAGGCGGTTTTTGACAAAAGAAATCATCCGTAACAACTCGTCCATTTGATCTTCTGTGATGACGCTACGGTTTATTTCCTGGAAAATACGACGTAATACCATTCGTTTATGCATCGGCTGATTCGCTGTCTTTTCCAAAGCACCTTCGATGATCGTATATTGTAACTGATTCAATGACGCATAATCTCGCACGACCTGAAAAGCGAAACTATGGATGGTGGAAAAGGACGCAGTCGTCCCAATAAGATGATGAAACCAACCGTGAAACCGTTCCGCCATTTCATGGGCTGCTGCTTTACTAAACGTCAAACCTAGAATCGCTCGTGGATTTACTTTCTTTTCTAAGATTAAATAAGCAATTTTAAAGTTTAAGGTAGTTGTCTTACCAGACCCGGGGGAAGCAAGTAACAGAAGCGGACCTTCATCATGCTCAATCGCAGCACGTTGGACGGGGTTCAACTTCGTACCAGTTTCAAGCTCCATTTTTTTAAAGAAATCATCGGACATGTCAATCTTCACCTCTAACATCTGTAAACTCGATTTTCTTTCCCTAGTTTAGCATTTCCGACATCATAATTGATTAAGGAAGTAAAAGAAGTGGAATAATATTAGAACGAAACAGAAAGTATGATATGAGAAAAAATGAGAAGTGACTTCGTTTTTCGGTGAGTTATGTATAGGATAAAACTTAAAATCAGTGTAAAATGGGAATTGATGTAAGTCTAGTGAGCTAAAGTAGCTCTTTTTGAAATAGACGGAAGGATGAAAAAAACCATGTCTCAAATCAGATTATTTATGTATACGGATGAACACTATGAGCAATGCGATGCCTTTATACTTCCGGAAGAACAAGTTCAATTTACGACTTTCCCGACTCGTGTCGTAACGGAAGCGTTAGAAAATCCAGATAAGTTTCCTGTCGTCATCAAAAAAGACTTGGAAGTCGTCGGCTTTTTCATCTTGCACTTAAACCCCCCGAAAACGCATCGGACAGAAGAACAAAGTGTTCTCTTACGTGCATTTTCGATTGATGCTAAACATCAAAAACAAGGGTATGCCAAAGAAGCGATGTTGCAGCTACCAAAATTCGTTCAGCAACACTTTCCACAAGTAACTGCCATTACATTAGCTGTCAATAAAAAAAATATCGCGGCTAAATCGTTATATTTTAAAACCGGTTATGTAGATACGCTCCAATCAGTCATGGGACCAATCGGCGAACAACACATACTCGCTTTTAGCTTGCAAAAAGAAACGCAATTAGAGCGTTGAGTACCATCGAAAAGGCTTGAGATACAATCGGATGATTTTGAACAGGACGAAATTAAAGAAGGGATTGCGCATCGATTTTAGATGGCAATCCCTTCTTTAATTTTTTTTAGAGCAAATCACGTGTTTCGGACTCTCGGTCTAAAAGTGCTGTGCTTTTTATATTTACAATTCGTAGATCGCAATATCCGCTGTCAAATCACCGATTAACGTAATATCCTGACTCGTTGATTTCGGGAAAATGCGAGTGGAAGCGACAGCTTCACCGTCATTCAAAAAGATTTCGATTGATGAGCGATCAACGAATAGCCGTAGTTGATGTAACGGTTGTTCTAATTGAACAGTACGTGTCGTACCGTAATCGACAGCAGGAACTTCAGCGCCAGAACGACTACGATCAAGCGTAAAGCGTTGTGTCATCGCATCATAAGTTAGGACGGTTGCTTCCTGGTCAGCGGCTCGAACATGTATCTCGAACTGCGTTGTTTGAAGTGCTAAGTTTGATAGATCGAGTTCAAATGTCTCTGCTTGGGCCATCACCATCGCATGATTAATTTCAGTAGATTGCGCGTAAATTGTACGTTTTCTAAGAAGATCGAGTTCACGGACAGGCAATTGTTTCAAACGTCCTTCCTGCAACGTCAGTTCACGTGGAAGTGTTAATGCATGAGCCCAGTTATACATGTCGCTCGGGTATGAAATGTCTGGTAAGCCCATCCATCCGACTAAAATCCGGCGTCCATCTGCTGCTTGCGTCGTTTGGGGGGCATAAAAATCAAACCCGAAATCGAGTTCTGAGAAGGCATGGTGTTGATACGTTAACTCAGGCAAAGCTAGTTTTTCCCCAATCATGTATCCGGATTGGAAAATGTTTTGATAAGCGTCCCCGTCCGGCTCAATGCCTTGTGGGCTGAATAATAAAATACCTTTATCGTCGAGCTCGAAGTAATCAGGACATTCCCACATGTAGCCAAAGTCAGGGTATTGTGTCTTCAACTCTCCGAGGAACGTCCATGTTTCAGTATCTTCCGACTGATAGAGGACGGTGCATCCCGTTAAATCGTCGCGCTGAGCTCCGATGATGCAATACCATGTACCAGACGCTTCCTGGAAGACTTTCGGGTCGCGAAAATGTTCTGTATAACCTGCAGGAACGTTCGGAATCGCAGGAGGTAAGTGTTTGTCGATGCGACCATCCGAACGCAAATGACCAACGATTTGACTTGGATGCCGTACCCAATCTGCATCGCGTTTGTTTCCTGTATACATAATATGGACAGCATCATCCTTAATGAAGCCGCTACCTGAGTATGCACCATGGGAATCTGCATCATCGTTCGGAATAAGTGCCGCGCCTTCGTCAAACCAATGGACTAAATCTTTTGATGTCATGTGGTACCAATACTTTAGACCATGAACAGGTCCAAGTGGGAACCACTGATAAAATAAATGATACGTTCCGTCGTGATATACAAAACCGTTCGGATCGTTTAGGAGACCGGTTGGAGGTTGGATATGGTAAGAAAACCGCCAAGGAGAATTTCTTACTTCTTCCTTCATTGTTTGATAAACTTCCGGTGCGATATCTGAGAGGGGGCGATAGCGTGCCTCGCGTGTCCACTGATTCATGCTGACAGCTCCTTATGCATTTATTTATATTTTTTCTTCTATTTGCTTACATTACGGAGAGCGTTCCCTCTTGTCAATGTCTAATGTTAGCGATGGAACGTCAATCGACCTTTACCAAGTTTTTTAGAATCATATAGTGCAATATCAGCACGGTGGATGACTTGTTCAACCGATTCGTTTAATCGTCGCGTCGCAATTCCGATACTTACCCCAATCTGAAGTGTGGATTGATTGATGACATAGGAATCTGAAAGATACGCTATGATTTCTGTTCCGTACTGATCGAGTAAATCAAAGGATACGACATCGTTCAAAACGATTAAAAATTCATCTCCGCCAAGTCGTGCGATCATACTGTTCGGGCGTCTCATCTGGCTTAAACGTTCAGCTACTTCTTTTAATAATACGTCACCTGTCTGATGTCCAAATCGATCATTGATTGCTTTGAAGCCATCTAAATCAATATAAAGATAGATTTCGGGCGTTTCATTTAAAGAAATCTCATGTAAGTAGTTCGACAGTCCGTTTCGGTTCGGTAAACCGGTCAGCGGATCGATGAGCGCTAACGTCTCATACGTCGTTCGTTGCTGTTCTGTATCAGACAGCTGAGCAATCAGTTGACGTAAGGCAACCGATAGAACGGTGATTTCTCGAATTCCTTTATGGGACGGGATTGAGATTGAATGATCGTGTTGCATCTGCTCAGCAGCCAATGTAATTTTCTTGAGTGGTTTCGTAATGAGTTGCGCGATGAACCAACCGATGACGGCAGTAACGATGGAAGCAATCAGTCCAGCGAAAAAAATAAATTTCTTCAATAGGATGGCGTCGTTAAAAGCGATTTCACTTGGTTGACGGACAAGAATCGTCCAGCCGAGACCATCGTAGTTTTTGTAGCCTTGGCTTTTAGTCGAGCCGGTCAAATAGACATTTCCATCAGACCATTCCGATACATGATAACCGGACTCGACGGGTTCGACGAGATTCTGTGGGAGCGCTTTACCGCGCCACTCATTCGGTCCGAGTAAAACAGTCCGTTGATTTTCGCTGACGATGAAAAATTCTAAACCCTCGATTTGTTTGGTTGAACTCTTAAAGCTTTGTTCGATTTCTTTTGCCCAGGCGAAGCTCAGGTGCGCTGCAAGGACGCCAGTCAATCGACCATCAGTGAATAAAGGGGTGCTGATATCAACGAACTGTAAAGGTTCATTACTCGGATTGGGAAGCAGTTTTGCAAGCAAGACGGCATCATGGACATCACCAATGAATGGGCGTTCTGTCGCTTCTTGGAAGACGGGGCGTGATTGAATCGATTGCCCTTCTAAGATTTGATCCGTCGAAGCACGCACTGTACCGTTCGCATCGAGTAGACCAATCCAAGAGAAATCAGGAATTTGTTGCTGAAGTTGTTCTAACGTCGTTCGCGTGACAGGGAGGTCTGCTGAATTTTTAAGCGTCGGAAGCGTAGCAAGTAGATTAACTTCTGCTGCCCGTGACCACATGTAATGGTCGAGTTTATCAGACAACTGGTAGGCAGTCGCAGACAACGTCATTCCGACTTCTTCTTTTAGGCGATCTGTTGCACGGTCACTAATAAAAAAGGTTAAACATAAGGTCATTGTAAAAAAGAGTAGGGCAATTAGCATTGCAAGTAACACATCAAAACGAATTGATAACTTTTGCATCTAGTGAGCTCCATTTCACCTGTAAATATACGATGACGTATTCTACTTTATTTTATCATAGTTCCTCGACAGGTCTTGAAATTTGACGAAAACTTCGACCTCCTGGTTCGTATTAGAAATACTTTTCTGTTCGAAAATATAACTTAGTTTCCGCCAAAAAGATTGTCCGATTTGATTTTTTGGAAGAACAGCTAAACGAATGACGTCTTTGTTCTTTAAATAGCGTTCATGAAAAGTATGATAAAGGATTGTACCGACTCCCTGGTGATGATAGCGGCCATCAATCAAAAAGAGACCAATCCAAGTTGATCCGTCCCTTGGATGTTCAGGCAAATAGTCGATAATTGCAAAAAATCCCGCATCACTTCGACATAGAAGACTGACGGTTTCGGGGTTAAGGAACTCTTCTGTGAATGCTTGACGAGTTAAAGGAAGTTGACGATTTTCTAGCTGAGCATATGCCAGGTTGTGATTAAAAATGGTTTGAACATCTTTAAAGTGGTCCGGGGTGATTTCAATAAACGTAACGTCCATGTCGAACCTCTCTTTCATCAATTTCGTAACATTCAATGCTTTTATTATACAAAGAGCAAGTGGGTTTTGATTACATAATTGTAAGAAAAGGAACTTTTTCTTTTATTTCCCGTACAATGTAAAGGTAGAGTAAAAAAATGAGGAGGCGAAAAAAATGTTAAAGATTGAACATATCTCGAAGCGGCTGGGAAAAGAGCAAATCTTAAAAGATGTCAGCTTTGAAGTTGCACCCGGAGAAGTCTTTGGATTTTTAGGTCCGAACGGTGCAGGGAAAACGACGACAATTCGAATCATTACAGGGTTGTTAGAGCAGGACGAAGGTAAAGTGACCGTGAATGGACATGATGTCGTCGAGGAGCGTTCGAAAGCATTGACGCAAATTGGAGCGATTGTCGAAAATCCGGCATTTTATCCGTATATGACAGGGAAGCAAAACCTCGTTCATGCGAAAAACTTAATTCCAGGTTTAGGTGAAGTCGACTACGAGGCACTTTCCCGTCTCGTTGGGCTGGAAGGGAAGCTGTCGAAAAAAGTCGGCGAGTATTCTCTTGGGATGAAACAACGTTTAGGAATTGCCCGCGCTTTATTACATAATCCGCGTGTTCTCATTCTCGATGAACCGACGAACGGGCTTGACCCAGCCGGAATCGCAGAACTGCGTGAGTATTTACGGGCGATGGCTCGGGATCAACAGATTGCGATTTTAATATCGAGTCATATGTTGGGTGAAATGGAGCAGATTAGCGACCGGTATGCCATCATCGATCAAGGTGTCATCAAATCTGTCGAATCCGTCCGCAATGAGACGGGATCGAAAATTTTATTACGTGTTGCGACGGAAGAAACGGAAGACGTACTTGAAGCACTTAAAGCAGCAAACTATCAAGCGGATCTGTGGAATGATCGAATCGTCGTTACGGCTCCTGAAACGTCATGCCCGGCGATTGCTCGCCTAGTCGTTCCGATTGCTGATTTACACGAGTTAACCATTAAACGGATGACGTTAGAAGAACAATTCTTGCAAGTCACGAAAAAAGAGGGGGATTCACATGCTTTCACTCATACAAAATGAATGGATGAAATGGTGGACGATGAAAAAATCGAAAATCGTATTGGCCTTGTATGTACTCGTTACGATTGGAATCATCATAATCGCAAAGACAAATGATATCGATTTTACGCGAAGTGAATTTTATTCAATCACGTCGATGGTTTTAATTGCACTGCTTGGTATCATCACAATCGTCTTCACAGCTGAAGCGATTGGTAATGAAGTCCGGTATGATACGATGAAACATTTATTGATGAGTCCATATTCTCGGATGACGATTTATTTCTCGAAATTAGCGTTTTCCGTTCTCATCATGCTCGGTCAGTTCCTGTTTATCGTCCTGCTTTCATACGCATTGTCATTTACGTTCTCTGAAGCTGGAGACCCACTCGTCATGCGGGATACCTGGTTACAACTGGTAGGTCCAATCTTTACGATTTTCATGACGTTATTCTTTTCGCTCGTTTTCCGCTCCGTCGGAATGATCATCGGTTTTACTGTACTTGCTCAGTTCTTTACTTCGATTGCCGGGAACGTCTTGCTTGCCTTTAAACCAGAAATCGCGAAATGGATCGTCTTCATGCACCTCGATTGGTCGATGTACTTCGATGGTTCACTAATGGCAGAGATGGCTAATCAAATGGACACGACATTGACATTCTCCGTGCTCTTTGTACTTGCGCATATCTTAGTATTGCTCGGTGGATCAATTTTAATCTTCCAAAAGAAATCATATACGTAAAAAAATCCCGTCCTCATATGATTCGTGAGGGCGGGATTTTTTTAATTACTTCACTCGATTGGAAATCGGGAAAATCCGCTGGAAAAACTCGATTAATGGACCATTCAATAACAAGAACACAAAGGTTCCGACACCAATTCCAATCAATTCGTGTTCGACGATGGAAAGAACACTTGCGATGAGGAAAGGGATTGCTAAGCTGATCGTCGCACCGATTGTCGTACTGTTAAAACGACTGATTAACGATTTCATCAAGTAATCAGGCGGCATTAAGACGAAGCCGATTTGTAGATAAAGGGCGAGACCTAATGAAATCATCGGCATCCCGATTATCATATAAACCGAACGGGTTACAAGGTTCGATGGCACATAGAGTAACTGATGAATAGCTAAGAAAAAGTCAATCGCAACACCAAATAAAACGACGAGCGAAAAACTTAAAATAATTGTCCACCAACTAAAACGACTTCCTAAAGCGAGAGCGCTGGCGAGCGCGAAGATATGCAGACAAACGATTGCTAACCCGACCGTTAAAGGTGAAATTCTCGCTAAAGCTTCGCTGGCGGAAGTCCAAGGAGCACTCCCGATTGCGGCGGTGACCATAAAGCTGTTCCCTAAGGCGTTGATGATGATAGAAAATAAGTAAATCGTAATTCGTTTTTGTTGACTCATGGTGGAACGTAGCAAGTGATGCTACGCTTCTCACCTCCTTTTCAGACAGTTTTACGTTAAGGTATACCCTAAAAGTGTTGATTCTTTTCATGGAAATTCAGGAAATCCCATTGCGAAACCCTTACTGGACACGACATACTGAAAACAATTCAAAGAAATGGGGAGAGACGATGACTTATTTTGGTCAGAAAATTTTACCGTCCGTCAGGAAACTTGAGGACTTTGAAAAAATGCTGAAAAGTCCGTATGAATACGGGGTGTTACTCGAGATGCACGTCTCGCGTTTAAAGTCGGTTTATGAATTAGCCAATCGATATGATAAAAAAATGTTTTTGCATATGGATTTAGTTCAAGGACTAAAAAATGATGAATACGCGACGGAGTACGTCTGTCAGGAATTAAAGCCATATGGTGTCATTTCGACGAAAGCGAGCGTCATCTTAAAGGCGCGTCAAAAGAAAGTTAAAACGATGCAACGGATGTTCTTGCTCGATTCCAGTTCACTCGAAAAAAGTTATCAATTGATGGAGCGGACTCAGCCTGATTATATCGAAGTGTTACCCGGATTGATGCCAAAATACATTGAAGAAGTTAAACGAAAAACGGGACGACTCGTTTTTGCGGGTGGGTTGATTGATACGGTCGAGGAAGTAGAACAAGCGATCGCAGCGGGTGCGTCGAGTATTACGACGTCCAATAAAGAGTTGTGGCGACATTTTGAACCTGAACGATGAAAGCGCTATGATAAAACGCACAAAAAGTGTTTGACAGCGTTTTCATCGATTGTTATAGTGACATTAAGTTAATACACAGTGACGGAGAAATCGGAGATTCACGCTTTTATTCCCTTTGAGTAATTCTCAAGAGGGAGGAAGTGTGAATCTCTTTTTTTTGTTGCTATTTTTATAAAAGGGGGAATAGAACATGTCAGCAGTACTAGCAGAATTTTTAGGGACAGCCTTACTTGTTGCGTTAGGTAACGGAGTCGGGGCAGGGGTTTCGCTATCAAAGTCGTATGCTAAAGACGCTGGATGGATTGTCATTACGTTTGCTTGGGGATTTGCGGTAGCGTTGTCCGTCTATGCCGTCGGTCAGTTCAGTGGAGCCCACTTGAACCCTGCCGTCACACTCGGATTAGCCTTTGACGGTTCATTTGCTTGGGCAGATGTACCAGGATACATGATCGCGCAGGTCTTAGGTGGAATCGTCGGTGCCAGTATCGTTTATCTTCATTACTTACCGCACTGGGCAGAAACAAAAGACCCGGCAACAAAATTGGGTGTTTTCGCAACGTCACCCGCTATTCCACATACATTCGCAAACGTAGTCAGTGAATTGATTGCTACGTTCCTGCTCGTCGTCGGAATCTTATCGATTGGTGCTAATACGTTCTCAGATGGTTTGAATCCACTCATCGTCGGCTTTTTGATTGTTAGTCTCGGTATGTCATTCGGGGGAACGACAGGCTATGCAATGAATCCGGCACGTGATTTAGGACCGCGGATCGCACACTTCATTTTACCGATTGCAGGAAAAGGATCATCGAATTGGGGTTACGCTTGGATTCCAGTACTCGGTCCCGTATTAGGCGGAAGCTTAGGTGGATTATTTTATCGGTCTGTTTTCTCAGGCAAGGATACACCGGCCTTCATTATCGTCGGACTTGTGACAATTGTCATTTTAGGTTTATGCTATAAATTCGGTATTCGTCCGAATAAAGAAACGTCAGTAGCGTCAAAGTCAGCTTAACTTACTAGATACAAAGGATGGGGAAGAGATGGAGAACTACATTTTATCATTAGACCAAGGAACAACGAGTACACGAGCGATTCTGTTTAACCAAGCAGGGGAAATCGTTCATTCCGCCCAACGTGAATTCACGCAGTATTTTCCAAAACCGGGTTGGGTCGAGCATAATGCGAATGAAATCTGGGGTACAGTCCTTGCAGTTGTCGCAACATGTTTAACAGAAGCGAACGTAAAAGCGAATCAAATCGCTGGAATCGGGATTACGAACCAACGTGAAACAGCAGTCGTTTGGGAAAAAGAAACGGGTAAGCCAATTCACAACGCAGTTGTTTGGCAATCCAGACAGACAGCTGAAATCTGTGAAGAGTTACGTGAAGCGGGTCATGGTGAATTGTTCCGTTCAAAAACTGGTCTTTTAATTGACGCTTACTTCTCAGGTACAAAAGTCAAGTGGATCCTCGATCACGTCGAGGGGTCACGAGAACGTGCAGAACGAGGAGAACTCTTATTCGGAACGATTGATACGTGGTTGATTTGGAAGTTGTCAGGTGGAAAAGCGCACGTGACAGACTATTCAAATGCCAGTCGGACATTGATGTACAACATTCATGAACTGAAGTGGGATGACGAATTACTTGAGATTCTTGATGTGCCTAAAGCCATGCTTCCTGAAGTCCGTCCGTCGTCTGAAATTTATGCGAATACAGCAGGTTATCATTTCTTCGGTGAGTCGGTTCCGATCGCTGGAGCAGCAGGCGATCAGCAAGCGGCATTATTTGGTCAAGCTTGTTTTGAAAAAGGAATGGCGAAAAACACATATGGTACAGGATGCTTCATGTTGTTGAACACAGGAGAAAAACCAGTCGTTTCGGATCACGGCTTATTGACGACGATCGCTTGGGGTGTCGACGGAAAAGTCGAATATGCACTCGAAGGAAGCATCTTCGTTGCCGGATCAGCAATTCAATGGTTGCGCGACGGCTTACGTCTCATTAATGATGCGAAGGAAACGGAAGCTTACGCAAAACGTGTCACTTCTTCAGACGGCGTCTATGTCGTTCCGGCATTCGTCGGACTCGGGACACCTTACTGGGATAGCGACGTCCGTGGAGCAGTCTTCGGCCTGACGCGTGGAACAGAAAAGGAACACTTCATTCGTGCGACACTCGAGTCGCTTGCGTATCAGACACGCGACGTCTTGACGGCGATGGAGCAAGATTCAGGAATTGAAATGTCAGCACTTCGTGTTGATGGTGGTGCTGTTAAAAATGATTTCTTAATGCAGTTCCAAGGCGATATCATCAATGCACCAGTCGAACGTCCGGAAATCAATGAGACGACGGCACTTGGTGCTGCATATCTTGCAGGACTCGCAGTCGGATTCTTTAAGGACAAAGAGCAAATCGCGGCACATTGGAAAATGGATCGTCGTTTCGAACCAGAGATGGATGGAACAGAAAGCGATGCATTATATGACGGATGGAAAAAAGCTGTCCAGGCAACGATGTTGTTTAAATGATGTGACATATGTTATATTGGGTATAAGTTAATAAACCGGTCGGAGAATATGGAGAGACCACAACAGCAGTTGGCATAGTCAGCTTGTTCGTTGTGGTCTCTTTTTTTCTTTTTCGAACCTAACAGGAGGAACTATTCATGGCTAACCAATCTTTTTCAAGCAAAAACCGTACAGACGTCTACAATCGATTGACACGTGAAGAACTTGACATACTCGTCGTCGGTGGCGGAATTACAGGCGCAGGAATCGCACTCGATGCTGCGTCACGCGGCATGAAAATCGGTCTCGTTGAAATGCAAGACTTTGCAGCCGGGACGTCAAGTCGTTCAACGAAACTCGTCCATGGTGGTTTACGTTACCTGAAACAATTTGAAATTCAAATGGTCGCTGAAGTCGGGAAAGAACGAGCAATCGTCTATGAGAACGGACCACATGTTACGACACCGGAGTGGATGTTACTACCGATGCATAAAGGTGGTACATTCGGACCGTTCAGTACGTCAATCGGACTCCGTGTCTACGATTTCCTAGCGGGTGTCAAACGTTCAGAATGGCGTTCGATGTTATCTGCAAAAGAAACACTCGCAAAAGAACCGTTAGTCAAACAAGACGGATTAAAAGGTGGCGGCTATTACGTCGAGTACCGGACAGATGATGCACGATTGACGATTGAAGTCATGAAAGAAGCCGTCAGTCACGGAGCACGTGTCGTCAACTATACGAAAGCTGAAGAAATCATCTACGAAGCAGGTAAAGTCGTCGGTATGCGTGTGACAGATCTCTTAACAGGAGATGTTCATGAAATCCGTGCTAAAAAAGTTGTGAATGCGACAGGACCATGGGTCGATGAGTTACGTGAGAAAGATGGTTCAAAAGTCGGGAAACAACTTCGTTTGACAAAAGGGGTTCACGTTGTCATCGACCAATCTAAATTCCCACTCAAACAAGCAGTCTATTTTGATACACCAGACGGTCGGATGATTTTCGCGATTCCACGTGACGGTAAAGCATATGTCGGAACAACCGATACGTTCTTCGATAAAGATACAGCGCATCCGAAATTCACTGTCGAAGATCAAGATTATGTCTTAGACGCGATTCGCTACATGTTCCCAGAAGTCAAAGTCACGGCGGAAGACGTCGAGTCAAGCTGGGCTGGTGTTCGTCCATTGATTTATGAAGAAGGGAAAGATCCTTCTGAAATTTCACGGAAAGATGAAGTATGGCAGTCAGAGTCAGGACTCATCACAATCGCAGGTGGTAAATTGACAGGATACCGCAAAATGGCAGAGCATGTTGTCAACCTGGTCGCGAAACTATTAAAAGAAGAAACGAACCGTGCCTATGCGCGTTGTTCAACAAAAAATATGCCAATCTCAGGTGGACATGTCGACGGAGCAAAAGGTTTCGAACGGTTCTTGAAATCGCAAGCACCAGCAAACGGACTCACTTCAGAAGAAGTCTTGTTCCTTGCGCAACGTTACGGATCAAACATCTCTGAAGTATTGACGTATGCTGCAGCTTACGATCAAGCAGAAACAAAACTTCCGCGTGATGTCTATGCACAGCTCCATTATGGAATTGAGCAAGAAATGGTCGCACGTCCAATCGATTTCTTTATTCGTCGGACTGGCGCTGTCTTCTTCAATATCGCTTGGGCACGTCAGTATAAAGACGCAGTCATCGAAGAGATGAAACAACACTTGAACTGGACGGAAGAACAAACGAAACAGTATACAGAAGAATTAGAAATTGAAATTAACGATGCGTCACACGCACTCGTTACTGAAACAGCTTCTGCCGCTAACTGAATGAAATAAGTGTGTAATGCCCCCGACGACACGTCGGGGGCATTTGAGGTTGTAGACAAATGCTTATGAAGCGTGAACATGCGATATCGAGATGCTATCAACTCGCGATTCCCTGTCCCGCCTCGTTTTCCAAGTGGCAATCGATCGCGCCGCTACAGCAAAGTTGCAGGAGCGCGACCGATTGCTTTTCGCGGTCTAAAGCGATTCAAGACGGATTGTGCTCTAAACCGTATGCATGCCTTTCCCTCACGGTATCACCTAAAAAGCGTCACGTGTCGTTGACTCCTACGGGTGAAAGTGCGTGTTTAACGCACTTTCAGAGGCAGGCAAGACCCTGCTCGTTGTCCATTAGGATCAAGGCGCAATGGCTTGCGCCTCACCCGAGGAAAGCAACGAAAAAAACCGCTTTTATTTCTCGAGATTACTTTATCTACACGTTGTAATGCTCCCTACAATACGTCGGGGGCATTTTTCCATGACTTGAAATCAGATTAATTGCAAGAGGTGTCGCTGAGGATTATGCTTAGTCCATACTGAAAAATCAAAGGGAGTTGGAATGAAATGAAAGTAGAAGTATGGTCAGATTACGCGTGTCCGTTTTGTTACATCGGGAAAAAACGTCTAGAAAAAGCAATTGAAGCGAATGGAATGAAAAATGTCGAGGTCGAATTTAAAAGTTTTGAACTCGATCCGAATGCACCGGCTGAACCGACGAAAGGATTATATGAAATTCTTGCTTCGAAATACGGTACGACAGTCGAGGAAGCACGTAATATGTCACAAGGCATCGTTGAGTCAGCGAAAGCTGACGGATTAATGTACGAAATGGATCGTGTCGTTCCTGCCAATACATTTGAAGCTCATCGCTTGACTCAACTCGCGAAAAAACATGGTAAAATGGATGAGATATCGGAAGCACTCTTTCAGTCTTACTTCATGAAAGGGGAGAACTTGAACGATCCGTCAATCTTGACGCGCGTTGCGCAGGAAGTCGGACTCGACTCAGAAGAGGTTGAGGCATTCCTTGCATCAGATACTTCAACAACTGAAGTCCGGGAAGAAGAAGATATGGCACGCGAACTTGGTGTGACAGGAGTTCCCTTCTTCGTATTTGATCGTAAATATGCGATTTCAGGGGCGCAACCCGTTGAAGCGTTTAGCCAAGTGATGGACCGGATTCAAGCGGAACAAAAGATTGAAGTCGTAGCAGATGGTGATGCTTGCGGAGTCGATGGTTGTAACTAAAATCCAGGCTAACAAAAGGAGAACGTACCCTACATGAAACTTATCTTTCACCCTGAAATTCGAGATGCGCGGATTAACCTTGCTGTCGAAGAATTCATCTTGAATAACTTGAACGTCAATGAAGAAGACTATTTTTTATTTTATATCAATGGTCCTTCCATCATCGTCGGAAAAAATCAAAACACGAATGAAGAAGTCAACTTGAAGTACGTCGAGGATCATGGCATTCACGTCGTGCGTCGTCTATCTGGTGGTGGAGCGGTTTATCACGATGAGGGAAACTTGAACTTCAGTTTCTTGACGAAAGATGACGGTGATTCGTTTAATAACTACAAAAAGTTCACGGAGCCTGTCGTGCAAGCCCTTCACAAACTGGGCGTGGAAGCTGAGCTATCTGGGCGAAACGATATTCATGTCGGAACGCGTAAGATTAGTGGGAATGCTCAGTTTACGACCCGTGGACGGATGTTTAGCCACGGGACATTGATGCTTGATTCGAATATTGAAGAAGTCGTCAATGCGTTAGTCGTCAGCGAAGAAAAAATGCGATCAAAAGGAATCAAATCAGTTCGTAGTCGTGTCGCCAATATTTCTGAATTCTTAACTGAACCGTTGACGATGGATCAATTCGTTGATCATCTGCTCGCTTCGATTTATGAAGGAAAAGAAATCGAGCGTTATACGTTGACGGAAGCAGATTGGGAAAAGGTTAATGCGATTTCAGCAGAACGGTATGGCAACTGGGACTGGAACTTCGGCAAGTCTCCGAAGTTTGATGTCATCCATAAAAAACGTTTCCCGATCGGAACGATTGATTTCCGGCTTAATGTTACGAAGGGCATCATTCAAGAAGCGAAAATCTATGGAGATTTCTTTGGTGTCGCGGATGCCTCGGAAATTGCTCAAGCATTAGAAGGAAAACGATACGACCGTGCGTCATTGCGGGAAGTATTAAGTCAGTATGAATTAAAAAAATATTTTGGTGCTGTCGAACTAGACGAAGTACTCGACGTTTTAGCATAAGCTTTTTTGGGAAAACTCTCTCTATCAACTTGCATAGGGGGAGCTTTTTTTATGGGCTACAATAAAGATAACTTTTTAGAAGGTACGTTAGAGGATTTCATCAATTTTGAACAGGTCTCAGAAGGGTTACCAAAAACAGAGGATAATCAACCGCTCCCTTACTATGAACGTGACGATTATCGTGCGGCCGGGAAATTAAAAGGCAAGGTCGCAATCATCACTGGTGGTAATTCCGGAATCGGACGTGCCGTATCGCTTGCCTATACGCTTGAAGGTGCGAAAATCGTCATCGCCTTCTATGGCGACCAAGAGGGCGCGGAAGAAACGAAAGCGCGTGTCGAAGAGCTTGGTGGGGAAGTGCTCCTGTCTAAAGGAGACATTGGAGACGCAGCTTATTGTGAAGAACTCGTTCAAAAAACAATCGACAAATTTGGCCGCCTCGATATTGTCGTCAATAATGCGAGTATGCAAAAACCAGAAGACTCGCTTCTCGATATTGAAGACAAGTCGCTGGAGAAGACATTCAAAACAAATATTTTTGGAATGATGCGTCTTGCACGTGCTGCTTTACCACACCTCAAGCAAGGATCTGCCATCATCAATACAACATCATCAACAGCATATGAAGGCAATGCCCTTCTGATTGATTATTCTTCAACAAAAGGGGCGATCGTCAGCTTCACGCGAAGTTTATCCATGAATCTCGCAAAACAAGGGGTTCGTGTCAATGCTGTCGCACCAGGTCCGATTTGGACACCGTTGATCACAGAGACGTTCCCCGATGAATCGGTAAAAACGTTTGGTAAAAATACACCGATGGATCGACCGGGCCAACCGGCAGAAATGGCATCCGCGTACGTGTTCTTAGCATGTAACGATTCGAGCTATATGACAGGACAAGTGCTTCATCTCAATGGTGGCGTCATCGTCAACGGATAATGATAAAGAACGTGAAAACGTTTCCATAAAATGATATACTATCCATACTAACGCAAGCGTTATGTATGGATTTTTTTTGCGTAAAAAATGAATGGTTGTTCATTTGAAGGGGGAAGTTAATGATGATGGGATTGATTCATTCTGTAGAGGAGACCGCCCGGAGAAGTCCGGATGCAGTCGCCTACGTCTTCGAAGACACGAAAGTCAGTTATCATGAGTTTGTCGAGAAGTTCCACCGGGCAGCAGGGGCATTAGAAGCGAACGGGATTCGCAAAGGAGATCATGTTGCATTGATACTTGGGAACAGTCCAGCGTTTTTAGTTGGGTATTATGCCATCATGAAGCAAGGGGCGATTGCGATTCCAATCAACCCAACATATACACCGGATGAAATCGGGTACATTTTGATGAATGGGGACGTTAAAGGAATTCTTGGGATCGCTCCGCTCGTCGAAGCAGCAAAAGCACGGTTAGTTCATTTACCGAACTTATCCGTTGTCGTATCGGTGCCGTTTAACGGGGTAATTGGCCCAAGCGAAAAAATCGGGAATGTTGAATTTACGACGTTAGAAGACTGGCTTTCCATCGAACATCCGGTCAAAGACGTGATGAATGAACTCGATGATACGGCAGTCATTTTGTATACGAGCGGAACAACAGGGAAACCGAAAGGCGCCATGCTCTCACACCGTAACTTAACATCAAATGCACAATCGATTGGTGAATACTTAAATGTGTCAGAGCGCGACCGGACGCTCGCTGTGTTACCGATGTTCCATGTCTTTTGCTTGACGGTCGTCGTTAACGCTTCACTTGCACACGGAGCATCAATCATCATTGCACCACGTTTTTCACCGCAAGAAACGTTTGAACTGGCGAAAAAAGAGCAAGTTACGATTTTTGCCGGCGTACCGACAATGTATAATTTCCTTCTTCAGACGGTTCAAGCCCACCCGCATTTTGCAGATTACTTTGCGTCAAGCCGATTATTCGTTTCCGGTGGAGCGAGCTTACCGGTTCCTTTACTTGAATCATTTGAAAAGACGTTCAACTGTCACATACTAGAAGGATACGGCCTATCAGAAGCCTCACCCGTCACGTGCTTCAATCCGTTAAATGGAATCCAAAAGCCGGGGTCGATCGGTCCGTCCATCATCGATGTCGAAAATAAAATTGTGGACGAACTCGGACAAGAATTACCGGATGGTCAAGTCGGAGAGTTAATTGTCCGTGGACCGAATGTCATGACGGGCTATTATAAGATGCCGGAAGAGACACAAGCGACGCTACGCGACGGTTGGTTATATACGGGAGATCTCGCGAGAAGAGACGAGGACGGTTATTTTTATATCGTCGATCGGAAAAAAGATATGATTATCGTTGGTGGTTACAATGTCTATCCACGTGAAGTCGAAGAAGTGCTCTATAAACATCCAGGGGTCGTCGAAGCTGCCGTAATCGGTGTACCAGATGAAGAGATGGGAGAAGCCGTCAAGGCATTTATCGTGTTAAAAGATAGCGTCACAGAAGCAGACCTTCTCGATTTTTGTGCGATTTCACTCGCGAAATACAAGTGTCCGACACGTCTCGAATTCATTGATCAATTGCCACGCAATACGACCGGAAAAATTTTACGGACCGTGTTGAAAAAACAACCATCCAATTCATGACATCCTTCTTAACCGACGACGTTCAAGCGTGAACATCGTCGGTTTTTTAGTATATTCATGAAAATGAGAGGTTTTTGAAGGCGCGTTTGAGTGCATATACTCTAGAGAGGAGGACGATAAAATGAACATTGCATTGATTGCACATGACGAGAAAAAAGATGAGATGATCATGTTTGCCCGGGCCTACCAGGACTATTTAGCAAAGAATCAATTGTACGCCACGGGGACGACAGGGAAGCGGATCGTCGAAGCGACGGCGCTCGACGTACACCGCTGTAAATCTGGACCACTTGGTGGCGATCAAGAAATTGGCGCGATGGTTGCTCGAGGGGAAATTGACATCGTGATCTTTTTACGTGATCCGTTGACGGCACAGCCTCATGAACCGGATGTATCGGCCTTGATTCGCTTATGTGATGTCTATGACTTGCCGTTAGCGACAAATGTCGGGACGGCTGAGATTTTAATTAATGGGCTTGAACAAGGTGATTTTAAATGGCGTGAAATTATTCAAAAGCGACGGGAAGAGGAACAAGATAAATTTTCTTCGTAACAAACTGTTTGAGAACGCTTCTCATTTTCGTTTCATCGTGTTATAGTCGTATTGAAGATGATACTGATTATCAATTGCGATAGAAAAGGGCGGCGAAAACAATGGAAATCATTTTAATGACAGGTGTCACGGTCTTACTCGGTGGAGGAGCAACCTTCTTAGCACATATTGTAAAGACGGAACGTCGTCATATTGCGACAGATGTTAAAACGAACGTAGAACGTGCAACCTATCCATCGTTGCGCCTCGTAAAATAAATAGTGTTACTGACTAAACGCGCCTCTTTTTGGATAAAAGAGGGCGTTTTTTTCACATTTGGAGTGTTCTCACATAATTGTGCGGAATTCCTTTGATACACTACAAAAAAAGGACTTAGTCAGGAGTGACAGTGATGCATACGATTTATTTAGTGGATGATGAAGTGAATCTGAACCGCGTGCTCGTAAAATATTTAGAACAAGAAGGATGGCAAGTGAAATCGTTCACCTCTGGGGAAGCGGCAGCTTCAGCGATTATTGAAAAGCCTGATTTATGGGTGCTCGATATTATGTTACCGGATATGGACGGATTTCAGTTGATTAAACGAATCAAGGCACATGATGAGACGACACCTGTTATTTTCATCTCTGCCCGAGACGAAGATATCGACAAAATCATCGGCTTAGAAATGGGCTCGGATGATTACATCGCGAAACCGTTTTTGCCAAGAGAACTTGTCATTCGTGTCAAAAAAATCTTAGCGCGCGCCTATGCGACACCAAAAACAGGAGTGATTCAGTATGGCGATTATACAATCTATCCTGAAAAACGAGTCATCGAAGAAAATGGTCAAGAAATTGATTTGACCTCAAAAGAGTATGATTTGTTGATTTTATTTGCGACACAAATCGGGACGCCAATGTCCCGTGAACAGATTCTTGTCAGTGTCTGGGGTGATGATTACTTTGGTTCCGATCGTGTCGTCGATGATTTAGTTCGACGAGTCCGGAAAAAATTATCCAAACTTGAACTAGAGACGATTTATGGGATTGGCTACCGGTTGGTGTCTGCATGAAGAATCGGAGTTTGGGATTTCAGATTTGGGCGATGTTTCTACTCGTCATCGCAACGCTCTCGATCGTTATCCTTGTCGTCATGCGGTCATCGATTGGAAACTTTATTGATGAACAGGTCTATTCGACGTTAGAAAACAGTGAAGTCTTCTTTTCAAAAGATGCTTCTGTCATCGACATGTTGCAGGACAATCCAATTGAATTTGATCGTCGAAAACAGGAGTCGCGTTCCGTTAATATTTTGTTGCTTTCGAAAAATGGGAAACTCTATTATGGGGGAGCCCCGCAACAATTGATTGATCAGATGTATCGTGATGCGATCAATCAAAAAGCAGAAACGGAAAAATATACGACGCAACTTGATAAAGAAGACGTCTATTACAGCATTCTCAAGATAGAATCGGAAGGGGAGACGTATTATCGTGTCTCTTATGTCTGGGATGCCTATCGTCAAGAACTGATTACGCAATTGTTTTCAAAAATTGGCTGGGTCGTCGTAATTGTGAGTATCTTGACATTGTTCATCGCTTTTTGGTTAGCACGTCGCTTGACGCAACCATTGATTGAAATTGAAGGTGCAGTCGGAAAGATTGCAGCGCAACAGTGGAATACGCCACTTCCTCTTGATCGCGGAGATGAAATTGGTCGTTTGGCACGATCGGTCAATGCCATGCGCGTCGATTTAGAAAAGCAGGATAAAGCACAAAAAGCATTGCTACAAAATATTTCACATGACCTGAAGACACCAATCATGGTCATTCGCAGTTATGCACAGTCCATTTCTGACGGGATTTATCCGGATGGTGATTTGACGGGTTCGGTCTCAGTAATTGAGGAAGAGGCCGAGCGGTTAGAAAAGAAAGTCGCTGCCTTGCTTTATGTGACGAAATTGGATTACTTTGAATTAGATCGTTCTACATGGGATACGATTGATTTAGACCGAATGGTTCATTTACTACAAAGTCGTTTTTCAAGTACAAAGCCGCTTTCGTGGACGATTACAGGGGAAGCCGGTCTTGTACTTGGCGAAGGAGAACAATTACGGGTTGCACTTGAAAATGTAATTGATAATGCGATGCGATATGCTGAGACATCGATTGATATTCGTTTATCCGGGACCGAAGAGATAGCTCAAATCGAGATTGAAAACGACGGTCCACCACTCGATTCATCATCACCACTTTTTCATCAATTTTCACGTGGTAAAGAAGGTAAATTTGGTCTAGGTCTTTATATCGTAAAACGTATCGTTGAGCGTCATGACGGGGAAGTTTCAATCGAGAACCAAGCAGTGGGAAATGGAAAAGATAAAGTTTGTGTGATTTTCAAATTCCCACGTCATTTTAAGCCAGAGATGGACCAATCAACGAAAGAACTTTAAAAACGAGATAGCGATATCTCGTTTTTTATATTGGGAAATATCGAACAGTCGAGGGCGTACAGGTGGGTTCTTTGATATAAACAAAGTAATAGAAGAAGGGAGATAGTAGGATGCCACATAATATCACGGAAGAAACGTTAGCTCTTATTCCTCAGTACGGTCAATACGGGGAACCGCAAACACTACTTATTAAAGAACGGTCGGAACTTGTGCTCGAAGGACATCCGATCAAACTGATTGAAGAATCATGTTTGTATTTTGGTTCTTCGATGCGAGGAAGAATTGAAGCAGCACGACATATCTTAGGACCAAACCGAAAAACGCCGGTTTTAATTGATTGGCAAGCACAAACCATCTTCTTTCCGACGACAGCTAAAGAAAAGGCGGAGTGCATCTGGATTAACTTTAAACAAATGAAGACCGTTAAGAAGAGTGGCGGAAAGGTGCAAGTCGAGTTTCAAACAGGACAGCGGATTGATACGGCCGCATCTGCCTATAGTATTGAACGACAGCGGATTAAAACCCTAGAATTAGCTTACGAAATGCAACGACGCTTCCAGGGGACGGGACATGAACACGTTTAAAAAGTGCAGAAAAGTGGAACACTCTAACAGGAAACGTTACCAATGAGAGCGAAATGAACTTGAGTAGAAACTGAATGCGCATTGAAGGGGAGGTGAAGCGGCCGATCTGGTCGCTACACGATGAATGAATCATATGAATGGTTAAACCGTAGAAAATTACAGCCGGGCTTCGGTGTTAATGGAGGACGCCGTTTTATTAGTTCACGGATCGTCCGTCCAGAAAACACGCCCGGCAAACGAATTAAAGATATTAAGCGAACACGCCAACTCATCGTCGACGAGGCAGGAAATCGACGTTGGGTGACAAAGCGAGTAGTCGTCACAGATGCATCAAAACATATGACGATTAACCGCCGCACATCGATTGCGCAAAAAGAAGTAACAGAATCTCGCTTAGAGCAAGTGAAGCAAAAATTATCTTCGAAGAAAGTATTGATTCCCGTTTTAGCGGCGACAGGGCTTGCCGTTGCCGGAGGGGTACTCGCATATGTACTTCGTCGCAAAAAAAGAAACACTCACGAGAGTGAATAAACAAGCGTATAAGAAAAAAGCCGCGTCCCTCATTTAATCCAGGGACGCGGCTTTCTCTATACATAACCTATCTTAAAGGAAACGTTTTCGAATCGAAGTTGAGAGTGCTTTCTCTGCAATTTCTTCGAGCTGTTTCAAATTCGTCGCGTCAAAACTATCATTATAGAAGCGACCAACGAATTCGACACGATCATAATCGAGTTCCTTGAAAATCAAATGCTTGTGGTCATCATAAAAGACGACACGGAAGTAATCAGAACCGCGCTCTAATGTGACGAGCCCTTTAATATGTTCGAGTTTCTTTTGCTCGTCAGACTTTTCCTCTTCAACCGGTTCCTCTGCAGTTTTCGCCTCTGCTTGTTCGAGTGCCGATTTCACTAAATCAGGTTTCTTATCTTGTTCTTCAGTCATAATTATCGCCTCCATCTTTCATTTTACATGGAAATGGACAGATGAGAAAGAAAAATCCCTCACGGTTCCTGATGAGCCTCACAAATCCGTAAGACGTTTAATGCACCAATTCGTAAGCGCTCCATCAAACGTTCAGCTACAGCTCGATTGGAAAGTGTCTCATAGATGGCCACTTCC
Source organism: Exiguobacterium sp. s102 (assembly GCF_018618635.1). NCBI lineage: Bacteria > Bacillati > Bacillota > Bacilli > Caryophanales > Exiguobacterium > Exiguobacterium sp. s102. Next base: position 67,088 of record NZ_JACSML010000002.1, read on the forward strand.
ATCAACTCCATCCAGCGAAAGGCGTGTTGCTGTTCAATTGGTAAGAGTCGGTGAATCATCGCTAAATTCGTCCGCGAATCATCTAACTCATATTGGCGTGGACCACCTGTTAAGTGTGTCAAAAAAATAACTTGCGCCTGCTCGACACGTTGACGATCATCAGGAAAAATCGGACGAAGTATGGGGTCGGCATAAACAAGTTGATAAAAGCAAGCGACTAGCTGTTCAAGCATCGGTTGTTTTCCGATGTCATCATATAGCATGGTATTCCTCCTGTCTAACTAATTTTAATTGGCTTCAGTGTAGCAAAAATAAGTAGAAAAATATAGCTTCAAAAACGGACGTTTGTTCGTGTTTTATGAGATAATGACGTATACAAAAACGAGCTAAGGGAGGAACTGATGACCATGAATCATATGCACCTCGGTCGTGCCGGAACCGGAAAAACCACAAAATTAATAGAGACTGTAATCAATGAGCTCGAGGAGCGACCACTTGGAGAGCCGATTTATTTTATCGTCCCCGATCAAATGTCATTTGAGATGGAACGTCGAATTGCGACGGATGCCCGCCTATCTGGATTAGTACGGATGGAAGTCATGAGTTTGCGGCGCTTTGCTTTTCATATCATGCGGGATCATGGCAATCAGGCGATTCCGTTTTTAGACGAGACAGGGACACAGTTGTTATTACGTCAAGTGGTCGAAGAAGTTGAAAATGAGTTAAAGATTTTCAAACGGACAAAGAATATGCCAGGGTTTTACAAGGGGCTTGATGAACTGATCGCTACGTTCAAACGTTCGCTCGTCGCTCCAGACATGTTACGTCAAATTAGCGGACTTTCTCCGGAACGCTCGCCGAAACTAAATGATTTAGCTCTGATTTATGAGCGGTTCTCAGAACGCATCGTGGATAAAGCGCTTCATGCAGATGATTACTATACAACGTTACTCGACTTGTTACCGACAGCAGGTCTTGGTAATACACAATTCTTTATTGATGGTTTCTATGAGTTTTCGTTACAGGAACAACAGGTGTTGCTTAAATTGATGGAACTAGCAAAAGAAGTGCATATCAGCTTTACAATCGATGTGAGCGATCCCTATGCGAAACAGACGGAGTTTGGGGTCTCCCAACGTTGTTATATGCAATTGCTCGAACAGATGCAAGACCGACAGCTCGAGCATGAAGAGGTCCATTATGAACGGACGATTAAGTTCAAGTCGGAAGGACTACAAACATTAGAACAATCATTGATGAGTCCTGCCTATCCTCCTGTCGATCATCAAGTGGACGGGGTCACGGTGACAGCTGCCGTCAATCGCCAAGTTGAAACGGAAGCCGCTGTCCGCCAGGCAATCCAACTCGTGCGCCAGCATGGTTACCGGTTCAATGAAATTGCTTTTATCGTACGACATCTTGAACCGTATGCGGATCATTTAGAACGTGCGTTTCAGCTCTATGATATTCCGTATTTCCTTGATAAGCGGGAAACGATGATTCATCATCCGATTGTTGAATTGATTCAGTCTGCTTTAGAGCTCGTCGTCGCCGGTTACCGTGAAGAAGCAGTCTTTCGTCTGCTGAAAACGGAATTGATGCCACTCCCGGCAGATGATCAACGGCTCGCGCTTGATCGATTAGAGACGTTTGTCTTAGAACGTGGCATTAAAGGCACGATGTGGCAAAAGCCGTGGCAATTGAAACGACGCTTAACGGATGAAGTCAGTCTGACGGCGGAGGAACTCGAAGAAGAGGATGAGTTAAACCGGATGCGTCAATTCGTCGTCGATGCGATTACACCGTTACAAGACCGGTTGAAGAAATCAAAAACAATGAGTGAACATACGCGTTCGCTTTATCAGTTCCTTGAAGAACACCAGTTGACAGATCGGCTGTTCAGTTGGAAACAAGAGGCGCTCGAGCGCAATGAGCTCAGTCATGCCCGGGAACATGATCAAGTATATGAAGCGGTCTTACATTTACTTGAACAACTCGAAGCAGCAGCTCCTGAGACGGAACTGTCGACAGACTTATTCGTACAAATGGTCGAAACCGGACTTGAGAGTCTGCGCTTCTCACTCGTCCCACCATCGCTCGATCAGGTCATCGCGACGGATTATGTCCGGGGGCGTTTACAACGAGTAAAAGTCGCATTTTTACTCGGCGCGAATGATGGTATGATTCCGTTCGTCGAAGACCAGTCGAAACTATTGTCGGAAGGAGATCATGATTTCCTTCACAATCATGGAGTTCCGGTCGGTAAAGCGTCACTGGATGTCTTTGATGACGAATTATACTACCTGTACCACGGAGTGACGGCACCGAGTGAATCGTTGTATATCAGTTATGCTCTTGTTGATGAGGACGGGAAGGCATTACAACCAGCCTCCATCGTGAAACAAATCAAGTACCAGTTACTGCAAGACCGTCCTGTCAAAACACACTTCGCAGAAGCAGGAGAGCATGCACCAAATGATCAATTCGATTTCGTAACTGATCCCGACCGAGCGGCGGCTGCGACGGCAATCGAGTTACGCCGTTTACAGCGCCGGTATCCGATTCAATCGTCATGGTTTGATGTCTACAATGCATTGCTCGAGAATGGTCAAGGACGAGAACGAATGGCGTTACTCGTCGATGCGTTATTTTATCAAAACCGAGCAGATGAACTTCCAGACGACTTAGCACGTTCCCTTTACGGTGACAGCATCAAGGCGAGTGTCTCTAGATTTGAGACGTATAATGCGTGTTCCTATAAGCATTTTGCACGGTATGGGCTACGTTTGAAGGAACGAAAACTATATAAATTCGAGGCACCCGACATTGGAAATCTATTTCATGGCGCGTTAAATGATTTGTCCGTCAACATCAAGGAGTCCGGCAGAAAATGGCGTGATTTAGATGATGCATCGTGCACAGAACTTGCGAAAAATGCCGTGGAAAAAGTGACACCAGACATTCAAAATGCTATTTTGATGAGTTCGAATCGGTTCGGATACATTCAGAAAAAATTAACGGATGTCGTCGAACAAACGGCGAAGATGCTCGTCAAACAAGCAGAACGGTCTGACTTCGAACCTGATTTATTTGAAATCAGCTTTGGGAACGCGATGTTCCCGCCGTTACGGTTTACTCTGCCGGATGGAACGGAAATCGAATTCACTGGTCGAATTGATCGAGTCGACCAAGCGACGATTGGTGACCAATTGTACGTCCGGATTGTCGATTACAAGTCGAGTGCCCGAGCGCTTGATTTTGCTGAAATTTATTATGGTCTTGCGATTCAGATGTTGCTCTATTTAAAAACGGTCGTCGAACAATCAGAAGTCTTATTTAATCAACAAGCGAAACCAGCAGGCGCCCTGTACTTCCATGTCAAAAATCCGATGTTACGAAGTGATTTGTCGGCGGCTGAAGAAGAACGGAATCGTTTATTGCTCGAATCCTACCAGATGCAAGGTGTGATTGTCGAAAATGATGATGTGTTACGGGCGATGGATCAAATTGCGTTTGATGAACGGAAAAAATCGCCACTCGTCAAAGTGACGTTTACGAAGACAGGACTGCATAAATCACATACGAAAGGGGTCGTCAAAGAAGCGGAACTGAACGCGTTGATGGATCATGCCTGGGACGAATTGAAAACAAGCAGTGCCGAGATGTACGCGGGAGATATCGCCATCGATCCGTTCGACTATCAAGAGCGAACACCGTGTACGTTTTGCGAATACCGTTCGGTCTGTCAATTCGACGAATCGCTCGGGAACAGTTATCGTCAACTGGACCCTTTATCTGAAAAAGAAGTATTGGACCGACTGAAGGAGGAAGAGGAATGAGCGTCAATTGGACGGATGAGCAACAACAAGCAATCGATGCGCGCGGAGGACACATTCTCGTTTCGGCAGCAGCCGGTTCAGGGAAGACCGCCGTACTCGTTGAACGGTTGACGCAACGCGTCATCGATCAAGAAGATCCACTGACAGCAGATCGGATTTTAGTCGCGACGTTTACAAACGCTGCCGCAAAAGAAATGAAAACGCGTGTCATCGAGGCGATCGAAGCGAAAATCAAAGAAGCCCCAGACGATGTTTATTTGAAGAAGCAGCGTCAGATGATGAACCGGGCACAAATTACGACAATCCATTCCTTCTGTTTATCAATCTTACGGGAAAACTATTATCGAATCGGGCTGGATCCGGCTTTTCGAATTGCGGATGAATCCGAATTATTGTTGTTACAAGATGATGTACTGGAAGAGGTCTTTGAAGAATTTTACGCTGCCGCCAATCCGGCATTTTATGAATTGATTGATAGTTATACTTCCGATCGGGACGATCAGGCAATGCTCTCTCTGATTTCAAACTTGTACCGGTTTTCGCGTTCGCTACCAGATCCAGACGGTTTTTACGAGCATCTGCTTGCACAATACGACCAGCCGGTTGATCCTGATGAATCTTCGTTGCTGACACGACTCCTTGAATTAGAATGGCAAAAAATCGCACCGCTTTTAGAACGTTACCTTGAGCTCTCCTATCGTTTGCATCAGTCCGGCTATACAGAAATGGCGAAGCTCCTAATGCGTGACATTGAACCGTTACGCCGTATTAATCCGGCGACTGATCGTTGGACGACGGTCGCACTGACGTTCCAAGCTGTCGAGTTCGGACGCTGGAAAAGTCCGCGTGGGGATGAGGCGATTAAAACATTTCAAACGGAACGGACGCGTCTCGTCAGTGAGTTGAAAAAGCGTCAGGAACTATTCGTTCAAAAAGAGGGTGTCGACTACCTCGAAGATCTTCGGTCGCAACTTGGACATGTCGAGATGATCGTGACACTCGTCCGAAAGTTTGCTGAAGCCTATCTCGAAGCCAAACAAGAACGGGGGCTTGTCGATTTTTCCGATTTGGAACATTTTGCTTTAGCCGTTTTAGAAGAAGACGGGGCACCGACCGATGTCGCCCGCTTGCTTCAAGAACGCTTCGTCGAAGTGCTCGTCGATGAATACCAAGATACGAACGAAGTGCAAGAACGTATCTTGACGTTAGTCTCCCAATCAGACGAACAAACCGGTAATTTATTTATGGTCGGTGACGTTAAACAATCGATTTATAAATTCCGTCATGCTGAGCCGGGACTTTTTCTTGATAAGTTCAAGCGATTCCGGCAAACAGATTATGGAACACGAATCGATTTGACGAAAAATTTCCGGAGTCGTCTTGAAGTCCTTGATGGGACGAATCATATTTTCAGACAAGTGATGGATGCCGCCGTCGGTGAAATCGATTATGACGACGCAGCCTATCTACGGCTCGGGAATCTGGGTTACTTTGAATCAGAACAAGTCGAACCGGAATTGATTTTAATCGATCAACAAGATGAAAATAAGGAAGAATTAGAGGCCCGTGCCATCGCAACCCGAATCATCGAGATGGTCAATGACGACAATCCCTATCTCGTCTTCGATGCCAAACAAAAACGTTTTCGAAAATGTGAATACCGGGACATCGTTGTACTCGTTCGTTCACGTGGGAAACGCGTTCAAGCGCTTGTGGAAGTATTCGAGCAATATGAATTACCCGTCTATGCAGATACGACAGGCGGTTATTTCCAGGCAACGGAAATTCAAATCATGATGGCATTATTAAAAACGATTGATAATCCGTTACAGGACATTCCATTCGCGAGTTTGCTCCGGTCGCCGATTTTTGGTCTGACCGATCGCGATTTAGGACGGATTCGTGCAAAATCGAAGGATACGAGTTTTTATGAGGCTGCCGTCCATGTGGCAGGCGAAGCGACACCACTCGGGATTCGAGTCGATGAAGCGTTACAACGTGTCAACCAATGGCGGACAGAAGCCCGTGGTAAGTCACTTGCTGCACTCATTCGCTCACTGTTTGATCAAACCGGGTATTTCGAATACGTCGGGTGTCTCGCAGGAGGACGAAGTCGTCAAGCGAATTTGAATGCGTTATACGAACGTGCAAAACAATATGAAGGAGCAGGGTATCGCGGGTTGTATCGTTTCCTACGACTGATAAATCGTTTGATTGAGCGTGGCGAAGACTTTTCCGAAGCTCGTTCACTAGGAGAAGACGAAGATGTCATTCGCATCATGACGATTCATCAATCGAAAGGGCTCGAGTTTCCTGTCACGATTGTCAGTCAGCTCGGAAAGCAATTTAATAAACAAGATCAAATCCAAGCCATACAATTACACAAAACGTATGGGATTGCGCTTGACGCGATTGATCCAATCAAACGCTTGCGGTCAGGTACATTGTTAAAAGAGGTCATTCGCCGTGAGATGGATCGTGAAATGAAAGCGGAAGAAATGCGAGTTCTTTATGTCGCGATGACCCGAGCAAAAGAAAAGCTGGTATTAGTCGGTTCAATCAAGGGATTAGATGAACAGTTGGTAAAATGGCAAGCTGCTCCACACGACGAATTATTGTTGCCGGAAATCGACCGTCGTAATGCGAAAACGTATGCAGACTGGGTAGCACCAGCTGTACTTCGAAACTTTATGTTACAAGAAGGAGAGCAACAATGGGCATTCCGGATCATGGAACTGAACGAAATTGCCCCATACCAAGAAATTTCGACGATGATTGAACAACTGGAACATGTCCGCTCACTTGAAAAAATTGATCGTCCTGAAAATGACGCTTTCAAAGCGCGAATCGAAGAAAGTTTTGCTTATCGCTATGCGCACCAGCTTGCGACCGAGACGGCAGCGAAGCAAACCGTGACTGAACTCAAACGGACCGAACAACTGGAGCGGGCAGCGTTTGAAGCGACAGAACGTCAAGCGACGTATTACCGGACCCCACAGTTCTTAGGCCCGGTCTTAACGGGAGCAGAACGTGGGACTGTCTTACACTTAGCGATGCAACTTTATGAAGCGGATCTGCCGCTCGCTGAACAAATCACGAAGTGGGAGACAGGTGAACGAATCTCAGAACAAGAAGCTTTGACGATGCGTGATGCGCAAAATCAGCTCGAGACATTCCTGTCCTCAAGCATCGGACGATTATTTGAGGAGCGTTTACGGACGGGAGACGTCTACCGTGAACTACCTTTCACGTACAAAATCGATGCCTCACGTTTTCGTACGGATTGGCATGGTCCCGTTGATCAAGCAGTCATGCAAGGGATTGTCGATTGTTTAATTCAAGACGGGGAGGACTATATTCTTCTCGACTATAAATCGGACCAAGTCTTCGAGACGAGCGCTGACCAAACGCCAGCTGAGATTCTTCATGAACGTTACGCGACACAATTGAACCTGTATCAAGAAGCTCTTGAATCCATTTTGAACATTTCTATCTCTCGAAAATTGATTTATGCATTTTCCTTAGAGCAAGTGATTGAAGTTATTTAACGAGTAAATAAGAGTAGGATTTCTTTTCCAGTAGGCGTCGAGGATGGAAGGTTCCGCTTTACCGCAATCAAATGGCCGATGATCCGATGAAACAGGGGGGATCATCGGTCATTTCTATGTGGATTTTTCCCAATCCTGATGTTCGTTTCTTTAAGGCATGCCTGCAAAAGTCCTCTTCCCTTGTATATGAGGAAAAGGAAGCGTATCGCCTTACACGATTCCTACAGGAAAAAGCACGTGAAAGGAGTTGATTCCTTTTTGAATCAACTTCTTTCAGCTAGGCACATGAGACGACTCGCATTTAAAAACAATAGTCATCGAGTAATTTCCATTTCCTATTATGAAGGAACTGTGTAGAATGAAGGAAGTATGGTTGAACTTCCTCCATCCATGTGTATAAGTGAGGATGGAGCGAGTACCGCCAAGATGAGTAGATATTTTAGGAGGAATTATAGATGGCACGTATTTTATTAGCAGAGGACGAAGACGTATTACGGATGTTGGTCCTTGATACGTTAGAAGATGAAGGGTACACGATCGATGAAGCGACGGATGGCGACGAAGCCTATCAAAAAATCATGAGTCAGCATTATGATCTTGTATTACTTGATTACATGATGCCTGGAATGACGGGAATCGAAGTTATCGAAAAAGTACGACGTCATCCGGACAAACAACAATTAAAGATCATGATGTTAACGGCTAAAAGTCAACAATCTGATCGTGAGCGTGCTGAAGAGATCGGGGCGAATTACTTTTTCTCAAAACCGTTCAGTCCGTTAGAGTTGATTGATGTCGTAGGAGGGATATTGAGTGATCATCAAGTGGATTAATCGAAAAATCGGACGCCAACTAATGGCTTCCTTTTATGTCGTTTTAGCTACGCTGATGATTTCTTCTTTGGTCGTCTACAACTATACGGACACAAGGTTACAAGATACCCGCGCGAAGCTTGAAGATATCAGGGATCGTAGCGCCCGGGCCGGTGCACTATGGGAAGAGTGGCAAGACCTTCAGTTTAATATGCGTGGTTATGCGTTAATGGGGGATGCCACCTTATATGAAAAAATCGCTGCGCAACAAACAACGATTGATCGTCAAACACGGTGGTTCGAAAAAAATGCGATTTATGAGCAAGGAAAAGTCTATGCGACATCTTCACGCGAATTGTATAGCTATTACTTCGATTCGGTTTTGCCGCTTGTGCAGTCCTATGTAAAAGGTAAAAAAGATGGGGACGTAACGGAGACTTTTCTTCGCGGGACGACTTTAACAAATCTTCCATTAGGGAAAGAACTTGTCGCGGATGGAAAAATTTCATTAGATGACGCAGGCAATATCGATGTCCTCTCGGAAATCGATAAAAGTGAGTTGGCACTTGGAGGATACCGTGAATTTCTTGATGAGTGGGCAGAGAGAACGAGCCAGCAGTTAGGACGAGAGATTCGAACGACACAACTGATTTGGTTGTCGAATATCATCGTCGTCATTGCTGTGTTGATTTTCTTTATCTACCCGTTCATTCGAAGAATCACCTCTGAGCTTTTAGGACTCGTTAAAAATAGTCAGCGCCTTGCAAATGGAGAAGACATTTCGAACATTCAAGTCCCAAAACGAAAAGACGAAATCGGAATCCTAGCTTTGTCATTCAATCAAATGGCCAGTTCAATCTCAGAAAATAAACAACACTTACTTGCAAAAAACGAAGAACTGCAAGCGCAACAAGAAGAACTGCAAGCACAACAAGAAGAACTGCAAGCCCAACAACAAGAGTTGGAAGAAGCGCTAGAACTGACGATGCGAAACGAACAGCATCTTCAATACCGAAATGATTTAACAGAGACGCTGGCGGCTCGGGAAGCATTGACAGCCTATCCGGAAATTATCGAAAAACTTGTAACGATTACAGATTCAGAAATTGGTGCCCTCGTTTTCGTCGATGAAGGACAAAGTTATTCTGTCGTCACGCATGGTATGACGGAACAATTGACGGAACAATTGCTAGGTAGCGATTTCTCATTGTTGAAGCGAGCAGATACTTTGAAAAAAGCAGTCCATTCGTCTAAACAAGTATCGAGTAATCACCCGTTGCCCTACCCGTACTATATGTATGAGACAGCAGTACCGATTTTAGATCCGTCATCGGATGAAGTGATTGCTTTCATCTATCTCGTTCGTTACCGCGACCAATTTACGAATGAACAAATGCGGGATGTCATGTCGTTCTCACGTCAATTGTCACTCTCCCTATTACGGATGCGGTTATTTGATGAGATGAACAAAGAGAAAACGAAAACTGAACGTATTCTCGATTCGATCCGTGAAGCGGTCATTTACATCGAACCCGGTAAAGAAGAGGTCTTCGTCAATCAGCCATTGTATGATCTATTTCCAGAGTTGCGCTATGGAGCGAACGAAGAAGTCGAGACACTTGATTTCTGCCTAGAAGCAATTCATTCCATCGTCGATGACCAAGCGGCATTTTCACAGTACGTTGAAGCCGTTCTAGAAGGAGATGTCCCGACAGAAAGTCTTCAATTCTCAATTCGACAACAAACGGTCTTCATTCAATTTTATGTCGAGTCGATTGAAATCCTTGGTGTTCATAAAGGGACGATGCTCGTCTTGCGTGACGTGACGAAAGAGACGGAAATGGATCGACTGAAGTCGGAGCTTGTTTCGACGGTTTCGCATGAATTACGGACACCGCTATCGTCCATCTATGGATTTACGGAGTTGATGTTGAATCGAGATATCGATACGACCCGTCAAGATAAGTATTTGCAGACGATTCACTCCGAGACAGAGCGCCTTGCCAATCTCGTCAATGATTTTCTTGACGTACAACGGATGGAATCGGGGACACAGTCGTATAAAAAAGAGCCGCTTGATTTGCGTCTACTCCTCGAAGAGACGACACAATTTTATGCAGCATCGACGAAAAAGCACACGATTTCTTTCCGGGCGATGAGTGAGGCACTTCCGCTCATAGAAGCAGATGAAGAAAAGATGAAACAGTTGATGAATAACCTATTGAACAATGCCGTCAAATATTCACCGTTCGGTGGAAACATTGACGTAACCCTGTCGATTAAAGAACAACATGTCTTGTTCGAGGTCCGTGATCAAGGGATTGGTATTCCGGCGGCAGCACTCAACCACTTATTCGAGAAGTTTTATCGTGTCGATAATTCAGATAGCCGTAAAATTGGCGGGACTGGACTGGGACTCGCGATCTGTAAAGAAATCGTCACGGGTCACGGCGGAGAAATTCAAGTCGAGTCCATCGAAAAACATGGAAGTGCGTTCATGGTTAAACTTCCATTACTGGTAGAACGTGTGACGATTTCTTGAATAAATGATATGTTACGAAAATAACCCTATGTCTAGCAAGGGAAATCAGCTACCATGAAATAGGAACTAGAAAAAGGGGGAAATCATCATGCCAATCACTGCTTTTGTTCATACCCATGTTTTACTATGGGTGTTACTACTCGTTGCGTTCTTTGTCGCCTTTTCAATGTATAAGAAGGGGAAGCCTGCAGCTAAAGGAATCCATATGGCCTTTCGCCTCTTATTGGTGTTAACGTTTGCGACAGGATTGTATCTGTATATCCAAATCATGGGGATGTCTGAAAACCCGGACGGTTTATACCATGCAAAAATCACCGGTGGTTTATTGTCACTCATCTTGGGTGAATTGACATTAGTTCGACTGAAAAAAGGAAAATCGTATTCTGGGTTCTTGCTCGGATTTGCGGTGCTCATACTCGTGACGATTTTCTTAGGATATTCGTTACCATTCGGTATGGAGTTCTTCTAATTCACTGTCCGGTTGAGAGTCGACCATCATTGTGTTCCGGCACAGCGATGGTCGACTCTTTTTATTTTGCGTTTTCCCGCCTCGATCGAGGAAAACAACGAAAAAAATGCTTTTATCTCCCGATAGCACTTTGTCTACAGTCTGAAGCAAAAGTTTGATGCGTTTTTTTTGTTTACAAGTTGTTGTTATTTGGGAAAAGGGATGTATTACGTGGTAGAGAGGGGAACGCTTGTGGCACAGTTGAAAGAATGGACAAAGGTTTTTCGGGCGAGAAAATGGATGAAACGGGCGGAACCGGTTTTACCATTATGGCATGGATATATTGGCTATAAATATGGGTTGTTCGATGTCTTAGGTGCTGGCGCAACACAAGCAGAAGCCCAAATACGACTGAAGCAACCGCTTACAACAGAGGCATTATCGCGTTGGTTCGAGGTTGGTCTGGCAGTCGGACACCTCAAAAAGAAAGATTTACGGTACACGGCAACACGGCATGTCCTTCCAGAACTCTCGAAATCAGATGACCGCAGTATCGGCTTCATGTTATCAGAACTGATGGAACTGCATTTGCCGGCTTTATTTTCCTATCCGCAATTTTTAGAGGATGGTCAACAGAAGACCTTTAATGGAGAGGAACACGGAGACATCGTTGCTGAGACGTCCGCACTTGTCGAAACGGTTGCTTTTCCGGCAGTACGTCATATCATTCGAAATGAAAACGTTACGTCCTTACTTGATATCGGATGTGCGTACGGAGGATACTTACGAAAAATCCATGAAGCCTTACCGGAACTCCGTTTGGCTGGAATTGATATCGAAGAGTCTGTCATCGCTGAAGCGAAGCGACGCGATACGACAGGAGAAATTGATTTTGTTGTCGGAGATATTAAAACCTTTGAAGTAACGGAAACATACGATGGTGTCATGATGAACAACATTCTTTACTATTTCCCGAAGGAAGAGCGACTCCGTCTCCTCGAAGGTGTCCGTCGCTTCGTCAAGGACGATGGAACAGTTATTCTTGTCACACCACTTCGGGATAGTGAATACGGGGCGCCGTTCTCAGCTGCCTTTAACGCCTTCATGACGTTACACGAAAATTTATATCCGCTTCCTGGAAAAAAAGAATTGACTGAACAATTACATGCAGCCGGTTTTGAAAATGTATCGATCACACCATTTTTGAAAGAAGGAGCTTGGTATATCGTTACTGCAAACGCCACTTCCTAATCGGAAGCTTGGCGTTTTTACAGTTTGAAGGCACTTTAGATTTGTGGGCATAGTATGTGATTAGTATAATAGTTAAAACGACCAGAGAGAAAAAGGAGAGATTCGTGTGAAGCAGCGTGTAGCCGTTATTGGAGCAGGACCCGGAGGACTCGCCTGCGCTATGTTATTAGCAGGGCGAGGGGTAGATGTGACTGTGTACGAGAAACAAGCAGTCGTAGGTGGACGGACGTCACGTGTGCAAGTTGGTGATTATCAATTTGATCGAGGACCGACCTTCTTAAATATGCCCCATATTTTAGAAAATCTATTTACGAGCATCGGATTGAATTTGCACGATTATTTGGAACTGAAGGCACTGGATCCGATGTATACACTCTATTTCAATGGAGGAAAGGATCAGTTCACGATGACGACGGACCGAGACCGGATGAAGCAAGCAATTGAAGACCAGTTCCCGGGTAATGGAGAAGGGTATGATCGCTTTATGGCGGAACAAGCATTAAAACTAGGGAAGTTGATGCCTATCCTCCAAACGAAGCATGATCGATTGACGGATTATTTATCACCACGTGTGTTGACGGCGTTACCTCGGCTATCGTTAGGACGCTCGTTATATGATGTATTGTCGGACTACTTTACAAGTGAAGAATTAAAGTATTCGTTCACGTTCCAAGCAAAATACCTTGGTATGTCAGCTTGGGAATGCCCAGGCGGCTTTTCAATTCTATCTTACATGGAGCATGCTTACGGCGTTCATCATCCGATTGGCGGAATGAACCGCATCCCGGAAGCGATGAAACAAGCAATTGAGGACTTAGGCGGGAAAGTTCATCTGAATGCTGGAGTCGATCAATTGATTTTAGATGGAAAAGAAGCAACCGGTGTTATTCTAGAATCGGGAGAACATGTGTTATATGACGATGTAGTCGTAGGTGCGGATTTCGCTCATGCGATGAATCATCTCGTACCGGAAGGTGTTCTCAAAAAATGGTCCCGTCCGAAAATCGATCGTAAAAAATTCTCATGTTCGACATTCATGTTGTATTTAGGTGTCGATAAACGGTTTGACGCTCCGCATCATACGATTTATTTTGCGGAAGACTACGAAAAAAATGTCCGTGAGATGACGCAGACTCTTGAATTATCAGAAGACTTTTCGTTTTATGTTCAAAATCCTTCAATCATTGACACGAAGCTTGCTCCTGAAGGCAAGTCATCTCTATATGTGCTCGTCCCAGTCCCGAATAATTATTCAGATCTTGATTGGGCAGTTGAAGGACCGAAGTTACGCCGGAAAGTCCTCGATGCACTAGAAGAACGTTCTCCTTATAAAGGTGTGGAAGGGGCAATTGAAGTCGAAGAAATGTTCACGCCTGACGATTGGGAAGCGATGGGGGTCCATCAAGGAGCGACGTTCAACTTAGGACATCAATTGACGCAGATGATGTATTTTAGACCACACAATCGGTTTGAAGAATTAGATCATGTCTATCTAGTTGGAGGCGGGACACACCCAGGTAGTGGCCTTCCGACGATTTTTGAGTCCGCTCGTATCACTGCCGATTTGTTGACTGGTGAAGTAGGTGTGACGAAATGAAGATTGGATTTGTAGGCGCGGGCGTCGGGACACTGCATGCGGCGCTCTTATTGACGAAACGCTATCCAGAGATTGATATTACAATCTACGAAAAGGAAGGGCGGGTCGGTGGTCGACTCGCTTCTGTCGACTTTGAGTCAGGCGGTCGGATTGATCAAGGGCCGACGATTGTCTTGATGCCTGGAAAATTACAGGAACAGCTAGCGGAAGCGGGACTCGATGGAGTCGAATTGTTACGAATCGATCCCCTGTACGATTTACATTTTGATGATGGGACGGTCGTGACGAAATTAGGTGATGTCGTCGATCAGGCAGTTGCGATTGAGCGACAGTTTGGAGAAGGCCGTGGCTTTTCTGAATTTATGCATCAAAAATCAAAGGATTATGACATCAGCGTCTCGAAATTTTTAGAGCGGAGTTATTTCCGTAAAACTGAATTGTTACAGCCAGGCATGTTGAAACCATTAGTAAAGATGCATGCACTTGAGACAGCGCATGATCATTTGAAGCGATATTTTAAAAATAAATACTTGCGAATGGCCTACAGTTTTCCGACGTTTTACATTGGTGGGAATCCTTACACAACTCCCTCGATTTACGGTTTGATTCCATATCGTGAACAAGCAGAAGGTGTCTGGTACGTTAAGGGCGGCTATTTCTCTTTAGCTGAACGCATGTATGAAGTATTGGTTGAACGCGGTGTTCGTTTTGAATTCAATCAGTCCGTTGAACGTGTCACGATTCAGGACGGGCAAGCGACAGGTATCGTAGTGGGTGATGCAGAATATCATTATGATAACGTTGTTTTAAACGGTGAGTTTCCATTGATGGAATACCTTGTCGAAGGGAAAAAACCGAAAGCCTATACGCCTTCTGGCGGAACGTTACTCTTGTATTTTAAAATGCGAGGAAAAGTCAATCTGCCGGTTCATCGTTTTTTGATGCCGAATGACCTAGAACCGTTGATGAACTCGATTTTCCATCAAGATGAACTACCAGAACATCCGGCTGTCTATTTGTTTAATCCGAGCAAGGTTGACGATTCGCTAACGGATCGTGAGGATAGTGTCGTCTATGCGTTAGTTCCTTCTCCGCGGAATTTTAATCGGGAGAAGTTCGAGCAACACGGTTTTATTGAAACCATCTTAACGAAAATTGAGAATCATCATCCAGGATTCCGTAATCAAATCGAAGAGATGCAAATCCGAACACCGCAAGACGCAAAAGAGTTTGGATTGTATGAAGGCGGAAGCTTTGGTATCGCACCGACGATTCGCCAATCAGCAGCCTTGAAAACGCAGGCGCGTCCTTATCCTGATATTGAACGATTATATGCAGTAGGTGCATCCGTCCATCCATGTGGAGGCGTTCCGATCGTCATGATGGGAGCGACATTACTTGTCAATCGTATGGAACAAGAGATGAGGTGGAAAAATGAATACAGTGACGCAGGCATACGCAACGTGTGAAGAAACGATTCAGAACGGATCAAAAACCTTTTATAAAGCATTTTCGTTATTACCAAAACAAGATCGATTAGCCGTTTATGCCATTTATACATTCTGTCGTTTTTTAGATGATGCCGTTGATGAATCCGACACACCTAAAGAAAGTTTGGAAGCCTTTTTAGAAGAATTTCGTTTGTTCCGCTCAGGATACCCTATAAAAAAGCCGCTTTGGATTGCATTGACGGATGTCTTTGAACGGTATGAAATGGATGAGACGCCTTTCCTGGAGCTGGCGGAAGGAATGCGTTGGGACATCGAAAAAAATCGATATCAGTCACTCGAAGAAACAGAACAATACAGTTATTATGTTGCAAGTACGGTCGGCTTGATGCTGCTGCCGATTTTAGCACCGGGTCAACCGGAACTCCGTCAATCTGCGATTGAGTTAGGCATCGCGATGCAATTAACGAATATTTTACGGGACGTCGGTGAAGATGCAAAGCGTGGCCGAATCTATTTGCCGAAAGAATGGATGGATGAATACGACGTCACGCCACATTCTTTGCTCGCAGGAACGCCGTCTGGGGACTTCGTAGGTCTTTGGGAGGCATTAGCTCTACGCGCAGAGCATCTCTATGATGCAGCAAGTCCTTCGTTCGAGCGTTATCCAAAAGAAAGTCGACGGGCCTTAAAAGTGGCAGCATTGCTTTATCGTGGTATTTTGGATGCGGCACGCGATAACCAATATGATGTTTTTACGAAGCGGGCGTACGTAAGCCGCTGGCAAAAGATGAAGTTACTCGCAACGATTTAAAAGTCCATAAAAAAAGACCTTGGCGGGGACCAAGGTCTTTTTTTTATGTTTCGTCTAGACCGGGGAGTCTAAGACGTTTCTGAGCGATTTTTGAAACAGTTGAGCAGTTGCTAACAAGGCAGGTCAACAATTCACGGGGATGAACTGTATTTCAACGAGCTGCCTGTGAACTAATCAGGATGAGACGATCTAAGGGGGAACGTCGTAAATCATGCTGACAGTTCAAACGTAGAACTACTTCGTTTAAGTGGGTCTTAAACGATGAATCAAATAACCGCTGCAAGTGTGTTAAGTTCCTAAACGCTCTTGACTCGGGGAAGTCACCTTGCGCTTGATTGAGGATGTGGGGTCAATCACTACCTCTTGAACTCGAAGTAATCGTATCAAATCTTAGTTGTCCGTACAAGTAATCGATTTGCAATTCACATAACGTTCACAGGGATTGGGCAGCACTTGACACGATTCGTTCACTTGCCAGTTTTCCTGAAAGCGTCACCATTGGACTACCGCCACCAGGATGGGTCGATCCTCCCGCGAAAAACAAATTGTGAACATTTTTTGAACGGTTGCTTGGGCGCATGAACGCATTGCGTGTACCATTCGAAGAGAGTCCATAAAGAGACCCATGATACGCAGAAAATTTTTGTTCGATATCGGTCGGTGTGATGCGTTGTTCGAAGACGACGTCCGATTCGATATCGATTCCGAACTGTTTCAGCCGTTGATTAATCAAGTGATCATACGTGTCGAAGTCGATGACGTTGCCTTCATTCGTCGCGGGTGCGTTGACAAGTATAAAGAGGTTGTCCCCAGCTTCGCCCATCTCAGGTGCCGTAACGGAAGAATTCGAAATGTAGATGGTCGGTTCTTCCGCGTAACGGTGTTCTTCAAAAAGGGCACGAAATTCTGCTTCATAATCCGATGAGAAGAAGACGTTATGATGGGCAAGCCCTTCAATTCGTCGCGTGAGCCCGATACAACGAACATAGGCCGAAATCGAAGGTTCCATTTGACTGGGTGTCGGGTTTTTAAAATCGGGTCGAATCGTTTCCGAAACGAGACGCGGGTATTGTGTCAATAGATCACCATTCATCACGACGAAGTCGACAGGTAAGTAATCGACATGGTTCAGTTCGATTTCTGTCGCAAGTCCATCCGTAACTTCGATTTGTGTGACTTCCTCGCCTAAGCGGAAAACGACGCCCATCTCTTGCGCCCGGCGTGCGAACCCTTCTGCGATTGCCGTATTTCCGCCACGAGTAAAGTAGACGCCGTCATTCAGTTCGAGATGAGCGATTAAAGCAAATGTCGCGGGCGCCTGATACGGACTACTACCAATATACGTCGCGTAACGATCGAGTGCCTGAATCAGTTGAGGATCCTTGAAATAGCTCTTGTGCAGCGAATGGATCGTTTTGAACGGGTGAACTTTGACCATATCTCGTAGTAAAGAGAAATTGAAATATGAATCGATATTGATAAAAAATTGCTGTTTAGCGATTCGGAATAATTCGGCGGCCTCTTCTTGATAGCCTGTGATATCATTTTTTGCTAATTGTCCGTTCGTAAAACGATCGATTTCCGTCCGCATTGCTTCTCGGCCATGCGTAAAAGTTAAGGTCCGCCCGTCAGGAAAGTGATTGGCGGTATGGCGTGCTAATTTTTCGAACTGGAAGTAATCATCGGGATCTGCTCCCGACTCCCGGATGACAGATTGAAAGACTTCAGGCATCGTGATGGTATTTGGACCGAAATCAAACCGGTGTCCTTCCGTGATCAGCGGCATCAATTTTCCACCAATATGATCATTTCGTTCAACGACAGTAACTTTAAATCCTTTTGAAGCGAGTGAAATAGCGGCACTTAAACCACCTAAACCGGCTCCGATGATAGCGACATGTTTCATAATGAACAATTCCTCCTTAAGAATAGGCCCGACCTTTCCAAGTGATTTCCCGTTTCCGAGCTCTTCGAATCATCGCCGTTGCAAGTAAGAGGACATAAAGACCGGTTGCGAACGGGTGCAACAACCAAACATGGCGAATCCGCGCCATCCGATCAATCCTGTATCGTGCGAGCAACAAGAGAGCAAGTCCACCAATCGTCTCCCAAGACGGAAAGAGGAGGGCAGCTGGTAGTAAAGAAAACTGTACGAGATAGAACAACAGGAAGTAACTGCCGACGAAGTAGGAGTCGTTCATTCCCCGAAAGACATTTTTGAGAAATCCCTGCCATACTTCACCGTTCGTAGCATACATGTCACAACTGACATAAGGGGCGACATGAACGAGTGTCGTCGTATGACCGTGTTGCTTAAACGTCCGACAGAGCTCTAAATCATCGACGAGTGCCGTTTGAATCGCTTGATGTCCCCCGACGTGTAAATAAGATGCACGTTCAACGATTACGACCATCCCGTTCGCAGCGGCAAAAGCAGGGTGCTTTACCTTGCGAAAAGCAAGCGGGAGATGTTGCGAAATTAAGACATGTTGCATCGGAATCAAACACTTGCCTAAAAACGTTGGTACAGGAAATGACGGAAAACCAGATAAAAAGCTAGCTTTTTCCTGTCGCATCGTCGCATATAGTCGAGGAATCGTATCCGGCATCAATGTAATGTCTGCGTCAAGAAATAACAGATAGTCTTCCTTTGCGACAAGTGATAGTTGATGGCAAGCATGAACCTTTCCCGCCCAATCTGAGGGGAGGTCGATTCCGTCAATGATTGTAAAGCGGTCATCCTGATGTGTCTGTTGCAACAGTAGGTTACGTGTCTCATCCGTTGAGCGATCTTCATAAAGATAGACATGCATATTCGGTCCGAGTGCGCGTTTGAGTGAATCAAGCAACTTCACGACATTTCGTTCCTCGTTCCGCAAGGGGATACAAATTGCGAGACTCGGTGGAGGAACGGGTGCAGCGAGTTTAGGGAGAAACATCAAGTTAATGAACGTATAGAGGCAAACAAGGAGCGAGAATATGAATAAAATCATGCTCATCGTCGAACCGCCTTTAGCCAACGCTCCGTTTTAACAGGAAGCGGGTCTGTTCGCTGCGTCAACACTTGATAAGCCTCGACATTTTCTGACATCGCATCAAGCCGGACATCATCATATAAGCGAGTCATTGCTGCTGTTAGAAATTCAGTCTGGTTTGAAGTACGACCAGGTGGTATTTCGATTTGGCGTGTTCGGATATAGACATCCGGTTGTTGTTCATGACTGAACGAATAATAAAATGAAAAAATGGAGACAGACCGGGCTGCTTTAGCAAGATAAGTCGCGCCGCTCGCGAGTTGAAGCGGTCGTTCTTCTTGATGGCGTTCTTCGCCTTGCGGGAACATCCAAACACTACTGCCTTCCTGCAAACGTTCCTTTGCGTAGTTGAGGCTCATCTTTACATCCTTTAAGGAGTCCCGGTTGATGGAAAAGGCACCGAGTCGTGAAAAGAAAGGGAAGCGCTTTAAGCCATGTTCATCAATCATGACGTACGGGTTTTGATGGAGTACGGATTGATCGAGATGAAATAAGATCATCCCGTCCCACCACGAACCATGTGTTGCAAGCATCAAACCAGGTACCGGTAAATCATCAGGGCGATACAATATTCGATGGAACTGTTTGCGGATGAGCCGCTCTTTCAAGTACAGATGAAAGGCTTGTTCAGCTAATTTGTTTTTTTGCGCCTTTTGCATGTAGTGCTCCTCCTTTCGTCAGCCAGTAAACAAGCAATGCTAGGCTACTGATTATCGTCACACCATAAAGGCCTGCGACACCAGCAGTCAGTCCAAATAAACCATGAAGCATCAAAAATAAGTACTGGTTGTTTCGTTCGAGCTCGGTGAACGTTGGCTTTTGTTCAAATCGTGCCATCAAAAGAGCGAAGACAAGTGCTGTTCCGTACCAACCGATAAAGTTTTGTGTTGGGATATCATAGTACAGACCCCCATCTTGCCAAAGCCAATACGATTTGACGTTCGCTGAGACCGGATCAATGGCCAAGTCGAGCCAAACAGCAAACAAGGGGACGAGGATCAGGGTGTTGTAACGAAACGGAAAACGCTTCGAGAATGCAAGACTTGCCCCCATAACGGACAACCAAGCTGCACCGATCGTGATTGGAACACCGAGTAACTGAACACCGAAGTCCGATTCATACCGATAGGTCCCGAATGGCCATCCGGTGTGGACACCAATTGATTCGATTAAAATAGACCCAAAGAAAATAAAAGGAATAATGAAGCGTCCTTTCGGTAAGACATCCCATAAGTAACAAGCGGCATACAGACCAGAAGCGAACAAAAAAACGGCATTGGCCCATTCGAGCCAAGGGGGTAATAATGAAAATCCGACTAAAATGAGCCCGATGACGAACCAAACTGTAAAGAATAACCAAAGGCGGCGCTGAAATATGGCCATGACGTATGTAAACCTCCATTCATTAGCATGATGTCACTAGTATACCCATATCCATCTGACTCGAGCGAGCATGGAGGGGCAGATTAAAAAAACAGACCGTCAAAAGACGGTCTGTTCAGCAGTAAAGCGTTTAATGTTGCTTTTGTTTTTTTCGTTTGACGAATGAAAAGAGTAAAAAGGCAATATAAAGGGGGACGGCAATAAACCAAAACGTCGACCATTCGTTACTCCGGGCAATCATGACATACGTGACATAGAGTAACGTGAACGTGATGACGAATGTATGGCGCGGCACTGGAATATCTTTGAAACTCGGAATCTTGACGCGACTGACCATCAAGAAGGCAAGTCCCGTAAAGGCGAGCGGAACCATTAAATCATTCATTCGTCCACTAAACAGCGTGACGACAGCTAAAATCCCACCTGCTGCCGTAATCGGTACACCTGAGAAGTAGGTGGACGCGACATTTGTTGCTGAAAGGTTGAATCGTGCCAAGCGAAATGCTCCGAATAAAGGGAACAAAGCAGCAACGAGTAAGCCGATTTCACCAAAGTCGTAAAAATAAGTGTAATATGCCATCATTGCGGGGGCGACACCGAACGTGACGACATCGGCGAGCGAATCAAGTTCTTTCCCAAAATCGCCAGCGACACCGAGCATCCGTGCAATCCGACCATCTAAACTATCCAACATCATGGCGATGACAATCAACAGTGTGGCATTTTGAAAATCTCCCCGCGCCGCCATGACGATTGCGAGAAAACCACAATATAAATTCCCGAATGTAAAGAGATTCGGGATTGAGTTACGAACACGTTCTTTCCACAAAATGATTCCTCCTGCCACTTCTTCGATACTACTCATCATATCATATCTAGCTGTTCGTATCAGCGGTTTCGATAGAGAATCCCACTAGTAAATTCCAATAAATCATCCGGAGACAATTTGATTTGCTGTCCCCGTTTACCGGCTGAGATGATGATGAACGGTTGACCGATGGCACGGTCGGACAGGAAGACGGGAAAAGCTTTTTTAGCTCCGATCGGAGAAACACCGCCACGGACGTATCCTGTCAGACTTTCTAATGCCTTCATTGGGACCAATGCCACTTTCTTCGCACCAGATGCCCGAGCGACCGCCTTCAAGTTAACCTCTTCTTCGCCAGAGATGACAGAGAACAAGTAGTTTTTTTGATCGTCCTCTAAAACTAATGTTTTAAAAACCGATGAAAGCGGGAATTTAATTTTTTCAGAGACGGCTTGAGCGGACAAATCGCTCAAGTCGACCGGATAAGAAATGGATTCAAAGGAAACGTTAGACTGCTTCAGTAGCCTTTCTGCGTTCGTTTTGCTCATGAGATTCTCCTTTAGTGAGGGAATATTGAACCCACTTACGACCGTTCCAGCGTTTCAGTGCGAAGATACCACGGAACCATTCGTCGGCTGAGAAGGCAATCCAGATACCGAGAAGTCCGAGACCGAACTGAAGTCCGAGTACATAACTGACAACGACAGCGATTCCCCACATCGATAGGACACCGATTGTGACCGGGAAGCGGACGTCTCCTGCTGATTTCAACGTTCCCATCAAGACGATATTCAGCGCGCGTCCTGGTTCGAGGATGACACTTGCCCAGAGCAACGGAATACCGATGGCAATGATTTCAGGGCTCGATGTAAAGAGTGACATGATGGATGTCCCGAACGCTGCGATTGCGACGGCTGATACGAAACTTGCGAAGACAGCGATTTTTAATGTCTTGATGCCACGTGCATGTGCCTGTTCAAATTGTTGTGCTCCAACTTGGCGGGCGACTAACAATTGTGTTCCTTGGGCAATTGCGAGACTGAACAAGAAGCAGAGCATTGTGATGTTTGAGACGTAAACGCGTGCAGACAAGGCAGCTTCACCAATTGTTGCGATGAAACCAGTGATGATGAGCTGTGAAAACTGATAAGAAATTCCTTCTCCCGCTGATGGAATTCCGATGTTCATGATGCTCTTGATGTCTTGACGGTTGATTTGAATTAAATCTTTCAAACGAAAACGTAGTGATAATTTACGGTAAACGACAAAGAATAACAGTGTGACGGCGAAAGCACGTGCGATGACGATCGACCACGCGACACCTGCGACGCCGAGTACCGGAATACCGAACAGACCGAGTACGGCGATGACGTTACCGAAGGCACTGACGAAGTTCATCAAAAGAGTGACGTACATTGCATTTTTTGTGAAACCATGACTCCGGAGGATTGCTCCGAGTGTTAACGAAATGGCTTCTAAAAATAGGAATAAGCCAACAATCTTTATGAATGTTTCGCCGTAAACTAATGTTTGTCCTTCTAATGAGAAGAAACCTAATAATTGTTTCCCGGTTAGGGCGACGAGTACAGATATGATTAATCCGATGTAAAGATTAATCGAGAAGGCAGAGCGGGCGGTTTGACGTGCATCTTGGACACGTTTTGCACCTAGGTACTGACCGATGATGATTGTCGCTCCGACAGATGTGATATTAAATAAAATAATAAAGATGTTCAAAACCTGGTTCGAGACACCGACAGCGGCTGCTGCACTGTCAGAGTAGTAACTTAAGATTAATGTCGCGATGATCCCTAAACTCATATGCAACGCGATTTCGATGAATAATGGCCAAGTGATTTGGAATAATGTTGGTTGTTTTACAGTTTTCATAAAATTAAATTCCCCTTTTAAGTCCTTAAAACATTTTGTCTTACTGTATCTTTTGGAAACTATACGCCTTCAATTTTCATAATGAAAGTGAAAAACAAAGCTTTCATAAAAAAAACGGGGATTTAAAAGGATTTTCATAAAACATCACGAATACATCATAATGAATCGTTGTTCACTTTTGAAAGGTAGGGGAATGTGATGAATTCTGAAGTAGAGTACACGGTAGCATCGAGCGTAGCAACGGTGACGTTAGCTCGTCCGGAACGATTAAATGCCTTAACATCAACACTTTTAAATGAATTAGCAGATTCAATCGAGGAAGCCAATCAAGATGAAGCAGTCCGCGTCATCGTATTGACTGGAAAAGGACGCGGCTTTTGTGCCGGTCAAGATTTAAAGACGGTCTCACCAGGAATGGACCATGGCGATTATTTGAAAAGCTATTATCATCCCGTTGTCCGTGCATTAGCCGGATCGAAAAAGCCGATCATCGCAGCAATCAATGGTGTGGCAGCAGGAGCAGGACTGTCGTTGACACTCGCATGTGACTTCCGGATTGTTCAGGAAGATGCAAAATTGTCACTCGGCTTCATTAACATCGGTCTCGTCCCGGATGCTGGAGCACCATACTTCTTACCGCGTTTAATCGGTTCGGCGAAAGCACTCGAATTAGCGCTGCTTGGTGATACGATAACAGGGAAGCAAGCAGTCGAGTTTCAACTCGTGACAAAAGCGGTCGCAACTGACCGGTTTAAAGAGGAAGTAATGGATTTTGCTCAGCAGCTCGCAGCGCGACCGACAAAAGTAATTGCGTATATTAAACAACTTCAATCAGCAAGTTTCGAGTCGACGCTCGATGATATGTTGGCACAGGAAATTATCTACCAATCACGTGCCGGTAAAACGGAAGACCATCAACGTGCGGTTCAAGCATTTCTTGAAAAAAAACCGCCTGTTTTTACCGGACGTTAAAACGACTCATTTTAATATCAGTGAAACAAGCAGGACCACTTCCGTTGTAATCGGAAATGGTCCTGCTTGTTTTAGCGCATTTTTTGTTTGATTTTTTGGGCCGTAGCATGTGTTTGATCGGTTAACCTACTCGAGAGACGAAATAGTAAAATTCCTAGAAAAGCGGAGACGAAAATATATAACCCCGTCAGCGTGATGAAGGCGCCGCTAGCGAGTGTAATAAAAAGAATTGAAAATTCTCCGCGTGGTCCTAAGCAAAAACCGGATTCGATGGCATGGTAGTTTGACAGCCCGAATGAACGACCACCGAAGAATCCGACCAAAAATTTAGATAACAGCCCCCAGATGACGAGTGCCAAAAAGAACCAGTCTAAAGGCAGTCCTTCCGTCAATTCAAACGACATCCCGAATGCAATGAAAAAGAGAGGGAGCAGTAAATCTTGAAAAGGTGTGACGAGCCGCTTCAAGTAGCGTGTTTCCTTTAGTTCAGTCAACAAAATCCCGACGATGAAAGCACCGAGTACTTCTGATAAACCGAACATGATACCGACACCTGAAAAAGTTAAAATCAAGCCGATGATTCCAATTCCGGCGTCAGGATGCCGGTACAAGGAACCAATGATTCGTTCTTTTCTGCGAATAAAGACGGTTAGTAAGATTAAAGCACTGAACAGAAGGAGAAAACCCGCGAAAATGGACCCTACTTTGGCAAATGTAAAAGGTTCTGTACCAAGTATAAACGGTGCCGTCGTCAAGAGAAGCGGGGCAATCAAATCTTCAAAAATAAGTAACGATAAGACAAAGCGATTAACGTCCTTGTGTTTGTCTGGCTCACGATCGAGCAAACGGGCAGAAATCGAAGAACTCGTCGCATATAAAACGCAGCCGATTAAAAAGGCTTCAGGAATGGAAAAGCCAAACGCAAGCGTCAGGAGGAATGTTCCACCAAAAGATAACGCAACATCAATTAATCCGGCTTTCCACACGTGGCGTAGTTGACTGAGCAAGTCAGCAATTGAAAATTTAAGTCCCAGCAAAAAAAATAGAACGATGATTCCCGCTTCACCGCCTAACTTCAATTCTTCAGGTGCATCGTAATAAAGCCCGATGGCAATCCCGATTAAAATGAAAGCGAGGATACTCGGAAGGTGGAAACGTTCACTCAAATAACTGATTGCAAATAAGCCGATGAGAATAAGACCGGCATAAAAAAATAATTCCATAGCGAGCACGTCCTCCTTTTATGTTTTCCTTTACCCTAGAAAAGCATCAAAATAACTATTAGATGAGTTTCAAGGGACAGAAAATGAAGTAGGAGGGAAAACTCGCTGATTTTGTTTCTTCCTTCCTGTACTTGCCCGTGACAGTACTTGTCCCCGCATAGCTAGAAACAGGTAAGAATGGGATTAAGAAGCAACAGCTTGCGCTTTGTCCGAGAAAAGTAACGAAAAGGACGTGTCCAATATTACTTTGTCGACACGTCAAAATACGGCATCCATCTCGAAACGAGACAGATACCGTATTGATTAAAGGACTTGGACGATTGTTCCTGCATAAGGTGGAAGTGTTACTTCTAAAGAAGGAAGTGGTGAATTCGAGAACAAATCCATGCCTTGTCCTGCCGCTGGTGCGGGAAGTGTTACTTGCTGATTCGAGTTGTTGAAGTAGATGTAGTAAGTTCCATCTTCGCTCGTTCGACGCATGACGATCGAATTCGTCTCGTCATCCGCATGAACGAATGAAATGTGTCCGTTATTCGCAAGAGTCTTATGCTGTTGCCGCAGTTGAAGTAAATGTTTTGTATACATCAAAAGGTTTAAGTCCTGTTCTTCTTTGTCCCATGGCATACATTTACGGCAACCCGGATCTTGATCCCCATCGAGTCCGATTTCATCGCCATAATAGATGACGGGACTACCGGAAAACGTCAACATCGATAGTAAGAGGAGACGCATCTTATTTTTGTCATGGCCGGCACGCGTCAAGGCGCGCGGTGTATCATGTGAGCCGATTAAGTTAAATGTCACTTCGTTGACGTTCATCGTATTCGAGAAGAGAACGTGTGACATTTCATTGGCATACGCCGTCGCCTTCGTTTTATCAAGGGCAAAGAAGTTTAACGCTGCGTTCGTAAACGGATAGTTCATGACGGCATCAAATTGATCACCGAGTAACCACTCTTGCGAATCATGCCAAATTTCTCCAAGTATATACGTTTCAGGATTTGCTTCTTTGACGACCCGACGGAAATCACGCCAAAAAGCGTGGTCGACTTCATTCGCGACATCTAATCGCCAACCGTCGATTCCGAATTCCTCGACCCAGTAGCGGGCGACGTGAAGAAGGTATGCTTTTACTTCAGCATTTTCTGTATTGAATTTCGGCATCTCAGGCACAAAGGCGAACGTATCATAGTTCGGCATCGGTTCTGTGACGAGTGGGAAGTCGCGGAGGTGGAACCAATCACGGTAAGACGAGTTGCTACCGTGTTCACGGATATCAGCGAAGGCTTCGTGGTGGAACCCGGCATGATTGAAGACGGCGTCGAGCATGATACGAATGCCATTTTCATGTAGAAGGTCGACCATTTCTTTAAATTTTTCTTTTGTTCCGAACTGTGGGTCGATTTCGAGATAGTCGATTGTATCGTATTTATGATTTGATTTCGCTTTAAAGATAGGACAGAAATAAATGCCCGTAATACCAAGCTCAACCAAGTAGTCGATGTGATCAATCACCCCTTGGAAATCCCCACCGAACAGATTCGTTGTCGTCGGTTCTGTACTATTCCAAGGCAATGTACCGGTAGGGTCGTTCGATGGATCACCATTCGCAAAACGATCAGGGAAAATTTGGTACCAGACCGTATCTTTGACCCAAGCGGGTGATGTGAAGACATCGATTTTATTTAAGTAAGGTACACAGAAGTAGTAACCGGTATCATCAAGTGGTTTTTCATTGAACCACCCACGTTCTGTGAAAACTTGTGTTGTTTGCCCATCGTGTAACCGGAAACCATAGCGAAGACGACGGAATGGGGGGATGACATCAATAAACCAGTAATCATATAATTCGTCTGAACCACTTCTTTTCATTGATGTTTCGAATGTGTTCCAATGATTTGTTTTCGATGGATCGAAGTTCCAGTCCGCATCATCGGGATTTTCAGTATGCCAATCATACGGGTCTCCCCAAATCAGTTCGACATGCTCAACATCATTTTTCTTAGTTTGGAGACGGATATGAATCGTGTTTTCGTCGTACTTATAGACGAACGGAGACATGGCGCGATGGAATACGGCTTCTTTGAGCATAATGGTCACTCCTCTAGTGCAATCGATTGCACTCTAATGTAATGGTCCTCGAACTAAGAATAGTAAAGCGCTTTCTTAAAGTCAATTAGAATTGGTGAAAACGATAATTCCAAAAGATAATTTTATGATTTAATGCAATCGATTGCATTAAAGTGCGCAATTAAATTAAATGTAAACGTTTTCTTTTTTGGGTGATAAAAATTTTAGGGAAGTTTATTCGATTAAATACTTTTTTAGAATGTTTTTAAAATGTAGGAAAATAATTAATAAAAAGGACTTGTCAAAAGGGATTTAGATTGTATAATAAAAATGTAAAGGTGATGCAAACGTTTTCATAAAACGCTTACAACTACTCAGTTGTTATCATGAGAAAATGGTTGTGCCTTTATGCAAACGTTGTGCATTAGAACTTATCATTCGTACGTTAACTTGGGGAGGAATTTTCAATCATGGAAATGAAAAAACTTGTAGCAGGTCTTTCGGTATCGGTAATGGCAATCGGTGCTCTCGCAGCATGTGGTGGCGGAACAGATTCAGACTCTTCATCGAATACATCAGGCGATGGTGGCAAACCAGATAAAATCGTTATTTGGGAAGATACTGAAAAAGCCGAAACAACAAAAGCAGCGGCAAAAGCGTTTGAAGAAAAAGAAGGCGTAAAAGTTGAAGTTAAAGAAGTCAAAATGACAGATCAACAGAAAAAAGTTGCACTTGACGGACCTGCTGATAAAGGACCAGATATCATTCTTCTTCCACACGACCAGATTGGGACAGTCGTTGACCAAGGATTGATCACTGAACTTAAAGATGGTGAAAAAGCACTTGAGCCATTCATCGATACAGCAAAATCTGCTGTCACATTTGATGGTAAAGTGTACGGCTATCCAAAAGCTGTTGAAACACCGATTCTCCTTTTCAACAAGGATGAGTTAAAAGAAGCACCAGCTTCAATGGATGATCTCTATAAAGTATCAACGGAACAGAAAAAAGACGGCAAGTATGGTTTCCTCGCACTTTGGGATAACTTCTACTTCGCACACGGTCCGATTGCTGGATACGGTGGATATGTCTTTAAAGATAACGGTGGAAAACTTGATCCTGCAGACATCGGCTTGAACAATGCTGGTGCTGTCGAAGGAATGGACTACATCGGCAAATGGTACAAAGAAGGTCTCTTCCCGAAAGGGTTGATCGGAGGTGGCGGCGGTCAAGCAATGGATCAATTGTTCGGTGACAAGAAAGCAGTCGCTGTCATGAACGGACCATGGGCAGTCTCAAGCTATAAAGAAAAAGGCATCAACTTAGGAGCATCGGCGCTTCCGAAGCTTCCGAACGGTGAAGCAATCAAAACATTCGTAGGAGTTAAAACGTATGCGGTTTCTGCATATTCTAAAAATCCGGAATGGGCTGAGAAATTCCTTGCTACATTAACAGGTGAAGAAAACGCGAAAGCGATGTTTGAGAAATACAACGAGATTCCACCGGTCACTTCACTCCAAGAAGATGCATCGATTAAAGATAACGAAGTTGCAGCAGCAGTCTTCGCTCAGTCTAAAGACGGTGTGCCAATGCCGAACATCGCCGAGATGGGACAAGTTTGGGAACCAATGGCAGCAGCACTTCAACTTGTTGCAACAGACAAGCAAGATGCTCAAAAATCAGCAGATGACGCTGTCAAACAAATCAAGCAACAAATCGAAGCGAACAATCAATAAGTCGTCGTTTCCCAATTGAATCACTAAAAAAGAATTAAAGAGAGGGGGATCATTGATTCCCCCTCATCTTTATGGTTGGAAGAGAAGCCTGAGGTCAGACATGACCTTTGGAAAGGAGAACAGACGATGGCTGCCATTACGACACCGAAACAAACGGACCCGACACCGGAACTACAAACGAATCACCGCAAAATTGCTTCGTTGATTTCAATCGTGCCAGGTTTAGGGCAACTGTATAATAAACAATTTTTAAAAGGCGCGATATTCTTTATCGTCGTCCTGTCATATTTTTTAGTCAATTTTGATTTGTTTTTTAAAGGAGCCGGGAATGGACCAGGGGATCGCGGTGCGATCTGGGGTCTGATTACACTCGGTGAGGTAGCAGGCGTAAGGGGAGATCACTCGATTTTCTTAATGGTCGAGGGAATCATCGCGTTGATTTTACTTGTGTTTGGTATCGCCATTTACGTCTGGAACTTTATCGATGCGTATCGAATCGGTAAACTGCGTGATTTAAATGTAGAAGTACCTTCATTGAAGATGCAGCTACGGAATTTCCGTGATAATGGGTTCCCGTATGCCATGCTGATTCCATCGTTGGTACTACTCGTCTTCACAGTCGTTTTACCGTTGATTTTTACATTCTTGATTGCTTTTACGAACTATAAATTCAATAACTCGCCACCAGCCAAGCTCGTCGACTGGATTGGCATTCAAAACTTCTTAAACATTTTCACGGTCGATATTTTCCGTGATACGTTCATCAGTGTGTTAGGTTGGACGCTCGTTTGGACAGTTGCTTCGACGACAGGCGTCATCGCAATCGGAATTGGTCTGGCTGTTCTCTTGAACCAAAAAGGTCTTAAAGGGAAACGCTTCTTCCGTTCAATTTTGATTTTATCGTGGGCGGTACCGGCTTTTATCACGATTTTGATTTTCCGTTCAATGTTCAATGAAACATTTGGCGTCTTTAACACGACGTTGCTCCCGGCAATCGGAATAGGCGGTGGTGTCGAGTGGATGACTGACCCGACGTACACACGTCTCGCACTGATCGGGATTCAGTGGTGGCTCGGATTCCCGTATATCATGACGCTCACGACAGGAATCTTACAGTCGATTCCGGAAGATCTATATGAAGCGGCGACGATTGACGGGGCGACTTCAGGTGAAAAATTCCGTTTGATCACGTTACCGATGATTTTATTCGCGACAGCTCCAATCTTAATTACGCAATACACGTTTAACTTCAATAACTTCAACATCATCTATCTCTTTAACAATGGTGGACCGGCTGTACCGGGACAATCTGCGGGTGGAACCGATATCTTAATCTCCTGGATCTATAAGCTATCGCTCGGTTCAAATCCACAGTATGGTTTCGCAGCAGCAATTACACTCGTACTGTCGTTCTTCATCATGACGATTGCCGTCATTCAGTTTAAACGTTCAAAATCATTCAAAGATGAGGATATGATCTAATGAGAAAACAAAACCGAATCAATATGGCGTTGTCATACCTCATTTTGACGATCGCCTCGATTATTATTGTCTATCCACTACTTTGGGTTGTCGGGACTTCGCTCAACCCGGGGAAAAGCATTACTTCGGACATCTTCCCGAGTAATCCGACACTCATCCATTACTTCGATCTGTTTGATGCGACACAAACGGATTACGGCATGTGGTATTTGAACACCATCAAAATCGCTGTCATTACAATGGTCGTCTCGGTCGCATTGATCACGTTAACGGGCTATATCTTCTCACGTTACCGGTTCGTCGGGCGAAAAAATTCGTTGATTTTGTTCCTCGTCTTGCAGATGGTTCCGCAATTCGTCGCGATCATCGCGATTTATGTGTTGCTCAACATGCTCGATTTGTTCGATACACATCTTGCGTTGATTCTTTTATACTCTGGTGGAGCGATTCCGATGAATACGTATCTCGCCAAAGGATATTTTGATACAATACCAAAAGAGCTAGATGAAGCGGCACGAATGGATGGGGCAGGTCATCTTCGGATTTTCTGGCAAATCATCCTTCCGCTTGCTAAACCAATGGTTGCTGTCATCGCTTTGTTCAATTTCATGGCACCGTTCAATGATTTCATCCTGGCGTCACTTGTTCTCCGTTCGCCGGAGAAACAGACGCTTGCGGTCGGATTATACAACATGGTTTCTGAGCAATTTGATAACAACTTCACGTTGTTTGCGGCAGGTGCCGTTTTATCTGCAGTCCCAATCGTCCTTCTGTTCTTCGCCTTCCAGCGCTACTTCGTATCTGGATTGACGGCAGGTGGAACGAAAGGGTAATAAAGGAGGAATTAGCGGCATGAGACGAGGCGTGATGCTTCTCTTCTTGCCGCTTCTCTTGTCTTTCGGACTTTTTCCGCAGACGAGTGAAGCAGCAAATTGGGAAAAGGAACGAATATATTTTATTATGATCGACCGGTTTGAGAACGGGAAAACGAGTAATGATATCGATGTGAACAAGGACGATCCGAAAGCTTATCATGGTGGTGATTTGGCAGGGGTGACGAAACGCCTTGATTACATAAAAGATGAAGGATTCACGTCAATCTGGTTGACACCGGTCTTTAAGAATCGACCGAATGGCTATCATGGTTACTGGACGGAGGATTATTATAAAATCGATCCCCATTTCGGAACAAAAGAAGAATTTAAAACATTGGTCGACGAAGCACACGAGCGTGACATCAAAGTTGTTCTTGATTTAGTTGTCAATCATCTCGGACCAAATCATCCGCTTGTCGAAGAAAAGCCGGATTGGTTCCATGAAGAACAACCGATTATGAATTGGAACAATCAAGTCGAAGTCGAAAACAACTGGTTATTTGATTTGCCAGATTTCAATACTGAAAATCCAGAAGTCGTCGATTATTTGGTTGACGTCGCGAATTACTGGGTCGATGAGACAGGAATCGATGGGTATCGTCTCGATACGGTCCGTCATGTTCCGCCGGCATTTTGGAAGGAATTCATTCCGGCCGTCAAAGAAAAACATCCGGACTTATTTTTACTCGGAGAGGTATTCGATGGTGATCCGCGAAAGATTGCGACCTATTCAGAGCTTGGATTTGATTCCGTGACAAACTTTCCTTTCTATTACGGGATAAAAGATCAATTTGCCCGCAAAAATGGTTCAGCGGAAGAACTCGATTCAGTTTATAATCGAGATATCACATTTAATCCGAAAGCGATGTCGCTCGCGACATTCATTGATAATCATGATTTGAAACGATTCATTACAGAAGCGAAAATCGGTGGAACTTCAGATGAAGAACGCCAATTACGCCTCGCGTTATTCGCCCTATATGCTGCTCCAGGTATGCCGGTCGTCTATCAAGGAACGGAAGTCGCCATGCCGGGTGGTGAAGATCCGGGGAACCGAATGATGATGGAGTTTGATAAAAATGAAAAGATGCAGGAGTATGTAAAAACGTTGAATCAGATGCGTCAAGACTACCCAGCGTTCGCGACAGGGAAGCAACGCTTGTTAGGAAAGACGGATCATATGGCCGTATACGCTCGAGAATCAAAAAATCAGACGGCGATTTACGCAATCAATCTAGGAGAGAAGAAAACGACGATGCGGATTAAAGCTTCTGAAATCGGTGATGATCAACGTCTGCGAGGATTATTATTTTCCGATCTCGTCCGACAAGATGGAGATGCCTATGAAATTACATTGGATGGCAGTAGTGCGAATGGATATATCTTAGAAGATTCTCAAGTGAACTGGTGGTCACTTGTTGCGATTGGATCCATTGCCCCAATCCTTGCGTTGATTCTTCTCTTGGTCCATCGCAGACGCGTCAATCGTTCGAACGAAAAACAATAAAATACATTTGTAGGGAAATGATGAGGTGAAGGGGATGCAAGTCACAATTAAAGACGTCGCTAGGGAAGCGAACGTCGCACCATCGACGGTCTCACGTGTCATCGCGAATAGTCCGCGAATCAGTCAAAAAACAAAAGAACGTGTTCGACAAGCAATGGAAGATCTCGGTTATTATCCGAACGTCCATGCTCGGAGTTTAGCGAACCGGACGACGCAAGCAATTGGTCTCGTCATGCCGAGCGCAGCGACGAAAACACTTCAAAACCCATTCTTTTCAGAAGTCATCCGTGGAATCAGTACGAAAGCGCATCAAAACGGGTACTCGCTTTATATGACGACAGGCGTGTCGGAAGAAGAAGTATATGAGGGCGTCGTCTCGATGGTTCAGGGCCGTCGCGTCGACGGAGTTGTCGTTTTATATTCAAGAACCGATGATAAAGTCGTACAATTTCTTCAAGAATCGAAGTTTCCCTTCGTCGTCGTCGGGAAACCGTTCAGTGACTCATCGCAAGTCACGTATGTCGACACGGATAATTACCTTGCCGGTCGTGAAGTGACAAAGTATTTGCATCAGCTCGGACATGAATGTATTGCCTTCGTTGGCGGGTCACAAGACTTAGCGGTCACGCAAGAACGCGTCGGTGGGTATAAAACGGCTTTAATGGAAGAGGGTCTTCCGGTCGAGGATAACTATATCGTCAGTGCACCATTCATGACGACTGGTGGGGCTGACGCCGTTAAACGATTGATGTCACTCGATCATCCGCCGACTGCCGTCGTCGTCAGTGATGATATGATGGCGCTCGGCGTCATGAGTACGTTGAATGAGATGGGGATTAGTGTCCCGGACCAAATGGCGGTCGTCAGCTTCAATAACCTGTTCATCGCTGAGTTTTCGAGTCCGCCATTGACCTCGGTCGAAATCAACATCTTTGGTCTAGGATTTGAAGCGACGAATTGTTTGATTGAACAAATCAATGAAGATGCGACGCCGTATGGTAAACGTGTCATCGTCCCGCATTACCTCGTCGTTCGTCAGTCTTGCGGGGGTCCAAAAAACGAATGAAAACCAGTGACTTCATCTCGCCCGGAACGGGGCTCGAGATGAAGTTTTTTTTATGCTATGAACAAAAAAACACAAAGAAACTAAAGTGGAAAGTAAGTTATTAGGAACGGTTTCACAAAAAGAAATTTATTTTCATGCAAACGATTGCATTAAGCTGTTTTATGTGTAAAATAAAGAATGTACAGAAACGTTGAAACGCTTACAAATGACGATGAAAACGTTCGAAATCGGCAATGATAAAAGGAGCGACTGATGATGAAACGATTATTTGATATGAATGAATGGAAAATTATAGAGCAGGGGTTCCATCCTGAGGATAACCGTCTCGCCGAATCGATGACTTCGATCGGGAATGGCCATATGGGGATGCGTGGTAATTTCGAGGAAGATTACTCAGGCGATACACACCAAGGAATGTATGTGGCAGGTGTCTATTATCCGGATAAAACACGTGTCGGCTGGTGGAAAAATGGCTATCCCGAGTACTTCGCAAAAGTATTGAACGCAGTCAATATCATGGGTATCCGTGTTTCGATCAATGGTAAGAATGTCGATTTGAATGAATGGGAAGTCGTCGATTTTAAGCGTGAACTTGATATGCAACATGGTGTTTTGACACGAACGATGTTACTTAAGAATGGCGTCGAAGAGACGAAGATTGAATCGACGCGATTCTTCTCAATCGTGACAAAAGAAATCGCAGCACTCCGTTATACGGTCACACCGATCAACTTTGAAGCGGAAATCATCATCGAGTCGTATCTTGATGCGGATGTCGAGAACGAGGACTCGAACTACGATGAAAAATTTTGGCTCCCGGTCGAACATGGGACGGAAGAGCGTTTCGGATATGTCACGTCAAAAACAAAAAAACTCGATTGGCACGTAACGGCGGCGATGATTACAGATGTTGAAGGCGCATTTTGTGAAGTCGTTGAAGGGACGTCACAATACGTGGCGAACCGCTTTACGAAACAAGTCGAACCAGGTGAAGCGGCGACGGTAGAGAAAGTAGTCGCGCTCGTGACAAACCGTGATTATGAAGTCGAACATTTACTGGAGCAGGCAATGAAGCGTGTCAATGAAGCGTTCGAACTGGGATTCGATACCGTCCTCGCACAGCATGAGGCCGCTTGGTTGAAGCACTGGGAAGAAGCAGACGTTAAAATCGAAGGTGACGTCGAAGCGCAACAAGGGATTCGCTTCAACATCTTCCACATGTTCCAAACCTACACAGGAGAAGACTCCCGGTTGAACATCGGACCAAAAGGATTCACCGGCGAAAAATATGGTGGCGCGACCTACTGGGATACGGAAGCGTATTGTCTCAACTTCTACCTTGCGACATCAAAACCTGACGTCGCGTGGAACTTGTTGAAATACCGTCATAATCAATTGCCGCAAGCAAAAGAGAATGCAGACAAGAACGTCGGTATGAAAGGTGCACTCTATCCGATGGTCACGATGAACGGGGAAGAGTGTCACAACGAGTGGGAAATCACCCATGAAGAAATTCACCGGAACGGCGCAATTGCGCATGCGATTTATAACTATACGAACTATACAGGGGATACGTCATATCTCGGACAATACGGGTTTGAAGTCCTTGTCGAAATTGCGCGGTACTGGGCGAGCCGTGTCAACTATGTCCCGCAAAAAGACGTCTACATGATCCTCGGTGTGACAGGACCGAATGAATATGAAAATAACGTCAACAATAACTGGTATACGAACTTGATGGCAGCATGGTGCCTTGAATACGCGCAAACCGTCCATCGTCATTTAGCGGACAACGAGCCGGACCGTCTCGCCGAGTTGATGCATCAATTAACATTGACGGATGAAGAGCTTGCGCAGTGGGCCGACATCGATCAAAAAATGTATTATCCAAAAGATGAGACGGAGCCGGCAGTTTTCATGCAACAAGACGGCTTCATGGATAAAGAACAAATCATGGTTGCTGATCTTGATCCGAAACACTTGCCACTCAATCAAAACTGGTCGTGGGATCGTGTCCTCCGGTCTGTATTCATTAAACAAGCAGACGTCTTGCAAGGCCTTTACTTCTTGACGGATCGTTTCTCGATTGAGCAAAAGAAAGCGAACTTCGACTTCTATGAACCACGTACGGTGCATGAATCGTCGCTCTCACCTTGTATCTATTCCATCATTGCCGCTGAAGTCGGATATGAAGAAAAGGCGGTTGAATTGTATCAACGTTCTGCACGCCTCGATCTGGATAACTACAACAATGATACGGAAGATGGTCTTCACATCACGTCAATGGTCGGATCATGGATGTCGATCGTGCATGGTTTTGCCGGACTCCGTGTTCAAGAAGGAGTATTATCCTTCAATCCGATGTTACCGCAAGGCTGGACGAGTTATTCGTTCCGGATGCAGTGGCGCGGTCATCATATCCATATTCACGTCAAACAAAATGAAATCTCGATTGAGCAATCTGTAGGTGAAGCATTCTCGTTGAAACTCCATAATCAAGTCGTTGACGTACCAGCTGAAGGTAGCGTCACGGTTCCTTCTTCAATGACGGTCTAAAAATTAGAACGAATCAGGTGTATATGATTGACACAAAACCGGACGATTTTCGAAATTCTTGATGAATCTCGAAAATCGTCCGGTTTTTCGAGTTGTTTTCGTTCAGTCATCGCGCGGACACATGAGAGCGCTACCAAAAAAAGAAATCAATTTCTTTCGCATTCTTGACTATCCGCTGTCATTTGTTATGTGCTAAAGTGTTCCAAGATAGTTCAAGCAGGAGAGGAGAACGAGGTGTGACAGCAGTTGTGAAGGAAAATATTTTAAAGGTAATGGTCGCTTCGATTGGTGGGTTCGTCATTGCGGTCGCAATGAACTGGTTCTTGATTCCAAGTGGCGTTTATTCGACAGGGTTTACGGGGCTTGCCCAAATCCTGACTCAGGTTTTACAGGACACGGCATTTGCGTTCGGTGAGAACGTTTGGTTTTTAGCCCTTAATATTCCATTGATTATATTGGCGTGGATTATGCTCGGTCGTAGCTTTACAATCATTACGCTGATTTCTGTTTTAGCGACAACGATCTTTATCGGTTTGATTCCACAATATGCTGTCATTCCGGGTGACCAAACATTAAACGCAGTGTTTGGTGGTGTCTTGCTTGCGATTGGAACGGGGATTACGATTAAATTTGGTGCGTCGACCGGTGGCTTCGATATCGTCGCCTTGATTTTTGCCCGGTTCTCGGACCGAAGTGTCGGTCTTTATTTATTCGTTTTGAATTTTTTGATTGCAATCCTTGCCGGCGCATTGTTCGGTTGGTCGACAGCTCTCTATACGATTGTCTTTATCTACGTGACGTCGAAAGTGGTCGATGAGATTCATACGAGCAATCAGCGCCTGACAATCTTCATCATCACGAACCATGCCGACGATATCACGATGGCACTGCATCAACATATCATTCGTGGAATCACACAGATGCCGTCGATCGGAACGTATTCACGGGCCGAGAAATCGACGCTGATGATGGTCATCGAACGACATGAACTGCGGGATATCGAACGGATTTGCCGTGACGCGGATGAAACCGTCTTTATCAATGTCGTACCAACCGATTCAGTCGTTGGTTACTTCCGAAAAGGATAGAACAAAAAACGCATCCTCTTGAGTAACGACATTTGTCGGTCAAGGAGATGCGTTTTTTTATCATCAAGCGAGTCCGAGGACATGCTTCAAGTAATAGGCGATGCCATCGTCTTCATTTCGTTTTGTCGTCCCGTTCGCAAGTAATTTGAGTGGTCCGATCGCATTGCCCATCGCGACACCGTGTCCCGCATACTCAATCATTTCTAAATCGTTTTCTTCGTCACCAAAGGCAACGATTTGTTTCTGTTCAATTCCGAGATGTTGTGCAATCTGTTCCAGACCAATCGCTTTGCTCGTTCCTTTACGCATGACTTCGACCATATACTCGGGCTTGATCCACTGACGGTTCAAGACGGTCTCGGCATGAACATGCGACAGCTCTGACCGGATTTCGTTAACGTGTTCACCCTTGGCATGAATCAACAGCGAGGTCGGTTCATGTTGGAGCAGCCTCCGCAAATCACCGGTCGTTACGGACAGGGCATGGTCTGTATAAAATTCGTAAATCCCGACCGGATCACGTTGGAAATAGACATGATCGGTCACTTCACAGACGATGTTTTGTGTTTTCGTATCAGCAACGGATTCGAGAATATGCTGGACGGTCTTTAGTGGGATCGGATGATGACTGACTTGAAAGTGGGGATCATTCGGATGATGAACGAAACCTCCGTTGAAATTAACGAGTGGTGTCGTTAAACCAAGTTCTTCATAGTAGCGTTTCGCGTGGCGAAACGGACGACCTGTCGCGATGACGACTTCATGACCATTTTCACGCGCTTTGTGCAGTGCGGCAATATTTGCAGGACTGATTGTCTTGTCGTCTTTTAAGAGTGTACCGTCGAGGTCGACGGCAATAAGATGACGTTTCATACATTCACCAACTTCGCTTTAGATTCTTTCCTCATTACTTTAGCATATGGACCGGTAGAAAACAGGGAAGTGACTGTTTTGAGCAAAAAGGAAAACGCTTAAAAAAATCCGATTAAAGCTGTCGGATGATTTAAAAAATGATATACTACGAGACGTAGGACTAATAAAAGTAAGCTATGGAAATGGAGGGGAAAGAATGCGTTTTCTCGTTACATTCTTTTGGTCGTTCTTACTCGTGAACACAGCTGTGTTCATCGTATCAGCGGTCGATGCAGTTACGTATAACTTTGGATTTGCGACAGCGATGTCAGTCGTGACGTCACTTGTTGTCTTCGCACTTGATGCAGTCAACGAAGATCTTGGTCTTGGTCAAGGGACAAAGGCAGAATAACTTGAAAGCGAGGTATCGTCACTGGGCGATATGCTCGCTTTTTATCGTTTATAGTGAGGGGGAAGAGGCTTGATTTTAATTAAACAAGCACTTGTTAACGAGATCCCGACGGATGTACTTGTCGGGGGTGGAACGATTCTAGGAATCGGGACATATAATATCGATCAGGATTTGCTTGAACAAACGATTGACGGTACGGGGAAGCGACTCGTTCCAGGATTGATCGATGGTCATGTTCATCCGATTGGCGGAGGTGGGGAAGGCGGATTTGCTTCTCGGACGGCTCCGTTAGTCGCTAGTGATTTCTTGACGGGTGGTGTGACGACGGTCGTCGGATTACTTGGCACGGATGGTTGGACCCGGACCGGGATTGATTTACTGGCACACGTCCGCGGGTTTGCACGACACGGAATTCGACCTTTTCTGTTAACGGGCAGCTACGCTGTCCCGCCCGTTTCGATTACGGATACGATTGGTCGTGATATCGTCCTTATCAATGAAGTCATCGGACTCGGCGAGATTGCGATCAATGATCATCGTTCGACTCAACCGACTGTTCAGGAGCTGACGCGACTCACAGCTGAGGCGCGCATCGCCGGGATGGTCAAAGGGGTCAATGGAACGATGAACGTCCATATTGGAGACGGGAAACTAGCGTTACATCTCCTCGAAGAAGTCGTCCGGACGTCGGATGTACCGATCGAACAATTTTTACCGACACATATCAATCGAAGTGAACGGATTTTTGAAGCCGGTCTTGCTTGGGCGAAACAAGGGGGACGGATTGATTTTACGACCTGTACGACAAAAGCCTTCATCGAAGAAGGCGAGGTGCCGGCTGGACTTGCGCTGAAACGGGCACTTGAAGCAGGGATTCCCTTACGGCAGATCACGATGTCGAGTGACGCCGGTGCGAGTCTGCCGGCGTTCGATGCGGCAGGTAAACTTCTACGAATGGAATCAGGAAAGCCGACCTCGATGTTGCAAGCGGTCGAGGAAGCGGTTCGTCATGGGGTAGCGTTTACGGACGCCATTCAGACGGTCACACGAAACGTTGCCGAAGCTTACGGGATTTCCGGAGGGACAATCAAACCGGGTGAACGTGCCGACCTGTTACTGATTAGTGACGCTTTTGAAATCGATACGATTCTAGCGGGTGGTCATGCTATAATGATTCAGAAAAAATGGCTTATGCCAAAATGATGGAGGGATCGATTTGTCGAAAAAGTCTACGCGCGTGAAGCCGTCGAAAAAGTCGCAATCAAAAGCGAATTGGATAACGGCCGGCGTCATCGCATTGATCGTCATACTGGGAGCAACATTGCTGCTCTTCATGGATAATGAAGATTCAGCAACGAAAGATGGAAATCTAACAGCGAGTCAAGTCGCTGAAAAATTAAAGTCAGGTGACGAATTCTATACGTACTTCTATCAGACAGGGTGCGTCCACTGTGAAAAAGTAAAACCGTACTTAGTACCGCTCGGCGAGCAACAGGATATTCCGTTTGAACAGATTGATCTTGCTGTCGAACAGTCGGCGTGGGATACATTCGGTATCGAAGGAACACCAACTGTCGTCCACTTCAAAGATGGGAAAGAAGTAAGCCGTGTCGCAGGCGAACAGACAGAAGAAAGCTATAAGGAATTCTTCGCAGGTAAGGATATTGAGGATTCAAAAGAAGAATCATCGGGTGATTTAAATGATTAAAAAATGGTTTTTTAAAAATCTATTCGAATTAAATGGACGCCCGTTCGTCGCACATCAATTGCGGCGCTTTGCGATGAGTGAATTGAGCCGGCCTTTCATCAAACCGTTTATTAAGCTGTATGATTTACAAATGGACGAAGCGAGTCAGCCGGTCGACGCGTACCCGACTCTACATGAGTTGTTCGTCCGTCACTTAAAAGAAGAAGTCCGACCGATTACGCAAGCTGAGCACGCATTCGTCAGTCCGTGCGACGGTGTTTTATCTGTCGTCGACGACTTGATGGAAGAGAGTCGCTTCACGGTCAAAGGACAAACGTATTCAGTCGCGGAATTGATTGGTTCACACCATGAAGCGGCAACGTACGTTGGTGGCCGTGTCCTGATTTTTTATCTCAGCCCACAAAATTATCATCGCGTTCATGTTCCAATCGATGGGACAGTTCGGACGAGTTATACGCTCGGGCGGGATTCTGCACCGGTCAATGATCTTGGATTGGCTTACGGAACGCGACCGCTGACACGAAACTATCGACGGGTGACGCGAATCGTCCAAGGTGCACATGCGCTTGAACACGTCATGGTCGGAGCGTTGAACGTCAACACGATCGTCCAGACGAATCATGCACGTGACATTCGTCGTGGCGACGAGTTCGGGTATTTTTCATTCGGTTCGACGGTCGTTTTAATTGCTCCAAAAGGTGCGCTTGATTTAGAAGGTGATGTAACTGGTCCTGTCTTGATGGGACAAGCACTTGGTATTTGGAATTCATGAAAGCAAAAGCGCCCTTAAAGTGAAAGGGCGTTTTCTTTTGTGCATCGCTCTACGCCATTGATTGTGCTATAATCGAACGATAAGAACATAACTGTTTCTTAAACTTAACTATAGAGCTAGACCATTATCTGGAGGTTTTATTCTTGTTCAAACGACTTTATCCGAAACATTTCGTCGCATCCATTTATGATATCGATTTAGAGATGTTAAAACGAAACGGTGTCAAAGCAATTTTGACGGATCTTGATAACACGCTTGTTGCATGGGATATTGCCGATGCTCCAGACGAATTGGTGTCATGGCTGGATATGGTGAATAATCAATACGGATTTGACGTCATCATCGTCTCGAATAATAACGGCGATCGTGTCAAAAAGTTCGCGGATCCACTCGGACTTCACTATATTGCACCTGCCCGAAAACCATTACCAATCGGTTTCAAACGAGCATTAACGGAATTCGGTTACCATGCAAAAGAAGTTGTATTTCTTGGGGATCAGCTGTTTACTGATGTGCTAGGAGCAAATTCCGTAGGCATCGAAGTCATTCACGTCCAACCCGTCGTTAAAACAGACGGTGTCGTCACTAAATTCAATCGCTTGATGGAACGTCTCGTCTTCCGTCGCATGAAACGTAAAGGCATCTATAAATTGACGCAACGTGTCAAAGAAGAGTCTGAAACGGAAAAGCGGCAGATCGAGTCACTGCGTCAAGATAAGCAACAATGACCCTGTCATACCGGTAGATGAAAGGATAGGCAGTAGTCGCAACATGTACGGCAATAGGTCGGAAGTTACGCTCTTGGAGTAGCGTGCAGGGTGCTACGTTGAATAGAGAAGGGAAAGTTCCCGATGCGGCTCAACACACATATGAACGAAGAAATTCATTGCGCCGGCTGTGGTGTCGAGATTCAAACAGAGGATCCGAAAGCACCAGGTTATGCGCCTAAATCTGCACTTGACCGTGAAATGGTCATTTGCCAACGTTGTTTTAAACTGAAACACTACAACCAAATTCAAGACGTTGCATTGACGGACGATGATTTTGTCAAAATTTTAGACGGAATCGGTCAAAAAGATGCACTCGTCGTTAAAATCGTTGATATTTTTGATTTCAACGGAAGTTGGTTACCAGGATTACACCGCTTCGTCGGAAAAAATGATGTCCTGCTTGTCGGGAATAAGGCAGATTTGTTGCCGAAATCACTTAATCCGAATCGTTTGATGAACTGGATGCGCCAAACATCGAAGGAACTGGGCTTACGTCCGGTAGATGTTCACTTGATTAGTGCGAAAAAAGGGCATGGCGTCGATGAATTAGCCGAGAAGATTGACTACTATCGTAAAGGGCGCGACGTTTACGTCGTCGGCTGTACGAACGTCGGGAAATCAACGCTCATCAACCAAGTCATTAAACGTTTTGGTGAAGAAGAAGAGGCCGTCATCACCGTCAGTCACTTCCCAGGAACGACACTCGATTTGATCGACATTCCGCTAGATGACAACTGTAACCTGTACGACACGCCAGGAATCATCAATCATCATCAGATGGCGCACTATGTCGATGCGCGCGACTTGAAATTGATTACGCCGAAAAAAGAAATCAAACCACAAGTCTTCCAAATCCACCCGCAACAAACGTTATTCTTTGGTGGTTTAGCACGCCTTGACTACATGGAAGGGAACAAACGTTCATTCGTCATCTATATGTCAAATGAACTCAAGGTTCACCGGACGAAGTTAGATAAGGCGGACGATCTTTATGCAAATCATAATGGAGAGTTATTATCGCCTCCGAATGAAAAAACGCTTGAGATGTTACCACCGCTCGTCCGTCATGAGTTCAGCTTACGTGACAACATGAAAACAGATATCGTCTTCAGTGGACTCGGTTGGGTTGCAGTTCACGGAAAAGGTGGACGAGTAGCTGCCTACGCGCCTAAAGGTGTTGCTGTTTCCTTACGTGAGGCGCTCGTCTGATGCGTTTCGCTGTCATCGGTCATCCGATTGCCCATTCACTTTCACCCGTGCTGCACGAGGCATGGCTGGAAGCGGCTGGGCTTTTCGGCTGTTATAGTATGATAGATGTCGAAGCAGACGATTTAGAGCAGGTCGTCCGGCAATTACGGATGCGCGAGCTCGACGGGATTAACGTCACGATTCCCTATAAGACGGCAATCATCCCGTTTCTTGATCGACTCGAGCCTTCTGCTGAAAAAGCAGGGGCGGTCAATACGGTCTATTTTGACGGGACGGAACTGGTCGGTGCGAATACGGACGGGACGGGATTCGTTCGTGCCTTGTCCGCAAGACAATCGTCAGAAAACATTCTTGTGATTGGCGCGGGCGGGGCGGCGCGAGGAATCGTCGCAGCGCTCGACGGGACTGTCACACTCATGAACCGGACGAATCAACGCGCGCGCGCGCTTGCCGCTGAATTTCAGGCGCAGGCAATCGACTGGTCGGAGTCACCAGATTTAACGCCGTATGACACAATCATCAATACGACATCGGTCGGTATGATGCCACGCATCGAAGCAACACCAATCGTATTGACCGAGACGACGGCACTGATTTGTGATATTATTTATCGACCGACTCCGACGCAACTACTACGTGATGCCTCGGCTCGAGGACTCGCGACACTAGACGGCGTCCCGATGTTCGTTTTACAAGCGGCTGAAGCATTTGAACGCT
Source organism: Exiguobacterium sp. s102 (assembly GCF_018618635.1). Taxonomy (NCBI): domain Bacteria; kingdom Bacillati; phylum Bacillota; class Bacilli; order Caryophanales; genus Exiguobacterium; species Exiguobacterium sp. s102. The sequence goes on from NZ_JACSML010000002.1 coordinate 111,518, forward strand.
TCACCGGTCATGCACCTGATCTTACGCTTGGTGAGCAGGTGATTCGAAAGCAATTGGAGGAATATTGATATGTTAACAGGTAAACAAAAACGATTTTTACGTGCGACAGCACATGATTTAAGCCCGATTTTCCAAGTGGGGAAAAATGGCGTTGGAGAAGCGATGTGTGCGGATTTGATTGATGCACTCGAAAAACGTGAATTATTGAAAGTCCAAGTTTTGCAGAACTGTGCCGACACACCAAAAGACGTAGCGGCTGAACTCGTCGACGGAACAAATGCTGAACTCGTTCAAGTCATCGGTAAAGTTGTTGTTCTCTACAAAGAATCGAAAGAGAATAAAACGTTACAATTACCACGATGAAGATTGGTTTGATGGGCGGAACGTTTGACCCGCCCCACATCGGTCATTTATTGATAGCGGAACAAGCAAAGGAACAACTGCATCTTGATGCGGTTTGGTTTTTACCTGCGAACGTCCCTCCGCATAAAGCGGCGAACGTGACGAGTGCTGCGCAACGGTTGAAGCTCGTTGAAGCCGCTGTCCAGGCAAACGATGCGTTTTCCGTCTCGACGATTGAGTTCGAGCGTCAGGAAAAATCGTATACGCTTGAGACGGTTCTCGAATTGAAAAAACGGTATCCGACAGACGAGTTCGTGTTTCTACTCGGGGCAGACTCGCTTGCGAGCCTTGATACATGGTATCAAGCAGACCGCCTGTTTGAGGCAGTTCAATTCGGAGCGGTCGCACGTCCAGGCAGTCGTTATTTGATTCCGGCAGGTGCGCAGGTGACAGCAGTCGACTTACCGTCGCTTGAAGTGTCTTCGACGGACATTCGAAAACGTGTCGCCCGCGGTAAAAGTATCCGTTACCTTGTTCCTGAAGCTGTCCGACAACTAATCGAGGAGTGGGAATTGTATGTTACTTGAAGAAGCAGACGATATCATTAAACGAACACTCCCGCATAAGCGTTATGTGCATACGCTTGGAGTTGTTGAAACAGCTCGTCAACTCGCGCGGCGAAACGGTGTCGACGAGGAGACGGCAGCGTTCGCTGCGATGCTGCACGATTATGCGAAGTATCGGGACACCGAAGAAATGCGGACGCTCGCTCGCGAACTCGGACAGCTCGAGTTGCTCGATTATGACGATGAGCTCTTGCACGCGCCAATCGGCGCAGAACTCGTCAAACGTGAACTCGGTATCGAGGATACGGTGATTTACCAAGCAATCGCGAATCATACGACCGGTGCTCCGGATATGCCGTTGCTCGATCAAGTGATTTTCGTCGCCGATGCGATTGAGCCGAATCGTACGTATCCAGGCGTTGAAACATTACGTAAAATTGCAGACGCCGATTTAACGGACGCCGTCATCGCGACGCTTGCGCATACCATCCAATTTTTATGTAACAAACAAACAGTGATTTTTCCGTTGACGATTGAAACGTATAATGCGTTCGTCACGGCTAAACGAAAGGGGACCGTCCTATGACAGTCGAACAAGAATTAAAATTAATCGTAAATGCAATTGATGATAAACGGGCAGAAGATATCATCGTTTTAGATATGAAAAACATCTCTCCAATCGCAGATTATTTCGTGATTTGTGAAGGTGGATCAGAAAAGCAAGTTCAAGCGATCGCACGTGAAGTGAAAGAAGTTGCGCATAAAAATGAACTTCCGATCAAACGTCTCGAAGGACTTGACGCAGCGCGTTGGGTACTCGCCGATCTTGAAAATGTTGTTGTGCATGTCTTCCACCGTGATGACCGTGACTACTACAACCTTGAAAAACTCTGGTCAGACGCACCTAAAGTAGAAGTCGAGATCGACTGATGGCGTACGAACAGTTTGCATACGTCTATGACGAGTTGATGCAAGATGTTCCCTACGACGAATGGGTCGCCTGGGTATCGCAATACGTCGAAGCAAACAGTACGATTGCTGACGTCGGTTGTGGGACAGGAACGGCGACGTTGTTACTCGCTGAGCATTACCGCGTGACAGGTATCGATCTATCGGAAGAGATGCTTGAAATTGCACAAGAAAAAGCGATGGAACAACAGCAAAAAATCGATTTTTGGTGTCAAGACATGCGCGAAATCGAATTGCCTGCTCCAGTCGATGCGCTGACGATTTTGTGTGACTCGCTCAACTACCTGAAGACAGAAGCGGATGTGCAACAGACGTTCGAACATGCGGCACGGACGTTAAAAGAAGGCGGGAAGTTGTTGTTTGATGTGCATTCCCCGCATAAGATGGAAACACTCTTTAACGGGAAAACATATGCGACACACGCCGAACAAAGTTCTTATATTTGGTTTGCCGATCCCGGAGAAGCACCACTGTCCGTCGTCCACGAATTGACGTTCTTCATCGAAGACGAAGATGGACGTTACGACCGTGTTGACGAGACACATCATCAACGGACGTATCCGCCGGAACAATACGTGACGTGGCTTCGTGAAGCAGGATTCCGGACGCTCGCCGTAACAGGTGATTTCACGAGTGATGCACCAACACCGACGGCCGAACGAATTTTCTTTGTAGCTGAAAAAATATAATGGATGGACCGTTGCAAAAGGAAACTTTCGCAGCGGTTTTTTGTGCTGTATGTTAAAGAAAAATACACGATTTACATGAAAAAGATTTCTTGAGGAATTGATTTGTCAGTTAACACCACGAGAAAAACGAATTACTCAAAGCTACGTGACGACTCGAGCCTGGTAAAGTCGAGGCAAGAGGAGGGAGACCGATGACTATTCCCCGGATTCAACAAATCGCGAGTGTTGTTGTTGTCGTGTTACTGATAATCGTACTGTTCGTCCCGTTACCATCGTGTTCGAAAGAAGCGCTCGTCGACAAACCAGCAATCGTTAAGCATGAGCAAGACGTCAAAGCAGAAGATCAAGGGTCCACGGAGCAGACCCTCTTAAACAAAAAAATCATGGTTGATGTGAAAGGGGCAGTCAAGCGACCGGGACCCTATTCCTTTAAGTTAGGCGACCGGATTAAAGACGCAGTCGTTCGTGCGGAGTTGACACAAGCTGCTGATGTGACAGAAATGAATCTCGCGGCACGGTTGATTGACGGTCAGGAAGTCATTGTTCCGACAAAAGAAAAAGTGAAACTTACACAACCGAAAGAAGAAGTGCCACAAGCAGATGTGCCGACTGGTCTGCTCGACTTGAATGCTGCGACGGAGCAACAGTTACTTGAAATCCCTGGAATCGGTCCAGCTAAAGCGAACGCGATTTTAGCCTATCGTGAAGAAAAGGGCGGGTTCGCGCGTTATGAAGACTTAGGAGAGGTTAAGGGATTTGGTGACAAGACGCTTGAAACATTGAGAGCCTATTTCATTGTTTACTGATGCCGTTATTCCCGTTATTTTTCATGATTGTATTGATCGCAATCAAAGAGTCACTTTGGCTCGTAGGTGTGATTTGTCTCGTTTTGACCATTAAAAGCTGGTCTTTTACTTCGACACGCCTTGTCTTGATGAGTCTGTTGGTCGTAGTGCTCATCGTGTACGGACAAGATTTCGTTGATACGACACCGATTCAGACAATTGATATTTTGGACGCGAAGCAAAATGGAGATCGGATTCGGTACCTGGCGACTGCGAATCAACAGGAGTTGATCGTTTCGGCGACGCTAGATGAACATCAGGATCTCGATTACGAGCGAATTGGAAGACGATGTCAAGTCGAACTGACGGAAAAAATGGTTTTACCCCGTGTCAATCGTGGCGGCTTTGACGAGGCGCGCTGGATGCGTACAGAACGATTAGCAGGAAAATTCGAAGTGAAAGAATGGGGATCGTGTACCGATACACCTGGATTTGACGCGCAGGGACGCAGGATGCGCCAAGCATGGATGGACCGGATTGAACGACTTCCGGCGAAACAAGCCTTGTATATCGAAGCGCTCGTGCTAGGTGAGGACCGATTGATGGATCAGTTGACGCTTGATCGCTTCAAGAAGTTTGGATTGTTACACGCAATCGTCATTTCAGGTTCACATATCGCCTTTTTGATTTTTACGATATTATGGATTTTGAAAAAGTGCCGATTGACGCGTGAACGAAGAGCGGAATTCGTCCTTGTCTTATTACCGTTATATGGTTGGCTGACGGAATGGAGTGCGCCGGTCACGCGTGCAGTCTGCGTCGCGTTCATCTTGATGCTCTATCAGCGTCTCGGACGACGGACAGACCCGCTCCTCGTGGTTGCCTATGTTGCAGCAGCGCAACTCGCCTATTCTTATACGAGTCTTTATGATATCGGCTTTCAGTTGACTGTCGGACTAACGATTTTTTTATTATTGTCGCGCAAGATCTGGCAAAAAGTAAAACGTCCTTGGAACTGGTTGTTAATTAGTGTCTGGGCGCAAATCTTAACGAGCCTAGTCTTGCAAATGGCGGAACAAACGGAAGTTTCGCCATGGTCGCCTCTGTTGAACCTCGTCATTGGAGCCTGGATCGAATGGATCATCCTTCCGCTTTCCTTTCTAGTAGGCTTACTCTTGTTTTTCCCAGTCACGGATACATTCATGACGCTCCACGAGCGAGCAGTTGGTGTACTTGATCTTGCCCTCGCGCAAGCGGAGCAGTTACCTGTTCCGACCGTTGCTGTCCACTTATTGTCGTTACCACTCTTTTTGCTCGTTATAGTCGTCGTCTTAATCGGATGGTATGTAGCGGAACAAAAGTGGTGGGGGCATCTTCTTCCCGTCTGTGCTCTCCTTCTTGGAAGTGTATCGATGGATTTAAGGACGGAAGAACAGGTGACATTTCTCGACGTCGGTCAAGGCGATAGTACGGTAATCGAGAAGGATGGAGAAACGTTCGTCATCGACACAGGCGGGGCGTTTACGTTATCACAACGTCCCACGTTACGTCCGTTCGACCCTGGTAGTCAAATCGTTGCGCCTTTTCTTCATACGCGCGCGGAGACAGTAATCGACGGACTCATCTTGACTCATGCTGACAATGATCATATTGGAGGTGTCATCGGGTTATTAAAGAAAATTCGTGTCGATACGATTTATTTCGGAAGATACGATAATCAGGATGAAAAGCGGCATCGTTTGCTGGAGCAGATTGAAGCGACAGGGACCAAAGTGGAGTTCGTCAAGGCAGGGCGAGAGATACGACCTTGGCTTACTGTTGTTGCACCTGACGAATCAGAAGCAGAGGAGAATGACCGTTCCATCGTGTTGCTTGCGGACGTTGCAGGAAAACGGGTTTTGTTGACGGGTGACGCGAGCATTGAACAAGAAGAAGGTTGGAACCTTGGACCAATCGATATTTTGAAAGCGGGTCATCATGGCTCGAAGACGTCGACGGGACTCGACTTGTTGCAACAAACGAATCCAGAAACAGTCATCATCTCCGCGGGACGGAATAATCGTTATGGTCACCCGCATGAAGAAGTGTTAGATCGCATCGGAAATCAGCGGACGATTTGGCGGACGGACAGGGACGGGATGATAACTTGTTCTTCAGCAGGCTGTGAAGCTATGATAAAATAAAAAACAGCAACCCCCCAAGGTTGCTGTTTTAGTGATTATAGACTTAAGAATTTGATTAAAACGCCAATGATGAATAAAACGGCGAAGAAACCAAATGAAGCGCCAAAACCGACGGCTGAGTCAAGCGCGTCATTACGTTTTGATTGAATATCGTTTTCAAACGCATTTTCACTTGGTGGGCGTACTGAATGTGCCATGCTGCATTCCCCCTTAATAGATTCCGCTTCTAGTATAGCGGAATAAAAGAGGATTATCTATGATGAAGTTAAGAACAAACTGTGAAATGTGGTGGGAATGATGAAAACACCTTGGCTTGTCAACGGAAAGTTGGCTAACCTTTATTTATTATATGGGACGGAGCGTCATCTTTTAGAGGAGTGGGAACGTGAAATCGTGAAGGCGGCATTACCAGATGGCGAACGATTTGACTACATGAAGATCGATTTAAACGATCAGCCTCTCGATGCCGTGTTAGATGAGGCGGAAACAGTTCCTTTTTTAAGTGATTACCGTGTCGTGGTTGCAAAACCAGCGACTTTTCTGACGGGCGCGAAAGATAAAAAAACGCATAACGTTGATCGATTAGCGGAATATGTCTTACAACCGGCAGATTATGCAGTCGTCGTTTTAATTGTCGAAGCGGAGAAACTGGATGAACGAAAAAAAATCGTCAAGCGGTTGAAAGATCGTGCGACGGTCCTCGAAGCAAAAAAGCCGACTTCGGAAGAATTATTCCGCTTTACGATGGGTACTGTTAATGACAAAGGATACCGGATGGAGCGACCGGCAATTGAACGGTTAATCTTTTTGACAGGAGAAATGTGGGGAACGCTAGCGCATGAGCTCGATAAGCTGATGCTTTATGCAGGCGATCATCCGACGATTGAATTGGCGGATGTTGATTTGTTAGTACCGCGGACACTTGAAGACAATGTCTTTCAATTGACGGATTACTTAATGAAACGTCAACTTGAGCCTGCGATTCGCCTGATTCGTGACTTAGAAAAGCAAGGTCAGGAAATATTAGCGCTGCTCGGTTTGATGGCACGTCAGTACCGAATGATGTTACTGTCTAAGCGCCTGGCGGAACAAGGTTATGGTGAACGACAAATTGCTTCAAAGGTCGGGGCGCATCCATATGCGATTAAATTAGCATTGCAGTCCGGGAAACGATTTACGTTCGCCCAACTCGAACAAGCGTTAATCACCATCACGACGACTGATGAAGGGATGAAGACTGGGCGTGGTGATAAGCGAATATTGTTTGATTCACTAATCGTCCGACTAGCGACTTTGTGAGGAGCTGACTAACTAATGGAAATTCGAATGATTCAAGCAACAGAAGTGATTCCACTTCGTCATGGCGTCTTACGTCCGCATCAACCGATTGAGGCGTGCACGTATCCGGACGACTTGGCGACAGATACGTTTCACCTCGGAGGCGTCAAGGACGGTAAAATTGTCGCAATCGGCTCATTTGCAAAACGGTCATATGATACAGCTCCCGAATTGACATATCAATTGCGAGGAATGGCGACGAGTCCGGATGTACGTGGTGAAGGATACGGGATTGCATTGCTTGAAGAAGCACGACGAATTTTAAAGGAACGGCAAGCTACTGGTTGGTGGTGTAATGCCCGGCTAGTCGCAGTTCCGTTCTACGAACGATTTGGAATGAAGATTGCGAGTGAGCAATTTGAAATCGAAGGAATTGGTCCGCATCACGTGATGGTCGATCGATTGACGTATTGAAACGAAGTATTCAAATCAACTGAGACTGACTCGAAAGGAAGCATTCTTTTGGAGTCGGTCTCTTTTTTAAGCACAAAAAAATCGCCACCGGGGAAGCCCCTAGTGGCGATCGATCACCGTATTCTTCGGAAAGAATTAAAGTGCGTTTACGAGTTTAGCGAGACGTGATTTGTCACGACCAGCTTTGTTGCTGTGGATAAGACCTTTAGCAGCAGCTTTGTCGATTTTCTTAGACGCTGTGTTGAAAGCTACGAGCGCTTGCTCTTTGTTACCTTCAGTAGCGAAAGTTTCGACTGCTTTGATAGCTGAACGCATTGACGATTTACGTTGTACGTTAGCGACGCGGCGTTTTTCAGCTGTTTTAACACGCTTGATTGCTGATTTAATGTTAGCCATGGATGATTCACCTCCAAGAAAACTCATTCGAGATTTATATTCGCATATCTGCATTTATCGTTCAACAGAACAAACACAATTGTAGCAAACGTTTTTCTTAAAAGCAATAACAGCTCTAGGGTTTCTTTGGATTTTTGTTTTTCGGTAAAACAAAACGGGATGGTACAGCTCGTCTGATTTTTGTTATAATGAAGCGTATGTACGTTTGAATATAAGGTAAGGTGACTATAAACATGAATAATGCAGACCGTTTAAAACGGCAAAAGAGCATTCGGAACTTCTCGATTATCGCCCATATCGACCACGGGAAATCGACGCTCGCTGACCGTATTCTAGAAAGAACAGGCGCTTTGACGTCACGTGAAATGAAAGACCAAACGCTTGATGCCATGGATCTCGAACGGGAACGTGGAATTACAATCAAGTTGAATGCCGTCCAATTGAAGTATACAGCAAAAGATGGTGAGGAATATATCCTCCATCTGATCGACACACCTGGACACGTCGACTTTACTTATGAAGTTTCGCGTTCACTCGCAGCGTGTGAAGGTGCTGTTCTCGTCGTCGATGCGGCGCAAGGGATTGAAGCACAAACACTCGCGAACGTCTACTTGGCGTTAGATAACGATCTTGAAATTTTACCGATCATCAATAAAATTGACCTGCCGTCGGCGGATGTCGAACGTGTTCGTCAAGAAATCGAAGATGTCATCGGACTCGATGCATCTGAAGCGGTTCCGACGTCAGCAAAAGCAGGAATCGGAATTGAAGAGATTCTTGAACAAATCGTCGAAAAAGTGCCTGCACCAACCGGTGATCCGGCTGCACCGCTTGAAGCGTTAATTTTTGACTCGTTCTATGACCCGTACCGTGGTGTTGTCGCATCAATCCGAATCGTCAACGGAACGGTCAAAGTCGGTGATAAAATTCGTATGATGTCGACCGGTAAAGATTTCGAAGTCTTAGAACTTGCCGTTTCGACACCAAAGGCACTTCGTCAACAAGAATTAACGGTCGGAGATGTTGGTACATTGTCAGCGTCGATTAAGACCGTTGGAGACGTCCGAGTAGGGGATACGATTACACTCGCGAAACAACCGGCAATCGAAGCGTTGCCGGGTTACCGGAAAATGAATCCGATGGTGTATTGTGGACTGTATCCAATCGATGCCGCCCGTTACAATGATTTACGTGAAGCGCTTGAGCGTCTCCAGTTAAGTGATGCAGCACTCGAGTTCGAGCCGGAGACATCGCAAGCACTCGGATTCGGTTTCCGCTGTGGATTCCTAGGTATGTTGCACATGGAAATCATTCAAGAGCGAATCGAACGTGAGTTCAACATCGATATGATCACGACAGCACCGTCGGTTATCTACAACGTGACGACGACGTCTGGCGAAGTCTTGCATGTCGACAACCCGTCGAAGATGCCCGATCAACAAAAGGTCGAGTTCATCGAAGAACCTTTCGTCAAGGCAGCTGTCATGACGCCGAACGACTATGTCGGGGCAATCATGGAACTTTGTCAAAAGAAACGTGGGACGTTCATCGACATGGAATACATCGATACGACACGTGTTAAAATCACGTATGAGTTACCGCTTTCAGAAATCGTTTATGATTTCTTCGATCAATTAAAATCGAGTACAAAAGGATATGCTTCACTGGATTACGAATTGATTGGCTACCAACAATCACGCCTTGTGAAGATGGATATCCTATTGAATAACGAAAACGTCGATGCCCTGAGTTTCATCGTTCACCGTGATTTTGCGTACGAACGTGGGAAAGTCATCGTTGATAAATTAAAAGAATTGATTCCACGGATGCAATTCGAAGTGCCGATTCAAGCTGCGGTCGGGACAAAAATCGTTGCGCGTTCGACGATTAAAGCCCTTCGGAAAAACGTTCTCGCAAAATGTTATGGTGGGGATATCTCACGAAAACGTAAATTGCTTGAGAAGCAAAAAGAAGGTAAGAAGCGCATGAAGATGGTAGGCTCGGTAGAGGTACCTCAAGAAGCCTTCATGTCGGTTCTGTCGATGGATGAAGATTAAAGTCAAAAGGGGGCGTTTAACGCACCCTTTTTCTTGTTTATATAGAAAGGATGAGGCGAAATGACTCCACGCGCCGCATATGTCCACATTCCGTTTTGTGAACATATCTGTTACTACTGTGATTTCAATAAAGTATTTTTAAAGAATCAACCGGTTGCGGAATATTTAGATGCGTTAGAACGTGAAATCGAACTGACACTACAACAATACCCGACCGATCGACTTGAAACGATTTTCATTGGTGGCGGAACACCGACTGCCCTGAACGAACAACAGATGCAACGTCTGATGGACATCATCAGCAAACATCTCTTGCCGCTGACGGATGAGACGCTTGAATACACGGTCGAGTCGAATCCGGACGGCGTATCGCCTGAAAAACTCGATATCATGAAAGCGGGTGGTGTCAACCGTGTCAGTTTCGGTGTCCAGTCGTTTGATGACGGATTGCTTGAACGGATCGGTCGGACGCACCGGGAAGCGAAAGTCGCAGAGACGCTTGACGAAGCGGCTAAACGGTTTGATAACATTTCCGTCGATTTGATGTTCGGCTTACCGAATCAAACGCTTGAGCAAGTTAAATACGATGTCGAGCGCGCCCTTCGCTTACCGATCACCCATATTTCGTCGTACTCGTTAATTTTGGAACCGCACACCGTGTTCGCGATTCAAGAACGAAAAGGAAAACTCCCGTTACCGACACAAGATCTTGAAGCAGAGATGTATCGTTTGATGATTGAGACGATTGAAGCCGGTGGTTTGAAACAATACGAAATCTCGAACTTCTCGTTACCGGGGAAAGAAAGTCGGCATAACCGGGTCTACTGGGAAAATGATGAGTATTACGGTTTCGGCGCAGGCTCGCATAGTTACATCGCTCAAACACGTCGCGCGAACATCGCACCGATTCCGCATTACATCAAGGCGGAAGGTTTACCGGTCCGCAACGAGACACCACTGACACGTGTCGAGCGAATGGAAGAAGAGATGTTCCTCGGACTTCGGATGAAACAAGGGGTGTCAATCGAACACTTTGAGCAAAAGTATGGGATAGCGTTAGATGCTGCTTTTGGTAAAACAATCACGAAGTTATTGCCGCGCGGATTAGTCGAACGGACGGATACACACTTGCGATTAACGGAGGCGGGTGTCCCGCTTGCGAATGAAGTATTCGCCGAGTTCATCGGTGAAGCGGAAGTTGAATGATTTCAGGACGACAAAAAAACCAATCCACAGTAGCGGGATTGGTTTTTTGCGTACAGACAACGTGCTATTGGGAGATAAAAGCGTCTTTTCTCGTTATTTTCCTCGTACGCGTCTATTTTTTAGATTTTCTTGCGAAATAAGCAGTCGTTCCGATGATGGCAATGAACAACCAAACGAACACACCGGCCATCGCAAACATCTCAAGCATCTTGATCATCCTTTTCATCATTTGTTTCACTGTATCGTATAATGGGAAACTGTTCAAAGGGTTCAGCAAATCTGTTGACATCATTTCCACTATTCCTTATAGTAAAGATGTAATTAGCACTCGTTAAAAGTGAGTGCTAACAAAATAAGGTGGTGAAGAAGGTGCTGACGGATCGTCAATTGTTGATTTTGCGTGCAATCGTCGATGATTATATCAAAACCGCTCAACCCGTCGGCTCACGGACGCTCTCGAAACGAGACGACGTGACGTTCAGTTCCGCGACCATTCGAAATGAGATGGCGGACCTCGAAGAGATGGGATTGATTGAAAAACCGCATACTTCTGCGGGACGAATTCCATCTGAGCTTGGATATCGATTTTATGTCGATCATCTGATTCGTCCGGAAAGCATCTCACCGCAAGAGGCAAAAGCATTAAAATCATTATTTGCCCATTCCGTGAATGAAAATGATCGCTTGATCAGACATACGGCGGACTTGTTGAGCGAATTGACGCATTACACGACACTTGTATTAGGTCCTAAAGAAGAAGGACAACGGCTCCACCATTTAGAATTAATTCCGTTAGCAGAAGGACGCGTCGTAATCGTTCTCGTAACGGATACAGGTCATGTTGAGCATAAGACACTTCAGTTAGCGGAAGCTCTCTCACGTGAGGCAGCGAGTCGACTGATGGAACGTCTGAATAAGACGTTACGAGGAACGCCACTGAGCAATCTTCGTATTCGTTTGCTGGAAGAAATCAGACGTTTTCGTTCCGAACATTCGGAGCAGACGTCGTTACTTTCGAAAGCACTCGATATCGTTTTGATGGATCAACAGGATGAGCGTCCCTTGATTTATCTGGGTGGGAAAGCAAACATGTTCGACCAACCGGAATTTCAAGACGTCGCCAAACTAAGACCTGTCTTAGAATTGATTGAACAGCAGGAAGCATTGTTTGATTTCTTGAGTCCGAATCTCGATAATCAAATCTTGATTACAATCGGAAGTGAAAACAATGTCGATGCCCTGAAGGATTGTAGCGTGATCCGTGCCCATTACTCCGTTGATGGCGTTTCGCTCGGGACACTTGCGCTGATTGGTCCAAAACGGATGGATTATAATCGAGGCATCAATTCGATCATTCATCTTTTGCAAGCATTCCAAACCGAGCTGCGTAAGAACAGCTTGGATTGAATATAGAAAGGGGCTCGATTCAGAGTGGAAGAAAAAGAGCAGAATCAAAACCTCAGTAATGAAGAAACAACCGAGCAACAAGCAGAAACAGTTGAAGTAACAGAAGAGGAACTCGTGCAAGCGGACCTCGTCGAAGAAGAAGCAACACCGAATTTTGAAGCGCAACTTGCTGAAGCAAAAGCATCAGAATTACGGTTGCGTGCCGATTTTGATAACTTCAAGCGCCGTAACCGGATTGAAGCAGAAAATCGTGCGAAGTATTCATCACAATCTATCGTCGAGAAGTTACTCCCACTCGTCGATAACCTTGATCGCGCACTTCAGATTGAGTCTGACAACGAAGAAACAAAGTCCGTCTTAGCGGGTGTCGAAATGGTCAAGCGTCAGTTAGCCGAAACCCTTCAAAACGAAGGTGTCGTTGAAATTCCAGCGGTTGGCGAAGCCTTTGACCCGAATCTGCATCAGGCAGTCGTTCAGGAAGCAAGTGACGAATTCGAGTCGGGCATCGTAACGGCTGAATTCCAAAAAGGGTATAAGTTACATGACCGCGTGATTCGTCCAAGCATGGTCAAAGTCGCAGAGTAATCTCGAATCATCCGAAACACAACAATTAACTAATCGAAGGTGAGGAATTTATCATGGCAAAAATCATTGGTATTGACTTAGGTACAACGAACTCATGTGTAGCAGTAATGGAAGGCGGAGAGCCGGTCGTTATCGCAAACGCAGAAGGTAACCGTACGACACCATCTGTCGTCGCTTTTAAAAACGGAGAGCGTCAAGTCGGGGAAGTCGCGAAACGTCAAGCAATCACGAACCCGAATACAATCATGTCGATCAAACGTCACATGGGTACAGACTACAAAGTTGAAGTTGAAGGAAAAGATTACACGCCACAAGAAGTATCAGCAATCATCCTTCAAAAGTTGAAAGCGCAAGCTGAAGATTATCTCGGTGAAAAAGTAACGGAAGCGGTCATCACAGTTCCTGCTTACTTCAACGATGCAGAACGCCAAGCAACAAAAGACGCGGGTACAATCGCTGGTCTTGACGTAAAACGGATCATCAACGAGCCGACTGCAGCAGCACTTGCATACGGACTTGAAAAAGGCGAAGACCACACAATCTTGATTTATGACCTTGGTGGCGGTACATTCGACGTTTCAATCCTTGAACTTGGTGATGGTGTCTTTGAAGTTGTTTCAACAGCCGGTGACAGCCGTCTTGGTGGAGATGATTTTGACCAAAAAATCATCGATCACCTTGTTGCAGAATTCAAAAAAGACAATGGTATCGACTTAGCGCAAGATAAAATGGCACTTCAACGTTTGAAAGATGCTGCTGAAAAAGCGAAGAAAGACCTTTCAGGTGTCTCTTCGACACAAATCAGCCTTCCGTTCATCACGGCTGGCGCAGCAGGTCCACTTCACCTTGAAATGACGTTATCACGTGCGAAATTCGACGATTTGACTGCTGACCTCGTCGAGCGGACGATGGAACCAACGCGCCGTGCCCTTAGCGATGCTGGTATGTCACCAGATAAAATCGATAAAATCATTCTTGTCGGGGGATCAACACGAATTCCTGCAGTCCAAAAAGCAGTTCAAGACTTCACAGGTAAAGAATCATTCAAAGGCGTTAACCCGGACGAAGTGGTTGCCCTCGGTGCAGCAGTTCAAGGTGGCGTATTGACTGGTGACGTCAAAGACGTTGTTCTTCTTGACGTAACACCACTTTCACTCGGAATCGAAACAATGGGTAGCGTGATGACGAAGTTGATCGATCGTAACACGACGATCCCGACATCGAAATCACAAGTTTTCTCTACAGCAGCTGATAACCAGCCGGCAGTAGACATCCACGTCCTTCAAGGGGAACGTCCGATGGCAACAGATAACAAAACGCTTGGTCGTTTCCAGTTGACAGACATTCCACCAGCACAACGCGGCGTGCCGCAAATCGAAGTTAAATTCGACATCGATGCAAACGGAATCGTTAACGTATCGGCGAAAGACCTCGGTACAAACAAAGAACAATCGATCACAATCCAATCATCAAGCGGCTTGACTGAAGCGGACATCGACCAAATGGTCAAAGATGCTGAAGCGAACGCAGATGCAGACAACAAACGTAAAGAAGAAGTTGAACTTCGTAACGAAGCCGATCAACTCGTCTTCGCGACAGATAAAGCAATCAAAGACCTCGGCGAACAAATCGATGCTGCCGATAAAGAAAAAGCAGAAGCTGCAAAAGAAAAAGTAACAACGGCTCTTGCTGGAGAAGACATCGAAGCGATTCGTACGGCGAAAGATGAATTATCAACAGTCGTTCAAGAACTCACACAAAAAGTCTACGAAAACATGGCTCAACAACAAGCTGGCGCTGAAGGCGCACAAGCTGACGGACAAGACGACAACGTCATGGACGCAGAATTTGAAGAAGTAGACGATAAAGACAACAAATAATTCGAATCGACCGATTTTTCGGGCGCTAGAGAGAGCCAAAGCGTGATCCGCGCTTTGGCTCTTTCCATGTCGCACGAAGTTCGGTAAAATCAAACAGTATGAAGTGAATCGGAGCCAAAGAGAGGGAGACTGAACGTGGAAAAACGCGATTATTATGAAGTGTTAGGTGTTGCACGCGACGCCTCAGCAGCAGAAATTAAACGAGCTTATCGGAAACTCGCCCGGACGTACCATCCGGATGTCAATAAAGAATCAGATGCCGATGCAAAATTCAAAGAGATTTCGGAAGCGTACGAAATTTTGTCTGACGACAATAAACGAGCACGTTACGATCAGTACGGTCACCAAGATCCATCGCAAGGTGGTGCAGGATTCGGCGGCGCAGAAGGATTCGGGGACATCTTTGACATGTTCTTTGGTGGTGGTGGACGCCGTCAAGATCCGAATGCACCGCGTAAAGGACAAGATCTCCAGTACGTAGAAGAAATTGATTTCATGGAGGCATTCTCGGGTGTTGAGAAAGTCATCACGATTCCAATCGAGGAAGATTGCGAAACGTGTCATGGATCAGGTGCAAAACCAGGGACGCACCCAGAAACATGTAAACGTTGTGCTGGATCAGGTCACATCAACGTCGAACAAAACACGATGTTCGGTCGTGTCGTCAACCAAACAACATGTTCGACATGTCACGGGCGTGGACAAATCGTCAAAGAACCATGTGAAACATGTCGTGGTGCAGGTCGTGTCCGTAAAAATAAAGACGTTCGTGTCAAAATTCCAGCAGGGATCGACAATGGACAACAAATTCGCTTAGCTGGTAAAGGGGAAGCAGGCGTCAACGGCGGACCGTTCGGTGATCTCTACGTCGTCGTCCGTGTCCGGGAACACGAATTGTTCGAGCGCGTTGACGATCATATCGTCATGGACATGCCGTTAACATTCGCTCAAGCGACACTCGGGGATGAAATCGAAGTGCCAACCGTTCATGGAAAAGTTAGCTTGAAGATTCCGGCCGGTACACAAACTGGATCACGGTTCCGCCTTCGTGGTAAAGGGATGCCGAACGTTCGTTCAGGTCATCATGGTGACCAGTATGTCAACGTCGTCCTTATCACACCGAAGCATTTGACAGATCGTCAAAAAGAAATCTTACGTGAATTCAACGAAATCAGTGATGAAAAAGGTGTCGAAGAGCAGCATGAAGGTGTCTTTGGCCGTATTAAAACATTCTTTAAAGGGTGATTCGCTAAAGGAGCGTGACAGGAAATGAAATGGTCAGAAGTTTGTGTCCATACGACACAAGAAGCAGTCGAAGCAGTCTCGAATATTTTACATGAAGCAGGAGCGAGTGGTGTCGTCATCGAGGATGTCGAAGATTTCGAGATGATGTCGCATCGTGAAGACAACTTCGGTGAAATTTGGGATGAGAAAAAACGAGACGAATATCCGGATACAGGTGTCCTCGTCAAAGCTTATCTTGCGGAAAGTAGCGATTTGACGGATATGATTAAAGGAATCGAACGTGATATCCAGATGCTGACGCAGTTCGGACTGACGATCGGTTCAGGTACTGTCACGCTCACACAAGTCGATGAAGAAGATTGGGCCCATTCGTGGAAACAGTTTTATAAACCGGTCAAGATCAGCCGTCACTTGACGGTTGTTCCGATGTGGGAAGACTATACACCACAACCGGATGAAAAAATCATCGAACTTGACCCGGGTATGGCGTTTGGGACAGGAACGCATCCGACGACAGTTCTCTGTATTCAAGCGATTGAAAACTACTTGCAAGAGCAAGATCGCGTCGTCGATGTCGGGACGGGTTCAGGTGTCCTCGCAATCGCCGCTGCGAAACTGGGAGCAAAAGATGTATTCGCGCTTGATTTAGATGAAGTCGCCGTTAAATCAGCGACGGATAACGTGGCACTCAATCAAGTCAGTGACCGGATCACAGTCCGTCAAGGTGACTTGATGAAAGCATTAAATGAGCCTGTCGAATTGATTGTCGCAAACATCTTAGCTGAGGTCATCTTATTGTTTGTGAACGATGCCTACGAGCTGACACTACCAGGCGGGCATTTCATTGCCTCAGGCATCATCAGTCAGAAGAAAGACATGGTGGTCGAGGCGATGACCGAGGCTGGTTTTACGATTGTTGAAACAACAAAACTGGAAGACTGGGTCGCAATCATCGCGAAACGCGAGGCCTGAGCCGATGCAACGATACTTTGTAGAGCAGACAGCTCGCTCGGGAGAACGGTTTACCTTGCAAAAGGATGACGCCCATCATATGAAAAACGTCATGCGGATGGATGTCGGGGATGAAATCTTGGTCCTTGATGGAACCGGCCTATTTCGTTGTGCGCTCGAAGAACTCGACAAACAACAGGCCGTCGCACGGATTGTCGAGTCGTCATCAATCGATACAGAATTACCGATTCGGGTGACGCTTGCCTATGCCTTGCCGAAAGGTGATAAAATCGAGCTTGTCGCTCAAAAAGCGACCGAACTCGGGATGAATCAACTACTCATTTTTGAATCCGCCCGTTCGGTCTCGAAATGGGATGCGAAAAAGGTCCCGAAAAAAATCGAGCGTCTTGAAAAAATCATCAAAGAAGCAGCCGAGCAATCCTACCGTGCTCACTTGCCGCAAGTTGACTATGTGACGTATGATGAAGTCCTACAAGAAGCACCGCAATATACGGCATGTTTAGTCGCATACGAAGAAGCAGCGAAAGAAGGCGAAGCTACGGCTTTTGCCTCGACCCTTGCGCGGCTACAAGCAGGGGATTCACTCCTCGTCGTGATTGGTCCTGAAGGTGGACTGACGGAGACGGAGGTAACACGGTTGACCGATGCCGGCTTCTTACCGGCATCACTCGGACGACGGATTTTACGGACGGAAACGGCGCCGCTGTATGTCCTATCCGCCGTATCGTATCATTTTGAACTGAAAGGGTGAACGAAATGGCTACTGTTGCCTTTCAAACGCTTGGCTGTAAAGTCAATCATTATGAGACAGAGGCCGTCTGGCAGCTGTTTAAAGATGCAGGTTACGCGCGTGTCGATTTTGCAGATCATGCAGACGTCTACGTCGTCAATACATGTACCGTTACGAATACGGGTGATAAAAAAAGTCGTCAAGTCATTCGACGGGCGATTCGTCAAAATCCAGACAGTGTCATCTGTGTAACGGGTTGTTATGCGCAGACATCGCCTGCTGAAATCATGGCGATTCCAGGGGTTGACGTCGTCGTCGGGACACAAGACCGCCACAAGATGATTGGGTACATCGAACAGTTCCGCGAAGAACGGATGCCGATTAATGCAGTCGGGAACATCATGAAGGCAAAAGTCTACGAAGAACTGGACGTTCCAGCGTTTACGGACCGGACACGTGCTTCGCTGAAGATTCAAGAAGGCTGCAATAATTTTTGTACCTTCTGCATCATTCCATGGGCACGTGGGTTGATGCGTTCTCGTCAACCGGAAGATGTCTTAAAGCAAGCACAACAGCTCGTTGATGCCGGTTACAAAGAAATCGTCTTGACGGGGATTCATACGGGTGGCTACGGTGAAGATTTGAAAGACTATAACTTAGCGAAGTTACTCAAAGCACTCGAGTCCGTCACAGGTCTTGAACGCCTTCGGATTTCTTCGATCGAAGCGAGTCAAATCACGGATGAAGTGTTAGACGTCTTAAAGGATTCGCCAATCGTCGTCCGACACTTGCATGTTCCGATTCAGTCAGCATCGGATACCGTTTTACGGCGGATGCGTCGTAAGTACACGATGGCGGAGTTCGGGGAACGGATCACGCGTCTGAAAGAAGTGTTACCGGACTGTGCCATCACGTCAGATGTCATCGTCGGTTTCCCGGGTGAGACGGAAGAAGAATTCATGGAGACGTTCAACTTCATCAATAATCATAAGTTCAGTGAGCTGCATGTCTTCCCTTACTCGAAACGGACAGGGACACCAGCTGCGATGATGGACGATCAAGTGGAAGAGTCGATGAAAGAACAGCGTGTTGCGCGTTTGATCGCTTTATCGGATCAACTCGCAAAAGAATATGCTTCAAAATACGAAGGGGAACTGCTTGAAATCATTCCGGAAGAGTTTTCGGAAGAAGCAGGCGGTCGTCTCGTCGGTTACACGGACAATTACTTACGTGTCGCGATCGAGGGAGACGAATCTTTGATTGGTCAACTCGTGCGCGTCAAAATCAATAAAGCCGGCTATCCAATGAATGACGGACAATTCGTCCGCATCATGGAGACATTAAAAGAACAAGCGATCTGAAATGAGTTCGTCTTCCTGCTTCAGGGAGGCGAACTTTTTTAGCGAGTAGACAACGTGCTATCGGGAAATCAAGCGTCTTTATTCGTTGCTTTCCTCGGGCGAGGCGCAAGCCGTTGCTCCTTGGTCCTAACGGACAACGAGCAGGGTCTTGCCTGCCTCTGAAAGTGCGTTGAAAACGCACTTTTTCCCGCAGGAGTCAACGAAACGTGACGCTTTTTAGGTAATATCTTGAAAAAAAGCCAGACAAGCAGACGACGATTTAGAGCGCAATCCGTCGCGACCCTGCATAGCTTTGCTATAGTGGCGCGGAAGATTGCCGCTTTGAAGACGAGGCGAGACAGGGAAGCGCGAACGGATTGCCTCTCGATATCGCATGTTCACGCTTCATAACAGGCTGTACGAAATAAATTATTTTGTTTTCAAGTAACGGATACGCTACACTGAGGAAAGATTCTAACAAGAGAAAGAGGACAACCTATGCGAATTAATAAATTCATCAGTGAAACAGGATACTGCTCAAGACGGGCAGCGGATAAATTAGTCGATGCCGGTCGCGTCACAATCAACGGTGTCGTCGCGGAACTCGGTTCACAAGCGGAAGCGACGGATGCCGTTGAAATCGATGGACAGCCGCTCCAAACAAAACCGACGCTTGAGTACTTGATTTTGAACAAACCGATCGGCATCACATGTACGACCGAACTCGACATCGAAGGAAATATCATCGATTTCGTCAATCATCCGAAACGGATTTTCCCGATCGGGCGCTTAGACAAAGACTCAGATGGACTGATCATTTTGACGAACGATGGGGACATCGTCAACCGGATTTTACGGGCAGAGAATAATCACGATAAAGAATATATCGTAACGGTTGATGCCCCGATCACAGAGACGTTCATCGAAGGAATGGCGAGCGGCGTCGATATCCTTGGAACAACAACGAAAGAATGTATCGTCGAACAACTCGAGTCACGGACATTCCGAATCGTCTTGACGCAAGGCTTGAACCGGCAGATTCGTCGCATGTGTAAAGAATTTGGTTACCGCGTCAAACGGTTGCAGCGGGTCCGTATCATGAATATTGAGTTAGGTGATTTACCGATTGGTGAATGGCGTGACTTGACGGAGTCAGAAATGAAAACCTTATTTACGACGCTCGATCAGGAATAACGAAAAAGTCGCCATGATGATGGCGGCTTTACTTGTATACATAAGGAGGTTCATTGTGGATAAACGGGGAATGAGCGCGACGTTCGTCGCATATGTGATTGGCGGGTTGTTACCGATTTACAAATTATTTGCAGACACTGTTCCGGCATGGACGGTCGTGTCGATTCGCATCATCAGTGCGTTCATCTTCGTCACACTATTATTACGTTTGTCCGGCAAATTTACGCAAGTCGGTCGATTATGGCGGAATAAAAAACAACGTCTGACCGTTTTAGCTGCTGGTCTTGTCCTCGGTGGGAATTGGACGCTCTATCTCTATGCAATCGGTGAAGGGTACATCGTCGAATCGTCGCTCGGCTATTACATCAATCCGCTCGTCAGCGTATTGTTTGGGTTGTTATTTTTCCAAGAACGTTTGAACCGGCCCCAATTGATTGCCATCATCAGTGCCATCATCGGTGTCTTGATTTTGACATTCGGCTACGGGAAGTTTCCAATCATTGCTTTTTCGCTTGCTGTTTCGTTTGCTTTTTATGGTGTGTTAAAGAAAAAGGCAGCGGCAGAACCGTTATCAGGGTTATTCCTAGAGACGTTAGTGACATTACCGTTCGCGTTGTTGACGCTTGGTGTGACGGGAGCGAATCCGCTCGCTTTACCGACCGGAGCCTTGATTGCCATCATCATGCTTGGTGTTGCGACAGCTGTTCAGTTGATGCTGTTTGGGTACGGTATGCCGAAGATTCCATTTGTATATGTCGGTATCTTGCAGTACATCGCACCGACGTTGACGTTAGTACTCGGTGTCTTTTTGTTTAATGATGTGTTTACATCGATTCACTTCGTGGCCTTCCTGTTCATCTGGATTGCCGTCGCACTGTTTACGATCAGTGGTTTATCGGCAGGACGAATGAAGATGAAAAAGGTCTCGTAATTCAGAAAAGAGGAATGGAACGATGAATAAACCTGGCCTGTTTGCCACATTAGGAGCATATGTCATTTGGGGATTACTTCCGATTTATTGGAAGCTGTTAGCTAGCGTCTCAAGCGAGGCAATACTCGCCAATCGGATTGTCTGGTCGTTTTTGTTTTTATTACTGTTATTGTATTTCCAAAAAGCATTACCTAAATTGACGACGGCGTTTAAAAATCAACGGACACGAAGATTGTTTTTCTTGAACGGAATCATCATTAGTATGAATTGGTTTATCTACATCTGGGCAGTCAACCATAATTTCATCGTCGAAGCCTCGCTTGGCTACTACATCAATCCGCTCGTCAGCATCGTGTTCGGGGTGTTCTTCTTTAAAGAGAAACTGTCACGGATTGAATGGATTGCAATTTTGCTCGCGACGATCGGTGTCTTGATTTTAACAATCGGTTATGGCGAGTTCCCTTGGATTTCGCTTGCGCTCGCATTTAGTTTCGGCTTTTATGGTGTCGTCAAGAAACAACGTCCGCTCGAAGCGACGGTCAGCCTGACACTCGAAACGCTCGCACCGCTACCGCTCGCACTCCTTTTTATCAGTTATCTTGGTGTACAAGGAACGTCGACCTTCTCGCACACACCGTTCGTCACGGCAGGATTATTGTTGACAGGTGTAATCACGGCCGTACCGTTACTTTTATTCGGTTTTGGTGCCCAACGGATCCCATATACAGTCGTCGGTTTTCTACAGTTTGTTGCTCCGACGCTATCACTTGCCATCGGTGTTCTCTTGTATGATGAACCCTTTACACGTACACACTTGGTCGCGTTTACATTTATTTGGTCGGCTGCGCTCGTCTTTACGTTAAACAGTTTATTGATTCGAAAAAAACAACTGCGGAAAGTAGCGTAAAAAGATAGAAGTCTGACCTCTTGCGTGATAGAATAGAAAAAGAGTATAAGGGATATCCTTAAGGAGGAAAACTAATCATGAACTTAGCAGCTATGATCGACCACACGGCACTCAAGCCGGAAACATCACGCGCCCAAATCGAAACACTTTGCAAGGAAGCACTCGAGTACAAATTTGCTAGCGTCTGTGTCAACCCGACGTATGTCGCACTTGCAGCAGAACTTTTAAAGTCTGACGACGACGTTAAAGTTTGTACAGTAATCGGTTTCCCACTTGGTGCGAACACACCAGAAGTCAAAGCTTTCGAAACGAAAGATGCGATCAAAAACGGTGCAACTGAAATCGACATGGTTCTTAACATCGGCGCACTAAAAGACGGTGACGTGGAACTCGTGGAACGTGATATCCGTGCAGTAGTCGAAGCGGCGAATGGTACGCTCGTTAAAGTCATTTTTGAAAACTGCCTCTTAACAAAAGAAGAAATCAAAACAGCTGCTGAACTTTCAGTCAAAGCTGGAGCGAACTTCGTTAAAACATCAACTGGTTTCTCAACTGGTGGTGCAACGGTTGAAGACATTCGCCTCATGCGTGAAACAGTGGGACCTGACATCGGTGTAAAAGCTTCAGGTGGCGTTCGTGACTTCGAAGGCGCTAAAGCGATGATCGATGCTGGTGCATCACGTATCGGTGCATCTGCTGGTATCGCCATCGTAACAGGTGGTTCTTCAGACAGCGATTATTAATTCGCAATAAATACATCATCAGACACGTCTTTCCTATGTTAGGAGGGGCGTGTTTTTTTGTTGTCAGGAAAATTCTGAATTTAATCTAGCTATTAAGAAGTCAGACATCACTTCCGATAATCAGATGTAGAACGTTGGAAGGAAGTGTAGAGATGTTGAAACACTGGAAACTAGCAATGCTTGCGACGACGATCAGTTTAGCAGGTTGTGGAAGTATCATCGACGATCCAGATCAAGCAGTGAAGGAACGTCAAAAAATGGCGGTTGTCTTATCAGATGTCGGTCTTGGTGATCAATCGTTTAGTGATGCCGCGATGAGTGGGATGGCCTTACTACGTGAAAAAGAAGATTGGTTCATTGATTATCGTGAACTAGGGGAAACGAAAACATATAAAGTGGCGTTTGATACGTTGGCAAAAGAGAAGCCGACCGTCGTCGTCGGATTAGGTTTTATGGGACAAGCGGAATTAGAAGAAGTCGCGAAACGTTATCCATTGCAACAATTTGCGTTGATTGATGCCGTATCAGAACTACCAAATGTCTTATCGGTTACATTTAAAGAAGATGAAGGCAGTTATCTTGCAGGAGCTGCTGCTGCGCTTCAATCGGAAAATGAGACGATTGGGTTTGTTGGAGGAATGAAGTCGCCTTTAATCGAAAAGTTTGAAAAAGGATACACGGCAGGAGCAAAAGCCGTCAATCCGGACATCAAAGTTTTAGTCGATTATGCAGAAGACTTTGCAGCACCCGAAAAAGGACGGACGATTGCGAACGATCAAATGAAACAACAAGCAGATGTGTTATTTGCCGCAGCTGGTTTGACGGGCAGTGGTGTCCTCGAAGCAGCGCAAGCAAAAGGCAATAAAGCGATTGGTGTCGATAGTGATCAGACGGCAATTGCGCCTGACGCCGTCATGACCTCGATGTTAAAACAAGTCGATCTCGCGATCACGACGATTGGCGATACGGTAAAAGAAAAAGGGTTACAGTCGGGTCAAATCGTGCTCGGTGTCAAAGAAGGTGCGATTCAACTAGCCCCGATTCGAAATGTAACGTTTTCAGAGAAAGATTTAAAGCAACTTGAGCAACTGAAACAAGATGTATTAGAAGGGAAGGTTGACGTACAATGACGTTACGGACACGCTTTTTAATTTCGACACTCGTGACGATCATCAGTGTCGTTGCCTTGATGGGATGGACGTTGGTTGAACTCCGGCAAATTCAATCGTACAACGAAGATTATGGAAAACAGCTTGTCGAAATCTCGGAACTTGAAACAAAACTACTGTACGAACAAGCCGCATGGAACCGTCTTGCAACTCAACCGTCTGACAGTCAAGTCGAGCAAGTACTCGCTTTAAGTCAAAAGAACGAGAAGGCGCTACAGTTGCTTGAAAAAACGTATTTAATTGATGCATTTAAAACGGAAATGGACCGGGCGGAAGCAAAATATACTGCGTTATCAGCTGAACGAAATGATTTGGTCGAGGGGCGTAACCCGATTGAAATCCGATCATATGCTGCCCGAATCGAGGGTGTACTAAGTGATTTGTATACACTACATACAAAAAACGGTGAGTTTTATGATGTACTGCAACAAGAAGCGAAGGACCAGACCGTCAATTTGACACGGACTGTGTTAATCGCAACGTTTGTTTTATTGATTGCGTTAGCACTATATAATTGGTATTTCGCACGGAGCATTACGCGTCCAATCAGCCGTGTCGTTAAAACAGCGGAGCAAATTTCGGCTGGTGATTTATCGGAGCAACTGGAGACGTCAGGACGAGCAGATGAAATCGGTCGTCTCGAGTCAGCGATTGCGCAAATGCAACAAACGTTACATGGTGTGATTGGGACGATTAGTCATACTTCGAATACAATCAGTCAAATGAGTGAACAGGCAACGTCTGAAAATGCGAACATCGTCGAAGTGTCTGGTAATATGACGCATGCGATCAATGAGATGGCGAGCGGAACACAGACAGTATCGGATGATTTACAGACGACGGTCAGTACGATTACAGACATGAGCTCCTCATTCGACCAAAGTGAACGTCGGGCTCAGCTTGCATTAAGCCAAGGTCAAGTCGCAGACACGACGATGGGGCAGAGTGCTTCGGTCATGGAAGAACAAACAGCCTCACTCGCTGCGTCGACGGTTCAAAACCGCGAACTTGGACGTCAGCTAGAAGGTTTCCTTGAACAGACACAACAAATCGAAAAAATGGCAGAACTTGTTTCAGGTGTCTCGGCGCAGACAAACCTCTTATCCTTGAATGCAGCGATTGAAGCGGCAAGAGCCGGAGAAGCAGGACGTGGCTTTGCCGTCGTCGCAAGCGAAGTGAAAAAACTTGCGGACGAGACGCACCAAGCGACACGATCAATCTTCTCACTCGTACGTTCGATTCGCCAAGATGGTGCTGTCTTGCAAGAAGCATTGTTGCGTTCTGAAAAAGAACAAGAGAATCAGGTCGCAAACTTTGCTCAAGTCAAATCGGCATTCGAAGAGACGCGGAAAAATGTAGCCGATGTCACTGAAACGCTCAATTACGTGACATCACAGCTTGTCCGCTCGAAAGAACAAGCGAATGATGTCGTCAATCAGGTCAGTTCGGTTAGTGGCGTAATGGAAGAGTTAGCGGCAGGGAATCAAGAGGTCGCAGCTTCGATGCGTGATCAACAAGCTTCGTTCGAGCAAATTCATCAATTGATGTTAGAGCTCGAGACGACAACAACATCACTTGATCAACAAACAAATCAATTTAAAATTTAATGACCTCTCATGTTCTCAATATAAAAAATAAGCCCCGACACATCAATCGACGTGTCGGGGCTTATTCATTTTAAAAGAAACTTTCTGGGTTTAGTTCGTTTGTCCGTCCGTTCGCATTATATTGGTAGCCACCTTCATGAATCTCGAAGTGAAGATGGGGACCGGTTGAATTCCCCGTACTACCGAGTTTTCCGATTTGTTGGCCTTGCTTGACTTGTTGTCCTTGTTTAACTGTCAAGGCATTCATATGCGCATAAACAGTCGTATATGTCTTACCACCGATGTTGTGTGCGATATAGACATGATTACCATACGGACCACCGGAGCTTGCTTGAATGACAGTTCCAGCAGCTGATGCGACGATTGCAGAATTGACCGGTCCAGCGAAATCGGTCCCGTTATGATAAGCATAGCCATTATTTCCGCTCGCGGCACCCATACCTTGTGAAATGGAACCGTTCGCAGGTTTGATGAATTTTCCGGTTGCATTTGAGATAACTTTCGTACTTGCTTTATTGATTGAAGCAGGTTGCGCCGATTGCGCGGCTGCTTGTTTTTTAGCTGCGAGAGCAGCGGCTTTGGCTGCCGCTTCTTGTGCCTTAAGTTGAGCAGCGGCCTCTTTTAGACTTAAGATGTTTGATTCGATTGAACGCTTTTGTTTCTTCAAGCGTTTTAATAAGGCTGTTCGTTTGTCCTTTTCAGCATTCAACTCGTGTTGCTTCTTTTTTAGAACTTTCCGGTCATGGATGAGTGCGGTACGTGTATCTTCAAGTTCTTGTTTTGCTTCTGCCAACTCTTGTTTACTCGTTTCGTAATCTTTTAATAATGAAGCATCACTTTCGGCAATCGTATTGAATGCGTTGAAGCGACTGATCATATCACCAATGTCTTCTGCACCGAAGACAGCTTCGAGCAATGGATCTTTATCAGATTTAGCTTGTCGAACTGCCAGCCGATCGCCGAGCATTTTTTCTTGTTTTTTGATTTTCTTCTGTAAAGCTGTAATCTTTTGTTTAAGTTTCGTTAACTGACGTTCATTTCGATCAATTTTTTGTTCATTTTCGACGACTTGAAGCGTCAATCCATTGATTTGTTGGTCAATCGCGTAAACTTTCTCTTGGGCTTTCGATAATTGTTGATTGTTTTCGTCGAGTGCTTCTTTTTGTTTTGATTGTTTTTGTTCGTTTTGTTGTTGTTTGTCTTTATATGAAGTCGCAGCACCTACGGATGTAACGAATGGTGTTGTGAGAAGTGTGAGTGTCATCAGGGAAATTCCCATTGAGTGCATGAAAGATTTTTTCATAAGTGAATCGATCAGTCCTTCCTTGTTGTTGAGTGATACTTGTACTACTCTAACAACAATTTTTACGGAGGGACGTTACAGTTTATTTAAAATAATAAGGAAAATAATGATAGAAAGGATGTACTTTTTATGAAAATAATTGATAAGTATCGTAAAGAAGACAATGAAAAGACTGGTATAAAGCGGTAAAAAAGGAATGGTAGACGTGATAGAAAGATAAAATTCAATAAAAGACCATTGATATGTTTTTGTAATATTTTATATTCATTATTAAAAAGTGGTTTGATATATGAATGATTTGGTTATTTAAATTAGTTTTGGACTAAATGGTCAGACACAAAAAAAGGAATTACTTTTTTAAGCGCTTTGCTCGGCAAGACAAGATACGTTGGGACTTTTTCCTGAAGGAGTCACGTGAAACAAGAGGGGAGAATGCAATAACTCCCACCCTTGTAGTCGCATGGTTTTCAATCAGTCGATCGGTACTCATTCTTCATAGATCATTTTTCGCGTCATCCCACCATCAAGGACAAGTGTCTCTCCCGTCAAGAAATCATTTTCGGGGTTCGTTAAGAACAGGGCGGCACGAGCGACATCTTCTGGCTTACCGACGCGTCCAGACGGGTGTTGCGAATGATCCTCCGGGGAAAGTTCATGATAATTCCCGGTCTCGATCCACCCTGGTGCGATTGCATTGACGAGAACGCCTTTGGGACCTAACGAAACGGCAAGAGCATGTGTCAAAGCGACGATTCCACCTTTTGTTGCGGCATACGATTCTGTATCAGGCTCCGACATATAGGCACGAGTCGAAGCCAAGTTAACGATTCGACCACCGTGTTTTAGATGTGGTGCAGCTGCCTTTGTTGTCAAAAAGATACTGCGTAAGTTCGTATGGTTGACGCGGTCCCATTCTTCGAGCGTGAGTTCAAGAAGGGGTTTTCGAATGATGATGCCGGCGTTATTGATGATGATGTCGATTTTACCTGTATGTTCTAATGCTTTTTCGATGAGTAAGTTGACATCATGTTCGTCTTGAACGTCCAACCGGTAAAAGTAAGCCGTTCCACCAGCTTCTTCGATTTCTTGAGCAATGACTTCACCCGTCATTTGATCAATATCTGCTAAAATGACGACGGCACCTTCATTTGCATATGTTTTAGCAAGCGTTGCACCAATCCCGTTTGCAGCACCAGTAATAATGACCGTTTGATTGACTAAATCCATGTCTTTCACTCCTCTTCTTTGCAACTTTCCTTCTAAATGGAATAGCCTGAATCGGATTGATTAAAACCTAACGTTTCAAGTACGGTTGAGGATTATCAATCAAGTGTAGAGGGAATAGTATTAACGTTAAAGACATTAAATCGTCGAATGGGGGATTTACGGATGGATTTATCGAATGAGAAATTAAAACAACAACAAGATCAATATGCGGAAGAAGCAAAGGACTATATCGATCGTCCGAAAAAAACAAAATCGATTTTAAAACGAGCGAACAATTCAATTCAAAAAAATTCAAGTCTGTCACTTGTCTTTTCGCCGGTTCGCTTATTCATTGATATGGTACGTTCGTATCAATCAGGAGAATACCGAAATATCCGCCGGACAACAATTCTAAAAGTAATCGGTGCGTTGATTTATCTGGTTTCACCAATCGACTTGATTCCAGATTTTATTCTTGGTTTTGGGTTCGCAGATGATGTCGCGATTATTCTGTTCGTCACGAAAACGATTTTTGAAGAGTTGACGCGATATAGTGATTGGCAGGATGAGCAACAAAAAGCACGAACGCAACCTATCCAAAGTGAAGATGCCTACTGAAACATAGACGAATTGTTGAGCCTGACACTGATTGATTCAGTGTCAGGCTTTTATAATGGAAAAAAGTTGTTTTCTGTACGCTACTCGTAAAGTTCGTTACACTGGGAAGAGGAAACGAACGGAGAAGAGGAGGTATGTGATGGCCTGGCATGCATGGATGGAGTCCTATGGGTATCTAGGGATTATGGTGACATTAATGTTTCCGTTTTTACCAAGTGAAGTCCCGCTCGCCTATGCGGGTTACTTGGTGCATACGGCACAATCAAATATTGTCTTGATGTTACTTGTCGCCGTCTTCAGTTTCGTCGTTAGCCAGAACATCTTCTTTACGATCGGTCAACTCGGAAGTGAGCGGCTACTTGGACGCGTTTTTAAATTGTTTCGGATTTCTGAAACGAGAATGGTTCAATTTCAACAGCAAATGGAGGCGCGCGGACGATTTATTTTACTCTTGTCACCGATGTGGCGCATGGGCTTTGCGGTTGGAGCAGGTCTGACAGGTGTTTCTCGTTTAACGTTCACGCTCGCAACGACGGTGTCCTTTTTTGTGTGGTCAGCGTTTTTCATCTGGGGTGGAAAAAAGCTCGGGCATGGTATGAATGGACGACATCATGATTTTCACCAGTATACTCCGTGGATTGTCGGGCTATTGCTTCTTCTCGGGGTTTACCTATATGTTAGAAAAAAGAGAATGCTAAAAAAATAGAGGAGTGTTTTCATGGCAGTTATTTTATTTGATATTGATGGGACATTGATCGACTCGACAAATCAGATGACAGAGGCGATTCATCTTGCGATGGCAGACATGCCGCATCTTGAAAAACCATCAAAAGACCGCGTCCGGGCAAGTTACGGACTGGCGGGAAGTGCGTTTTGGGAAAAGGCGATTCCGGATGCGTCAGAAGAAGACATTCGGTTGATTCGCCAAAAGCGTCATCATCATTTAGAACAGACAATGAAGGATCAAGAGGTGTTGTTTGAAGGAGTCCGGGATTTACTCCGCACCTTGACGGAACAAGGACATATTGTCTCGACGGCAAGCAATTGCGGGGTCCACTACATGAATCTTGTCCTCGACAGTCAAGCCATCCGACCGTTTTTCACGAGTCCGAAATGTTTAGGTTCAGTGAACGGAAAACAAAAAGCTGATATTTTAGCGGCACATCGAGCAGAGTTTGGAGACGTCGAGTACTTGATGGTCGGTGACCGGTCGTCTGATATCGAAGCAGCACGAATTGCAGACATGCCGGTTGCGATTTGCCGGTTCGGTTTCGGGACGATGGATGAATGGGAACTCGCAGACCACCAGCTTGAACAACCGTTAGATGTCTTAAAGTTTGTTTAAAGTATGATAATTAAAAGAAGCGGATTGCCGGTACCGGCAATCCGCTTCTTTTAATTATTCAAAATCGAGTCGGTAGTCTTCCTGGTTCGTCCAGGGGCGGAAGCGACGGAATAACTGATGGAAGGATAAGCAGAGGACAATCGGGAGTAAAATGAATAATCCGAAGACGAGCAGTCCATTTGCCCATGTCCATCCACCTGCCATCAAATGCAAAGCATTGATTGGACCGATCAACCCGGACATACCGAAGCCGGCGCTAAACGGTGTTCCTTGAATCCCTAAAATCCCGGCTAACCCGCCGAGAACAGCGGCACTACACATGACGGGAACGATCATGATGGGATTTCGAATGAAGTTTGCCATCTGAATTTTCGGTGATCCTAAAAAATGCGCAATCGACGTTCCGCGAGAATTTGCCTTCCAGCCTGCGATTGCAAGACCGAATCCAGCTGCACAGACACCGAGGTTCGCAGCGCCTGCTGCAATGCCGGAGAGGCTGATGGCTGTCGCAATCCCGACGGTCGATAGGGGAGAGACAATCAAAACAGAAAACGTGACCGCTAACAGGACGCCCATCAAGATTGGTTGCAGAACAGTGAACTGAGTGATCATTTGACCGATCGCCGCAGTGATTTTAGTGACGAACGGATATGTAAGGACGCCGATCCCACCTGCACCGACAATGATCAACGTCGGCATGACGAGAACAGTGTAGGTTTTAAAACGATTTCCAATCCATAAGACAAGTGCGGTTGCGATGGCAGCTGTTACACCTGCGTTGATGACATCACCCGTACCGACGAATAAAAAACCGGCTGTTTCCGTCCGTGTTGCGACACCTGAACCGACGACGGTCGCTAGACCAATCGAGGCGGTTTCGATTGGAGTCGTCTTGAATTGCATGGCGACGGCAACACCGATGACCATCGGTAGCAAGCGCATCGCAATCGTAGTCGAGTCGATGATGTGTTGAGCGGGCGCGAAGTAAGGTAATAATGCTTTGGCGAGTTCGCCGAGCAGAGCACCTGGGATTAGTGCAACTAAAATTCCGATACTGAGTCCGTTCAGTACATGGATACCGAACTGACGATTGATTCGTGTTGTAGAAGATTCGATGGGAATACACTCCTTATGTAATGCTTTTGTGCATAACAGCATAAAAGCTATGAATTGTTTTTTATCTTACGCGACAGGAAAGAACACGTCAAGAAGAAATAGGAATTTTCTGTGAATTGATGAGTGCATTCTGTTCGCACTCCGTGAAAAGGACTGATAGAGTAAAAGAGTAAAAGATATTAGAGAGGATGAATGAAATGGCAGAACAACAAATCGTTTTAGCAGAAAGACCTGAAGGACGTCCGACGCGTGAAACGTTTCGGTATGAATCAATCGAACTAAACGCACCAGACGCGGGACAAGTCTTGCTCGAGACACTCTACATTTCAGTTGATCCATACATGCGCGGGCGGATGAATGATGCACGTTCATACTCGCAACCATTTGAACTGGACGCACCGGTTCAAGGGGGTGTCGTCGCGAAAGTCATCGAGTCACGTAGTGATGCTCTTAAAGAAGGGGATATCGTCGTCGGAATGCTCGACTGGGCAACGAAACTTGTTGTCGATGCAAAAACTGTTCGGAAAATTGATGCGTCGCTCGCACCTGTATCGACAGCTCTCGGCGTACTCGGTATGACAGGGATGACGGCTTACTTTGGTTTACTGGATATCGGTAACCCGCAGCCAGGTGAAACGGTTGTCGTGTCGGCTGCGGCCGGGGCTGTCGGATCAATCGTCGGTCAAATCGCCAAAATCAAAGGTGCTCGTGTCGTTGGAATCGCGGGAAGCGATGAAAAGACGACCTACCTAAAAGAGCAACTTGGTTTTGATGAAGTCATCAACTACAAAACGGAAGACGTCGGCGAAGCGCTCGACCGCGCATGTCCGAGTGGGGTCGATGTTTATTTTGAGAATGTCGGAGGCGAGATTGGGGACGCGGTCATTGACCGTTTGAATCCGTTTGCCCGTATTCCGGTCTGTGGCGCGATTTCTGGATATAATGAAAAAGAGAACATCGGACCTCGCGTACAATCAAAATTGATTGCTTCACGGGCACGGATGCAAGGCTTCTTAGTCGGGGATTATGGAAAACGTTTCAAGGAAGCGGCAGAACAGTTAGGGAAATGGGTCAGTGCCGGTGAATTGAAATATGAAGAAACGATTTTTGAAGGTTTCGATAACGTTCCGGATGCATTCCTAGGTCTGTTCGATGGTTCGAACACAGGAAAGTTACTCGTGAAACTGTAAAGTGTAGACTTTGTATGTAAAAACGTACTATCTAAAAGAAGCGTCGGACGATTCGTAATTGAATCGTCCGACGCTTCTTTTTTTAGGTACGACGTGTAACGTCGATCATGATTTTTTTTGATCGTCTTTCAATTCTTCTAAATCTGGATCGGGGTGTTGTGTCTCAGCAGGCTTGATGCCGGGGTCTGATGTTTCAGCCGGTTCAGGATCTGGGTGAAGACCGACGTCTGCCTGTTCATTTGGTAAATTCTCTTTTTTTTCATTCATGGTAAAATTCATTCCTTTCTCTTTTTCGAATCTTCTTAAGATTTACCCGTCTATCTGATTCTGAAACTAATGAAGTGCTCATCATATTTTATTGCCTAATTATTCAAAAGTAAGTCACGAACAAACTACAGTCCATGCCAATCAGTCATCTTCTCAACTGGAATGTAAGGAAATACTGGAGAACATTCATCAACTCTTTACAAAAACCTTGCAAGGGATTTAAGTGCCCTTTGAACTGCTCTCGTAGACTGAAAAGAGATCAAGCAGGAAGGGTGTTTTGAACGTGAATGGACAACAGTGGAAAAGAAAAGTAACGCAACAGCTAAGTTGGGTCCGTGCTGAACAACAGCGATTGAAGACGGAACCAGCAGCGAGTTCGACTGCGTTCGAGACATTACAACGGTTAGGATCGTTGGGAACGGCTAAGACGATTCGTCCGTCAAACAAGCCGGTTGAAACAAAAACGAAGCGCTATCAAGAAGAGAGTAATCAACAATTACTCGATACGATTGACTACCAATCGATTCCGCTTCGGAGTCAGTCACGTTACTATGAGCCGCGACCGCTTGAAGTAGCTGTCGTCTGTTCCGAGTTCATGCATGCCTATTATCAAGATGCGTTCCATCTCCATTATGTGAATGCAGACACGTTTGAGGATGTCTTTAGTCGTAAAATCGATCTCTTTTTAGTCATCACGTCATGGAAAGGCTTGCAGGGGGGTGACTGGAAAGGGGTCGCGACACCGAAATCGAAAAAAAGAACATTACTCCTCCAGATGATGCGAGAGGTGAAACAGCAAGGGATTCCGGTCGTCTTCCAGTCAACGGAAGACCCGAGTAACTTCGACCGTTTCAGTGAGCTGGCAAAACAAGCCGATTATGTGCTGACATCGGACGAAGCGATGCTTCCGGAATATCAAGTGCTTTGTGGCCATGACCGGATTGAAGCGGTCTCGTTCGGTGTGAATCCGCTGATCCATAATCCGCTTGGCGCGACCCGAAGCCGGAAAAATCATGTGTTGTTCGCCGGGAGCTGGATGGCGAAGTATCCAGAACGTGTCAAGGATACGGAAGTGCTGTTCGATGGGGTGATGAGCTCATCGCATCAGCTTGATATCGTCGACCGCAACTATCACCTCGGCTTACCGGACTATCATTTCCCGGACCGGTACGTCAAACGGGTTGCACCTGCGATTCCGTATGATGCGCTTCAGCAGGTGAGCAAATGTTACGACTGGGTGTTGAATCTCAATAGCATCAAATACAGTAAAACGATGTGTGCGCGCCGGATTTTTGAATCGCAGGCACTTGGGAATCTAATCATTTCGAATTATAGTATCGCCGTCAACAATCTGTTTCCAAACGTATTTACAGTTCACGATCAACAGGAAATCAAAGCAATCGTCGAACGGACATCTGAAGAAGACATTGAGCGATTGCGTGCTGAAGGAATTCGTTCCGTCATGTCGAGTCACACGGTGTTTGACCGGGTCGATCAATTGGCGCGGATGTTGAAACTCAATCAACAACAACCGGCGCGTCGCCTGCTCGTCGTCTTACGCAATCCGACACCGGCTCTTGAACAGCAGATTGCCAAGCAATCGATTGAAGCGGATGCTATTTGTCACCTGTCCGAGTTGACGGAAAGGGAATATGGAAAAGCCGATCTTGTTGCCCTGCTCGACGGCGGCGAGTCGTACGGGGAATATTACCTCGAAGATTTACGCAACGGCTTTAAGTTTGCCGATGCCGATATCGTCCGGAAATCGCTCAGCGGACAAGCCGCTTATGAAGTCTTTGAGACGTCAGGCGCAGATACCGGAGCGATGGTCTGGCGGGAGCATGTCCCGTTTGAACAGTTTGTCAGCGGAACGTTATCCGGACGGACGCTCATGCTGGATCGCTTCGAGTGGAATGAACAGTATCAAACGAAGCCGCTCCTTGCGCCGGTCTTGTCAGTCGTCGTGCCGATTTATAACAACGGCCCTCATTTGATGTATAAGTGTTTTGCGAGCTTGAAGCGGATGAATCGTTTTGACGAAACGGAAATCGTGCTTGTCGACGACGGGTCGACGGATTTCGGGACGATTCAAGCCGTCGAACGAATTGGACGGCGACACGGGAACGTGACGACTTACTTCTTTGAAACAGGCGGGAGCGGAAGTGCATCACGTCCTCGTAACAAAGGTGTCGAACTGGCGCGTGCCGACCGGGTGGCCTTTTTAGATCCGGACAATGAAGTGCTCAGTGACCGTTATGCGGAGTTGTTAGATGAGCTTGATCAAAATCCGACGCTCGATTTTGCAGTCGGTCATATGAAAAAGTTAGCGGAGAAGACGAGCATCATCGCCTTGCCGACGATTCGGAAAAAGGGACGAACCGTTTGTGAAGACCCCCGTGCCTATCTGCTTGAACATCGTTTTGCCGTGCAAAGCATTCAAGCATTGGTCGTCAAGCGCGATTTCCTCGTCAAACATCAGCTGGAACAGGTCGTCGGAGCCGTCGGTCAAGACTCGTTATTTTTCCAAGAGATGATGTTACAGGCGGAGCGTGTTCTGCTTGTGAACCGCGTCGTGCATTATTATTACGCGGCAGTCGCCGGCTCGACGGTTAACTCGTTGACGGTCCGCTTCTTTGAGCGCAGTGTCCTCCGTGAACGGGCACGAGCAGAGAAGTTTGCAAAATATGGTGTGCTCGACCAATACAAGACGAAACGTTTTGAGCATTTCTTCGAACACTGGTATTTGGTCAAGCTGCGCCAATGCAGCGATAAGGACTTTGGACCAAGTGTTGCCTTATTACGGACGATTGTCGAGTTTTACGAACCGATTCAACTAACGGCACCGTTAGTCCGACAGTTTGTTGAATTAGCGGATGCGGGTAAGACGGATGCGATTCAAGAATTGTTATTAGAGGAGGTCACGGCATGACGAGCACAGCAGGAATGAAACGACCAAAGGATCAAGTCCGCGCCGCCTATTATGACCAGTTAGGGGTCGCGTTCGGAAAAAAGGTCCGGGCGCGCATCCACTGGATAGTACGTGAGGCGAAGGGAGAAGACATCCTTGATGTCGGGTGCTCAGGGGGACTCGTCCCGATTTTACTCGGACGCGAAGGGAAACGTGTCACAGGAATCGACGTCTCTCCGGAAGCAATCGCTGAAGCAACGTCTGCGTTAAAAGAAGAAGCGGCATCTGTCCAATCCGTCGTCATGTTCAGTGAAGCGAACATCATGTCTTTTTCAGCAAACCGGCAATTCGATACGGTTTTGATGACGGAAGTACTCGAGCACATCGGTGAACCGGAACGGGTGATTCAGCAGGCATATACACTCGTCAAACCAGGTGGACGTCTTGTCGTGACCGTTCCGTTCGGCGTTAATGATTATGCCGATCATAAGCGGACCTATTATTTGAAACGACTTGTCGAACAAGTAACACCTTATGGCACGATTGAAAAAATCGAACGGTTCGATAAGTGGCTTGGCGTGACGCTTGTCGTTCAAGAAGATGTACAACCGGCCCGGATGTTGTCTGCAGAAGAAGTCGACTGGCTCGAAAATTCGTTTGAGACTGTCGAGCGGATGCACCTAGCGGAAGTCATCCGTCTAAAACAAGTCAACAAGCGGCTGGAACAAAAAGTGCAACACGTAGCGGAAATTGAATTGCGGATGGTGGAACAATCGAATGAACAGGTGAAACTGGAACACCAAGTAAGCGAGATGAATCAACAGCTGGAACAACTTGCGCACCAATATACGTTAGTGCTCAAACGTTACGAGGAGGCACTCGTTTCGAACATGGAAGTGCTGGAGGCGAATGAAGCATGGAAATCAAAATACCGGTCACTCGCAAATTCAAAATTAGGAAAAGTCATCGTCCGTTACTGGAAGCTCAGACGAAAACTATCACGAAGACAGGCAAGGCGTCGATGAACGTGTTGATGATTTGTCAAAACTTCTATCCGGAAATCGGAAGTGCTGCGAATCGGATGAAAAATATTTTTAAACGGATGGAACAACGGGGCAGTGACGTCCATGTCTTGACGTCGGAGCCGCTTTATCCGACGGCGGAACTCTATACGGATGCGATGTTTTGGGACGAACCGACGCTTGACGCCGCGCACATCACACGGATTCAACCACGCGATGTCCGGGCGACGACTAATTTGTGGAAACGACTCCACCTCTTCATCGAACAGTTTTTCTTAGCGATCAAAGAAGTGCGGCAAGATCCAAAACAGTACGAATATATCTATGCGACAACACCTTCGATTTTTATGGGACTGGTCGGTGTCGTCGCGAAACATGTCAAACAGGCACCGCTAATTTTAGATGTCCGTGATTTATGGCCGGAATCACTCGTCGGTGTCGGCATCACGAAATCACGCCTGTTATTGAGACCATTGTACTGGCTTGAAAAATGGATGTATCATCAAGCGGATCAAATCGTCATCAACAGCGAAGGGTTTCGGTCCTATATCGAACAGAAGGGGATTGACGCATCGCGTATTCACTACATTCCGAATTCGATTGAAGAAAATGAGTGGTTGATTAAACGGCGTCATGTCTCGGAACAGGTCCGCGTTGTCTACACGGGAAACATCGGACTGGCGCAAGATGTCTTTTTATTACTTGATGTGGCGGAACGGTTGATGGTCGACAGAAACATTGAATTCCATGTCGTTGGTTACGGATACCATAAGGAAAAATTCGAGAAGTTGATTGCGGAGCGGAAACTGACGAACATCCACTTCATGAACGCGATGCCGCGTTGGGACGCATTGAAACAGCTCGCTAAAAGTGACATCGCCTTTGCGACGCTTGTCGAGAGCACGGCATTTGACACGGTCACACCAGGGAAAATCATCGATTATATGGCGATGGGATGTGCCATCGTCGGCGCTGTTTCCGGACATGCCGCAAAAGTGATTGAAGCATCGGGTGCTGGTGTCGTATCGCGTGACCGCAGCCGGGACGAGATCGTCCGGCA
Source organism: Exiguobacterium sp. s102 (assembly GCF_018618635.1). Classification (NCBI taxonomy): domain Bacteria; kingdom Bacillati; phylum Bacillota; class Bacilli; order Caryophanales; genus Exiguobacterium; species Exiguobacterium sp. s102. The sequence continues at coordinate 149,208 of NZ_JACSML010000002.1, forward strand.
GATTCGTCATCTCGCAAACAATCCGGAAGAACGGGCATTGATGGGACGCTCTGGCGTCTCCTACGTCCAAACACATTTTGACTGGGAACAAAATGAAGAGCGACTGTTTGAAGCGATTCGTCAAACTTGTCAACAGACAGTGGAGGTGAAGGGATGAAACGTGTCGGAATGTTTGTTTGGAACACTTTTACGAACGATGCCCGTGTGTTAAGGGAATGTACCGCCCTTGCTGATGCTGCGTATCAGGTCGACTTGTACTGTTTAAATGACGGAACGTTACCGAAAATCGAGCAGCATCCAGCAGGTTTCCACATTCTTCGGATTGATCGCACACCACCACTTGCCGGTGTGCTGTCGCGTTTTCGGAAACGGCCACCGGTTACGCTAGTCGCGGCTATCGGAGTGTTGGTACTGATTCCGTGGTTGATTCCCGTCTTGCTCATGCTCTATCTGTTACAAAAAAGCCGCTTTTTACGCTATGCGCTTTATAACAGCTTTGGCATCATCCGGATGACGCGCGCCGCAAGACAGCGTCAATACGATGTCATGCACGCCAATGATTTAAATACGTTACCGCAAGCGATTTTAGCAAAACGTCAGGCAAAAGTCGTCTATGATTCACACGAAGTGCAAACCGACCGGACAGGATACGGAAAGGGACAAGGAATCCTTGAGCGTATCCTGTTGCGTTTCGTTGATTGGACGATGGTCGAAAATGATACAAGAGCGGATTATCACCAGCAACTGTACGGAAGCCGGCCGACGGTTCTTCATAATTATCCGTTTTATCAGGAAACGATCCCGGCGGCACGTTCGCTGCACACAGAACTCGGTCTCGACCGTGCGGAACCGATTTTGCTTTATCAAGGCGGGATTCAAGAAGGGCGCGGACTGGAACGATTGATTGAGGCGATGCCATCCGTGACGAACGGAACTTTATTATTTGTTGGCGATGGTAAAATCAAAACACATTTGCAACGCTTAGCCGCGGAATCTTCAGCGCGTGAGCGGATTTATTTCATCGATAAAGTACCACTAAATCAGTTGCCGAGTTATACAGCGGCAGCGACGATTGGGTTCCAAGTCTTACAAAACGTCTGCTTTAACCATTATTCAGCCTCATCGAATAAATTATTCGAATATATGGCAGCACTTGTCCCGGTCGTCGCGGCAGACTTACCAGAAATTCGCCGGGTCGTCGAAACGGAACAGGTCGGTTTGATTGTCGATGTCGAGTCGCCGGAGTCGATTGCGCAAGCCGTCAATCGCTTGATAGCGGATGATTCGTTACGCAATCAGATGAAAAGCCGAGCGGAAGAGGCGAGAAGACGGTACAACTGGGACGAGGAAAAACAACATCTCTTAGCGGTATATGCGGCTGTTTCAGCGGGAACAGCACCTGAAGTCAATTAAAGTTACAGCTAATACCAAGTGAAACCACACAAATGGAGAACGTTTGATGTGGATATGGTCGGTATCATACAAGGTTCGTCAACGTGTTCGTCGATTCTTTACAACCTTTACGTAAAGTACAGAAAATACGGCGAATGTAAGGTCTGTGAAGAATGGTTTAAGAGATGGTTAGAACCATTGGAAACACTAGGAATTGTCGGTATGGTCTAGGTACAGCCACGTCATGTTCGATGCAAGGTTTGACGTGAACTACACACTAGATGGAGGAATGACAAAATGAAACTTTGTACAATCGGACTTGGATATATTGGATTACCTTCTTCTGCGATGTTCGCAGATCACGGCACAGAAGTAGTCGGTGTCGATATCGACCCGCGAATCGTTCAAATGTTGAATGCAGGAGATATCCATATTGAAGAACCAGGCTTAGAAGACGTCATCAAACGAGTCGTCGCGAACGGTACGTTCCGTGCGACATTAACGCCGGAACAAGCTGATGTCTTTCTGGTTGCCGTTCCGACGCCGAACCTTGACGATACGTACAAATCATGTGACTTGAAATATGTCATTTCAGCAGTACGCAATCTGCTGCCACACTTAGAAAAAGGGAACGTCGTCATCGTCGAATCAACAATCGCACCACGGACGATGGATGACCATGTACGACCATTGATTGAAGAAGCGGGCTTTAAGATTGGCGAAGACGTGTTCGTCGTCCATTGTCCGGAACGGGTTTTACCGGGACAAATTCTTCATGAATTGATTCATAACAACCGGATTGTTGGGGGACTGACGGAAGCGTGTGCCAAGGCCGGGGCCGCTGTCTACCGGACTTTCGTCCAGGGAGAAATCGTCCAGACGGATGCGAAGACGGCAGAGATGTCAAAGTTGATGGAAAATACATTCCGTGACGTCAACATCGCCCTTGCGAACGAATTAACACAAGTGTGTCACCAACTTAAAATTAACGTCCTCGATGTCATTGAGATGGCAAACATGCACCCACGCGTTAACTTGCATCATCCGGGACCGGGTGTCGGAGGACATTGTCTTGCCGTCGATCCGTACTTCATCGTCGCGAAGGCGCCGTCGCTTGCACGAATCATCCATACGGCGCGTGATACGAATGTCAACATGCCCCGTTTCGTTGCGGATCAAGCAGAACGCCTCGTCGCCAACCGTGTCCGTCCGAAAATTGCTGTCTTCGGTGTCACGTATAAAGGAAACGTTGATGATATGCGGGAAAGTCCGGCAGTCGAAGTCATCGAACAATTATTAGATCGTGGACTCGATGTCGCAGTCTGTGATCCGCACGTCGAACGCTCGATTTCGTCACGGTTTACATTAGTCGACGAGATTGAAGCAATCCAAGGAGCCGATCTTGCCCTGGTCCTTGTCGATCACGATGAATTCAAGGCATTTGATTCACGTCGTCTGAAAAACCAAATGCGGACACCGGTCTTATTCGATACGAAAGGCGTCGTCGGAGAGCTTGAAGATATCATGGTCCTTAACTTCGGTAACTTGCATACACATAACACGATGAAAGTAGACGCTGAAGCGATATGAAGAGCGTCCGTACCGTCCTCAATGAGTTGAAAGATCATCTTTACCTGATCGTACGCCTTTCACTCTATGAGACAAAAAGCCAATACAGCATGCAATACCTCGGGTGGTTTTGGGAAATCATGACGCCGCTGTTGCAAATCGGTGTCTACTGGGTCGTCTTCGGTTTTGGCATTCGAGGTGGACACCCGGTTGACGGGATTCCGTTTGTCTTATGGTTAGTCAGTGGATTGATTGCCTGGTTCTTTATCGGAAGTACGATTCCGAGTGGGTCCCGTTCCATCTATGGACGGGTCGCGCTCGTCTCAAAGATGCATTTCCCGTTGAGTACGATTCCGGCCTATGTCATTTTGGCACAATTTTATCGGCACATTGCGATGGTCCTCCTGACAATCATTCTTGGAGCTGCCTTTAGTTATTTTCCGGGATGGCATACGTTCGAACTGTTGTACATCATACCGGCAGGAATCATTTTCTTATATGCGGTCTCGCTCCTGTTGTCGGCGCTCGCGACGATGGTCCGGGATGTCCAAAACATGGTCACATCAGGCATGCGGATGTTGATGTATTTGACGCCAATCATGTGGGTCCCACCCGATCATTCCATCTTTAAGACGTTGTTGATGATCAATCCACTCGTCTATTTGATCGAAGGGTATCGTTCAGCCTTAATCGGAACGGGGTATTTGATGGAGCATCTTTGGTACGGCTGTTATTTTTGGAGCATTACCGCAGTGATTTTAATGACAGGTGCAACCGTCCATATCCGATTCCGTCGTTATTTCATTGATTATGTGTAGGAGGAACGAAGATGAGTCATGTCGTGTTTGAAAATGTCTCGAAGCGATACGTCTTGTATTCGCGTCCGATTGATAAGTTAAAAGAGGTTTTATTTGGCAAGATGAGCGGAAAGCCGTTCTATGCCTTAAAGAATGTATCGTTTTCAGTCGAACAAGGTGAAATCGTTGGTGTCGTCGGCATCAACGGAAGCGGGAAATCGACGTTGTCACATCTCCTTGCGAACGTCACGCCTCCGACGTACGGGCAGGTGACGTTGCGTGGTAAGTCAGCCTTAATTGCCATCTCGAGCGGATTGAACAATCAGTTGACGGGGCGTGACAATATCGAGCTCAAGGGGCTGATGATGGGACTGAACAAAAAACAAATCCGAATGATCACTCCAGACATTTTAGAATTCGCCGACATCGGGGAATTCATCGACCAGCCGGTCAAAACGTATTCGAGCGGGATGCGGGCCCGCTTAGGGTTTGCGATTTCCATCAACATCAATCCAGATATCTTGATTATCGACGAAGCCTTATCGGTCGGCGATCAGACTTTTACGGAAAAATGCTTGGATAAGATGCGCGAGTTTCGTGATCAAGGGAAAACGATTTTCTTCATCAGTCATTCGCTCAGTCAGGTCAAAAGTTTTTGTTCAAAAGTCTTATGGCTCGAATACGGCGAAGTCCGGATGTTCGGACCAACCGCAGAGACGATGGCGGAGTACAACAAGTATCTCTACTGGCATAAACAGTTATCGAAAAAGCAAGTTGCCCATTACGTGGCAAAAAAACGGACAGGACGAAGTGATGAAATCGAACGGTCCGTCCGTGGCGAGACGATTGAATTGTCATCATGAATAAGGAATAGGGGATGGAATGGATGAAAAAAGTCATGCTTGTATTTGGAACGAGACCGGAAGCGATTAAAATGGCGCCCGTCGTCAAAGCACTTGAGGCGCGCGAAGGTGTCGAGCCGATCGTCGTCGTCACGGCACAACATCGTGAGATGCTTGATCAAGTCTTGGAGTTGTTCCAGATTGTTCCCGATCACGATTTAGATTTGATGCGTCCACGGCAAACACTCGAAGAAATGACGGCACGGATTTTGAATGCGATGCGTCGTGTCCTCGAAAAGGAGCAACCCGATCTCGTGTTAGTCCATGGGGATACGACAACGACGTTCGCTGCTTCGCTCGCTGCTTTTTACCAACAAATTCCGGTCGGACATGTCGAGGCGGGATTACGGACCTACCAAAAATATGCACCATTCCCGGAAGAGATGAATCGTCAATTGACAGGTGTGCTGGCTGATTTTCATTTTGCACCGACAGATCAAGCAGCGGAAAATCTCCGACGCGAGCATAAACAGACACCGATCATCGTGACCGGGAACACCGTCATCGATGCGCTCAAGACAACCGTCTCGTCCGACTATACGCACCCAGTCTTAACGGACTTAGAGGCGAGCGGACGCAAGTTAATTTTACTGACCGTCCACCGGCGCGAAAATCACCTCCAGCTGTCGCACATCTTTGATGCCATCGAACGGTTGGCAGAGACGCATGCAGATATTGAAATCGTCTACCCCGTCCATCCGAACCCAATCGTGCTCGAAGCGGCGGAGCAATTGAAACACCATCCGCGCGTTCACTTGATTGACCCACTCGATGTGTTTGATTTTCATAACTTAGCGGCCCGGGCAACGTTTATTTTGACAGACTCCGGCGGTATCCAAGAAGAAGCGCCATCGCTCGGTGTACCAGTACTTGTTCTGCGGGAGACGACAGAACGGCCGGAAGGTGTTGCAGCCGGGACATTAAAACTTGTCGGGACAAATCCGGAACGTATTTTTGAGATGAGTCATCGCTTATTGACGGATGAAGAAATGTATCAGGGGATGGCACAGGCCGCGAATCCTTACGGTGACGGTCATGCGGCGGAACGTATCGTTGACGCGATCATGAGCGAGGTCCCGGTATGAGAACAGCACGTACGTTTCATTTAGCAAGTTATCATTTTTTTCCGCAGGGAAGTCAAGAAAAGATTCTGTTAGAAGACGAAGCGGTTGGTGTGTTGTTCGATTTCCAGGCGGCGACGGATGCGGATAAATTGTATATCCAATTGTTTGATCAAGGTTTCCAGTATCCGCCGTCAAAGCTGTACCGCCAAGATGCCGCTTTCGGACAGGCGGACGTCATTCATGTGACGTGTCGTTTTGAAACCGATGTTCCTTGTCAAGTCCAACTCTTTAAGATGCAATACGGAAATAAAAAACGCATGGGGTCGGAGTCGGAGTTCGTCATGCTCGACGGGGCAACTGATCTTCAGATTCAACTGGAGCGGATGAAAGGGGCACAGTATTTTAAAATTGCCTTTAAGTTTCTCGTAGCAGGTGACGTCCGGATCCAACTGACCGAGTTGAAGATCGCTGAACGTATTCAACTGAAACAGGAGGATCCTCACTATGCTGTTTAGTTCGACGATTTTCTTATTTGTCTTCTTACCGGTTGTTCTGCTTGTCTATCATCTAATGCCACGATTTTTTCGTAACGGCTGGCTCCTTGTAGCGAGCCTTTTCTTTTACGCTTGGGGAGAACCGAAGTTCGTTTTACTGATGCTCGCGAGTATCCTGATCAACTACTTGTTTGCCCTGATGGTCGATACGTACCGGCACCGTGTCGGCATCAAACCTGTCATGGCGAGTATGGTCATCACGAACCTCGCTTTACTCGGGTGGTTCAAGTACAGTGGCTTTTTCATGGCGTCTTTGAATCAAACGTTTCAGGTGGAACTGTTTGTTCCGGAAGTCGTGTTACCGATCGGGATTTCCTTCTTTACGTTTCAGGCGATGAGTTACGTCATCGATGTCTACCGGGAAGCGGGGAAAGTCCAAAAAAACCCGCTTGATTTAGCTTTGTATATCGCGTTATTTCCGCAATTGATTGCCGGGCCAATCGTCCGCTACGAGACGGTCGCAAATGAAATCAACGATCGGCAAGAGACCTTACCTGATTTCGCACTTGGTGTCCGCCGCTTTATTATCGGGTTGTCGAAAAAATTGATTTTAGCGAATGGCTGCGGGCAAGTGGCAGATGCCGTCTTCAAGATGAATGATTTGTCGATGGGTCTGGCATGGATCGGCATCATCGCCTATGCGCTACAAATTTACTTTGATTTTTCGGGATATAGCGACATGGCGATTGGACTCGGACTGATGTTCGGATTTCATTTTTTGGAAAACTTCAACTATCCCTACATCGCGAAGTCCGTCTCGGAGTTTTGGCGACGTTGGCATATCTCACTCGGCTCATGGTTCCGTGATTACGTCTATATCCCGCTTGGCGGCAATCGTGTCTCACCGCTCAAACAGTATCGAAATCTTGCAGTCGTCTGGATGCTGACGGGCCTCTGGCATGGTGCAAGTTGGACGTTCGTCGCCTGGGGTGCGTACTACGGGATATGGATTATGCTCGAGAAAGCATTTCTCGGGAAATTATTACGCCGTGTCCCCGTCATTTCGACGATTTGGACACTCATTCTTGTGTTAGTCGGCTGGGTCTTTTTCCGTGCAACGACATTTCCGGACGCACTCGAGTACTTGCGTGCGATGTTTATCCCGACAGAAGTGTGGGATGAACGTGCCAGTTACCAGCTCGTCCAAAATGGCGTCATCTTACTGCTTGCCGCGTTTGCTGCGACACCGCTACCAAAAATACTGGGTCAGTGGATCGTCGAACGGCTCGGGAAAGTCGGCCAGACGATTCAGTATGGCTATGCGATGTTGTTACTGTTTCTTGCGACATCTGCCCTCGTCGCGAGTACCTTCAATCCGTTCATTTATTTCCGTTTTTAAGTAAGGAGGAATCAGCATGGCACATGCGCCACTCAGACCAGACAAAGACCAGAGGCCACGAAAGAAGTACTCGTTCGAACGACGGATGATGGCGGCGACGGCAGTCAGTTTCATGGTCATCCTGACGATGGTTGGTCTTGGGACGGTCTTGAAACAGGACCGTGTCATGTCACAACTTGAAAATCGTTCGCTCGCAAAATTGACGCCACCAACGACAGCAACAGTCGTCAGTGGGGCATACATGGGAGAACTCGAAAAGTATTTTACCGATCAATTGTTGCTTCGTGGGACACTCGTCGAAACACAAGCCCGCTTGTCAAAAAACGTCTTACGCCAACCGTTTCGAAATGGCATTTATACGGCCCCGAATGACTACATGATTGAGTCGAGTCAGGCACAGGTGACACCGATTCCGGACGGTTTTAAGAAATTTGTTCAAGCCGTTGATCGACCTGTCTACATGGCACTAGCTCCTTCAAAGACGGTCGTCGCTGAGAAGAACGGGATTTTACCCGACTATGTCGCGTCGAACGCGACAGTCCGGTACAAAAAGATGGTAGAAGGGTTTGATCAGGCAGGGATGACGAACATTTCGCTCGACCAGTTGAAGCTGTCCGATTATTTTAAAACGGATCATCACTGGAACATTGACGGAGCTTATTTTGCCTATCAGCAAATCGTTCGTCAGTTGCAAGCGGACAAGGTATCGATTAAAGAAGTACCGGTCGCGTCAAACGCCCGGAAAGTATCCGGGCACGAATATTATGGATCACTTGCCCGGAAAACGACCCTCGCCTATGCAACGACCGGCGATACACTTGCCTATTACGATGGAAGCCAGTTCGACGGGATTGATGTGTGCTACGACAACACGTGCCAGCAACCGGTCATCGATGAAAGCTATATCAAGGAAGCAGGTGATTATGCCGACCGGTATGAAGTCTTTTTACGGGGCAACCATGGCATCATGTCGATGCGGTCGGACGTAAAGGGACCAAAACTGCTTGTCCTGAAGGATTCCTTTGCGAATCCTGTCCTGCCGTTTCTCGCCCGAAGTGCGAATCTCGAAGTCGTTGATATCCGGTATGTCAATGCAACATTTGATGTGTCAGAATTCGCAAAACAACAACAAGTCGACGGTGTACTCTTCTTGCATAACTCGAATATCACCGGTCTGATGAAGACGTATCAACAGAAACTGTGAGGAGGTTAATGATGGAATCACGGATGAAGAAAAAGCGACCGAATCCGTTCTTGCGAGTCGCGAGTGTGCTTTTGTTACTAGTCGTCTTGATTGCGAGTGCGACGACCGGATACGCATTTTTAAAGCTCCAACAAACTGCTGATGCATTGATTACTCCACTAAAAGGTGAGCAAAAATTACCACTTGAAGTCATGCAACCTGTCCATGTTTTGTTGATTGGTGTCGATGAACGGAAAAATGATCCGGGTCGGGCCGATGCAATCATGTTGTTATCGTTTAATCCGAAAACAAAACAAGCGAGTTCACTTTCGATTCCGCGCGATATGCAAGTCACGTTAGCAGATGGACAGACGACAAAAATTAATCATACGTATGCCTATGGCGGTGTCGAAGAGACGCTTCAGACGGTCGAAAAGACGTTTGACGTCGAGATTCCGTATTACGCTAAAATCAACATGGATGGACTGATTGAACTCGTTGACGCCGTTGATGGTGTGACGGTTGATAATCCGTCTGCCTTTAGTTGGAACGACCGTCGACTCCAAAAAGAGTACAAGAAAGGACAGATTGAACTGGACGGTCTCGAAGCGAGTGGTTACGCCCGGATGCGGAAACAGGATCCGCTCGGGGATATGGGACGGCAAATCCGGCAACGGCAAGTTCTTGAGTCTGTCGGAATGAAACTTGCAGGTCCGAACATTTTAACGAAGCTCGAACAACTCAGTCAGGTCTTAGAGGATAATTTCAGTACGAACATTACGTTTTCTGAAGCGACCCAACTGGCACAAGAGAATCAAACCGGTTTCAAACACTTACAATCCTTGAAAATCGACGGCGAAGGGTATATCGCAAGTGACGGCATTTGGTATTTCTTCGCCTCGGATGCGTCGATGCGGGAAACGAAACAAGCACTCGAAGCATTGATGAAGGGATAACATAGACTGTGGAGTTGTCGTTTTCTTCATTTTGTAGACAAAGTGGCGAGAATTAAAAGCGTCTTCCATCTTGAATCGCTTCCAAAGCGGCGCGTAAGGTTGCCGCTTTGAAGACGAGTCGAGACAGGGAAATGTGACAGAACAGCCTACCCATGCAGGCTTTTTAAGTTTCATAAGCATTTGATCGATATAGGATTGATTTTGGACTGACTTATGAGTCAGCCCTTTTTTGTTCTGGTCCGAAAGGCTTATTTTCTTTAGTTAACTAAAATATACTTTGACAGTATGGGAATTCGTGTGGAAAATGGAAATGAAAACGATTACATACATTCAAGGAGGATGGAACATGAATCGATGGAAATCAGTCTGGGCAGTTGTGCTAACGTTTGCACTAATTTTCAGTTTACTCCCAGTGAACGGATTAGCGCTCGAAAAAGGCAAATCGACGCTCGTCATCATTCACTACAAAGAAGATAAAACGTCAGAAAAAGATTGGAATCTCTGGCTCTGGGCGAATGGACCGGATTACTTCCCGAACAAGGCGCACGCCTTTAACGGAGAAGATGCATACGGAAAGGTTGCCGCTTATGAATTCCCGGTCGACCAACCAGAAAAAATCGGCTTTATTGTCCGTGATGATAACTGGAACAAAGATTCCGGTTCTGAAAATGACCGATTCATCACAAAAGACATGATTAAAGATGGTGTCGCGGAAGTGTGGATTGCATCCGGAAGTAAAGACGTCTCACCGGTCAATCCGACAGACGGGGCGGACGTCGAATCAATCAAAACGAACGTCCATTATTATCGTTATGACAACGATTATGAAAAATATGGAGTCTGGGCATGGCCGAATGCGGCAGATGGACAACGGGTTGAATTTAATCAACAAGATGAGTTTGGTGCTGTCACAACCGTGTCGCTTGCGAACCCAACGAAACAACGACTCGTCGGGATCATTCCGCATATCGAAGGCTGGTCTGAAAAAGACGGGGCGGATCGTTTCTTCTATGCCGGAGCAAAAGACATCTGGTTAATCGAAGGGGATCAAACAATCTACTACGGAAAACCGGAAATTGACCGGACACCTAAGATTACGAGTTTCCTCGCAGATGACTTTAAGAAGCTGACGCTCAAAACGAACGCGCCCGTCTCAGCAGACGATATCGGACAATTTTCGTTCACGGGACTCGTCAATCCGGTCGTCACACAACTTGACGCGAAGACACTTGAAGTAACGGTTTCGTCCGACATCGATTTAGCAAAGATCGTGACTGTGACACATCCTGTCTTCGGTGAAGGTGTGCTTGAAGCAGGACAGGTCTTACGTTCTGATGCCTTTGATCAAAAGTATGCCTATGACGGTAAGTTAGGTGTGACGTATAAAAAATCAAAAACGACGTTCCGTTTGTGGGCACCAACCGCTCAAACGGTCGAGCTCGAGTTATACAAGTTACCAAAACAAGCAGCAGCAACAACAAAGGACATCACACAAGAAATCGAGATGAAACGTGGTGATCGTGGCGTCTTTACCGTCACTGTAAAAGGTGACCTCGATGGGACAGGCTACACATATGAAGTGAAACATGCAAAAGATACGACGCGTGCCGTCGATCCATATGCGACAGCTGTTGCTGTCAATGGGGATCAAGGTGTTGTCGTTGATTTAAAGGAGACGGATCCGAAACGCTGGACGAAATCAAAGATACCGCTTAAACAAGCGACAGATGCCATCATCTATGAAACCCACGTCCGTGATTTGTCGATGTTTGATGTGACCGGTTCAAGATATGATTCAGGAATTAAGCAAAAAGGGAAGTACCTCGGAGTAGTTGAACGTGGAACACGTTTAATGAAAGATGGCAAGAAAACGAAGACGAAAACAGGACTTGATCATCTCAAAGAACTTGGCATCACACATGTTCAGTTCATTCCAGTGTACGACTTCAATACGGCTTCCGTCGATGAGACGAATCCGCTAAAATCATACAACTGGGGATATGACCCGAAAAACTACAATGCACCAGAAGGTTCATATGCGACGAATCCATATGACCCGAAAGTCAGAATCACAGAGATGAAACAGATGATTCAAGGTCTTCATGACAATGGGCTACGTGCCGTCATGGATGTCGTCTACAACCATATGTTCGACGCCAAAGCATCGAACCTCGATAAAATCGTCCCGGGTTACTATTACCGTTACACAGCGGGTGGCGATTTAGCGAACGGGACGGGTGTCGGGAATGATACAGCGTCAGAACGCCAGATGATGCATAAGTTGATCGTCGACTCCGTCGGATACTGGGCAAAAGAGTACCACTGGGACGGTTTCCGGTTTGATTTGATGGGGATCCATGACGTCAAGACGATGAATGCCGTCAAAAAGACGACAACTAAAATCGATCCATCAATCCTTGTTTTTGGCGAAGGGTGGAGCTTGAACACACCACTTCCTGAAACAGAAAAAGCGAATCAGACAAATGCAAAACAAATGCCGGGCGTCGCTCACTTCAACGATAACTTGCGTGATGCGCTTAAAGGAAGTGTCTTTGAAGATACGGATGCAGGATTCATTAACGGGAAAACAGGTCTTGAAACACGCATTAAACGCGGAATCGTCGGTGAGATTGCGTATAACCAAGACATCACAGGATTTGCAGCAGAGCCGAATCAAACCATCACGTATGTGGAAGCACACGACAACCATACGTTATGGGATAAGTTGAACTTAACGAACCCGAACGATACAGATGCGACGAAAACGAAAATGCACCGCCTGGCGTCAAGCATCCTGTTGACGTCACAAGGGACGACGTTCATTCATGCCGGTCAAGATTTCATGCGGACAAAGGGCGGCGACCATAATTCGTATAAATCACCGGACTCCGTCAACCAACTCGACTGGAAACGGAAGATGGATCGTCAACAAGACGTCGATTATATGAAGGGCTTGATTGAAGTCCGGAAAGCAAATCCGGCACTTCACCTCGGATCAGCGAAAGACATCAGACGGTATTTGACGTTTGTCGATACGATGGAGCAAGTCGTCGCGTATCAACTTTCAGAAGATGCACCACATCAAAAAGCAGAGTTGTTCGTTGTCCATAACGCAAAACGCGCTGCGGTGAAGCTGACGCTTCCGAAAGGAAAGTGGAAGTTGATTGTCGATGGTAAAACAGCAGGGACGAAAACACTTCGAAACGTTTCAGGCAGCATCACGGTGGATCCACTCAGTTCATTTGTTCTAAAAAAATAACAAGATACAAAAAGGTCGTCCTACCATGAGTGATTCACGGTAGGGACGACCTTTTTTCATCAAGCGGAAAACTTACGCGTAGCGCTCGTCTTCGACTTCCTTATCTTTTAAGTTACCTTCTTCCGATTTCGCTACGATGACGGCACAAGCAGCGTCACCAGTGACGTTGACGGCAGTCCGCATCATGTCGAGTAGACGATCGACCCCGATGATTAAGGCGATTCCTTCGACGGGAAGGTTGACCGACTGGAGGACCATCGTCAGCATGACGAGGCCGACCCCAGGCACACCAGCTGTTCCGACCGACGCGAGAACGGCAGTCAAGACGACCGTCGCGAGTTGTCCTGGTGTTAAATCGACATTATAGACTTGCGCGATGAAAACGGTCGCGACCCCTTGCATGATTGCTGTTCCGTCCATGTTGATCGTCGCACCAAGCGGTTGAACGAAACTTGAGACAGACCGTGGTACTTTAAGTTCACGTTGCGCCGTTTGCATCGCGACCGGAAGTGTTGCGTTCGACGAAGATGTCGAGAAGGCGAACATCATGACGGGTGCAAACTTCTTGAAGAAGAAGATCGGATTCATTTTTCCGATCAAAGAGACGGCAGAACCATATGTGAATAATGAATGAACGATTAATGATAAGACGACGATCGACATATACGCGAACATTGCTTGTAATGATTTAAGACCTAATGAACCAACGGCTGAAGCGATCAAGGCGAAAGCTCCGAGCGGCGCCATTTTCATGACGAGTGTGATTAAGTACGTCATCAAGTCATTGCCTTGTTCGATGAACGAACGAAGCGTTGCTGCTTTCTTACCTAAGAAAGTAATTCCGAACCCGACGAACACACTGAAGACGATGATTTGGAGCATGTTACCTTCCGCCATCGCCGTGATCGGGTTTGTCGGGAACATCCCGACGATCGTATTGATGATACTTGTATCAGGAATCTCACCGGTTGCCTTTGAGAGTCCTTCCGTCGAGAAAGTACCACGTTCGCCCGGTTTGATTAATAAGGCAAGACCAAGTGCGATGATGATTGCAACTGCTGTCGTCGATAAGAAAAACCCGATGGCTTTTCCGCCGACACGACCCAATTCTTTTGGGTTCCCGAGACCCATGACACCGAGGGAAATGGAGAAGAAGACGATCGGTACAACAAGCATTTTAATCAGGTTCAAGAAAATCGTCCCGATTGGTTGTAAGGCATACATATTTAATTTTTCGTAAATCGTCTTGTCAGGTAGAGCGGCTAGGACAAGTCCTAAGGCGATACCGATGAGAAGACCCCAGATGACTCGTTTTGCTTCTTTCATAAATAATACCAACTCCTTTTTCAGATAACTGTTTATATTTTGACACATCATTCACTGTTTTGACAAAACATTTTAATGATTTTAAGAAAGCGCTTACAAAAAGTGCCGCGTTTTTTTAGGTAAAACAGATGAATCTGTTGTAAATAATGGGACGACATGAGACTATAGAAAGGAACAAAAAGGAACATATCAAGGATGTAATGAGAACATGTCAATCAACTATTGACCATTCTGTACATTCCTACTATAATGTTATATGACGTGTCTGACACGTTTCCTTTAGTCGGTAATATCGGAGGGAGGGAAAACTAGTGGAAACTCGTGTACGTAAAAATGAATCACTTGAAGACGCACTTCGTCGCTTCAAACGTGGTGTTTCAAAAGATGGTACGCTTGCTGAAGTTCGTAAACGTAAACACTACGAAAAGCCAAGTGTAAAACGTAAGCTTAAATCGGAGGCTGCGCGTAAGCGTAAGAAGTTCTAACGTTAGAGAGGGTGTATCCTCATGAGTCTTCAAGAGCGTTTGACAGCGGATATGAAGGAAGCCATGCGTTCGCGTGAGAAAGATCGTCTGACGACGATTCGGATGGTGAAGTCGTCCCTGCAAAATGAAGCGATTAAACTCGGTAAGCAAGAATTAACTGATGAGGAAGAGCTAACTATACTCTCACGTGAGATGAAACAGCGCAACGACTCCCTCCGAGAATTCGAAAGCGCTGATCGTCACGACCTCGTCGAGAAGATTCAAGCAGAGATTATCGTGCTCGAAGCTTATATGCCAAAACAACTTTCTCAAGAAGAAGTTCAGGAAATCGTTGATGCAGCTATTGCACAGACGGGTGCCTCTGCTCCTTCTGATATGGGGAAAGTAATGGGTGTCGTCATGCCGCAGCTTAAGGGCAAGGCGGACGGTGCTTTGATTAATCGACTTGTTAAACAACAATTAAATTGATCAATTTTGAAGGTATCCCTTGGGATACCTTTTTTATTTGTTTTTTTGACACATATTATCGGAATAATTAGAAATTAAAAGAGTTGTGAAACCTTTTAATGGGTGAAAGCGTATATAATAAGAGTAACAAAGAAATGTGTTTCAAAAGGGGAGAAGCGTCTGATTCTGATAAAAAGGGGTGAACGGAGTAATGTCTTTTAGCTTAGGGATGATTTTAGCGGTCTTCTTGGTCGGTGTCGTCATGTTGCTGATCGAAATATTCGTCACAGGATTCGGTATCTTTGGAGTTGTGGGTATCGGTGCTGTCCTCGCGAGCCTGATCATGGCGGGTGCGACGGTCGGTCAAGTCGGCCTTGCGATAGGTCTATCCGTATTTTTGTCGCTGGCGGCAGGATACTGGGCATACCGAAGAATCAAATCCAACCAGTCATTGTTATGGAGAGGTTTGATTTTGACGGATTCGACATCGTCGGAAAAAGGGTATTTGTCACATGAAGAGAAAGTTCAACTCAATGGCAAGGAAGGTATCAGTTTGACGCCTTTACGACCTGCTGGAACGATTGAAATCGATGGGAATCGGATCGATGCAGTGACTGAAGGGAATTTTATCGGCTCTGGTGAGCGAATTATCGTCAAAGAAGTGACACACGGACGCGTCGTCGTTCGAGTCCAAACTACGAAGGAGGAGTCAATCACATGACACCTGAACTGTTAACGGTCCTACTCATATCCGGAGGAGTCTTAATCTTCCTCGCAATTTTCTTTACGCTCGTTCCAATCCCACTGTGGATTAGTTCTTTGGCGGCCGGCGTCCGCGTCTCGATTTTCACACTCGTTGGAATGCGTTTACGTCGCGTCACACCATCTAAAATCGTCAATCCGTTAATTAAAGCCGTCAAAGCTGGCTTAAACTTGAATACGAACCAACTTGAAAGTCATTTTCTTGCCGGTGGTAACGTTGATCGTGTTGTCAATGCGTTGATTGCCGCGCATCGTGCAAACATCGAACTTAGTTTCGAACGTGCGGCCGCGATTGATTTGGCAGGACGAAACGTGCTTGAAGCAGTACAGATGTCAGTTAATCCAAAAGTCATCGAAACACCATTCATCGCAGGTGTTGCGATGAACGGGATTGAAGTAAAAGCAAAAGCAAGAATCACAGTCCGGGCTAACATTGACCGTCTTGTCGGTGGTGCGGGTGAAGAAACAGTCATCGCCCGTGTCGGCGAAGGTGTCATTTCGACAATCGGTTCGTGTCACGATCAAAAAGAAGTGCTTGAAAATCCGGAAATGATTTCACGAACGGTTCTTGCGAAAGGCCTTGATTCCGGTACGGCGTTCGAAATTCTATCAATCGATATCGCGGACATCGATATCGGGAAAAATATCGGTGCTGTTCTTCAAACGGATCAAGCGGAAGCGGATAAAAACATCGCCCAAGCGAAAGCGGAAGAGCGTCGTGCGATGGCGATTGCGAGCGAACAAGAAATGAAATCACGTGTCGAAGAAATGCGAGCGAAAGTTGTTGCAGCCGAAGCGGAAGTCCCGCTTGCGATTTCGGAAGCGCTTCGTGACGGAAACTTCAGCGTGATGGATTATGCGAATTACCTCAACGTGACAGCAGATACGAAGATGCGCCAGGCAATTGGTGGTCAGTCTTCGCCGAATGACTCACAATAAAGGATGATGTAGGATGGGAAGTTTAATCTGGGTCGGTTTAATGGTGGCATTTGGCGTCATCTCTGTCATTTCTAAAGCGGCAGATAAAAGTAAAGCTAACCAACCGACAAGGACGCCATCAAAAGAGTTTGGGGATTATGTGAAGAACATGGTGGGGCAGGCGGAAGCGATGACGAAGGATGATGCACCGCCGGCTGTAAAAAAGAAACAGCAACGTCCGCTGTTAGAAGATCGTCGAACGGACATGCAACGGCATACGGATCGTCAGCTGGTTTCTAAAACGAGTACGAATATCGGAGAAATCAAGGGGTCAATCGCCGAAGGAGCAATCGGGACGAAAGCGGTCAAGAAAACAGGGATGCAAACGACGCAAGAAGAAGCACGTCGTGCCATCATCTGGAGCGAAGTCCTCGGTCCACCCGTTTCAAAACGTAAAACAAAAACACCCCATTCATAAGAACAGGTCAGCTTCCTAATTTTAAGGGGAGCTGACCTTTTTAGGTGTTTCAACAAGATGGGTTTTTCTTTCCATCTATTATTAGGAAATGCTAAAGTAGAAGAGAATAGATTTGTGGCGATGACATACTGTTGTCCATCATTAGGAGGCCAATCATAACGTGATATTTAATGAAAGAATTCCATTCGCATTCTCGAATTCAGATCAGACGCAAGCATTCGTTGGACCGAATGATGCGGTGCTTAAAACAATGGAGGCAGAACTTGATGTTCAGCTCGTTCATCGAGGTGATGAATTGATTGTTCAAGCAGAAATGGAGGACTCGATTAGACTGGCGACACAAGTCATCGGCGTTCTCACGCAGCTCGTGAATCGTGGGGCAGTTTTAACGGAGCGTGACGCAACAAGTGCAATTCAATTGGCACGACAAAATCGAGTCGATGAATTACTTGAATTATATGACACCGTCGTTCATACGAATCATAAAGGCAAACCATTACGTGCAAAAACACTAGGTCAAGCACGTTATGTACGCGGGATTGAGAAATACGATTTAACGTTCGGAATCGGACCTGCTGGGACAGGGAAAACGTATTTAGCTGTCGTCATGGCGGCGAAAGCCCTGAAAGAGGGGCATGTGAAACGGCTTGTCCTTACACGTCCTGCTGTTGAAGCTGGTGAAAGTCTAGGTTTCTTACCGGGGGACTTAAAAGAAAAAGTCGATCCTTACCTTCGTCCGTTATACGATGCGCTCCATGATGTGTTAGGTGTCGAACATACGGCGCGCTTATTAGAGCGCGGTGTGATTGAAATTGCTCCACTTGCCTACATGCGTGGACGAACGCTCGAACATGCCTTCGTCATCTTGGATGAAGCTCAAAATACGACAAAAGAACAAATGAAAATGTTTTTGACGCGACTCGGATTTCATTCGAAAATGATTGTTACAGGAGATTTGACGCAAGTCGACTTGCCTCGGGGAAAAGCCTCTGGATTGCAAGAAGCCTTGAATTTGTTAGGTGATGTTCGAGGCATTCATTTTGAACACTTCAGTTCTGCTGATGTCGTTCGTCATCCACTTGTCCGGAAAATCATTGATGCGTACAGCCAAGAAATCGGCTGAAACTCAACCATGAAAGTAAGGGGAAGGGGACTAAGACATGCGGAAAATAGGACTGTGGATCAGCTTGCTGACGATTGGATTTTACATCATCGTGTCAACGATGATGTATGTGTCCGTTCGTCCGGAAGCTTTGGCGGCAGAAGCCTTCTCTATCGCGGAAGAAGATATCCGATCTCCTTTGACCATCGAAGACCGTGAAGCGACCAGACAGATTAAAGAAAATACCGTAGCTGCGATTGACAGTCAGTATACGGTCAAAAAAGAATATGCATCGCAACAAATTGATAAGGTGGAACAACTCTTTGCGAGCTTAAAAGGTATAACGAAGGCAGAAGACATCGGACGGATTAAGCAGCGGCTTCGAAATACGGAGGCGGCTGATTTATTGAAAGATGATGAATTGCGTTTGCTTGCGACGTCTTCTTCGTCCGTTCGAAGCACGACACGTGACGCGGTGATTACGGCAATTGAAGAAGCAATGAAACAGCGGATTTCTTCTGAGGACGGAGAGTTAGCAGAAGCGCGTGAGAATGCACGGCTCGACATCGACCGAACACCATTATCTTTTTCATTAAAAGCGGTCAGTAAGGCATTGACCGATCAATTGATTGTCACGAACTACGTGTATGACCCTGAGAAGACGGAGCAATTACGAAATCAAACGAGCGATAAAGTCGAACCTGTCATCATTTCTGAAGGGGAGGTTATCGTTAAGCGTGGTGAAGTGATTTCGCAAGATGAATACCGTCAGCTTAAGCTTGTCGGATTGATCTCTGACCGGAAGTCGTTCAAACCATTGTTAGGAACGTTACTTTTGAGTGGTTTAATGACGTTGCTGTTATATGGATTCATCGCTCGTTCAAATCTTCGATACGCGAAGATGGGTAAAGTACGTTTGTTCGGTCTTGTCTATCTTGTCGTGATTTTGCAACTTGTCGTGACATACGGAATGGCGTTTTTGGCAGAGGATATCAATCCTGTACTGTACTTGTTGACACCGACGGCATTCGCGGCACTCGTTTTACGAAATTTGCTGAATGAACGAATCGCCTTGTCCAGCACACTCTTTATGGCGCTTGCCGGCACATTTTTCTATAGCACGAACCAAAACTTTAGTTTTAACATTGCGATTTACTTAGTGGTAGGCGGACTCGTCGCGACATTCTTTTTACAATCGAGTTTGTCACGACGACGGATTTTCTTGAGTAGTTTAATGATTTCTGCTGCGAACATCGTTGTCTTCTTTACCTTCTTATTGATGCGCAGTGGGCAACTTGAACTTCAGGAAACGCTAACGTTAACGGCGTTTGCGATCGCGAGCGGCGTATTGAGTGCTATCTTCGCGATTGGTTTGTTACCATTTTTAGAAATGACTTTCGGAATCTTGGCTCCGACACGGTTATTAGAACTGTTAAATCCTACACATCCGTTATTAAAGAAATTACTGGTCGAAGCACCAGGAACGTATCATCATAGTATGATGGTCGCGAACTTAGCTGAAACGGCATGTGAAGCAATCGGGGCAGATGGGTTACTTGCGCGAGTTGGTGCTTATTATCATGACCTTGGGAAAACCCGCCGTCCGCTTTATTTCATCGAAAATCAACATGGCCGTAATCCGCACGATCGATTGACACCAATCGAGTCGGCGCGTGTTATTTTAGCGCATACGGATGATGGAGTAGAACTCTTACAAGAAGCAAAAATCCCGGGGGCAATCGTCGCGATTTGCCAAGAGCACCATGGTACGTCGTTACTCCGCTACTTCTATGTAAAAGCAACGGAGCAAGGTGAAGTCAACGAAGCGGAATTCCGTTACAGTGGACCGAAACCACAGACACGAGAAGCGGCAGTCATCATGATTGTGGATTCGATTGAAGCAGCTGTCCGCTCGATGAAGTCTCCGACTGAAGAGGGGATTCGTGATCTTGTCTCGAAAATCATTCGAGAGAAGATGCTCGACGATCAATTCGCGGAATGTGACATTACGACACGTGACATTTATCGTGTCGGGGAAAGTGCGTGTCATACGCTTTCGGGATTGTTCCACGAACGGATTGAATATCCTGAATTAAAGAAAGAGGAAACGAAATGAATACTTATATGACAGACGAGGGAAACTTATTGAGCGAGGAACAGCAGCGCTTAGTCGAATCGATTCTTATTTATACTGCGAAACAAGAAGAAGTCGAAGTCAATAGTGAGCTGTCCGTCACATTCGTGACGAATGAAGAAATCAGAGAAATCAATCGCGACTGGCGTGGGAAAGATCAAGCGACGGACGTCATTTCGTTTGCGATGGATGAGCTCGGAGAAGATGAAATTGACTTTCAATTACTAGAAGACGAACCCGTTGTACTGGGTGATTTAATCATTTCCGTCGAACGGTGTCGGGAACAAGCGGCTGAATATGGAAATCGGTTTGAGCGGGAACTTGGTTTTCTAGCCGTCCATGGTTTTTTACATCTGTTAGGGTATGACCACATCGAAAAGGCAGATGAAGAAGTCATGACAAAACGTCAGGAGGAAATTCTACATCACTTCGAGTTGTATCGAGGCGAGTTGTGAAGTCCTGGTGGGTTCCGTTTGTCCATGCGCTAGCGGGCATCCGACAAGCCGTTCGAGAAGAACGACATATGAAAGTTCATTTTGTTCTCGGACTAGTCGTCACGATTGCAGCATTTTATTTCCCACTTTCGTCCGTTGAACGTGCCATCTTATTTTTAACGATCGGTACCGTTCTAGGTGCGGAAATGCTGAATACAGCTTTTGAAAGAACGGTCGATTTAGTGACGAAAGAGTGGCATCCGTTAGCCAAGGCGGCAAAAGACATCGCGAGCGGTGCAGTTTTAGTGTTGGCGCTTACATCAATTGTGATTGCACTATGCATCTTCGTCCCATATTTGGTACAATAAGAATCCGGCCTTTTTTGGCCAACAAAGTTGCTAAAAGGGGAAAAATGACATGAAAACAGAACAATTACTCGAACAAGCTAAAATTGCACGCGAAAAAGCGTACGTTCCATATTCGAAGTTCCAAGTCGGAGCTGCTCTCTTAACAAAAGACGGACAAGTGTTCCACGGGTGTAACATCGAAAACGCCGCTTACGGTCTCTGCAACTGTGCAGAGCGGACAGCCGTCTTCTCAGCATGGGCACAAGATGCACGTGAATATGCAGCGATGGCTGTCGTAGCAGACACGGAAGGTCCAGTAGCACCATGCGGACAATGCCGCCAAGTCCTGTTCGAAATGTGTGATGCAGATATGCCAATCTATTTGACGAACTTAACAGGTGATGTCACAGAAACAACCGTTGGCGCATTGTTACCAGGTGCGTTCACGAAGGGAGATCTCAATGTTTAAAGAAGGATTTAAATCGGGATTCGTCTCGATCATCGGTCGTCCGAATGTCGGGAAATCGACGTTTTTGAACCGTGTCATCGGTCAAAAAATTGCAATCATGTCAGATAAGCCACAGACGACACGAAACAAGATTCAAGGTGTTTACACAACGGATGATGTGCAGACGGTCTTCATCGATACGCCAGGAATTCATAAACCAAAGCATAAGCTCGGTGACTTCATGATGAAAGTTGCGACAAACGCTTTGCGTGAAGTCGATGCGATTCTCTTCATGATCAACGTGACGGAGCCAAAAGGAAAAGGCGACGACTTCATCATCGAGAAGTTGAAAGGCCTTGATACGCCAATCATTCTCGTCATGAACAAGGTCGACTTGATTCATCCGAATGACATTCCGCCAATCATTGAGTCGTATAAAGACGAATTAGAGTTTGCAGCGGTCGTGCCGATTTCTGCTCTTCAAGGTAATAATGTTGAACCGCTCCTCGGTGAGGTTGCGAAACTTTTACCAGAAGGACCGATGTATTATCCGGCCGATCAAGTAACGGATCATCCGGAACGCTTTATTATCTCGGAAATGATTCGCGAAAAAGTCTTACAAAAAACACGAGACGAAGTACCGCATTCGATCGCAGTTGCGATTGATCAAATCAAAACACGTGAGGACGGCAATATGGTCGACGTCCACGCGACGATTTTAATCGAACGTGATTCGCAAAAAGGCATCATCATCGGGAAACGTGGGGCACTCCTCAAGGAAATCGGGTCTGAAGCACGGACGGACATCGAAATGCTTCTCGGAACGAAAGTCTATTTGAACCTATGGGTCAAAGTGCAAAAAGACTGGCGTAACAAAGCCGGACAATTGCGTGAACTCGGCTTCCGCGACGATGAGTATTAAGCGATGATTGATAAGGCGGAAGGGCTCGTATTACGAACGGTCGTGTATGGTGAATCGAATAAAATCATCACGTTGCTGACGCGTGAATACGGAAAGCTCGCCGTCATGGCTCGTGGTGCGAAGAAACCGGGTAGCCGGTTTAATGCAGCAAGTCAGCCGTTTATTCGGGCGGTCTATGTCTACCCGAGGTCACGTGGACTCGGTCAATTAAAATCAGCGGATGTCATCACCGGGTATTCACATATCCGGCAAGATGTCCTCTTGATGTCATATGCGATGTACCTGCTCGAACTTGCGGATAAGGCACTTGACGAACGCGTCGCCTATCCGACGTTGTATGATTTATTCGTCGACGGACTGGAGGCGATGGACGAAGGACTTGATCCGGATGTCGTATCGTTCATTGTTGAACTACGCTTGTTGCGTCATCTTGGTATCGCTCCGCACTTAAACGGCTGTACGATTTGCGGGAGTACGGAAGCACCTTTCGCCTTTTCGCTGAACCATGGCGGACTGCTCTGTAAGCGCCATCGTCATGAAGATGAGTATGCCGTATTCTTGCAGGAGTCAGTTGCAAAGATGCTCTATGTCTTTTCCGTCTATGATTTTTCACGGATCGGTACGGTCACGGTCAAGCCGGAAACGAAACGATTACTGCGTCAAATCATGGATGCCTACATGGAACGTTATAGTGGACTTCGGTTACGATCGAAGCGCGTTCTCGATCAATTGCTCAACCTTGAGAATGATTGACAGACTACGCGTACGTTCGGTAGAATGAGTGCGGAAGAACTAACTAAACGAACACGATGAGAAAAAGGAGTAGCACCTCCTCTTCATTCAAGCGATTCCAGGATAGTGTGAGCTGGATATGAAACGGGTGTGAACGGCATTTTTGAGTGTTCCCGTAAAAGAGTGGCATGCTACGCATGCAAGTAGGGTGGAACCGCGGGCTTGTCTCGTCCCTATGTACAACCATGTTGTACATAGGGACGTTTTTGTGTTTCCTTATAAATTTTGGAGGTGGATCTCTTGAAAATGACAGTACAAGACATGATTTTGACGTTACAGAAATTTTGGGCGGAACAAGGTTGTTTGACGATGCAAGCATATGATGTAGAAAAAGGTGCCGGGACGATGAACCCGATGACATTCTTACGGAGCTTAGGACCAGAACCGTGGAACGTTTGTTATACAGAGCCGTCACGTCGCCCGGCTGACGGACGATACGGGGAAAACCCGAACCGGTTGTATCAACATCATCAATTCCAAGTCATCATGAAACCGTCTCCTGACAACATTCAGGAACTCTACTTACAAAGTCTAGAACTCCTCGGCATCAATCCGCTTGAACACGACATTCGTTTTGTCGAAGACAACTGGGAAAACCCGACGTTTGGTGCAGCAGGTCTTGGCTGGGAAGTCTGGTTGAACGGGATGGAAATCACGCAATTCACATATTTCCAGCAAGTTGGTGGAATTGAATGTAATCCGATTGCAGTGGAAATCACGTATGGTATCGAGCGTCTCGCGTCGTATATTCAAGATGTCGAAAGTGTCTTTGACTTAGTCTGGACGGACGGGTTCCGCTATGGCGATATCTTCTATCAACCAGAATTCGAACATTCCAAATATACGTTCGAGACATCAGATGTTGATTTGTTGTTCACATTGTTTGATCAGTATGAAAAAGAAGCGAACCGGGCGCTCGACGAAAACCTTGTGTTCCCGGCGTATGACTACATCTTAAAATGCTCACATACCTTTAATTTGCTCGATGCAAAAGGAGCGATTTCCGTGACGGAACGAACAGGATTCATCCACCGTGTCCGGAACATGTCGCGCCGTTGTGCTCAAAGTTTCATCGAAGAGCGGGAACGTTTAGGTTTCCCATTGATTAAATCGAAAGCTGGTGAATCACATGCATGAATTATTACTTGAAATCGGTCTCGAAGAAATGCCGGCACGCTTCGTCTTGCAGTCTGAAACACAACTGAAGGAACGTGTAACGACATTTTTGACAGAAGCACGGATTACATTTGATACAGTCGAAGCCTTTTCAACACCGCGCCGTCTCGCTGTTCTCGTTAAAGGAATCGCGGAACGCCAAACGGATTTGGAAGAAACGTTAAAAGGACCAGCTAAACGAATCGCGCAAGATGCGGACGGGAACTGGACGAAAGCGGCGGAAGGATTTGCTCGTGGAAAAGGATTGACGACAGATGATCTATTCCTTGGTGAAGAAAAAGGAGTCGAATACATCTATGCGACGCGTAAGGAGGCAGGACAAGAAACAGCGACGTTATTGACGGGGCTAAAACAAGTGATCGAGGCGATGAACTTCCCGAAAAACATGCGCTGGAGTACACAACCGCTCCGTTACATGCGTCCGATCCGTTGGTTGATTGCCTTACTTGACGATCAAGTCATTCCGTTCGAAGTCGCATCAGTCGAAACAGGACGAACGTCACGTGGCCATCGTTTCCTTGGTCAAGACATCACGATTTTACGTCCGAATGCGTATGTCGAAGCATTGGCTGGTGAGCATGTCATCGTCAGTTATGCAGCACGCCGCCAAATG
Source organism: Exiguobacterium sp. s102 (assembly GCF_018618635.1). Taxonomy (NCBI): domain Bacteria; kingdom Bacillati; phylum Bacillota; class Bacilli; order Caryophanales; genus Exiguobacterium; species Exiguobacterium sp. s102. The sequence continues at coordinate 174,607 of NZ_JACSML010000002.1, forward strand.
ATTGAAGAACAAATCGAAGCACTAGCACAATCAGAACAATTCGAAGTACCGATCGATGCGTCACTGCTTGAAGAAGTCACGAACCTCGTCGAATATCCAACTGCCTTATTCGGTGCGTTTGACGAAGCGTACCTTGAATTGCCGGAAGAAGTCTTAATCACGACGATGAAAGAGCACCAACGCTACTTCCCTGTAAAACGTAATGGTACGTTACTGCATTATTTCGTGACGGTGCGTAACGGGAACGCGCAACACATCGAGAACGTCGCCCGCGGAAATGAAAAAGTCATTCGTGCCCGTCTTGCCGATGCGCAATTCTTCTACGAAGAAGATAAGAAAGCGGATATCGACGCACAAGCAGCCCGTCTCGACAAAATCGTCTTCCATGAAAAACTTGGAACGACGGGTGAAAAAGTTCGCCGCGTACGTGAGATGGCGCTTGCGCTTGCAGACCGCTTCTCAGCCGACAGAACGAAAGTCGATCGTGCCGGTCATATCTATAAATTCGATCTCGTCAGTCAGATGGTCTATGAGTTCACGGAGCTCCAAGGTTTGATGGGCGAGCGTTATGCAAACATGAAACAAGAAGACAAGGAAGTCGCAGCGGCGATCCGCGAGCACTACATGCCACGCTTCGCTGGGGATGAAAGTCCGGCGACACCAACCGGGACGCTACTTGCCGTCGTCGATAAGTTGGACAGCGTCGCTGGCTTCTTCGGTGTTGGTATGATTCCAAGCGGTTCTGCCGATCCTTATGCGTTACGCCGCCAGGCTCAGGGAATCGTCCAAGTCTTAGCGGATCGCAATATCCAAATGACACTCGTTGAACTGATTGATTTCGTAGTGACAGCTCAAATTAAAGCAGGTCTTTATCAGACAGATGCAGAATCAGTAAAAGTGGCGATGCAAGAATTCTTCAGTCAACGCCTCAAGTTCCGTTTATCGGAAAAAGGGTATCGTCATGACGTCGTTGAAGCAGCACTTCAACTTGATATGACGGTCGGAGCGAATGAAAAACGAGCAGCAATGCTTGAAGCGGCGACGCAACGGGACACATTCAAGAAAACAGTCGAACAGTTGAGCCGTGTACTCAACATCTCGAAAAAAGCGGAAACGGTCGTTACTATCAATCCGGAGCTTTTTGAAAATGAAGCGGAACGTACTTTACATGAACGAATCGAACAGGTCATTCCACAAGTCGCAGCGGCAGTAGAGCAATCTGATTTCGAAACAGCGATGGGCGCACTTGAATCAACGGTTCCAGCCATTACAGCCTATTTTGATGGGACGATGATCATGGCAGAAGACGATGCGATTCGATCGAACCGTTTAAGCGAAATGAAACGTTTCGCGGACGCGATTCAAGCGGTCGCACGATTCAATGCACTCACTTTAGTGTAAACAAAGGACGGATGAGCCGATGAAGTTAAATGAACGGCAGAAAAAGATACTCCAAATCGTCAAAGAAAATGGTCCGATCACAGGAGAGCAAATTGCGTCCGAGCTCTCCTTGACGCGGGCGACATTACGACCAGATCTCTCGATTTTGACGATGACAGGAATGCTCGAAGCGCGTCCGCGCGTCGGGTATATGTATGTTGGTAAAAAGAACGCCTCGATGCTTCATGAGAAACTCGACACGTTGACAGTCGGCGAGTTCATGTCTTCTGCCAAGGTGATTCATGAGAGTATGACCGTTTACGACGCAATCGTTCACTTATTCTTAGAAGATGTCGGTTCGCTCTTCGTCGTTGGCAATGATCATGCACTCGTTGGTGTCTTATCACGAAAAGACTTTTTACGAGCTGCAATCGGGAACCAAGAACTCGATTCATTGCCCGTTAATATCATCATGACGCGGATGCCGAACTTGACAGTGTGTGAGAAAACGGAAACATTGATCGGGGCCGGGATGAAGTTGATCGAAAAACAAATCGACTCGATGCCTGTCGTTGAAAACAGTGATGGCATCCTGAAAGTCGTCGGACGGATGACGAAGACGAACATGACGAAAGTACTGGTCGCGTTAGCAAGAGATGAAGAAATTTAAGAGGAGGCTCACAGATGAGACAACGTATTTATGTAGTCAGTGATTCAGTGGGTGAAACGTGTGAACTTGTTGTTCGTGCAGCAGCGATTCAATTTCCGGAGCGGGCGATTGAAACAGTCCGGATCCCATTCGTCGATGACGATCAAGTGATTTATGATCTCGTTTTGCATGCGAAAGAAGAGCGGGCGACGATTGTTTATACGATCGTCCATGCGAAGCACCGTCGTTTGCTTGCGGAGACGGCGAAGGCTCACGAAGTCGAAGCAATCGACTTACTTGGACCGTTGCTTGATACGATGGAAGATCGACTCGGGATGCAACCTAAAGAAGAGCCAGGGCTAATTTATCGTTTGGATGAGGAATACTTCCGGAAAATCGAAGCGGTCGAATTCGCTGTGAAGTATGATGACGGTCGGGATCCACGCGGAATTAAACGGGCTGATATCGTCTTGATTGGTGTCTCACGAACGTCGAAGACTCCTCTCTCACAATACCTTGCTTTGAAACGGTACAAAGTTGCGAATGTTCCTCTCGTTCCGGAATCTGTACCACCAGAAGAACTTTTCGATATTCCGAAAGAAAAGTGTTTCGGATTATTGATTTCTCCTGAGAAGTTGATTGATATCCGGATGGAACGGTTACGTTCGCTTGGTTTGAAACCGGAAGCTGCCTACGCACAAATCGATCGCATCAATCGTGAACTTGATTATGCGAAAAAATTGTATGAGCGGATTGGCTGTCAAATCATCGATGTGACAAATAAGGCAGTTGAAGAAACAGCGAACTTGATTTTGACGGGAATTTCAGGAAAGGCACATGACTAGTCAAGAAAGTACTTGCGTAGTATACTAGTCTAGCTGATAAATGAGATGATGCAATTTTTCCAATGAAACGGAACGAGTATTCGTTCCGTTTCATTGCGGGTATATATATAAGAGTTGAGAAGAGGAGGTGGGACGATTGAAAAGAATTCCGGATGAACTGGTCGATCAGGTTCGCCAAGCGACGGATATCGTTGAACTAATCTCTGAACGTGTAGAATTAAAAAAACAAGGGAATCGGTATTCAGGGTTATGTCCATTCCATTCAGAAAAATCCCCCTCTTTTTCGGTCTCGCCTGATAAAGGAATGTATTATTGTTTTGGTTGTGGAGCGGGCGGAAACGCCATCACCTTCGTCATGGAAACGGAAGGGATGAGTTTTCCGGAAGCCGTCTCGAAACTCGCTGATCGAACGGACGTGACATTACCGGAGTTCGAGCGATCTGATCAGACTGAATCGACACCAGATCAAGAAAAGAAATACCGGATGCGTGAAGCGCATCGAATCGTTGCTGATTTGTACCATGAAGTCATGTTACAGACAGCCGCTGGTGACGCCGGTCGTGAATATCTTGAAAAACGGGGAATTGGCGAATCGGCGATGCGTGAATTTAAACTCGGCTATGCTCCAGACCAAGAACGTTTTACAGTCGACTCCTTGACCCGGCGTAATTTTGACTTGGATGAAATGGTGGAAGCTGGATTGATTTCTGTAGGTAGAGATGGCGATTATCGCGATCGATTTAACGGCAGGGTCGTCTTTCCGATTTCAGATCGTGATGGCACGGTTGTTGGATTCAGTGGACGTTCCATTGATGGAAGAGACCCGAAGTACGTCAATACGGCAGAGACACCGCTCTTCAATAAAAGTGAATTACTGTTCGGTTTTGCACAAGCACGGGGCGCGATGCGTAAAAATAAACAAGTTGTGCTCGTAGAAGGCAATTTAGATGTTGTACGAGTCGCTCAAGCGGGTATATCCTATACCGTAGCCTCTTTAGGAACGGCCTTAACTCCTGTCCATGCACAAAATCTTGGACGGATCGTCGATGAAGTCATTATTTGCTATGACGGAGACAAAGCCGGTCGGGCAGCGACGATTAAAGCATTACGTCTTCTTGAAGATGTTGCGGTAGATTGTTCCGTCATTCGGCTACCGGATGAAGAAGATCCGGATTCGTACATCGGAACTCATTCCGAAGAAACATTTATTCGTCTAGTGGAACAAGAACGGGTTTCAAGTCTTGAATTCAAATCTTTTTATTTTCGTCAAGGAAAAAACTTGCGATTAGAAGGAGAACGCGTTCGATATATTGAAACTATGCTTGAGGAGATTAATCGGACAACGAATCCTCTGCTTCGAGATATTTATCTTGGTAAGCTAGCGGAAGAATTTCAGTTATCGAAAGAATCGTTATTGTCACAAGTGAAACCGTTACAAGCACCTAAAGTAAAGCAGGAACGTCGCGTCGAGCGACAAACGAACGTCGCAGCACCTCAAGACCGAACATTTACGAACTGGAAGCGAGCAGAACGTTTTTTACTTGCTTACATGATTCGGTCAGAGGAGGTTGGAATGGAAGTCCGAGATCAACTCGGAGTCGATTTTAATGATCCGGCGCATCAGCTGATCGCCGGTAAATTATATGAGTTTTATGGAGCAGGTGCTCCGGCAAATCCGGACCGCTTCTTGACGATGTTACAAGATGCATCGCTTCAACGAATCGTCGCCGATTTAGAGTTTATGCTCATGCCGGAGTACGATCCGGATTTGTTGAGTCATTATATACGCGCCGTTCAAAATGAACGACAACGACGGACACTCGATGAAGAGAAGTCACGTTTGAATCAACAAACAGATATCCGTGCTCAAGCGGAACTAATGCAGGCAATCATCGAACGGAAACGACGCTTAAAAGATCGATGACCTGTTGCATGATGTGGAAGGAGTGTATGGTTCGATGGCAGAAAAAGCAAGATCAGAAGCAGAAATACTCCGTCTCGCGAAGGATGAACTAATCGCGCTCGGACATAAAAATGGGGAACTATCGCATCAAAAAATCGAAGATAAGCTCAGCTCATTTGAATCGATGGATGCGCAACAATTTGAAGAGTTTCTTCAATTGTTAGAGACTGAAGGTATCAAAGTAAACAACGATGGTACGGGTGACGATAAAGAAGAGGCGGATTTAAACGATCTCTCTGTCCCACCAGGTGTTAAAATCAATGACCCTGTCCGGATGTACCTGAAAGAAATCGGTCGTGTCGATCTCTTGAATGCAGAGGACGAAGTCGAACTTGCAAAACGAATTGAACAAAACGATGAAGAAGCGAAAAAGCGTCTTGCTGAAGCGAACTTACGTCTTGTCGTCTCGATTGCAAAACGTTACGTCGGACGTGGTATGTTGTTCCTCGACTTGATTCAAGAAGGAAACATGGGATTAATCAAAGCGGTCGAGAAATTCGATTATACAAAAGGATACAAATTCTCGACCTACGCAACATGGTGGATTCGTCAGGCGATTACCCGTGCGATTGCTGACCAAGCACGTACAATCCGGATTCCGGTTCATATGGTCGAGACGATCAATAAATTGATTCGTGTTCAACGTCAGCTCCTACAAGACTTAGGACGTGAACCGACGCCTGAAGAAATTTCAAAAGAGATGGAAATCACACCTGAGAAAGTACGTGAGATTTTAAAAATCGCTCAAGAACCGGTGTCACTCGAAACACCAATCGGGGAAGAGGACGATTCGCATCTCGGTGATTTCATTGAAGATCAAGACGCAACGGCGCCTCAAGACGCAGCTGCGTATGAATTATTGAAAGAACAACTTGAAGATGTCCTCGATACATTGACGGACCGGGAAGAAAACGTGTTACGTCTTCGTTTTGGTCTTGATGATGGTCGGACACGGACGCTTGAAGAAGTCGGTAAAGTATTTGGTGTTACGCGCGAGCGGATTCGTCAAATTGAAGCGAAAGCTTTACGTAAACTTCGCCACCCGAGTCGTTCAAAACGTCTGAAAGACTTCTTGGATTGATTTTAAAAGTGTGAAGAAAATATGAAAATTTGGTGAGAAGGAAGAAAAAGTTTTGTTTTTTTCTTCCTTCTCTGTTTTTTTTACAGTAGAATAGTAACGGGGAATACCATTCAGTCACCAACTTGGTTGGGTATAGAATATGGGGGGAAATCCAAATGCGTAATCCATTAGTACCGTTCGCAGCGATTGCGATCATCGCAATCATTGCCATGATTTCATTGTCATACTTTGGCGTAGATCAGGCGAAAGAAGCTGAAAAGGGTCCATCAACAGCTGAAATGAAGCCAGAAGATCTATTTGCATCAAAAGGATGTACAGGATGTCACGGCGGCAATCTCGAAGGCGGAGCAGGTCCGAACTTAACTAAAGTCGGTGCGAAGCTGAAAGAAGAAGAAATCAAAGACATCGCTATGAATGGTAAAGGGCAAATGCCTGGGGGTCTTGCTAACGACGAAGAAGCCACTGTTTTAGCGAAATGGCTTGCAGAAAAGAAATAAGTCAAAAACATCTGTCTCTTCTCCGAGATAGGTGTTTTTTTCTTGTACGAATTTGGGAAAAGCCATACAGCACGGTATTTCTTTTTTGGGCTAAGTCAGCTATTTTAAAAAGAGATGGATTAGAAAGAGGAAGGATGACATACATTGCAAACACACGTCACATTAGATCAACGATTAAAAAAAGTAGTCTCATATATTCCACAAGGAGCAGTCCTCGCGGATATTGGTTCCGATCACGCATTCGTCCCGTGTTATTGTATCCAACAAGGCTTAGTCGAACGTGCCATCGCAGGCGAAGTCAATGTGGGGCCGATGGAAGCGGCACAAGGGCAAGTCGCGCTTGTTCAATTAGACGAACAGATTGAAGTACGTCTCGGGAGTGGTTTGACGGTTCTCACTCCAGGAGAAGTAACGGCTGTGACGATTGCCGGCATGGGTGGAACGCTCATCGCAACGATTTTAGATGAAGGGAAGGCGCATTTATCGGGCGAAGAACGCTTGATTCTTCAACCGAACGTCGATGCTGTCGATGTTCGAAAATGGTTACTTGAACATGGATATGCGTTACTGTCGGAAGCCATCGTTAAAGAGAATGGAAAGATTTACGAGATTCTCGTTGCAGAAAAAGGAGAAGAAATGATTTACGCAGAGGACGCGGACATCCGGAAGTGGGAATTGTTATTTGGACCGCAACTCATGCGAGAAAAAGCACCTGCTTTCATTGAAAAATGGCAAGCAGAACAACAAAAGCGTCAATTTATTTTAGAACAAATGCAGCGTGGGAATGACTCGGAGCTCCTCCAAGAAAAAATCACGACAATCCGCCGCTTGATCGAAAAAATGGAAGAGGTGACGAGCTGATGGCGAACGGTCAATTCATTATCGAACAGTTCGAAGCATTTTCACCGAAAAAATTTGCGATGCCGGGGGATCCGATCGGTCTACAAATCGGTACGCTGAATAAAGACGTGAAGCGTGTCATGGTGACGCTTGACGTCTTGGAGTCGGTCGTCGATGAAGCAATTGAAAAAGGCGTCGATTTAATCATTGCCCATCACCCGCCGATTTTTAGTAAATTAGCGCAAGTCAACGATCAATCGGCGACTGGAAGAATCGTCATGAAGTGTATCGAACATAAGATTGCCGTTTACGCGGCACATACGAATCTCGACGTAACACAAGGCGGTGTTAATGATTTGATGGCAGAAGCCATCGGACTGACCGACACAACGGTTTTGTCACCTACATTTGAAAACGCGGTCTATAAGCTTGTTGTCTTCGTTCCGCAAGAAGCCGTACAACAGGTATCAGAAGCGCTTACGAAGGCAGGAGCGGGACAAATCGGTGCTTACAGCGCCTGTCAGTTTCATAGTGTAGGGACTGGGCAATTTAAACCTGAGACTGGGACAGTACCTTACATTGGCAATGTCGGACAAGTCGAACGAGTTTCTGAAGTCCGAATTGAGACGATCGTTACGGAACTGAATCAAAAACAAGTGATTCGTGCGATGAAAAAAGCGCACCCCTATGAAGAAGTCGCTTATGATATCATGCGCCAGGAGCGGACAGCTGAGCCGTTAGGGCTTGGCAGAATCGGTTACCTCGAACGACCAGTGTCGTTACGTCAGTTCGCAGAACATGTCCGTGATGTGTTCGGTGTTGAAAACCTGCGTTTTGTGGGAGAATCGGACCGCCTCATAAAAAAAGTCGCCGTACTCGGTGGAGACGGCAATAAACATGTTTCAACAGCGGCGTTTGCCGGGGCAGATGTCCTCGTGACGGGCGATCTGTACTTCCACGTCGCCCATGATGCAATGGCGCTCGGCTTGGCAGTCGTCGATCCTGGACATCACGTCGAGTCAGTCATGAAACAAGGCGTCGTCAATGAGCTGAAGAAACGTTTTGAGGAACGAAAAATCCGCGACGTCGAATTGGTCGTCTCGACGACAAATACGAATCCATTCAAATTTTTATGAACGCAAAAAACCGTACTGCACTTTAAAGTGCAGTACGGTTTTTTGCGTGTAGACAAAGTGATATCGGAAGGTAAAAGCGTCATGTTTCGTTGCTTTTCCCGTAGGAGTCAACGAAACATGACGCTTTTTAGGTAATACCGTGACGAAAATCCAGGCATGCAGACGGTTTAAAGCGAAATCCGTCTTGAATCGCTTTAGAACCGCGAAAAGCAATCGGTCGCGACCCTGCAGCTTTGCTGTAACGGCGCGGAACATTGCCGCTTTGAAGACGAGGCGAGACAGGGAAGCGCGAACTGATAACATCTCGCTATAGAATTTTAGTTCTTTATAAGAGTTTGTCTACAGTCTAAAAACCGTACGGAACCTTAAGGTTCCGTACGGTTTTTAAATGTCTATTACAAGATTTTTACTTTTGGTAAAATCCGACGCAATTCAAGAAATGGTGTTTTATCATGTGTGCTGATATCAGCTGGGTCATACTGCTGTAAGAAATCGATGACTTTTTTCGTGATTGGTGTTGGTGTAGAAGCACCTGAAGTGACACCGACTTGATTCACGCCTTCGAGCCATGTTAAATCAAGTTCAGTCAAATCACCGATACGATGAGCTGGGGTACCTGCGATATCAAATGAAACTTGTGCCAAGCGATTCGAGTTGTTCGAACGTGGATCGCCGACGACGATCACAAGATCACAATCGCCCGCTTGATCGGCGACAGCTTCTTGACGGACTTGCGTCGCGTTACAAATTTCATTATGGACTTCGACGTGCGGGTACTTTTTACGGACATGTTCCATTAAGGCCTGGACATCCCATTGGCTCATCGTCGTTTGATTCGTGACGATGATTTTTTTGGTTGATAAGTGGGCAGGCAATGCTTCGATGTCTTCGACTTTTTCAATCAAATGGACATGTTCAGGAGCGACGCCAACTGCACCTTCTGGTTCCGGGTGTCCGTGTTTTCCGACGTAGATGACTTCATAGTCATCAGCGACGACAGTCCGGATTAAATCATGTGTGCGCGTGACATCAGGACATGTCGCATCGACGACTGTTAATTTTTTTTCAGCAGCGCGCGCATAGACGGCAGGTGAAATTCCGTGCGCTGTAAAGATGACCGTTCCTTCTTTAATGGTTTCGAGTGCTTCAAGACGATCAGGACCATCAACTGTCAAAACACCCATTCGTTCAAATTCATGTGTAACGTGAGCATTATGGACGATCATACCGAGAATATGGATAGGTCGTGGCAAGTTTTCATTCATTGCGGCTTGTTGCGCTAACTTCATCGCGTCAACGACACCATAACAATAACCACGAGGGCTGATTTTTTTTACTAACATAAGTGTTGATTCTCCTTTAGCGTAGAAAGAATGATTAGTTAGAGTGTACCATTGATTGCAGATGATTGAAAATAGAGGAGTCTATTCAAGAGTGATAACATGATATACTAATTGAGTTGTAAAAATCATGGAGAAGGAGGCAATACGTTGGAGACAAAAAAGATGATGCGGTCTTACTTTTTTCAAATCACCGCTGTTTTGTTCATTCTAATTTGTCTGGTCATCGCGGCACTTGCTTTCACAGCTGACCGTGTGACGATTTCACGGGTTGAACAGCAAACGGAAAAACAAAGTGAAAACAGTGTTGAGGTCTCGAGCAACGCACTCCGTGATAGTATCGGGAATTTACATGAAGAAATCATGGGTCTGCAATTGAATGTCGACAATATGAATGAATTAGAACGAGTCGTTCGCGAAACGAACTTACTCGATATCGATACGGGTTTTAAGAGTTTCTTCTACTATGATTTAAAGACTAAAAAATTCACATGGTTTTCTAGTGAAGATCGACGCATCCGAAATTCAAAGATTCTAGAAGATGATGATTTTCTTCAGGCCTTGACGAGTACAGACTTTCATATGAGTAAACGATATCCGTTACAGTCGGATTATCTCACGTATATGTATGTTCCGGTTCGTAACGGCAGTGAACGGGTTGGGATTTTTGGTGGTGGATTAAGTCTGATGAATTCACTTGTCTTTCGAAATTCACTCGAATCGTTCGACGACGAAACGATGGCCTATCTTTTTAACAGTAAAGGAGAGCCACTCGCGACTTCGCGAAACCTCGTGACCGACAAAGAACGTGTCTTGACTCAAAGTGTCGTCGACCGGGCATTTCAAACAGTAGAACCATACGATATCTTCAGTACGAACAAAGACATGTATTATTTTGCACGTGATTTAAAAGTGACGGATTGGAAAATTCTTGTTCGGACACCCCGGAGTGTCTTTTACGAACCCGTGTATACGACACGGCAACAATATCTTGTCATCGCAGCGTTGACGCTCGTCCTCAGTCTAATCGTCGGGTACCTCATGTCACGTCAACTGACAGCACCCTTACTCGAGCTCGTACAAAAAATCGAAAAAAGCACGACGCCACAACCGATTGAATTGGAACGATCGGGGTCGAACGAAGTAAAAACATTAGTGTCTGCTTACAATGAGTATGCCCAGCGGATGGAAAACGCGCGAGTCGAACAATTGAGTCAACAACAAGCGATGTTACACCAAGAAAAATTAGCCTCGCTCGGTCAGCTCGCGGCAGGAATCGCGCATGAAATCCGCAATCCATTGACGCCAGTCAAAATGACGCTCCAACTTTTGACGGAGCAAGAGAACAATAGTCCGGAAATGTTGGCGTTAGCCTTATCAGAACTAGATCGTGCCAACGCAATGATTGAGACGATGCTCGACCTCTCTAAAGGTGGCGGCGAGGTATTAAAGATGTCGATGATTGACATGAACGAATTCATGAAAAAATTTAAATTCATCATGGAAGCAGAAGCGCGTTTACACGCCGAGACATACGCAGAAGCAGCAGATTGTAAAATTTATACGCCGGCGCATATGCCGAATCTCTATGCCTCTGAAAATGGATTGTCACAAATCTTGTCGAACTGTGTTCGTAATGCCTTACAAGCAGTGCAGTCGCGTGGTGCAGATGGGATTTGTCATTTGCATCTACACGTCTACACGAATCAATTCGTCTTCATTGTTCAAGATAATGGTGTCGGCATGACAGAACCCCAACTCGAAACGATTGGGCAAGCCTTTAAGACATCGAAAGCGGATGGCAATGGTTTAGGTCTCTATATGTCAAGTCGCATCGTTCGTGAGCATAATGGAAAAATTGAGTTCGATAGCAAGGTTGGTGTCGGTACGACAGTCCAAATTCACTTACCACGAGGAGGAGACCAGGATGAAGTTTAATAAGTCATGGTTGCTTGTCCTCTTTGTTTGGACGGCCTCAATCCTGCTGATTTCAAATCTGTTCGTAGGTCAGGAGGAAAATCCTGACCGTGACGTTGTCGCCTTTACAATCGTCAACGATAAACATGAATTCGCCCAACGGTTGATTACAGCGTTTAAAGCCGAGGCAAAAGCAAATAAGTATGAAGCCGTCGTGGCGACGTCACATAACTCCCGCATCAGTGAACGAGAGCAAATTCGTGAATTCATCAAATTGAAGGTCGACGCGATATTTATCACGACGTTTGACGATGTTTATATTACGAGCGCATTAGAAGAAGCAGAAAAAAATGGGATTCCCGTTTTTGCGATTGACCGATTGATTCGATCTGATGCAGTCGTCAGCTCGGTGACGTCGAACAATCAGATGATTGGTGAACAACTTGCTTCATATGTCAAAAACGAACTGATTAGACGAAATGGAACTGCAACAGGAAAAGTCGTTGAAATTACGGGGACGACGAACATACACACGACGAATGAACGGCATACCGGATTCGTTAAAGGAATCGTGACAGAACCCGGGATATCGATTGTCAATTCAGCAAGTGGTGACTATGATCCGGTGACATCAGAACGCGTCATGCGTCGGATCATCGAGTCCGGTACGGAATTCGATGCGGTCTACTGTCACAATGACGATATTGCGTTAGGTGTGCTCGAAGCCTTGAAAAAAGCAGACATTTCCGGAAAAATAGTTGTCGGAATCGACGGGAATCGTGCTATATTAGAAGCTGTTGACATGAAATCGATGGATGCGACGGTTGTCCAGTCCGCTGAAGAGATGATGCAAGTCGCCTTCAGCGCGTTGAAGCTTCATACGAAAAATAAAAAAATTCCAGATCGTTTCTATACGTATTCTTATCTGTATGACGGTAGTAGACCCATACCCATGTTGAACTAAGTAAATAGATGATAAAAGTGACACAATCACTTTTAGTTGTTTAAGCAGGAGAAAGGAAGGTGACGAAGATGAATGGATTTACCCATTTTGATTTGCACCCGTTCGTCGTCGAAGCACTCGAAGACGCACGTATTAAAAAACCAACGGATATTCAATCACGGATTATTCCGGCTGCCCTTAAGGGTCGCGATATCATTGGTCAATCACAAACTGGAACAGGGAAGACCTTGTCATTCCTCTTACCGATGGTTCAAAACATCAATCCAGAATTACAAGAAATGCAAGCAATCATCGTTGCACCGACACGTGAATTAGCATGGCAAATCCACGAAGAATTAAAATCAATTCTCGTGAAGAACCCAGACTATATCAAAACGAGCCTCATCACAGGTGGGATGGATCGTGAACGTCAAATCGGGCGCGTCAAAGTTTCACCACAAATCGTCATCGGGACGCCAGGTCGCATTTTAGACCTCTTTAAAGAGCAAGCGTTAAAACCGCACTTCGTCAAAAACTATGTCATCGATGAAGCCGATCAGATGCTTGACATGGGCTTCTTACCAGAAGTGGACCGGATTGCCCAAGCACTTCCTGAGAAACTTCAGATGATGGTTTTCTCAGCGACGATTCCTGAGAAACTTCAACCGTTTCTCAAGAAGTATATGAACAACCCACGTTATGCACATGTTGATCCAAAACAACAGACGGCGAAAAAAATCGTCCACCATACGGTTCCCGTCAAGCACCGTGATCGTTCAGACTTAGCGTTGAAATTAGCGAAAGCACTCAATCCGTATATCTGTCTCGTCTTTACAAACACGAAAACAGAAGCGATTGAACTTGAAGCATCATTCCTTGAAGCAGGCTTAAATGTCGGTTCACTTCACGGTGACCTACCAGCACGACGCCGGAAACAAGCAATCAAAGAAATCAATGAAGCGAAATTCCAATACGTCATCGTAACGGATCTAGCAGCACGCGGCATCGATATTTCAGGTGTCTCGCATGTCATCAACCATGGCATTCCAAAAGATCTTGATTTTTATGTCCACCGTGTTGGACGGACAGGACGAGTCGACCAAGAAGGACTTGCGTACACGCTGTTTGAAGATCATGAGAATGGTTCAATCAACCGTCTTGAAGACCGTGGCATCGAATTCATCAATGTCGATGTCAAGAGTGGTCAAGTCAGCGAAGTCAAAGAGCGTCGTCGTGCGAAACCACACATGAAGACGGCTGTCTCGAAAACGGCACATAGCCGTTTATCAGGTGAAGCGGCTAAAGCGAAAAAACGCGTCAAACCTGGCTATAAAAAGAAACACCAGTATAAGTTAAAAGAAACAGCAAAACGTGAGCGGATTAAAGAACAGCGTGGCGTCGGACGTGCAGAACGTAAGGCGAATGCGAGTAAATCAAAATAAGTCACGTTTCCCTACGGATGAGAAGAAGCTTCTCGTCCTAGGGATTTTTTGTTTTTTTTCCGACGTTTGGTACACTGTAAGTAGAGCGAAAGGTGGAATAGAGGATGAAAATTGGTTCACACGTCTCCTTATCGGGGAAAAAGATGTTACTTGGTGCAAGTGAGGAAGCGGCGTCATATGGCGCGACAACGATGATGGTGTATACAGGAGCACCTCAAAATACACGAAGAAAACCGATTGAGGAATTACGGATTGCAGAAGGATTATTACACATGGAGGCAAATGGGATTGAAGAGATTGTCGTCCATGCCCCTTATATCATCAATCTTGGCAATACGACGAAACCGGAAACCTTTGAATTAGCCGTATCATTCTTGGCAGAAGAAATTCGACGCGCGGAAGCACTTGAAAAGGCGCAACATATCGTCTTACACCCTGGTGCCCATGTCGGTGCCGGTGAGGATATCGGAATTAAACGAATCATCGAAGGATTGAACGAAGTCTTATCTGGAAATGAAAAAGTAAAAATCGCACTCGAAACGATGGCAGGGAAAGGGTCTGAAATCGGGAAGACGTTTGAAGAATTGGCACAAATCATTGATGGGGTCACACACAACGACCGCTTGTCGATCTGCCTCGATACGTGTCACGTCCATGATGCAGGATATGACATCGTCCACGATTTAGACGGGGTACTCGAACGGTTTGACCGGGTCGTCGGTCTCGATCGCCTTGGTGTCATCCACGTTAATGACTCGAAAAACGTCCGTGGTGCGAAAAAAGACCGTCATGAAAACATCGGTTTTGGTGAAATTGGATTTGACACATTACATCGGATCGTCCATCATCAAGCGCTTGCTCATTTACCAAAAATTTTAGAGACACCGTATATCGGGCTTGATCCGAAAAAGAAAGTGGCACCCTATAAAGAAGAAATCGCGATGTTGCGGTCAGGGAACTTTGATGCAGAGTGGCGATTACCACTCATCGGAACATCCATTTAAACGAGAGAGGTGTAAGGACGTGTGCCATCTACTAGTCGTTGATGAATCAGATTTTGCTTTACGGCAGGCGGTCGTTCATTATTATGAAACGAAGGAACCCTTTTATTTACCAGCAGATTTAGAAGCGGGTGAAGAAGTTTTTTTAGCGACAAAAATGGGGATAATCGCTTATGCGGAAACGTTGTTCAGTGAATATACGACACGCCCATCTGATCCTCACTGGCGAGTAGAGGCAGACGGAGTCGAGCGGACATACGCGTGTCTTGATTTAATTAGCGTCGACTTACATCATCCGTTACTTGGCACACCACTTACAGATTTGAAGGTTGAATCGGGGATGGTTCAGGTGAGTGTTCGTCAACGCCTTGTCGAAGCGTGGCAGTACGGGTATTTCGAAACCGACGTTACGACGATTGAGGAAGCGAAGCAACGCAGGCAGGAGAAATTTCATGAGCGGAATCATATCGGTCAGTTAGCGGAAGCTTGCGAACATTGTGGACAAACAAACCAGTCCATTTTAGAGTGGCATCAGGAAAACAATCAGTTCCTGACGCTCTGTCCTTCATGCCATCGTTTAGCCCATCAAAGATCTGATTCCTTAATCGATGTTGCGGCAACCTCAGATGAACCGTAAGAAAGTTGATAGTGACAAGATGTTCACACATCGAATCACTACCAGCTTTTTTTATTGTAAAAAAACGTGTTATAATCAACAATGATAATTGTTATCAATGAAAAATGTATCAGATGGGGGAACCATAATGATTGATTTAGCAACGATTCCAATCAACAAACCCGTTGTTATGACCAACTTAAATAAAATCGAGGATCGATTACGAAGACGCTTACTCGCGCTTGGTTTTTATGAAGGTTGTCCAGTCGTCGTCAAGAGACGGGCGAGCTTTCAAGGTCCTTTGACAATAGAACAAAGAGATCATCATCAAATGATTGCGATTCGGCGCAGCGATGCAAAAAAGATTGAGGTGTATTCACCATGACGCAACGGATTGCTTTACTCGGTAACCCGAACACGGGGAAGACGTCATTATTTAACCGCTTGACCGGATCATATGCCCATGTCGGCAACTGGTCGGGGGTAACGGTTGATAAAAAAATCGGGAAATTACACGGTGGGCGGGGACAGCTAGTCGATTTGCCCGGCGTCTACGATTTGGACCCGCTATCGGCCGATGAAGCGGTCGTCGCCCGTTTTTTAATGGAAGAACAATTCGACGCCATGATTAATATCATCGATGCATCGCAGTTAGAGCGGAACTTGCAATTGACGGCACAGCTGCTTGAGATTGGAAAACCACTTCAAATTGGATTGAATATGATTGACGTCGCGACTAATCGGGGAACACAGATTGATGCGAGGGCACTCGCGACGGCACTTGGGGTAGAAATATTTCCGATTGTCGCTCGGACTGGAGACGGCTGTGATGTCTTATTAACATCACTCAAGACAGAAGCCGTTACTCCACTGCATATTGACTACGGAGAGGCAACGGAACAGGCGATTACAGAAATTATGGAACAAGCAACGCTGCAATTGAACGAACGCTGGATGGCTGTTCAATACTTGGCTGGGAATCGTGTTTTTGTCGAACACCTGGAGCGACGTTCGTCTTCAATTATCGAAATTCGAAAACAACTCGAAGCTCAACTCGGTCGTTTCATTCATGCCCACATTACA
This sequence comes from Exiguobacterium sp. s102, assembly GCF_018618635.1. Classification (NCBI taxonomy): domain Bacteria; kingdom Bacillati; phylum Bacillota; class Bacilli; order Caryophanales; genus Exiguobacterium; species Exiguobacterium sp. s102. Next base: position 191,340 of record NZ_JACSML010000002.1, read on the forward strand.
GAGTGTCGCCGAAACTGGGCAATCGCGATGCGAGCGAGTGCTGTCGTCGAGGAAAAGACGGATCAAAAAACGTGGACCGACCGGATTGATGCAGTCGTTACGCATCCGATTTTCGGGTTACCAATCTTTTTCGCCGTACTGTATGGATTATTTCATATCACGTTTAATTGGGTCGGCTCTCCGTTATCGGACCTCTTATCGGCCTTCATCGAAGGACCGCTCTCAGCAGGTGTTGTATGGATACTAAGTGCAATCGGGGCATCTGGATTCATTCAAGATTTATTAATTGATGGCGTCATTGCAGGGGTCGGTGGTGTATTAGTGTTTGTCCCGCAAATCTTCGTCTTGTTTTTCTTCATCTCGTTTCTCGAAGATTCAGGGTACATGGCCCGCGTCGCGATCGTCATGGACCGTTTCATGCAAATGGTTGGCTTGAACGGGAAAAGTTTTATTCCGATGATCATCGGCTTCGGCTGTAACGTTCCTGGTATCATGGCAGCACGTTCGGTCGAAGAAGAGCGGGAACGACTGGTGACGATTTTCATCTCACCGTTCATGTCTTGCTCGGCCCGACTGCCGATTTATGCCGTATTCGCCGGTAGCTTTTTTGCGAGTAATCAAGCATTGATTGTCTTATCACTTTATATTTTAGGAATCGTACTTGCGCTGATTGCGGCAAAAGTATTTTCAAAAATCCTAGCGGCCGAAGATGCGACAAGTCTCTTCATGGTCGAACAACCACCATACCGGGTACCGCAATGGTTGACGTTATGGCGGAGTACATGGCAAAAAGGAAAAGGGTTTGTTCGAAAAGCCGGTACGTTCATCTTTGGGGGATCAGTCGTCATTTGGTTGCTCGCTTATACGGGACCAGCTGGATTCGATGTCAATATGAATGATAGTTTTCTCGCGATGATTGGTGGAGTGATTGCAATGCTCCTCGTTCCAATCGGCTTTGGGACATGGCAGGCAGGTGCTGCCTTAATTACCGGATTTTTGGCGAAGGAAGTCGTTGTTTCAACGATGGCAATCATCTATGCCGTCAATGAATCAGAACTCGGTCGTCAGTTGTCAGGGCAGTTCACGCCACTCAGTGCCTATAGTTTCATGGCATTCGTATTACTGTATGTTCCGTGTCTCGCGACCGTCGCCGTCATTCGACGTGAAGTCGGAAGCGCGAAGCTGACGTGGGTTGCAAGTCTCTATGGATTGTTCGTCGCCTATGGTGTCTCCTTCGTCATTTATCAAACAGGGCTACTACTCGGTTTTTCATAAGCTTGGAGGGAATTACATGCATCTTGTCGATATTTTGATTGGATTGATAATCTTTGGATACGCAGGTTATTCTTTAGTTCGTTTTACGAAAAAGGCGAAAAAGGGAAAATGTGCGACGTGTGAAGTAGAACCAACGTGTAAAACAGCTTGTGATGATGTGAACTGGGATCATGTCATCGCCGAAGCATTGAAGAAATAAAAAAACGTTCGTCTCGTCCTAAAAAAGGGATGAGGCGAACGTTTTTTTGTTTCATTAAAACGGCCAACGATCGGCAACGAATAGAAATACTTTCATTCCGAGGAAGACACCAAAAATTCCGACGATTGCGGGGAAGACAGGTGGTGCCGGGATTGGTAATTTAAGAGCGGTAAAGACGACACCACAAATGATGCCGGCAAGTAGTGATAATAAAATTTGTTGTAGCATGAGTTCCAGTCCTTTCTTCATATAAAAAAACGCTTACACTTTCATTATATGAAGATGTCTGACGTTAAACAACATTTATTTTTGAGGTGATTGTGGCTCGAACGAGATTTTATCTTCCTTTCGTTCAATGGCAATCCATTTGTGTTCGAGTGGGTTTTCGAATGATGGTTTTGATTTTAATTTGTCGTTCGTATAATGTTGAATCAAGATTTGCGATTCACATGCTTGTTTACCACGCGTGACGTAAGCGTATTCTCCATCCGCCCCTTGTTCCCGTGCTTTGATATTGTCCGCCAGTGTCATCGCGAGGCAATCCTTCAAATACTCTTTATGATCTTCATCGATGATCGGGAATAAGATTTCAATGCGTTTGCGCATATTTCGTGTCATCCAGTCGGCACTCGAACAGTAAATCAGTTCTTCTCCGTTATGGTGGAAATAAAAGATTCGTGAGTGCTCCAAGTATCGATCGACGACAGACGTGACTCTGATGTTTTCTGAAACACCTTTTATTTGTGGACGGAGACAACAGACGCCACGGACAATCAGTTCGATGCGGACGCCGGCACGTGATGCTTGATAGAGCTTCGTGATGATTTCTTTTTCCGTCAAACTGTTCATCTTCGCGACGATTCGACCGTTGCCATGTTTTTTATGAAATTTGATTTCGTCATCAATCAATGATAAGAATTTTTCAAGCATCGAATTAGGGGACGTGTGGATCGCATTCCATTTCGGCTGTTCCCCGTATCCGGATAACCAGTTGAAGAAGTTTGTCGCATCTTCCGCTAATTGTTCGCGGACGGTCAATAGACCGATGTCGGTATAGAGTTTCGCCGTTGAATCGTTATAATTCCCCGTCCCGAGATGGACGAAGCGTTGAATTCGTCCTTCTTGAAGGCGGACGATCAAGGTGATCTTTGAGTGCGTCTTTAAGTCACTATACCCATAGATGACGTGAGCACCGACTTTTTCAAGTTGTTTTGCCCACTCGATGTTCTTCGCTTCGTCAAACCGGGCTTTCAGCTCGACGAGAACGGTAACCTGTTTCCCATTTTCGACGGCTGTCTTTAAAGCTTTAATGATAGGGGAATCCCCTGAGACACGGTAAAGCGTTTGTTTGATTGCGAGTACGTTCGGATCATTAGCTGCCTGACCAATCAGACGGACGATTGGATCGAACGTATGGTACGGGTGATGTAACAAATAATCGCGTTGTAAAATCTGATCGAATAAGTTTTTCGATTGTTCGAGCGCAGGTGGTTCGACTGGCATGATCGTTTGATAGATCAAGTGGTCGTACTCGACACCGATTTGACTATAAAAGGCGAAAGCGAACGTTAAATCGATTGGACCGTCGACGGCGAAAATATCGCGATCTTGTAAGTCGAGCACGTCGCGCAACATGTTGAGTAGTTCTGTATTGATGGCATTTTTTTGAATCTCGAGACGAATCCCTACCCCCCACCGGCGTTTTTTTAATTCTTTTTCAATCAGTTTTAAAATGTCATGTGTCCCTTCTTCATGAAACGGGAGGTCGGCATTTCGCGTGATGCGAAATGGCATCGCAGACAGGACACGATAACCTTTAAAGAGCGAATCGATGAAAGAGATAATGACATCTTCGAGTAAGATGACGGCCGTCGTCTCTTCATCGTCGACCGGTAAATCGACGAAACGCGGTAAGACGGCAGGGACTTGGACGAGCGCTAAGTTTCGCTTTGAACCATCCTCTGCTTCGAGTGCAGTCGCGATATTGAGCGACTTCGATGATAACATCGGAAAGGGGCGATAGGCATCGACTGCGACCGGCGTCAGTACAGGAAAAACTTGATCACGGAAAAACGCTTTCACATATTCGGACTGAACTTCATTTAATTCCTCGTGCTTTAAAAAGAAAATCGACTCTTTCTTTAAAGCAGTACTAATTTCCTTGAATGCCTCATATTGCTGTTCGACGAGCTCTTTAGTTTTCGCGGCGATTGCGCGCAGTTGCTGCTTCGGCGTCAACTGCTGTTTGTTTTCCGGCTTGTTGAACCCGGCCAGGACCTCATCCTTTAATCCACCGACACGTACCATATAAAATTCGTCCAAGTTGGAGCTGAAAATCCCTAAAAACTTCAATCGTTCCATCAACGGATTTCGTGTATCTAAGACTTCTCCGAGCACACGTTCATTAAACTGGAGCCAACTGATTTCGCGATTATTAAAGTAGTCTGGAGAATCGAATTTCATGAAGTAAGACTTCCTTTCGTTTGCAGTTCAATCGACTGGTCGATGACGCGTTCGAGATGTTTCTTTTGTTTTTCGGCTTTTTCGACTTCAAATCCATAATCATGATCACCCGTATCGAGCGTCAGAAGCAGGGCCTCGTTTTCAATGTGCAGTTCGACACTGTCGACGGCGCGACGCTCCGTTACGTCGAGTGCATCGGCAAGCTTAAGAAGTGATCCAAGTAAATCGAACCGCTCAATTGATTTATCGGAAAACCAATCTTTAAATGGTTTCAAGAGTTGTTGCATCCGTTTGGACGATGAATAAGAGCTGACGAGCGCGAGCGCAAGCCGATCTTTATGCGTCATGCCTTTCAAGTCCGTATTCGTCAATAAATAAAAGGTCTGGTTCGACCGCGTATCTGGATTGATATACTGTCCGCAGTAAAGCAGACGACTCGCTGAATCAAGTAATCGTAAATCGGCGGCGCGTTCCGGAATGATGTCGAGTGAGACGAGTTGACGATATAGTGATTTAGCGAGCGTGCCGAGGTAATTCATCCGATCGCGATTGACTTTATAATCACTTTCGAGTTGAAACAGACTTTCTTCGCGGACGTTTTCAACACGGCGTTGGTTACCTTCGTGTAAGTCGTACTCATAGACGAGTCCTTCGCGCAAACCATAGTTACTCATCACGAATTGGTCGGCCTCGATATGTAACGCGAGTTCGTGAATCGCAATCAGGGCAGGTAGGAAGATATCGACTCGATCTTTTGATAACCCTTCAATTTTCCCAAGGTGTTTTGGTGACTTGTCTTCAAGCTCGTCAACGAGTTTTCCGAGTTCTTTTGTCCGGACTTGATATTGATGGATCCCGTGAAGTGGATAATCGAGAGTCGACTGATGGATGCGGACGAAGTTTCGGGCAGAACCACCAACACCGATCAACGGCAATTTTTTTTCTTTAAGCCAAGGAATTTCAGCGAACTGCTCTTTTAAGAATTTAATCAATTTCTTTTGTTCACTTGAGGTCATCGTCTCACCGGAGATGAACTGGCGTGTCAACGTGACGGCTCCGAACGGAAAACTGTGATAGGCGACCATCTCGCGATTTTCGATCAACGTCACTTCCATCGAACCGCCGCCGATATCGACGGAATAACCATCTGTCAAGAAGGTCGAGTTAATGATGGCGAAATAGCCATAGTAGGCTTCTTGCTCGTCGGATAGGATACGCATCGAAAATGGAGTCGTCTGGTCAACAGTCTCAACGATCTCCTGGCGATTCGTGGCATTTCGAATGGCAGCTGTCGCGACGCAGAACGTCTCTTCGACGTTATGCGTCAAACCGATTTCATGAAACCGTTGGAGTGTGTCAGATAAGATGTCGATTCCCGCTTGATCGAGTGCTCCGTCTTGATCGATATGAGCGGATAGTCGAGCGACCACCTTCACGTTAATTTTTTCGATGTAGCGACCTGAATCGATCGGGTGGAAGATGACGTAACGGATCGAGTTCGATCCGATGTCGATGACTGCTAATTCGTTTTTCAAAGATATCCCGACTCCTTTCACATATAGTAAACTGTTCCCGAAACGATACGGTGAGAAACGGGAGTGTATCTTTCTTTATTGTACCTTGTGACTAACTGAAAAAACGATAACGTTTAAAAAAGTTACATCAGTTGCGTCAGTCAGGGAGCGGGGCTATAATGGAAAAGTTGATAAGACGTAATTATTCCGTTTTAAAAAACGGAAGGAGTGAAGACAAATGAATGAACCGATTATTGAGATTAATCAAGTAACGTACGATTACCCGGATCGCCGTGTATTGAACAATGTGTCATTCACAGTTGAGCAAGGACAATTTCTCGCCATTGTTGGCGAAAATGGATCCGGGAAGTCGACGTTAATTAAATGTATGCTTGGGCTGTTGAACCCGAAAGGATCGATTCGCCTGTTCGGACAAAATCAGTCGAATTTCAATGACTGGTGGCGGATCAGTTATGTCTCGCAAAAGGCGGCTTCGTTTAACTCCGGTTTTCCTGTGACGGTCGCTGAAGTCGTCGAAATGGGGCTGTACGCGAAAAAAGGGTTATTTCGCCGTGTAACGAAACAAGATCGTGAAAAAGTGAAAACGGCGCTTGAGACAGTCGGCATGTGGGAGCGGCGCGACTCGAAGGTCGGTGATTTATCGGGGGGACAACAACAACGCGTCTTTATCGCGCGTGCACTCGTCAATGATCCGGACTTGATGATTCTCGATGAACCGACAGTCGGTGTCGACCAGCGGTATGTCAAAGAATTTTATGAAATTTTAGAAGAACTACGACGTGATAAGAAGCGGACGTTTGTTCTCGTCACCCATGATATTCATTTTGTCAGTAAGCTCGTCACGGACGTCATTCATCTCGTGGACGGACGTCTTGGTTGCAACTGTGGTATTAAGGAATACTGGGAACTTGATGAGCAGACGATTCGTTCGCTTTACCCGGTACCGGGACGCGTGCTTATCCATGAAGGGGAGGGCGTCCAGTGATTGAAGCCTTTATGACATTAAAATTTTTACAGTACGCACTCGTCGCAGCAGTCTTGATTGGGTTTACGGCCCCGTTGATTGGGTCGTTCGTCGTCGTACGCCGGATGAGTCTCATCGCCGATGCCTTGTCTCACGTCACACTTGCTGGAATTGCACTCAGTCTGTTGATTTCAGGAATGGTCGCAAGTTTATCCGGTTTGAACCCTCTTTACTTAGGGATTGTGACGGCCGTCATCGCGGCGTTGACGATTGACTGGTTGCGCGCGAAATATAAACATTTTCAAGAACTTGCGATTCCGATCATCATGGCGACCGGGATGGGACTTGGGGCAATTTTTATCAGCTTGGCGAATGGATTTTCAATGGACTTAGTGTCCTTTTTGTTCGGAACGGTCTCGGCTGTCACATTGACGGATGTCTATACCATTTTAATCGTGACGGGAATCGTTATCTTGTTCGTCATCGCTTTTTATAAGGAATTACTTTTTTTATCCTTTGATGAAGAACAGGCGCGTGTCTCGGGTATTCGTTTACGTCTTGTGCATATCTTATTTATGATTGTCGTAGCGCTCGTCATTGCAATCAGTATGCGCGTCGTCGGCATTTTACTCGTCTCTAGTTTAATCACATTACCCGTCGCAGCGGCGCTTCGTTTTGCAAAAAGTTTCAAGACGACGATTTTGTTTGCGATCATCTTTGGTGAAGTCGCGACGGTCGCCGGGTTGATTCTTGCCTATCAATTCGATTTAGCACCTGGCGGAATGATTGTCATGCTTGCTGTTGCTGAACTCATCATCGTGATGTTAGTGGAACGGTTTTGGATTGGAGGAAAAACGCATGCAGAAACAGATCGAACAAGCGCGTGAACAAATGAAAGCTTCCGGATTTAAAGCAACGCCGAAGCGGCTTGATTTACTGGCGTATCTCTTTGAAGCGAACCGGTATGTCAGTGCTCGAGAAATCGCGGAAGAATTACGGACCTCTCATCCGTCGCTAAGTTACGATACGATTTACCGTAACTTAAACGACTTTGCGGAAATCAATATTTTAGAAACGACGGAACTCGACGGTGAAATGAAATATCGTGCTGCTTGTCAGTCGGGACAACATCATCATCATTTAATTTGTCGCGCTTGTGGAAAGACGCAAACGCTGAACGTGTGCCCGATGGAATTAATGTCACCAATCAAAGCGTCTGGTTTTGAGGTTGAAGATCATAAGTTTGAAATCTATGGTCGGTGTTCCGATTGCCAATCTGTCTGACTCAGAATAACTTCTTCTAGAGGATCATATGAGGATGAAGGGGAACAAGTTGATTTTGAACAAAACAATCAAGAAAAAGGGATTGCCATACTTAAGTGGGCAATCCCTTTTTTGGTTTCAGGATCGACTGCCTTTGTTGCATAGTTCGGTGGAAAACGGGAATAGGACGAACAGAGGTGATTGGAATGATCTATGATGCAAATGAAGCAAGACAAATTGATGAATGGGCACGGACGTCGGGGTTGCCGGTCGAAGTGCTGATGGAACGGGCCGGGCAACATGTCGCGGCCGAGATGAAGCAACGGCATACCAAGACGGACCGAATTTTAATCATTTGTGGGACAGGCAACAATGGAGGGGATGGATACGTCATCGCCCGTGAGCTGATTCGAGACGACTATGACGTGACGGTCCAAGCTCCGCTTGGTCCAACCAAGACGGAGACGGCACGGCTCCATGAAACGTATGCTGAAAAATTTGGTGTCGTCGCAGAGCCACCTTGTGGACAATATGATGTAATTATCGATGCGCTCTTCGGAACAGGGTTTGATCCGAAACGAATCAATGAGGTGACGGAAAAAACCTTTGACTTGGTGAAAGAACAGCGTCAGCAAGGAGCAATCGTTTATGCGATCGATGTACCAAGCGGAGTACCGTCTGATGCGGCAACCGATTTTTCTTTGGAAGCGGTTCAAGCGATGCAGACGTTTTGCCTCCACGCCTATAAACGGTCCGCCTTTTTACTGAAGACCGCACCGTTTTATGGAGATGTCGAGCTCGTCGATATCGGATTACCGAACGCAGCGGAATGGGAACTGTTCGAGGAACCGATCGACAGTTTGTTTGAACGGCAACACGATGGACATAAAGGGACCTATGGCACGGCACTTTTGATTGGCGGAAGCGAGACGATGCCGGGTTCGATTCAACTCGCGGCGCGGGCGGCTTTACGAACCGGTGTCGGAAAGTTACAGGTCGCAACAGTCGATTCAGCAAAAATTGGATTATTAATCAACGCGCCGGAAGCGATGGTGCTCAATCAGACGACGGAAACGATTCAAGCGATGCTTGATCAAGTGACGGCTGTCGGAATCGGACCGGGACTGACTTCGGATAAAGTAGCGGACTGGATTGAACTGGCTTTTACTAAAGATATTCCCGTTGTCCTCGATGCGGCGGCACTGATTCACGAAGAGTATCCAGAACGGCGAGCCCCAATCGTTGTAACCCCACATATCGGTGAGTTTGCCCGAATGACGAACAAAGCGGTCGCAGACATTCAAGATGATTTATTTGGAGCAGCGTCGGACTATGCGATGCTCCATCAAGTGACGGTTGTTTTGAAATCGCATGTCATTTTGGTCGCTAAACCGGACGGGGGAGGATACGTCATTTCCGGGGCATCGAGTGGACTTGCAAAAGGCGGCAGCGGCGATACGCTATTTGGCTTGATAACCAGTCTGCTCGCCCAACGTGACTACCACGATCAAGGATCGGTTGAGCATTTAATCGCCATGGGAGTCGCTTGGTATGCACGGGCTTCTAAGCGGATCGAACAACGCATCCATCCAAGTAGTATCGTTGCGACGGATTTGATTGATGAATTGGCACGACGAACCTAACCTTTTCTTAGCGTAGACAAAGTAATAGCGGGAGATAAAAGCGTCTATCTTTTTTGTTGCGTTCCTCGAGCGAGGTGGACAAAAACGTACTTTTCCCATAGGAGTCAACGAAAACGAAGCCTTTCAAACTGTGACGCAGTGAAAGACAAGTCATGCAAAGATTTAGAGCGCGTACCGTCTGAATCGATTCCAAAGCGGAATGTTGCCGCTTTGAATACGAGTCAAGACAGGGAAGCGCGACATGCCTTCATACCCATCCGACTCCTCAAGTTTGTTTACACCCTAAAATCACTTCGAAAAAGAAGTGATTTTTTTATTGACCCGTGACTGTATTACAAGTATCATACAGTCATAAGGTGTATTAGTGTTTTAATACAGTATAACGATGGAGGTGGCAACATGCCGATGCAATTCGATCAACGGAGTCCTGTCTACCTACAAGTCATCCGGTGGTTTAAAGAACGAATCGCGACGGAAGAGTTGAAACGTGGTCAGGAGATTCCTTCACGACGCGAAATCGCTGCTCAACTAGGAATCAATCCGAACACCGCTCAAAAAGCATATAAGGAAATGGAGGAACAACACTTGATTACGACTGAACGAAATGTCCCGAGTAAAATTACGATGGATCCGGAAGTTGTCTCGAAGGTCCGGGCGGAATTGTTAAATGAAGCAGTCGAACAGTTTGTGCATTCAATCCAGGCGATTCAAGTCCCGCTTGATGAAGTCGTCATGAAAATCGAACACCTATACGAAACGAAAGAACGGGGGAAAATCGATGCCTGAGGTACATGGTCTAAAAAAACGCTTTGGACGAAAACGTCCCGTTTTGAACGGTGTATCGTTTTCTGTCAAACCGGATACGTTAACGTGTTTAATCGGTTTAAACGGGGAAGGGAAATCGACGATTCTTAAAGGCATCGTCGGTCTGATTCCGATGGACGCCGGCAGTATCATCGTCGACGGGACGACGTCGCGCGAAAAAATCGCTTTTGTGCCGGACGTCCAGACGATGCCGAGCTATATGACCATCGGGGATGCGCTTACATACATGAACGATTATTATCCGGACTGGAACGAGCAGACGGCAGATGAATTGATGGCGACGTTCAAACTGCTGTCGACGGATAAAATTAATGAGCTCTCAAAAGGAAATCAGGCAAAGGTCAATTTATTACTCGGTTTTGCCCTCGATCGGCCGTATCTGTTGCTGGACGAACCGTTTGCCGGGATTGATTTGTTTACGAAAGAACAGATTGCCTGGATTTTTTCGAGTCATTATATGGAAGGGCGCGGCATCTTGATGACGACGCATGAAATCGTCGAAGTCGAGCATTTGATTGACCGTGTGATTTTTTTACAGGACGGACAAATCATTGATGAACACGATACGGAAGAAATGCGGGAAATTCACGGGAAATCCGTCCAAGACCGGATGCGGGAGGTGTATCAGCGATGAAAAAGTATTTGATGTTAACGAATGAAGAAATCAAACGGAGCAGTAAATTGTATTTAATCGTAGTCGGTGCATTAATCGTGCTTGAACTACTGTCAGTCGTCGTCAAGACGATGTTATACGAACGAAGCATCGAGACGTTCATGCGGATGAACCAAGCCTCCGAACTCGAAGCGGTCAATTCGTATGGAAAATTTTCTTTTGCGGCAGCGACCTCGATTTTTGATTACATCATGATGATTGGTGTCGCATATATCTTAGTACTCGCCTTGCAAATTTGGTACCGTGAATGGATTGGGGAATCAAAACATATCTATCGACTCTTACTTTTACCGGGCAGTCGGGTGTCAATCTACTTTGCGAAGCTGACGACGGTCCTGCTCGTGACGGTGAGTTTAATCGGTTTGCAGTGGCTGACGGTTATCGCAAGTTACGGTCTGTTTGATTGGTTGTTACCAGAATCACATAAATTACCAACCGGTCTTATTAAAGATGGGAGTCTGTTGCAAGTGTTTTATTCGATGAATATCGAGGATGTCTTCATCTTATTGATGATGTCCTGTGCCGTCATCAATCTGTTGTTTTTCATCGTCCTGATTGAGCGGTCGTTCCGAAAATCACGGGCGATGATCCAGCTGATAGCCGAAGCGATGATTTTAATCCTGCCATTCGGACTCGTGATGTATATCACAGAAGGTCCACTGTCCGGTTTATTGTTAAGAGTAGAATACGTGACGTTGTATCTTGTCTTATTATCAATCGGCTTCTTTTATGTCGGCTTTAGAAGCATTCGCTTAGTCCAAAACAAACTATCCGTTTAAGGGGGGAACATGATGCGACGCTTTCAATACTTAGTAATGTTACTCGTTATATGTCTAGTGAGTTTGACGAGTTATTACGGTTACACGGCAACAATTCAAACGGCAGACTACACTGTCGAGCACATAACAGGAGACGTAAAGGGAACGAACCTTGCGAAACTGCATCTGATTCTGCAGTCGACAGCGAAAGGTAAAAACGTCTATTCCGATGTATCGTTAGATGGGACAGTCAAAAAAAATGGCGACAATTATCTTGAAGGAATATTTGGGAACAGAGAGTTTAACCCGATTCTAAAAACAGACGCCAAGGATTTTTTACGGGCGGATGAAACGCTCAGTGAAGATGACGACTACCTGTACGGGATCCGTACGGCTGAACAAGAACTGGAATTAAAGATGTGGGATAAACAGACGAAACGGCTGACGGAAATGACGCTCCCGTTTCCGTCTACCGTCAAGACAGGGTATGGCACAGGCAGCGTACGCGTCATCGACCGGATGGACAAGACACTTTATATCCAAGTCGATGCGTACAGAAAAAATCACGAGACCAATCAATTGATGCAAGTGGACTATCAACAGAAAAAAATCAAGCCAATCCGACTCGCTTCACCGGCAATCAAAAAGAACGAATTCAGAAACTACTTAACGGCCGGGCCGGATCGCGTCATCTATGTGCAACAATTCATTGATGAAAATAACGATTCGGAAATTCAGGAAACGTATCTTGAAGATGACGGGAAACACGTCCGACCAATCGAGAAGTTAAATAAAACGAATCAATCCTTCGTTGCGATGGGCAACGGCGAACGATTGATCGCTTATAATGAAAATGAAGAAACAAACGAACTGCAATGGACCGTCTATGACACTGCAACGAAGCAAGTGACAAAGGATGCAATCAGGCTTGAAGCGGCGGAGAAAAAGATGGAATCGATTAACGAAGCATTTGCAGACAACCAGTTTTATTTCGTCTCCAAGATGAACGCGTCTGATTATCAAATTCGTGTCGTCGATATCTTGTCAGGGGACGTCATCTATGTCGGACAGATTCGCGATAAAAATCAAGTGAAGTCAAGCGCCATCATCACCAGCTTTTTTGGATATTAAATCAAATCAGACATGTTCAGCTGTGTAAAAACAGAAGAACATGTCTTTTTAAGTAAAAAATTGACACATAACGTAAGACAGGAGTATCATCAAGCGATGTCGAATAAAAAAATGACTACCTCAATGACAATCGGAAATGAAAGGAGGAGACGTATGCCGCTTAGCACGACGACTGATACCACTATCGCACAACAACACTGGATGGGAAATTTTGCGTTGTTCATGATGACAGCAGGAGCTTTGATTTTTTTAGGGACGACGGATGATGTATTACAAAATGCGTATCTTAATCGATCAACGATCATCATACTGCTTTTAGTGATCGGGATAACGACGTTTATCATTAGTCGAAGTCATATCGCGTCAAAATATCAATCGCATCTCCTCTCCATCATGTTACTGATTGTGCCGATCATCTCGATTAATTTGTTACCATATGCTGCCGTCACAGCTTGGGCAAGTTGTTTTTTATTTTTAATGATTGCCTTGATCTCGTACAACCGGATTGTGATGTGGTATACGATTGTCGTCGTACTAGCGACGAATCTGTTTATCATGTTCAATACAACGACGACTCTGGTGGAAATCGACTCTTCAGATCATGTCGCACGGCTCGGGATGGTTACGATTGGAATTTGCATTGCGCTAATCATCAATCATTTACATATACGAAATTTAAGTCAATTGCACTCGCTTGCTAATCAACTTGATGAGGCCGCAAAACGTGATCCGCAAACAGAATTATTGAATATGCGTGGATTAGAAGATTTTTTTGATGATGCTAACCGTCAACATTTACTGCTCATCGGTATTCACCTTGAGAATTATTATGAATTGGCACGCTATTTTGGAGAAGACATACAAGCTCGTGTCTTGTTTGAATGTATCGAACGACTCCAATCATTACTTCCACCTTACTTAGCACTTGTGCGGATTGAAGGAGGGACGCTTGCTGTCGTCATGGAAAAACCTGAAGGTGTTTCCTGTCATGATGAGATGGAGTTACTTAGTCAAAAAATGTCTGCGCCCTATCAGATCGACCTCCATCAAATTTATGTCAATCTGTATATCGTAATTGATGACGGCGATACGTTGCAAAAAAGTTGGATGAAACGAGTTCAACAAGTGAATTCTGCGCTACAAGAATCCGTTCAAAATGATAAAAAAGTCATGTGTATCGATCAAACATGGCGCTGTGAACAAACATTACGTGTCGAAGCTGCGCGCGCCTTATCACTTGCTGAAGTCAATCGAGATTTTTATTTAGTCTATCAGCTACAGTACGATTCGAATCAACAGACCTTTGTTGGACTTGAAGCACTCGTTCGCTGGAAAACGGAGTTGTCTAAAGCGAATCAACCATCCGTCTTCATCCCGATTGCTGAAAAAAGTGACTTAATCATTCGTCTAGGCGAATGGATTTTTGAAGAAGGCTGTAAGACAAGAAAACGATTGATCGGTCTTGTGCCAGAGAATTTTACGGTATCAGTGAATGTGTCACCACGCCAATTGACGAACGAATCGTTCATGCCCTTTATTGAACGGATGCTACTTAAGTATTCGCTTAAACCGCAACAAATCAAAATCGAGATTACGGAAAGTCAGTCGCTCGATTTTGAGAGCCAGCCGATTCTTCGGGCATTACGGCGGATAAAAACACTTGATTTTCCAGTGTCGTTAGATGACTTTGGAACAGGTCATGCCTCTTACCATGTATTGGAACGGTTGTTACCTTTGCGCCAATTAAAAATACCGAAACAGTTCATTGAACAAATTGAAGAATCAGCAAAACGCCAGTCCATCCTTGAATCGATTTTCCAATTGACACGTTCGATGAATGTCGAGTGTATCGTCGAAGGGGTAGAGACAGGAGAAGAAGTTCAAATTGCGAAAGATATTGGGATTCATCTTTTTCAAGGTTACTTTTTTGCAAAACCAGTTTCGCTAACAGATATCATTCTTTTATTAGAAAGCAAAAATAAGGAAGCGATGGATTAAGTCCATGCTTCCTTATTTATCGTATAACATGAACTGGTTACGGCCGTTGTCTTTTGCAGCATAGAGCGCGGTGTCCGCTTGTTTAAAAACGATTCCGGCTGCCTGATTTTTCGCGTAGGCGACACCGGCAGAAACAGTAATCGTCAAGGCGTGGTCTTGCATGACGAACGGTGTATCGGTGACGGATTGAACGAGTTGTCTTGCGAGTCGCGTCGGTGAAACCGTAAATGTATTCGGAATGACGACGATAAACTCTTCGCCACCATAGCGGCCGACCGTGATACTATCCGGGCACTCCTGTGTGAGTAAAACGGAGAAGTGGCGTAATACAGCATCTCCGACAGCATGACCATATTGATCATTGACTGACTTAAAGTGGTCAAGATCGAAGATGATCACACCCCAAGGTGCCTTCGCTTCTACAAGAGCCTGTACTTTTTCCATGATAACGTGACGGTTCGCGAGGCGCGTCAGTTCATCGGTCGAAGCCAAATAGGACTGGTACGCGTAAAGAACGAAGTGTCCTTGTAACATATATGAAAGATGATAAAAAAGAATCGAGGCGCCAATTGTGATTAAGAAATACGGCAAAAAAATCGTCTGCCATGCATGAGGTTGTGAAGGGCCGAGCAACATGCGTAAGAGAACTAAGGTAGAGGCTATCGTCACAATAACAGTGAAGAGTCGCCCTTTATGTTTGATGAGTTGAGCACAGAGGATGATAAGCACGGTAAATCCGGTCAGCATCACTAGAGAATTTTGTAAGGCACTAACGGATTCACCCCCACTGATGAGGACACGATACAGCAGTAAAATAATTCCTGTCGTCACAATGCTGACTGGCCCCCCGTATAGAGCGGATAGAGCGAGCGGCAGCAGTCGTAAATCAATCAATGATCCATTGATTGAGATGGAGTTATGCATCAGTAAAATGCCGGTTAAACCATTTGCTAAACCAAAATACAAGCGCGTTGAACGCTTGGAGTCATACTGGATCGGGAGTCGATTTCGCATCAAATAAAATGTGACAGATAGTATTAAAAATATAATGCATATGTTCGTGAAAAAAATATTCAACGTCGATAACATAAAAAAATCCTTTCAGCTAATAGAAGATGACTCGAGACAAAACGTAACGAATTCATGATAATTGTACGATAACGTAAACGGATTATGTATAAAAAATGGAAAAAAAACAGCCGGATAAGGCTGTTTTTTAACGGATTGGAGCGAATTTATAAATCGTTTGAACGGCTTCATCCCAAGAAGAAACACGAATGATGTTCTCTGGAAGTGCTTTTCGATTGTAAGGAGCATCGAACAAAATAACTGGAATTGACGTATCTTCCGCAATTTGTAACGCATTCTCTAATCGATCCTCCATGAATAAATCGAGTGATAGATCACGTACAACTTGAACCTTGTCATGCGACCCGGTCATGATGAGCG
This sequence comes from Exiguobacterium sp. s102, assembly GCF_018618635.1. Lineage (NCBI taxonomy): Bacteria > Bacillati > Bacillota > Bacilli > Caryophanales > Exiguobacterium > Exiguobacterium sp. s102. The sequence goes on from NZ_JACSML010000002.1 coordinate 207,516, forward strand.
AGTCGAGTGGTAATTCATGGCGCGCAATCCATTCTTCCGTAACCGGTCGAACGATTTCTGAGCGTGCCGTTACGTAGTGCAAATCAAAATGTTGACGTAATTCCCATAAATGTTTTTGGACAAATGCCTGAGGCGTAGATTCTCGATAAATACCGAGCTCATGACCAGACTTGACCATGAATTCCCAAAACTCGATTTGTCCCATATCCGTATACGTATGCAATTCATATTCGGATGCCATTTCGAAGTCAATCGAAGTTCCTAAATACTTGTTCATATAGTTAAAACATGAAGACGGGTGCGTAATCGTCCCATCGATATCGATGCCGATTTTCAATTGGATCACCTGCGTTCCTTAAATTTCTGTCATTAGTATAACATAGTCGAAAAACGGATATGAAAAGAACCCTCTTCAATTAAAAAGAGGGCTCTTCAACAATTAAACTTGGTTGGCTTTCGCCGCTTCTTTTTCAGCTTCTTTTTCAAGAACGATTGCATCGATTTCTTTTTTCAATTCTTCGACCATCGTCGCTTCAGGTACTTTACGGATAATTTCTCCGTGGCGGAACAGAAGCCCTTCGTTACGTGCTCCGGCAATTCCGATATCCGCTTCACGTGCTTCACCAGGACCGTTGACGGCACAGCCGAGTACAGCAACTTTGATGTTGACTTGAATCTTATCGATATAATCCTCGATTTCTGCCGCAATCGCCATCAAGTCGATTTCAATCCGACCGCATGTTGGGCAAGAAATCAATGTTGCTGCGTTTGCTGCGAGACCAAATGATTTCAAGACTTCTTTTGCGACTTTCACTTCTTCGACCGGATCAGCTGATAGTGAGACACGGACCGTGTTCCCGATACCGCGTGAAAGAATCGCACCAAGACCAGCAGCGGATTTTAATGAACCAGTACGTAAAGGACCTGACTCTGTAATACCGACATGAAGTGGGTAGTCAAATGATTCAGATGCTAACTGATAAGCTTCAAGCGCAAGCTGAACGTCAGATGCTTTAAGCGAAACAATGATGTCATGGAAGTCAAGGTCTTCAAGAATCTTAATGTGGTGTAAGGCACTTTCGACCATACCACGTGCTGTTGGGTATCCGTATTTCTCAAGAATGTGTTTCTCGAGTGAACCAGCGTTGACACCAATCCGGATTGGAATATTTTTAGCTTTTGCAGCTGTGACGACCGCTTCAACTTTTTCGCGACGACCGATGTTACCCGGGTTGATCCGGATTTTGTCGACTCCTGCTTCGATTGCCATGAGCGCAAGTTTATAGTTGAAATGAATGTCGACGACAAGCGGAATGTTGATTCGGCTTTTGATTTCAGCGAGCGCAAGTGCGTCACGTTCTTCTGGACAAGCAACGCGGACGATTTGGCATCCGGCTTCTTCAAGTCGTAAGATTTCAGCGACAGTCGCTTCGACGTCGTGTGTTTTTGTTGTTGTCATACTTTGAATGATGACTTCATTATTTCCACCAATGACAAGGTCCCCAACACGAACGGGACGAGTCTTAGAGCGATGGACCATTTTCGGCATATCGAAAATCTCCTTTTGTGGCATAGCGCCATATTGTGTAAGTTTACCTTCTCTATCATATCGAACTATTCCCTAAAAATCGAGAAACAAGAACGAAATTCGAACATTTACAATTCTTTAATAGAAATAAGCAACTGTCAATCCGCCGGTAGACGGAGCTGAGACGAAGAAGTAAGGCAGAATCACGACTTTGGACGAGTATTTTTTTTTCGCTTCCGCGCTGAGAAAACGGGCAGTAAAGAATAAATGAAGTGACCGACTAATAGGAGCGTTACCCCAAGTGCTGTGAATCCGAGCTGATAACAGAGGACACCGACTGGAAAGCTCCATAAGTTAGCAGCAACCGTATACGGAAAAACTTGCCGGTACGCCCATGGTCTTTTGAGTATCCAATCAATCAACCAACGATTCAAATATGACATCAATAGAAGAAACAGTAAAAGCGCGATGGCGACGAAAATGAAATGGAGCATAAACCAGACGATGAATGGAACCGTTTTGATGATAAATATACTATCGATGACTGTCGTCCAAAATGAAATCCACGCTAATCCACAAAAATAAAGGGAGACATCGGCAAGGCGAGTCTTTAAAAAAGATCGGTTTGGAACTAAGGTGGTTTGTAAATAATTAATAAATTGTCTTAAAAAAATCATGATAACACTCTTTTCTCTGTTTCATAACAGTGGTGTAGTGAGTTTGGGAACGCTTGTAATAAAGGGTTTTCTCTGTTTTGGTACAGGTTAATAAAACCTTAACATTCAAATGTTGATAAAACTATTTACAAGTTCAACGGACCTTTACATAATAGGAGAGGTTGAAACAATAAAATCTTAACAAAAAATCAATCCCACTTTTTTAGATATGAGGAGATGAAACGATGAATTATGATTTGCAGGAAATGATTTTCACTTTTATTGGTGGACTCGGTATTTTCCTATTCGGTATTAAGTATATGGGAGATGGGCTCCAAAAAACAGCAGGGGACCGACTTCGTTACATTTTAGACAAATACACATCGAACCCGTTACTCGGAATTCTTGCCGGTATTGTCGTCACGGTCTTGATTCAATCATCGTCAGGTACGACCGTTATCGTCGTTGGACTCGTCAGCGCGGGTCTGATGAATTTACGTCAAGCAATCGGTGTTGTCATGGGGGCGAATATCGGAACGACGATCACGGCCTTCATCATCGGCTTTAACGTCAAGGAAGCAGCCCTTCCTGCAATCGCGCTTGGTGCGTTTCTCATCTTCTTCTTCAATAAAGAACGGATTCAATACATCGGACAAATCTTCTTCGGTTTCGGTGCCTTGTTCTATGGTTTGACATTGATGGGTGACGGCATGAAACCACTTCAATCAAGTGAGTGGTTCCGTGAACTGACGATTTCGATGTCAGACAATCCGTTACTCGGTGTGTTCGTCGGGACGGTCTTTACGTTCCTTGTCCAGTCGTCCTCTGCGACGATTGGTATTTTGCAGGAGTTATACTCTGGTGGCATGATTGATATCAAAGCAGCTCTCCCGATTTTATTCGGGGATAATATCGGAACAACGATCACGGCAGTACTCGCAGCACTCGGTGCATCGATTGCCGCAAAACGGACAGCAGCAGCACACGTCATCTTCAATATCGTCGGTACGATTATTTTCTTAGTCGCCTTACCTTTGTTCTCGACGTTCATCGCTTGGATCACAGGTGTACTCAATCTTGAACCGAAAATGCAAATTGCCTTTGCACATGGTACGTTCAATGTCGTCAACACATTGATTCAATGTTGGTTCATCGCACAAATCGCATGGCTTGTTAAAAAGGTCGTTCCGGGAACAGACACGACAGTCGATTCAAAACCACGTCATTTGGATCAAAACATCTTGAATCAATCGTCTTCACTTGCGCTTAACCAAGCAAAAATGGAAGTCTTACGGATGGGTGAGTTCTCGAAAGAAGCACTCGGTAAAGCACATCGCTACACGCAATCCCATGATAAAAAAGATGTTTCTGACGCTGGTCAGATTGAATATGCAATCAACCATTTGAACACGGAAGTCACGAACTACCTTGTCAAAGTGGCGGCGAACGATCTTTCTGAACGTGAATCGAATGACCATTCGCTCTTAATGCATGCGGTCAATGACTTCGAACGGATTGGTGATCATGTCGAAAACGTAATCGAACTCGTTGACTTCCAAATCGTCAACCGGATTGAATTTACGCCAAAAGCGAAAAAAGAGTTGGATGAAATGTACGTTCTAACACAAAAAATCGTCGATACGGCAATCAAAGCAGTTGAACGTGATGATGTTTCGTTAGCACGCCAAGTCCTTGAATTAGAAGGGAAACTCGATTCACTCGAGCGTTCATTCCGTAAACACCACGTCTTACGCGTCAATGCCGGGGAGTGTACAGGTCAAGCGGGTATGATTTTTGTTGATCTGTTATCGAACCTCGAACGGATTGGCGATCACGCCGTCAATATTACAGATTTAGTACTCGAACAACGTTCGGGAACGGCTTGAATGAAATGAATATAAGCGGGAGGGACTTCTGTAAAGAAGTCTCTCTTTATTTTTGTGAAATAATTTATTGACATTTTAGATGCTTTCCATTAATCTAATTGTAGTTGTTTTAATTCATTATGGCGGTGTAGCTCAGCTGGCTAGAGCGTACGGTTCATACCCGTGAGGTCGTGGGTTCGACTCCCTCCGCCGCTACTATTTACTTAAGGACCCTTAGCTCAGCTGGTTAGAGCTGACGGCTCATAACCGTCCGGTCGCAGGTTCGAGTCCTGCAGGGTCCATTTAAGAAACGCACACTCCTGTTTAGGGGTGTGCGTTTATTTTTGTTCGCTTGGGGAATATTAAAGATATTGTAATAATATTCATACTATAGTAATTGAGGGAGAGCGAAGAGAGATGGAACGTAACCATACAATGATGCAGTTTTTCGAGTGGCATGTAGAAAATGATGGGAAGCATTGGCAACGTTTAAAAGAGAGAGCGCCGGAGCTTCGTGCTGCAGGCATCACATCTGTTTGGATTCCACCAGCTTCTAAGGGGCAATCAGATGAAGACACAGGGTATGGGATATACGATGTTTATGATTTAGGTGAGTTCGATCAAAAAGGAACGGTTCGGACGAAATACGGGACGAAAGACGAACTACTTGAAGCAATTCAAGTGGCACATGAAAATGATATCGCTGTTTATGCCGATGTCGTCATGAACCATAAGGCGGCAGCAGATGAACTGGAGACGATTAATGTCGTCGAAGTTAACCCAGAAGATCGGTCGAAAGAAATTTCAGAAGAATTCGAAATCGATGCATGGACAAAATTTACTTTCCCAGGACGTGACGGGAAGTATTCTGATTTTGTTTGGAATCATGAATTCTTTAACGGAACGGATTTTGATGCGCGAGAAGAAAGAACCGGCGTCTTCAAAATTTCCGGAAAAAATAAAGACTGGAACAACCAAGTCGATAGCGAATTCGGGAACTATGATTACTTGATGTTTGCGAACATCGATTACAATCATCCTGAAGTCCGCAAGGAAATGATCGACTGGGGGCATTGGTTCAAGGATACACTCGATTGCCAAGGATTCCGACTCGATGCAATCAAGCATATCAATTACGAATTCGTCAATGAATTCGCGAAATCAATGATGGGTGAAAATCCAGAAGATTTTTATATGGTCGGTGAATTTTGGAAATCTGACTTAGATGATTGTCGTCACTTCTTAGATAGCGTCGACTATACAATTGATTTATTCGATGTTCCGCTTCATTATAAGTTCCACGAAGCATCAGAACAGGGGAAAAAATTTGATTTGACGATGCTCTTCGCAGATACACTTGTTGAGTCGCATCCGACGAATGCTGTTACATTCGTTGACAACCATGATTCGCAACCAGGCGAATCGCTTGAGTCGTGGGTCGATGATTGGTTTAAACAACATGCTTACGCATCCGTTCTCCTTCGTAAAGACGGTTATCCGTGTGTCTTTTACGGCGATTATTACGGTGTACAAGGACCACATCCAGTCGAAGGTAAAAAAGAGATGATCGATGCATTGCTGTACGCCCGCTACCATAAAGCATACGGGAAACAAGAAGATTATCTCGATGATCCACACTGTGTCGGTTGGGTCCGTCACGGAGTCGAAGAGTTCCCGAACTCGGGTTGTGCCGTACTATTGTCAAATGCAGACATGTGTGAAAAACGGATGTTCGTCGGAGAAGATCGTGCTGGTGAAGAATGGTTCGATTACACAAATCACCAAGATGAGCCTGTCGTCATCGATGAAGAAGGATTTGGTGTTTTCCCTGTTCCGGGTGGTGGTGTCTCTGTATTCGCACCACGCGATGAACAATAAAATGTAAGGGTCATTACTTGCGTTATACCCGTCATTTTTGCTAGTCTTAAAAGGTATTGAAGTTCCGAAAATAGGATAAAGGGGGACATGAAAATGTCAAAATTTGAATTACCAGAACTCGGCTACGCTTATGATGCGCTTGAGCCACATATCGATGCTCGTACGATGGAGATTCACCACTCGAAACACCATAATGCTTACGTCACGAACGTCAACGCGGCGCTCGAAGGCTCGGAACACGAAGGGAAATCATTAGAAGAGTTGCTTCAAAACCTTGATGCGCTTCCTGCTGACATTCAAACAGCAGTTCGCAACAACGGTGGCGGTCATTGGAACCACTCATTCTTCTGGAAATTGCTTAAAAAGAACGACGGTGCTGCACCATCAGGCGAACTCGCTTCAGCAATCGATGAAGCATTCGGTTCATTCGATGCATTCAAAGATGCTTTCGCTAAAGCAGCTACAACACGCTTTGGATCTGGTTGGGCATGGCTCATCGTCGAAGGTGGCAAACTTGCTGTCGTTTCGACACCGAACCAAGATACACCAGTCATGGAAGGTAAAACGCCAATTCTCGGACTTGATGTTTGGGAGCATGCATATTACCTGAACTACCAAAACCGTCGTCCGGATTACATCAATGCATTCTTCGATGTCATTGATTGGGATCACGTTGCCAAGCTTTACGCTGACGCAAAATAATCATTTTTAAATGCTAGAACCGTGTCCCCGGTAAGAGGGCACGGTTCTTTTTTTAATGCGGAAAATGATGGGATAGGTTGTTATGGATTGTTTCCTTCTATATAATGAACAAAGATGACTTTTTGAACGATAGGGGAGTACGCCATGGCGAAACGAATCACGGTAAGAGGAAGACGGCGTAACCACTTGCCGCTTCGATTAAATTTAATGTTCTTTGTTGTTTTTTTATTATTTGCGATTTTGATTTTCCGACTTGGTGTCGTCCAAATTGTCAATGGTGAAAAAATCTCACGAGAAGTTCAAAAAACAGAGATGATCGCTTCAAAGTATGAAGTACCACGCGGGAAAATTTATGACCGCGATGGACGATTGCTCGTCGATACGATTTCAAAATATTCAATTGTCTACCGACGCTCGCAAAATACAAAGGTCGATGAGCGGATTGAAACAGCTTCACGTCTCGCTGCCATCATCAATTTACCGAAAGATGATTGGAAGGTAACGGAACGTGACTTAAAAGATTACTGGATCGCGACCAATACAGAAGAGTCGAAACGTCGTTTTGATGCTGTCATGAAAGAAAAGTATCCGACATTGGAAGAACGAAAAAAGTTATCGATTGCTGAAGAGAATCAAGTCATGCTCGATACAATTACAGAGAAAGATATTGATTATGATGATAAAACAATGGAAATCGTCGCAATCAAACACAATATGGAAGTCGGGTATGCGCTTGATCCACAACTTGTCAAGCTTGGTGCGACGGCAAAAGAGATGGCGATCATTGACGAAAATCTCGAAGACCTGAAAGGTGTTTCTGTGGAACCGTTCTATGAACGATCTTATCCATATGAAGGAACGCTCCGGAACATTTTCGGAAAGTACTCGAAGATTCCTGCTGAGCAACAAGCGGAATACAAGGCAAAAGGGTACAGTTTGAACGATCGGGTCGGAACATCGTTTTTAGAACAACAATATGAAGATTTACTGCGCGGTAAACCGGCATATGATGTGTATGAGACGTTTAACGGCGAACCAGTTGGTGAGCCGAACCGCGAAGAAGGAGAGTCTGGAAAAGACCTCGTTCTGACGGTTGACGCGGAATACAACAAACAGGTCGATCAAATCCTCCAACAAGCGATCAAGATGGGTCGCGGCATGGGAAGCGGCTATCTTAAAGAAGGTTATGCGGTCGTGATGAACCCGCAAACGGGTGAAGTTTTAGCGATGTCGGGACAAAAACTCGATACGGCGACGAATAAATTCAGTGACGTCGCAATCAATAATGTTCTGACCTCACTCCAAATCGGATCGACGATTAAAGGGGCGACGGTTGCAATGGGACTTGAAGAAGGCGTCATTCGTCAAAATGAAGTCATCAATGATGCGCCGATTACAATCGGTGGGACGAAGAAGGCTTCTTACGTCAACATGGGGCCGATTACGGATTTGACGGCGCTCGAACGCTCGTCAAACGTATATATGTTCAACATCGCAATGCGGATGGCAAATTATCCGAGTAATGGGATTGCAGGGGCGAGCGTCGATGCTGCTGCAGCCATCATGCAAAACTATTACAGCCAGTTCGGGCTCGGCGTGACGACTGGGATTGATTTACCGTACGAAGCGAAAGGTGTGCAAGGGACACCGGACCGCGTCACGCTCTTGATGGACCGTGTCATCGGGCAATATGACGCGTTCACTCCGTTACAAGTCGCGCAGTATATCTCAACACTCGCGAACGGCGGCTATCGTGTTCAACCACATTTTTTAAAAGAAGTGCTCGCATCGAATTCAATTGAAGAAGAAACAAAACAAGTCGAGTATAGCTTCGAAACAAATTACTTGAACCGAATCGAAGTCAGCCAAGACAACATTGATCACGTCCGTGAAGGATTACATCGAGTCGTCAAAGGAGAGCGCGGGACTTCTAAAGTAATTGCGCTGACAGGAATCGATGCGGCGGCTAAGACAGGTACGGCACAGGTAAGCGTATATGGTGAAGACGGGATTGCATTACGTGACAGCAGTGGTCAGCCGGTTCGTTCATTAAACTCGAACCTTGTCGGTTGGGCGCCGTATGATAATCCAGAGATTGCTTGGGCCGTGTTCCTTCCATATATGGAGCAGGAAACGGTCAACTCGAAAATTGGGCATGATTTAGTGAAGGCGTACTTCAATGTAAAAGATATTCCGTGGCAGACTAAGCCAAATTAACTAGAAGAGCGAAGGTGAGGAAACTCATCTTCGTTTTTTTATTTGGATTGACCTTTTTTTATAATGTATTTTGAATTGTAAACTGCAAAAAACAAGCCTTTACAATTCTTTTACGTTGGATTCATTTCGTTTTAATAGTTCATCCGTATTATAAGTCTTGTAAGGGAAACGGATAAAAAGTCGTATTGGTATAAGCGACATACTTCGAGGAGGAAATTTAATCATGTCTTGGATGAAAAAAACAGCACTTATCACAACAGTAGCTTCAATCGCAGTAGTCGGTGCAGCATGCGGAAATGACGAAGGAAGCTCTTCGAGTTCGTCGGATCTTTCAGGAAAGATTGCAATTGATGGATCGTCAACAGTTTTTCCAATCATGGAAGCAGTCGGAGAAGAATATTCGATTGAACAGCCAGATGTAAACGTAACGGTCGGTGTGTCTGGGACAGGTGGCGGATTTAAACGCTTCGTCGTCGGTGAAACAGATCTTTCGAACGCTTCACGTGAAATCAAAGAAGAAGAAGCAGCAGAAGCAGAAAAAAATGGAATTGAATATACACGAATGGCACTAGCGCTTGACGGATTAACAGTTGCAGTAAGTAAAGAAAACACATGGGTCAAGGAATTGACGATTGACCAGCTCAATAAAATGTGGCAGGATCCGAACGTCAAAACATGGAAAGATGTCGATTCATCTTACCCAGCAGAACCAATCAAATTCTTCAGCCCTGGTAAAGACTCAGGTACATTCGATTACTTCAATGAGGAAGTAATGGATGAAAAAGATATGCGTAAAGACGTCCAGCTTTCTGAAGATGATAACGTCCTCGTTAAAGGTGTCGAAGGAACAAAAGGCGCAATCGGCTACTTTGGTTATGCGTACTATGCTGAAAACAAAGATAAGTTAAAAGAAGTACCGTTATCGGCTGAAGGAAAAGATGCTGTTGATCCAACACCAGAAACAATCAACGATCTTTCATATCCGTTATCACGTGAAATCTACACGTATGTAAACAACAAATCACTCACTGATAAAAAACAAGTCGCTGACTTCGTGAAATTTACGAATGAAAATGCCGGTGATTTAGCGGAAGAAGTCGGTTACGTCAAAATGAAGCAAGAGCGTTATGACGAAAATGCAAAAGCAATCGAAGATGCAATGAAATAAACATCCGAATAGGAGGGTGACTTAAAAAGGGGGGAATCTCTCCCTTTTTAAGTCCCGTTCTTATGTAGGAATGATGAAGTAGGGAGCGAAGAAGGATGAATTCATCATCAAAAAACTCGGTTCGCGAGCTGATTCAACAGAACCGAAAACAAAAATTCAGTATGAAAAACATCATGGAACGAATTATGCCAATCATCTTATTTTTATGTGCGTTTGCTTCGGTCGTTACGACCATTGGCATCATTCTCACGTTAGTCATCGAAACGGAACATTTCTTTGAAGTCGTCTCAATCAAAGAATTTTTCGGTAGTACGAGCTGGTACCCGTTGAACTCGGTTCCAGAGTACGGAATCTGGCCGCTCGTCGTCGGAACACTTGAGATTACCGTGATTGCGATGCTAGTTGCCGTGCCGATCGGACTCACATCTGCTATTTATTTAAGTGAGTATGCGTCAGAGCGCGCACGTCGTGTGTTAAAACCAATTCTTGAAGTCTTAGCAGGTGTCCCGACAATCGTCTTCGGTTTCTTCGCGTTGACGTTCGTTACACCTCTACTCGTAAAGTTAATTCCCGGTCTTGCGATTTACAACGCACTCAGCCCAGGGATTGTCGTCGGAATCATGATCATCCCGATGATTGCCTCGATTTCTGAGGATGCGATGAGTTCTGTCCCGAAAAAAATCCGTGACGGTGCACTCGCACTTGGTTCGACACGCCTTGAAGTGGCTTTAAAAGTCGTAGTTCCGGCAGCACTTTCAGGTATCATCGCGTCGATCGTCCTAGGGATGTCTCGTGCGATTGGTGAAACAATGATTGTGACGATTGCCGGGGGATCAAATCCTACTGCAACCGTCAATCCGCTTGAACCTGTCCAAACGATGACAGCTTATATCGTTCAAGTCGCGCTTGGTGATGCGGGATATGGAACCGTTGAATATTATAGTATCTACGCTGTCGGTACGCTGTTGTTCGTCTTTACACTTGTGATGAACCTCCTCGCGAACTGGATTACGCGTCGTTTCAGAGAGGAGTATTAAGATGGCCTTACCAGAAAAACAACCTGTACAAAAAAAGTTCATTGATCCAGTTGCAGTAAAAAAATCAATCAGTCAGCGTCTTGTCGTCAACAATGTGACGAAAGTGATTTTCTTGATTGGTCTCCTATTTGGTCTCGTCGTTCTTGGTATTCTTCTTGTCGGCGTACTCCGTGATGGTGCTGCATGGTTATCGCTTGATTTCCTTCAGAATGGCCCATCACGACGTCCAGAACGCGCTGGAATCTATCCTGCACTGATGGGTACGATCTTCCTAATGCTTTTAATCGTTCCAATGATTTTCATCATGGGTGTCGGAGCTGCGATTTATTTAGAGGAATACGCGAAAAAAGGGCGGATGACATCGTTCATCGAAGTCAACATCTCGAACTTGGCAGGCGTACCTTCAATCGTTTTCGGTTTGCTCGGTTTAACATTCTTTGTCCGGAATATGGGCTTCGGTTCAACATTGATCGCTGGAGCGTTGACGCTCGCGTTAATGAGCTTACCGGTCGTCATCGTATCGTCGCAAGAGGCGATTCGTTCCGTGCCGCAAGCGATGCGTCATGCTTCACTGGCACTTGGTGCCTCGAAATGGCAGACGACGTTCAAAGTCGTTTTACCGGCGTCACTTCCAGGTGTCATTACGGGAATCATCTTAGCTGTCTCACGTGCGATCGGTGAAACAGCACCGCTTATCATGGTCGGAGCAGCCATCTTCATCGCCCGTGCACCAGAAGGGATCTTTTCAGAGTTTACGGCGTTGCCGATTCAAATTTATAACTGGACAAGCCGTCCGCAAGCTGATTTCCAAGGTCTTGCTGCAGCAGGAATCATTGTCTTGATGGTGATTTTATTGACAATGAACTCACTTGCAATCTGGATTCGAAATCGTTTTTCTAAACGTTATTAATCGTAGGAGTGTGCTGAATCGTTTTTAAGGAGGAACACAGATGATGGATACGAAGCTGACGACAAAAACAGCCGAGAAAGAAGGGGCAACAACTATGAATCAACCAGTAGCTGCGCAAGACAGTGTATACCGTGTCGACAATTTAAACTTATGGTACGGCGATGACCACGCCTTAAAAGATGTCAACTTAGATATTAAACAAAACGAAGTCACGGCAATCATCGGACCGTCTGGGTGCGGGAAATCGACATTCATCAAAACCTTGAACCGGATGGTCGAGCTCGTGCCAATCGTACGGACGAACGGTGTCATCGAATATAACGGCCGGAACATCTTCGATAAAGAATATGAAGTGGAAGAATTACGGACGTCCGTCGGAATGGTTTTTCAGCAACCGAACCCGTTCCCGAAATCGATTTACGATAACATCGCGTACGGACCACGTGTCCACGGTGTCAAAAACAAAAAGATTTTAGATGAAATCGTGGAACGTAGCTTGCGAGGTGCGGCGATTTGGGATGAAGTCAAAGATCGTCTGAATGAAAATGCCTACGGATTATCAGGTGGGCAACAACAACGTCTTTGTATCGCGCGGTGCCTTGCAATCGAACCGGATGTCATCTTAATGGATGAGCCAACTTCAGCACTCGACCCGATTTCGACACTCAAAGTCGAGGAACTCGTCCAGGAGTTGAAAAAAGAGTACTCGATCATCATCGTGACGCATAATATGCAACAGGCAGCACGTGTCTCAGATAAGACGGCATTCTTCTTGAACGGAGAAGTAGTGGAGTTTGATCAAACGGATCGTATCTTCTCGAATCCGAGTGATAAGCGGACAGAGGATTATATTTCAGGACGATTCGGATAATTAGGAGGAACTTTCAATGGCAGCTCACCGTACGATTTTTGGAGAAAATCTAGCAGTACTCGATCAAAAAGTCTTTCTTCTTGCCCGCAAGACGATGCAACAGATTGCGACGACAGCAGAAGCACTTGAAAAATACGATCTCGACATCGCGCGTACAGTGATTGAAAATGATAACGAACTCGATGCGCTGGAACTTGAAATCAATGATGATGCGATTCTTTTGATTGCGAAACAACAACCAGTGGCAACGGATTTACGTCGACTCGTGACAGCGATGAAAATCGCAACAGACTTAGAGCGGATTGCCGATTATGCCGGAAACATCTCGAAAGCGGTTTTACGTGTCGAAACATTTCCTTATGTCATCGACATCTCGCTTCTAAAAGAAGCGTTTGAAACATTGCTTGATATGACGGAAACAGCCATCGTCGCCTATCGCGATGGTGATATCGAAAAAGCAAAAGCGTTATCCGATCTCGACAACATCATTGATGAGACGACATATAAAGCGCTTCGCCAATACATGCGCCATATGTCATTGCAACCGATTGTTGTCGATGAAATCATGCAGTTTACGAACATCTGTCGCTACATCGAACGGATGGGCGACCATTTGACGAACGTCGGGGAGCACCTCATCTATCTCGAAAAAGGGAAACACTACGACTTAAATAACTAACTTGAGTAGGTACGAGGAAAATCCTCGACCTACTTTTTTTCGTAAAGGAATTTGAAACAAGTTTGTAGAATAGGAAAGAAGTGAATAAAGATAAAGAGGTGATAGGTAATGCTTGATAAAATCATAAAATTAAAAGAACAAGGACTGACGACAAAACAAATCGCTGAGAAATTAGAGTCGACGGAAGGGAAAGTGAAATATGCGTGGAGTAAGTACCGAAAATCACTTTCAGAACCAACGGACAAAAAAACAGCAGCTCCTAAAAAACAACAGAAAGCCACTCCATCGATGAAAGTGGCTGCGAATGAAATCGTTCCTGCTGTCATCGCCATACCATCGCTTGAACGGGATGCATTCGGGATGGCGACGCACTATGAAGATGACATCATGCATGCCATCGTTCAATCGCCGACGGCATTGTACGTGTACTGGGAGCTCTCGGAGTTATCTCGTAAAATGTTAGAGACGCATTACCATGCAGCGTTCGATTCATTCCGTAAAGAACTTCGAATCATTGATGTGACGTTAGTCGAGTATGAAAAAGGTGAAGCGAACCGGACGTATCAATTTGAACTGCCGGAAATGACGAACTCTTGGTTCGTTCGTCCGTTATCCCCAAACACTACATACATCATCGAATGGGGAATTCAAACGATTGATGGTGACTTTGTTCCGGTACTACGTTCGAAGCCGGTCGAGACGCCGCGTGACGAACCTGTCGTTGAAGGGCGATTCGCTGAAGTCGTCGCTCGTTGGCAAAATGGAGAAGTCGAGCAACCGGAATGGGTAGAAGTTTTACGACCGTATTCTTATTTCGACCGAATTCGTTGAGCTAAAAGATAGAAAGAAGGAGAGGAAGAGAAAACATGCGCAAAGGCTATTTTTCACTCGTTTTACATGCCCATTTACCTTATATTCGTCATCAGGAAGCTCATCGTCTAGAAGAGCGTTGGATGTACGAAGCGATTTCAGAAACGTATATTCCGTTATTATGGGAAATTGATCGTCTGGAGCGTCCGCTCGGATGGACGATTAGTATTTCTCCACCCGTCATTGAAATGCTTGCGGATTCACTGATTCAAGAACGTTATGTAGAGCATTTAGATGATACATTACGCTTAATTGATCAAGAACTTGACCGCGATTTAGTGGCGGAAGAACGGGATGCCCTGCTTTTCTACAAAGAACGGTACCGTGACTTAAAAAATACATTCGAACATTGGGATCGGGATTTAAACCATGCCTTCCGTCATTATAAAGAAGCGGGTTACCTTGAATTGATGACCTGTACGGCAACGCATGGTTTCAGTCCGCATATGTTATCAGAGCAAGCTGCCCGGTCAGAGATTCAAACTGGATTAAACTGTTTCGAACGTCATTATGGATTCCGTCCGACGGGGCTATGGATGCCGGAATGTGCTTACACACCAGGTCTTGATAAAATCATGTACGAAGAGGGGATTCGTTATACATTCGTAGACGAACATTCCATCTTAAACGCTGATCCTGCTCCGGAACACGGCATCGGCGCACCGGTCTATTCGCCACATGGTGTTGCACTGTTTCCGCGCGATCAAATCATTTCTGGACGCATTTGGAGTTCTGTCATTGGTTATCCGGGACACCCGAACTATCGTGAATTTTACCGCGATCTTGCCTATGATCGGGAGTGGGACCAAATTGCAGAATTCATGCATCCTGAAGGACTCCGCTACGATACGGGCTTAAAATTACATCGTGTTACAGGAGAGTCCGATCAAAAGGCTTTTTATGTCCGCGACTGGGCTTGGAAACAAACGGATGAGCATGCAGCTGACTTTGCGGAAGCATTGGCGGAGCATCTTGACCAGCACAGTGGACAAGACTTCCCGCCGTTTCTTGTCACAGCACCATTTGACGCGGAATTATTTGGTCATTGGTGGTTTGAGGGACCGGACTTCCTTGGTAAAGCCATGGAACGACTTGAAGATGTTGGGGTCGAATCGATTTCACCTACAATGTTCCTCGAGCGTCATTTTGGCGACATCGAGACGGTGCACGTCGCAATGGGGACATGGGGCCGGAAAGGGTATGCGGATGTGTGGATCAATGAACGGAACGACTGGATGATTCGTCACTTGCATCAACTTGAAAAACGATTAGCCGGTGTCATGGCGCGTAATCGTCATCAAGATGGTTTGACGGTCAAAGCAAAACGTCAATTGATTCGTGAATACTTGCTCGCGGTTTCGAGCGACTGGCCGTTCATTCTCGATGGACAGACGACGGCACAATATGCGGCGAATCGATTCCGTGAACATATTAAGCGATTTGAAGAAACGGAGCGGTTACTTGACGCTGGAGAATTAACGACCGACTGGCTTGAAACGCGTTATGCCGAATATCCCTTCTTAGCGGATACAGACATCGAACCAGACGTCTATTTGACGACGCATGACTACTATGTTGCGGTGCAACGTGAAACGTCATGGAACGATGCTGCGATTTTACTCGTCGCAAAAGATTACCAAGATTCGAACCGACCAATTGCTGAGTTTGCGAAGCGATTGGCAGGAGCGGGAGAAAATGTCTATGTCATCACAGAAAATGAGACGGCTTATCGATTTGAAGATGGCGTTCATATTTACGGCGTCCGCATGACGGGTCTACCGCTCGTTCAGACTTACAATCAGTTGGCCGGATTAAATCTTGCCGTGTTGCGTCAAGCGCAAGCCCTGCATAAAATCGTAGAATTCCGCCTTGTCCATAACTTTACGATGGAGACGGCGTCGGCTGCTCAATCGTTTGCTGAGATCAACCAGTTGCCGCTTGTCAGCAATGTGTACAATCTTGAGAGTGAGCGTTCTCCAGCGAGTAGCGGTGGTTTAGTTGTTGCGATTAAACGATTAGAGGGCGAAGCACTTCGTCATTCACAATTGATTTATTTAGAACGTGAAGAAGCGCGACAAGGAATCGAAAATGATTATCATGTTGCTCAAAAACCGCTTGAATTCCAAGTGAACCTTGAAAAACCATACGAACAATTGGCGATTCAGAAAAAGAACGGATGAACAGTTGCAATTCCGTTCCTTTCTTGGTACGATACTTGAGTATGCTTAACCTTATGTAAAGCAAAAACACTTGATACATTGAGAGCTAGATAGGAGGGAATCCCATGCGCGTTAAAATTACTTTGGCTTGCACTGAAACTGGTGACCGTACTTATATCACTAAAAAGAACAAGCGTAACAACCCAGAGCGTCTTGAGTTGAAGAAATACAACCCACGTCTCCGTAAGCACACACTTCACCGTGAAGTAAAATAATTGAGATGGAAGCCGTCACCTTGTGTGATGGCTTTTTTTGTGAATGGGGGAATACTATATGAATAAAAAAGCAGCGCGACGGGTAATCGGTGAGCGACTGAACGAGTTGGAAAACCGGCAGGAGCGGGAACGACGAATTGCAGAGCAGTTATTTGTATTGCCAGAATGGATGAGTGCGACATCAATTGCGGTGACCCTCTCGTTTCGAAACGAATGTTCAACGGATCGAGTCATTCAACAAGCATGGGCGGATGGAAAACGTGTCGTCATTCCGAAGGTCATCGGTCAAGAAATGAGATTTTTTGAACATTCGCCAAGCAGTCGACTGATTGAGAATTCGATGGGGATTTTTGAACCGGATGCAACTGCTTTTGAAATTGCATTGCCGACGATTGATCTTTGTATCGTACCGGGTCGTGCCTATATGCGTAATGGCTATCGCTTAGGATGGGGCGGTGGGTTTTATGATCGTGCGTTGATTGATTTTTCAGGTCCGACGCTTTCGATTGCATTTGCCGTTCAAGTCGTGGAACGATTCGAAGTAGAATCATTTGATCGCCCGGTTGATACAATTGTCACTGAAGATGAGGTCATTCAATGTCATTAACTGTTCTTCTATTCATCTGCTTAGCTCTCGGATATGCTGGCTATCAATTTGGATTATTAACGAAAAGCGGTGCATTGTTGACGATACTTGTCGGCAGCACGGTCGTCTATGCGCTCGATTATGAAGGATTAGTCCTGTTACTGTTATTCTTCGGTAGCTCTAGCCTGTTATCAAAACTCGGTAAGGCACGCAAGCAGTCCGTCGATCAAATCGTCGAGAAGGATGGTGCACGAGATGGTTGGCAAGTACTTGCCAACGGTGGAACCGCTATGCTTGCTTCGATAGGCGTTGTACTGACAAATGAATTTGATTTTTTATTAGTTTTCTTGATTGTCATTGCTGCTTCGAATGCAGATACATGGGCATCCGAGATTGGTCCGCTTTCTAAAAAAGAACCGATTTCAATCCGGACGTTTAAACCGGTCTTACGAGGAACGAGCGGCGGGGTATCTTTACTCGGGACACTCGCGACAATCATCGGTGCATTATTTATCGCGACAGCGGGTGACATTCTATTCGATTTGTCCGTAAAGCAATGGTTGATCGTCGCGGCCGGAGGTGTCCTTGGCAGTATTCTCGATACGGTGTTAGGCGCTACCGTTCAACGAAAGTATCGTTGTCAGATTTGTGGCAAAGAAACCGAGAAAAAAATCCATCATGGTACTACGACACAATATGTCCGAGGGTGGAAGTGGCTAGGGAATGACGCCGTTAATTATTTGTCCAGTACGCTAGCGGGGCTGATTGGTTTCATGTTGTATCGATTGTGGTAATGGAAGGTGAAGTACCTGACTTCCTTATGTTAGGATATTGTTGACACAAATTAGACAAAATGTGACCGTTTACACAGTCTTTAATAGTTTGTGAAAGATGTTACAATCTAATTGTGATATAGTTAACAAACTTTTAATTTGTTTGGAAGGGTGGACATATCGGATGGAATTACATGCTAAAGTTACACGCGTTGCGTTAATTGGTGCGGGGGCAGTAGGATCAAGTTTTGCGTATCAAATGACGACAGCTGGACTTTGTGAAGAACTTGTCATCATTGATGTGAATAAAGCAAAAGCTGAAGGGGAAGCGATGGATTTAAATCACGGGACGCCATTCAGTTCTTCGCCGATGCGGATATGGGCAGGGGATTACGTGGATTGTAAAGATGCCGAAGTCATTGTGATCACGGCCGGTGCACCACAAAAACCGGGTGAGACACGACTTGACCTCGTTGCGAAAAATGCTTTAATCATGAAAGAAATGATGCGCCAAATCATGGAATCAGGATTTGACGGCATCATCGTCGTTGCATCAAATCCCGTTGACATCATGGCACATTTAGCATGGAAATATTCTGGTTTACCAAAGTCACGCGTCTTCGGATCAGGAACGGTACTCGATACGGCACGCTTGCGCCAAATGTTAGGAGAATACTTTAATATCGATTCACGAAACGCCCACGCCTATATTTTAGGTGAGCATGGCGACACGGAATTCGCTGCCTGGAGCAACTCAAGAATCTATGGAAAAACGATTGATGAACTGCTTGCAGAAGACGATCGTTATTCTCAAAAAGATTTAGATCAAATCTATATCAATGTACGCGATGCAGCCTATCATATCATTGAACGAAAAGGTGCAACATACTATGCGATTGGACTTGGTCTCGTTCGGATCGTCCGTGCGATTCTCGGGAACGAGAACTGTTTGTTGACTGTAGGAGCGCACGTTGACGGACAGTACGGGATTTCTGGTATTCATATCGGTGTACCTGCCGTGATTAACCGACAAGGTGTGCGCGAAGTCATCGAGGTGTCGCTGACGGATGAGGAATTAAAAAAATTCCATCATTCGGCGGAAGTTTTACGTCAAACGATGGAACCTGTCTTACGTTAAATCGGAAGCGTCAATCGTACCCACTGAACTCGGGCAAACGGAGTTTCAGTGGGTACGATTTTTTGATTAAAAAAAGGACGCGATAAAAAATCTGAAAACTAGGTTTTATTTTACTAGAAAAAGGTTATGTTAGGGATAGAAGAGTTTTTCATGTCTTAAGAAACATTAGAAAACTCACAAAGGGGAGAAACGATAGTCATGTATACATTTCGAACGTTAACAAAGGAAGATGCAGAACAGTATTGGCGCTTACGCCTCGAAGGTCTAAAAAATCATCCGGATGCATTTGGTCATTCTTTTGACGATGAGCAACAAACGCCGCTCGAAGAAGTTCAAGAGGGGCTAGAAGGAGATCCGGAGTCTGATGAAGTTTGGATCGGGATATTCGATGAAGATACATTGTTTGGATTTGGTCAGGTCAAACCGTACGAACTGTCACGGGAATCACATAAGGCGATGATTTCTGGTGTCTATATCTCACCGGATTATCGTGGGGGCACGGGTCGCGCCCTAATGGAGGCCTTGATTGAAGAGGCGAAACAAATTCCGGAAGTCGAACAAGTCATTCTAGCCGTCTTGTCAGGAAATGAAGCTGCTCAAAAACTCTATGAATCACTTGGTTTCGAAGTATATGCAGAAGACCCTGATTCGGTCAAACTAGAGGATGGGACGTATCGAGATGACATTTGGATGAAAAAATACGTCTAAATGAAAGAGTTAAGAAGTCATTTAAAGGATGAAAGTCGTAGCGCAACTGTTGCTATGGCTTTTTTTCATAGTAGGCGGTCGCTTTTTTTGATTGTGCATTCTTTTTCGACTGGAGAGAGATATTTGGTATCATAAGAAGGAAACGATTTCATTAAAATAAGCCGTCCTTCCTTAAAAAGGACGTCAAACGAGGAGCGAACAAGATGAAAGCTGTGATTGAGACGATTCGTGAATTAGTAGAAATCCCAAGTCCGACTGGATTTACCGCGCATGCTCTTACATATGTAGAAAATCGATTTAAAGCAGAAGGAATTACGTATAAAAAGTTAGAAAAAGGAGCATTGATCGCTACGTTGCCCGGACAGTCTTCACGGATTCGTTTGTTGACAGCACACGTCGATACGCTCGGGGCGATGGTCAAAGAAATTTTGCCGACAGGTCGACTGACGTTATCACAACTTGGCGGTTATGCGTGGACGGCAATCGAAGGTGAAAATTGTCTCGTCCATAAAATGGACGGACAGACCGTCTCAGGAACGATTTTGTTCCATCACTCAAGCGTCCATACGTCACGCGTGACGAACACGGAAGAGCGAAATGCGACGAACATCGAAGTGAGACTCGACATCCGGTCAACGACGGCAGAGGAAACACGGGTAGCAGGGATCGAAGTCGGTGACATCGTGACGTTCGATCCGCGATTTATTCATACCGAAACAGGTTTCGTCAAATCACGTCATCTGGACGATAAAGCATCCGTCGCCCTGTTGCTTGAACTGATCAAGGAGTGGAAAAACGAGACATTACCGCATACGACGCAAATTCTGATTTCAAATTATGAAGAAGTCGGATTTGGTGGGAATGCCGGTTTTTCTGAAGACGTCGCAGAATACATTGCAGTCGATATGGGCGCATTAGGAGAAGGACAACACTCGGATGAATATACGGTATCAATCTGTGCGAAAGATAGTTCAGGACCGTATGATCTTGCATTACGTCATCAGTTCACACGTCTTGCCCAAAGCCATTCGATTCCGTATAAGGTCGATATCTATCCATATTACAGTTCTGACGCTTCAGCAGCCGTCAGTGCGGGGCACGACGTCCGTCATGGACTGCTTGGTCCAGGAATCGAATCGAGTCACTCGTATGAACGGACGCATGAAGCGTCACTTCAAGCGACGTATGATTTACTGAATGTGTTCGTGAAGGAGAAAATGAATGATGAAAACACTTTATGATGTGCAGCAGTTATTGAAAACGTACGGGACGATTGTCTATTTAGGCGATCGCGAGTCGGATATAGCAATGATGATGCTCGAACTCGATGAGCTCGAGCAAGCCGGTGTGTTAGAAAAAAAGCAATATGATTCAGCGAAGGTGATTTTGGCACATGAATTCAAAAAATCACGACATTTGTAAGAGAAAAATCTTGTGCAACCCTTTGCACAAGATTGCCGTTCAGCTAAACTAATAGAGATGAAATCATTTACGAATAAGGGAGCTATGCAGATGAAATGGTTACTCGGGATTGATATTGGTGGAACGACAGTCAAGATGGCAATTCTTGATTTACAAGGCATCATCGTTGAAAAATGGGAGATCGAGACGGTTATCCTGAATGATGGGGAACAGATTCCAGGCGACATCGCGACATCTTTTTTTGAGAAATGTAAAGAGAGTAATAAACGTCCGGAAGACTTCGTTGGTGCCGGAATCGGTGCACCAGGCTTCATCGACTTTAATACCGGTGTCGTCGAACGTGCCGTAAACATCGGTTGGAATAACTTTGAGTTGATTGGTGAATTTGAACGATTGACGGGTTTACCGGCTGTTATTGAAAATGATGCGAATGCAGCGGCAATTGGTGAGATGTGGAAAGGTGCCGGTAGTGGAGCGACGGAGTTACTTGCTGTGACACTCGGGACAGGCGTCGGTGGTGGATTGATTACGAACGGTCAAATCGTTCACGGGACAGTCGGGATGGCAGGAGAAATCGGGCATATCACGATGTTAGCAGAAGGCGGCGTCCTGTGCGGTTGTGGACGAAAAGGATGTCTTGAAACGATCGCCTCTGCGACAGGTGTGGCACGTCTCGGGCTCGAAAAACGAAAAGGACAGCAAACGGTTCTGAACGATATTCAAGCCGTGACGGCGAAGGATGTCTTCGATGCCTATACGAAAGGCGACCGGGTTGCGACGGAAGTCGTCGAGGAAGTGACGTTCCATCTCGGATTAGCAATCTCGAATCTCGCGAACAGCATCAATCCGGAAATGATCGTTATCGGTGGTGGGGTTTCAAAAGCAGGGGATGCTTTGATGGTACCGCTCAAAAAACAATTTGAACGCTTCGCGTTACCGCGTGTGTTTGAGTCGACGACTTTCAAAATTGCTGAACTTGAGAATGACGCAGGTGTCATCGGTTGTGCATGGCTTGCGAAACAAATGTTCTTGAAAAAATGATTTCATTAAATTTCAGAAAAAGGTTCGCTTTTGCGAATCTTTTTTTTGTTTACAAACGTAAGGAAAGTATGTGATTGTTAAGTATCTGCTTTGTTCAGGTTGCATTTTTGTAAAAGTAAGCGTAAAATTTTCACGTGATACGGGTATAAATAGAATATGGATTGACGTGTAAAAGTTCCAGGTCAAGAACACACGTATATTAGGAGGCAGGTTTTTATGCAGCAAGACTCTGGCATTTGGTCGCGCATGCGACTAAAGGTAGGCCAAGGTGTGAAAAGCACCTACACAGAACATAAACTTTTTTGGATTGCGACATTGTTAATTTGGTTAAAAACGTATGTAGCATACACGCTGTTTTTCGATGTTCCGATTACGAATTCAGCACAAGCATTCATCTTACTGATTAATCCAATCAGTTCGGCGCTCTTCATGTTTGGATTTAGTTTCTTCTTCCGTGGTAACGTTCAAAAATGGTTCATCTACGGAATACTCGTCCTGGCGACGCTCGTTCTTTATGCGGACATCATTTTCTTCCGCTTCTTCAATGACTACTTGACGTTACCGGTCTTGTTCCAAACATCAAATGCTGAGACGGTCTCAGCATCGCTTACATCATTGTTGACATGGGCAGACTTATTGATTGTCGGCGATCTATTGATTCTTCCATTCTTCTTACGGAAAATGGACATGTCTAAAAATGTCGCGTCACGAGGACGCGCGATTTTAGCGTTCGTCGCAGCAACTGCTGTCTTCCTTGGAAACTTGGCACTTGCTGAAACGGAACGTCCGGAACTATTGACACGGGCATTTGATCGCGAACTACTCGTCAAAAATATCGGAACGTTTAACTTCCATATGTATGACGCGTTGATTCAATCAAAAACATCAGCACAAAAAGCTCTTGCGGACAGTTCTGAATTGTCGGAAGTTCAAAACTTCGTCGCGTCGAAGTATGCTGAGCCGAACCCGGTCATGTTCGGTAAGTACGAAGGTAAAAACGTCATCGTGATGTCATTCGAATCGGCCCAATCATTTGCGGTTGGTCTGAAAGCGCCGAATGGTCAAGAAATCACACCGAACTTAAACAAATTAATTAAAGAGTCACATTCATGGGATAACTTCTACCATAATACGGGACAAGGGAAGACATCGGATGCTGAATTCATCTTAGAGAATTCAATCTATCCACTTGGGCGTGGTTCTGCGTTCTTTACGAATGGGGAAAATGAATTCCGGGCAACACCAGAGATGTTAAAAGAAGACGGCTATTATTCTGCCGTGTTCCATGCGAACAATAAATCATTCTGGAATCGTGACATCGTCTACAATAGTTTTGGTGTCGATCGTTTCTTCTCGGAGACCGATTATGATCTCGGTAACCCGGATGATTTAACGGAGTGGGGTTTACTCGACGACAAGTTCTTTGAACAGTCGTTACCAATGTTGAAAGATCTTCCACGTCCGTTTTATTCGAAGTTCATCACATTGACGAACCACTATCCGTTCGAAATGCCGAAACCGGAAGATGAACTTGTCCCACCGCTTGAGACGAGCTCGACGACATTGAATCATTATGTCCAAGCCCTCGCATACCAAGACATGGCACTCGGTAAGTTCATCGATGGTCTGAAAGAGGATGGTACATGGGACGATACAATCTTCATGTTGTATGGTGACCATTACGGAATCTCGACGAACCATAACGCGGCGATGGCGGAACTCCTCGAAAAAGATGAGTTGACGGCATATGACGTCGCTCAGTTGCAACGTGTTCCGTTCGTCATTCACTTACCAGGACAAACTAAAGGTGTGAAGCACGAAGAAGTGGCGAGTCAAATCGACATGAAACCAACGTTGCTCCACCTATTAGGAAAAGACTTTAAGGATGAAGTCTTATTCGGAACAGACTTGTTCTCAAAAGAACATAAAGATTACGCCTTGTTCCGTGATGGGTCTATCATTACCGATAAAACCGTTTATACACAAGAAACGTGTTATGACCGGAAAACAGGTGAAGAAGTGACGGATGAAGAAAATGGAGCCATCTGTAAAGAGGCAGTCAAACAGTCTGAAAAAGAACTCGGTCTGTCGGACAAAGTCATTTACGGTGACTTGCTACGTTTCTTACAAAAGTCTAAATAAGTCGTGATAAACACTAAAATAGCCGAAATCCCTCTACGTCTTAAGGGATTTCGGCTTTCTTTTGTTCGTACGATCCGTTTCGCAAGACTTATGACGACAAAAAAAGGTGAGCCTTCTCGACGAGAAAGCTCACCTTTTTAATGTTTATCCAACGATTACGATGGGATTCCACCGAAAATCAGCGTCGCAATACCGAACCAGCCGAATAGTACAACAGTCAGTCCAGCAAATACGAGTGGAAACATTTGGCGTTTCTTAAGTGAACGGACGACGGCCCAAACACCGACGAGTGCTACGATGAAGAAAAGCCAACCGATTGGTTGATCCAAATGCATGACGTACTCCCCCTTAAAAATCACGTTATGAAGTTCACGAAGATTTCACTTAAATCTCACTTTTTAGTTTAGCTGACTATCCGCCTAAAGTCGAGAGGGGGAAGAGGGAAGTTTCGACAATTTCGTGTATAGTAGAAAAGAATGATGTTTAAAAGGAGTCTGATCATATGGAAATCGTAAGTATTACTTCAGGTATCGCCTCGGAAAACGGATACCTTCTTTTTCGAGATGGGAAATGTCTCGTCATTGATCCGGGAACGGAAGATATGCGTTTCTTTGACGAAATCGAGCAGCGGAACGCGCAAGTCGAAGCAATCCTCTTAACACACGCTCATTTTGATCACATCGGTGGCGTTGACATGTTGAGACGATTCACATCGGCTCCAGTCTATCTTCATCAAAAAGAAGCAAAATGGTTGGCGAATCCCGATTTAAATGGATCGTCGAAGTTTGGTGTGCCGCCGGTCAAAGTCAAACCGGCTGAGCATCGGTTAGAGCCTGGACCACTCTCAATCGGTAGTTTTAACATGCATGTTCTCGAGACGCCTGGGCATTCGCCTGGTAGCGTTACGTTCTACTTCAAAAATGAACGGGTTGCCTTTGCCGGCGATTTGTTGTTTAAGCAGAGTGTTGGGCGGACGGACTTACATGGTGGCGACCAAGACACGTTGATGCGCTCGATTGATCGAATCATCGCTGAGTTGCCGCATGACACGACGTTTTACCCTGGACATGGTCCGACGACAACATTGCGTCAAGAAGTTAAGAACAACCCGTTCTTTTGATTACGTGTAAAAAAACGCCTTCTCTTCGATTGAAGAGAAGGCGTTTTTTTATTTTACATCTGGAAGTTGGACCAATACGTGAAGACGATAAAGAATACTGTTAAGTAAGCTGCAAAGATGTAGACATACGTTTTTTCAGTTAGGCGAAGATAGCCTAATGCTGCAAAGAAGACAGTTTGTGCCAAGAAGACAAAGCCCATAACTAAAAATGAATCCGTATGCTCACTTGAGCTCGCGTCGCCGCCGAGTGCGCCGATAAATGCCATGACTGCAATGATTCCAGTCCAAAATCCGAGTACGCGGTACATTCTCCCCATTCATATAACCCCCTAAATCCGACAGATAGTCAATATACGTACTTATTTTACCAAGCAAACAATCATCCGTCCATCATGTTCTAGTGTTTGTTAAGGAATAACTGTGAACAAAAGATGAAGTTTAATAAAAAGTTGTACAATAGTTGTACAAAAGGTGTACAAAGTAAAAAAACCGTGGTATAGTTTCTGTAATGAGAAGCGCATATTTTGAGAGGAGGAGCAACAATGGCAAATGAGTTGATATTTTTCACGTATCCGAGCTGTACATCTTGTCGTAAAACGAAATCATGGTTAAAAGAGGAACATGTTGATGTAGAAGAACGCCATCTGTTCAGAAATGCTCCGACAGTGGACGAATTGATGGAATTGTTGAAATTATCGACAGACGGCATCGAAAGTTTACTCGCAACACGCAGCCAAGCTTTCAAAGATCTTGGGATTGATGTAGAGGATATGAAATTAAGCGAACTACTCCGATTGATGAGTGATAATCCGAAACTGTTACGTCGTCCAATCATTACTGATGGCAAACAACTCGTAATCGGGTATGATAAACCAGGTCTTGAAACACTAGCGAAGCGCAAAGCACGCTTAATCGCCCAAGTATCTTAAAGAAGCCGAGTTGTTCGGGCTTCTTTTTTTTTGTACTTTTTTAAGTAAGGAGGTGTCATGTTGAGAGAACTTGTCAGTCAATTGATTCAGCGATTTGCAAAAGGTGGTGTCACCGATGTGCATTTTGTTCCAGATGAACAGATGGCGCGTGTCATTTGTAGGACGGCCGACGGATTAAAGGAACAAGAAGCAATCCCTTTTAGTCAATACAGTTCAATCGTTAGTCATATTCGCTATGAATCCAACTTGAAAGAACAAAATGAACGGATTCCGCAAAGTGGT
The DNA here is from genome assembly GCF_018618635.1 of Exiguobacterium sp. s102. Taxonomy (NCBI): domain Bacteria; kingdom Bacillati; phylum Bacillota; class Bacilli; order Caryophanales; genus Exiguobacterium; species Exiguobacterium sp. s102. The sequence goes on from NZ_JACSML010000002.1 coordinate 234,472, forward strand.
GTCTATCCGGTTGACCAAAGCGGGATGCGGGTCTCGATTTTACCAAGTCGTCACGGGGACGCGATGTCATGGCGCTTCTACCGGGCGGTTGTCTCGAGTGAGATTGCATCGACGCTTCTCAATCCGATTGAGGATTTAGAATGGCTTCAACAACAAAGTCACGGTTGTATCATCATTTCTGGGACGACGGGGGCAGGTAAGACGACGATGCTCTATTCCTTGATGGCATCGATGGAAGGCAAGCGGATCATCTCTGTCGAGGACCCCGTCGAATGTACGGTGCCTGGTGTCTTACAGCTTGAGTTAAATGAAAAGGCCGGTTTTGACGCGACACGTTGTTTTGAGGAAATTCTTCGGGCAGACCCGGACTGGATTGCTTTTGGGGAAGTTCGAACTGCTGAAGCGGCACGACTCTCGATCAATGCTGCTCTTAGTGGGCACGTCGTCGTATTTACTTTACATGCCGGAACAGTCAATGAAGTGTTGTTACGCTTAAAATCGCTAGGGATTTCAGGGGAGGAGTTAGCGGTCTGTAAAAAAATCATTCATCTTTACCGGGAGGAGGGGTATGTCCACTGTACAGTAGAAAACTTAACACGAACAGCAAATGTCGCTTTTTAAACCGATTTCATCGACTATTGTCAAAAGGCATTTCGACGAAAGAAACGTTAGAAATCTTACAACGATTCGAAGAGCCGATCCTTCTGCCGGTCATTGAAGAAATCAAACGTCGGTTAGAGAGCGGAAATCCGTTATCCATCGCATTAGAACCACTCGCCTTGTCCCCTTCGCTCCAGCGTCTGCTTCAGGTGGGTGATCAAACGGAACGCCCCTTGATGATTTTACAACAGGTCATTCGCTTGCTGGAGTTAGAAAATCAAATGAAAAAGAAATTTTGGAAAATGGCGCGGTATCCACTTGTCCTCGCCTCAAGCTTGATGTTACTTTTCATGTTTTATGCCCTCTACGTGTTTCCTTCCCTACTCGAGATGTCGAGTCCAGAAAGTCTTCCGCGCTTTTTAGTCTTAATTTTACACCCTTCAGCCAAGTACGTCCTTGCAGCGACTCCGATTCTGTTACTTTCAATCCTCCTTCTCACCTTTCGTCTGATTCCGGTCAAACGGCTATTACAGTTTAAAATCATTCAGAAACTCCTTCAGTTGTATTACAGTTACTTGTTTACGATTGAGATTGGTTCCTTTATTGACGCAGGTTTCTCGTTAGAAGAGGCTTTCCGCTCGCTTGAACAGGGACAGACGGGAAAGAAACAACAAATGTACGCGATGCTTCACCAACATCAACAAGCGGGCACCTCGTTATCTGAAGCCATCTTACAAGAACAAATCATTGATGTTGAAACCGTTGGGCTCGTTCACCTTGCTCGAGAAAGTGGTGACCTAGGTCCATTATTGCTAGCACAAGCCAGTTTGTTGCATGAATCGATTGAAGAAGAGTTAGAGAAAAAACTGCTGTTGATTGAACCGGTCTTGTATGGAGGCTTGACGATCATGACAGGCAGCTTATTTTTTATTTTGTACTACCCGATCCAACTGGCGATTCAACAACTTCCATTTTGAAGAAAGAAGGAGTTTTGATTATGAGACGATTCTTGAAAAACGAACGTGGATTCACTTTACTTGAAATGGCTGCTGTCTTATTAATTATTTCGCTACTGCTGCTCGTATTAATTCCGACGATGACGAGCGGGAAAGATCAAGCGAAAGGTGTTAGTTGTGAAGCGAACATCCGTGTCATTCGTTCCGAGGTCAACCTCTATTATGCGAAAGAAAAGAAGTCTGATTTCCTGTCCATCCGAAAGTCCTTACATACAAACGTTTTCTAGACGTTTCGTATCATTTTAAATCTACACCTGCACTGAATCTGCACATTTCATTGAAAAATCAGGCGTTTTTGTCCGAATAGAGGTCGTCGAGGATGATGCGTGCCCGGTCCTTCATCTCGTCGGTCACATGGATATAATGCTTGACCGTCGTCGCAAGACTCGAGTGCCCGAGCATCGCTTGGATGCCAGGAAGGGGCAAGCCTTGTTGGATGAGCAACGTCGCATACGTGTGCCGTAACGTGTGCAGGGTGATGACGGGGAGTCCGGCTTGTTCCGAAAGGTCTTGGAACGGTCTCATCGCGAAGTGGTCATAGATGTACTGCCCGTCCTCGCGTGTAAAGACGAGGTCTTGCAGGTTATCGGCGCCCGTCTCGTGCAGCCACGTCCGTTGTTCGAACCGCCACCGTTCTAAAATCTTGCGCAGGTGATTGCTCATCGGGATGATACGGGAATGCCCGGACTTGAGCGTCGTCCATGTCTTGCGTCCTGCCTTCATCGATTGGCGGGCTTGGCGTTCGACACGGATCAGTCCGTTCTTAAAATCGATATGCTCCCAGCCGAGCGATCGGGCCTCGTTGCTCCGCAGTCCGGTATGCGCTACAATGATATACAACTTCGCGACAGGATGGTCCTTGTAGGCTGCCTCGAACTGCTGGATGTGTTCGACGGTCCATAAGGTCTTTTCCCGTTCCGTGTGCTCGCGTCTGATTTGGATGCGGGCCTCTTTGTCGAGGATGTAGCCATTTTCGTAGGCGTAAGTGAGCAAAGCATTGATGTGACGGGACAGGGCATTACGGCTGCTCGTCTTCAGTCCACGTTCCCGTGCGATGCGGTCTGCCCATGCCGTGAGTTCTCGCCGTGTCAACGTGTCGAAACCGCGTTTGCCGAATACGGCGCTGAATCGTTCAAACGCGTAGTGGCGGTTGTCAATCGTCCGTTCCTTCAAGATACCATCCTGGACGTGCAGGTACTCGTCCGCGACCTCACGTACCGTCTTGCCAGTCTTCTTGCCGAGCAACCCATCCTCGTTCTTCCGGATCATGTCCGTCGCCCAGCGTTTGAGTTCCCGTTGCGTGTCCCGTGTCGCGGAAGGTTGATGCCGGTTGCCGTCCCGGTCGGTCAGGGACAGGCGGGTCCAATACTTCCCGTTGTCGAGTCGTTTAATACTGTAGTGCATGATGTTCCTCCTTTGTCGTACATACGTTCTAGTCTCGTCCGAAAGAAAAAGGCACCTGAGTGCCTTTAGTGTACTACGTTATTTCGTCGGAATCTCGACAGTATAGCGTTCAGCTAGATTTTCGAAGTTCGCATCTGACGGTCCATCGACGATGTACTTGATGCTCGTGATCTCTTTCGGGTCCGACTGGGCGACGAAGAAGATGTTTCCTTCTTTCTTCACTTTACCGATGAACTCGCCACCGACTTGATCCGACAAGAAGATTTCCGCATCGACTTGTTCGCCTGTATTCGTCGTGATCGTCGCCTGGTTCGGATGGAAGTTGATGGTATCGTCACTCGTGTTTTCCGCCGTTACGTCGACGATTACGAGCGTGACCTCGTCCTTGTCACCGAATGCCTCTTTGTATGCGTTCGCGACCTTGAGGCGCGAGGTTTGAATCTTATTGACCGAGAAGTTGATAGGACCGAGCGTCGTCTTCTCACCGACCGCTTTATTCGTAAAGTATGTCGTCTTTTCGCCCGCCTCGGTCTTCTCGACGTTCGACTCTTCCTTAACAGCTTCCGTCTTCTCCGGTGCTGCCGCTTCTGTCTTATCTTCTGCTTTGGCTTCCGTCTTCGGTTCCGTCGCACTCTCTTCGCCGCAACCAGCGAGTAAAAGTGCTGCCGATAGGGATGCCCCCGCGATCATGCGTTTCATAATGTTGCCTCCTTTTCGTATCTATACATATATTACCAAAGTAAAAACGAAAAAGTTTCATCTTTTTTAACAAATATGGAAAAGTATTCGACAAGGTCGGACGTATTTTGTCGAACGAAACTAACCAAAGCAATGTAAAAATAGTGATAGGTCTATTGTATTATTTTCCAAAATTATTTATTATGAGAAAAGTATCATAAAAACAAGCGTTCGTATATTTTTTAGGAAAGAGGCGGTTTGGTGTTAGCAGTGGAAATGGTAGTCGAATCTTATCCGTCAATTGAATCTGTCTTGAATGCGCCAAGAGTGAAGCGCATGCTCAATCCCGTAACCGGGAAACTTGATAAACATGAATACACTTTAAACGAAATGATGATAGAAGCAATAGAACATGAAAAAAAGGGCGATAAGTGAGAAATCACTTTTCGTCCTTTTCTTTACGATCCGCCCGTTTATTATATTCATTTAATGCCTCGGTTAGCTGGAATCTATAAAAGTTCACCAGTGTATTGATTCGTTCGCGTCCTAACACTTCAGCTTCCGACTCTGGAATGCCCAATAATTTCAATAACGTTTTCTCTTCCGCCTTCAAGATGAGTTCTTTTTCGTTTTTTGGATGCGGATCGTCGGATATACCATACAGATAGTCGTAGGTTGTATCTAATTTCTCGACAAGCTCCGGCATTGTGTCGGTCGGCGGAAATCGTTCGCCAGCTTCCCATGCAGCGTACGCTGATTGTGATTTTTTCAAACGCTTCGCCATCTCAATTTGAGTGATTCCTTTTTTAGAGCGAAGATTCTTTATTCGGCTCGCCATTTTCTGAAGCCGCTGTTCCTCCGTCATGAATTGCACACCCTTTACAATAGTCTCCATCATACCGTCTCCTTCTATATAAAACCTGTCTCGAACCTCATAGATGAATGTACTACAAAATATGCGCGATATGACTACTTCCGCTGTCAATTGTACCCGAAAAACGAATACTAACGCAAAACAAAGTAAAATAATCCTAAATTACGGGTTGACTTACCCGTTTTACAGGTATATAGTAATAAGTGTAAGACAGACACAACAAAGAAAAGAGGTGGCAAACATGCCGGAAGAAGTACGTCAGGCACTTCGGATGAAACGCCTTTCACTCGGTATCACTCAAATTCACATGGCTAAATGCTTGGGATTCAAACGTCCTCAAACATACAGTGATATTGAGCGTGGTAAGCGAGGGGTGCAGATCGGATTGGCATTGGCAATCGCAGAAATATTAGGGACTTCAGCAGACGAGCTTTTTTTTGCTGAAAAGTACCCGATTTACAGGTAGTTATCAACCATTATACCCGATTTACAGGATTGGAGGTACGAGTAATGCAACAAGTTGTCATGTTGTCCTTTACCCCGGAACAGCTCACGACACTCATCGACGAGCGAATTGCCGAAGCACTAGCAATACAGTCGCCGAAGACGTGGCTGACGGAGAAGGAAGCGCAAACGTACACGGGTTTTTCCCAGTTCGTACTCTACAATGCGCGAAAGGACGGCGAACTCAAAGCGTCCAGTTACAACCGCAGTGTCCGCTATCACCGCGACGATCTCGATGCGTGGTTGATCAGCAAACAAAAATAAGGAGGCAACACAAATGGTCACATCGACTTTTCAAATGCTCGCTGGCATCGACACCAAGCGCAAACAATCAATCCAAACTATCGACAGTCGTGAAATTGCAGAAATGACAGGCAAGCGTCATGCGGATCTTATTCGGGATGTTGAACGATACACAGAGGTCATGGATCAAAACGCAGATTTGCGTTCTGATGAATTCTTCATTGAATCGGAATATCAAGCGGGGACAGGTAAAAATTACAAGCATTATCTCGTCACTCGTCGTGGCTGCGACATGATCGCCAACAAGATGACGGGGGATAAAGGGATTTTGTTCACCGCAACTTACGTCAATCGATTCCATCAAATGGAACAAGACGAACCACCGGCGCTCACACAAACGCAACTGACAGCACGGATCGCGATGCAACAAGCGGAGCAGGAACAGCAGCTGAATGAATTAAGCGAAGACGTCAGTTACCTCAAGAGTTCGATGCGGATCAACACGACGGAAGAATATCAGATTAAAAAAGCCGGCAGCACGCAAGTCATCAAAGCACTCGGCGGCCGTGACTCCAACGCTTACCAGGACAAATCAATCCGGTCGAAAGCCTACGCGCAGTTTTGGAGTGAGTTCAAGCGGCATTTCAAGATGGCCCGATACGGCGACCTCGCGAAGCGGAAACTCGACGATGCACTTGAGTTCATCACGGAATGGGCGCCGGACACAGAATTACGCCTGATGATCAAACACGCGAACCAACAGCTCACGATCGAGGACGTCGGATGATGCCTATCTCCTTCTGGATTTTCACAACCATCGGCGAAATGTTTCTGTTCCTTGTCTTCGCGGCTACCGTCTACTCCGAAAAAAGGTACGACGAACCGTGGTTTTAATCATCGGCAGCATCATCGCAGTCCTCGTCCTCATCGGCAACTGGCAAGAGGTTAAAAGGATTTACGGCAAATAAAAAACACCCATACCGGAGGCAGGGTGCATTCATAGCTCGACACTATGAGTATACCACGCTCCGCACGAGGAGGAAACGATATGGTCACGACACACACCATCAACCGCCAATTACCCGCCATCGTCCAGACGACGCCTGAAATCATGGCACTGGTCAGCAAGGGTCCGGTCAAGATCGATGCAATCCATTCGGCGCTCACAGCGTCTTATCAACATCTCGCCAACGCGGCATACCAACTCGACGCGAATCACCCGGTGCACGACTTCCTTAAGAAGCTGCATAAGGAACTGTACACGATCGAGAACGCGCTCGACGAGCAGAACAACCTGTTCCTCGGCGCAGAAGAATCAATCGACGCAAAGGTGGTGGCGTTATGAGCGACTCATTACACGCTTGCCCGTACTGTGACACGAAAATGGAAGCTGACTTTGTAGACGTTGGCGTCGGCTATGTCCAATGCGGTCCCTATCATTGCTACTCATGTGGCGCTAGTGAAATTGGACCTGAGCTTTGGGATTGGCATTACAAAGATAGAGAAGGAGAAACGATTTATCTACCTGGTAAAAGAATCTATTTCGAACATGCCAAGAAGAAGTTGATAAATCGTAATGAATCGGTTTTGAAATGGAATCACCCATTCACTGAACGCGAGCTTGAGACAGGTTACTACCAAGGGAAGATTTCACCTTACGCCAATACAGTCGGTGGTCAACTGGTGGACCACATCTTAGCGAAAGAAGCATATAACGTCGGCTTGTTGGATGACAAGGATTTGCCGAAGGAGGATTCACTATGACACTCCAAACGCTCGCAGAACGGGCAACGGAAGTCGCAGAGGCGCAGCCGAAATTGATTGAACTGATTGAACTCATCACCGACGCACACGACCGATTCAGATTGAACGATGAGCAACGTGCCGAACTGCAAGACTATACCAATCAAGCGATGGAAATCCTCCGGGATCTCGGACGCTAAGGAGGAAACGACGATGGATTTGAAACGATTTGATCGAGTCAGTGGGCTTGAAGCGTTGGATTCTGGATTAACGATTGAAGAAATCTTAAACGAAGCGTGGTTCGTCAAAAAGCCGTTCGACGTCCGCGCCGAGATGTTAGCACGACCGAACGAATGGGTCGGGGCGTTTAAAGTAGGTAACGTTTGGCATCGTGTAGGTTTTTCAACAGAGTTTATGACCGCTTACGAAACCTTTAACAAACTTGAAAAGCCTGATGGTAATTTGCATGCATCAGCTTATCCAAACGAACTCGACCGCTGCATCCCAATCGAAGACATCCCGAAGGAGGAACTCACATGACAACCCTATACCACCTATCCGCGCAGAAGCAGGCATTGCTCGACACGCTCACTGGCTACGACCTCGAAGACATGGAAGGCGCGGACGTCATCGCTGACACCCTCGACGCACTCGACGAAGCGCTCGAAGCTAAAACGGAAAGCGTGCTCCACTTCCGGCAGAAGTTCTTGAACGACGCGGCGGCTTTAAAGGCAGAGGAACAGCGCCTCGCGGCACGACGCAAAGTGTACGAGACAAAAGCGGAACGCCTGAAAACGTACGTCGACGAGTCCTTGCAGGTCGCAGGCATCAACAAGCTCGAGACGCCACTGTACACGGTGTCCTACCGCAAGAGTGACAGCGTCGAGATCACGGACTTCGAAGCGCTCCCAATCGGACTCCTGCGCACGAAGACGGTGCAAGAGCCGAACAAGGATGCCATCAAGAAAGCTCTCAAAGCAGGGGAAGCCATCGACGGCGCCCGGCTGGTGACGAAGACAAACATACAAATCAAATAAGGAGGAACGGACATGAGTGAACCCGTAACCCGCTCCCTCGTCAAGAAGTTGGCAGAGGTCATGAGCGAAGTGAAACGTGTACCGAAGAACGGCTTCAACAAGTTTCACAAATATCATTACGCGACGGAAAGTGATGTATCGGATCTCGTACGTGAAGAACTAGCAAAACGGAGCGTGATGCTGTTCCCGTCGGTTATCTCTCACGAAAGCCGCGAACACAAGAACCGTTCCGGCTCGACGGAATATATCAGCACAATCGAAATGGAATTCACGTTCGTCGATGGAGAATCGGGCGAATCAATGGCATTTAAGACCGTCGGAGAAGGGCAGGATGCAGGAGATAAGGCGTACTACAAAGCGATGACAGGGGCTACAAAATACGCGCTGATGAAAGTCTTCCTGATCTCGACTGGTGACGACCCGGAAGCAGACAGCAAAGTCGATGAACGGAACTCGAAAGCGGCTCCACCGAAGATGGCAACGAAAACCGAACTGGACTCACTTATCAAGCTGGCAGACACCTTCGCCGCCCTACGATCCGTCGGACGTGAAAAGGTACTATCTACGGTCAAATGGGACGGTGAACAGGTGATTGAACAAGCACGAGCCGTTGAGATTAAAGAAGCACTTGTGAAGTGGATTGACGGAGCGAAGAAGGAAGCGGCTGAGGCGAACAAGGAGGAATCGGCATGAAGATGATGGACGAATACGAACAGCTTGAAGAGTGCTCCCGCTGCCAACAGATGATTCCCTTCGGCGGTGACCGCGACGTGTTCGGACAGCTTGTCTGTGACGTCTGCCTCGAAGAAGAACGCGAGAACGCCCTGCAACACCAAGACTACGAAAAGAGCGTCCGCTAAGGGCGCTCGGAAGGAGATAAACATGAATACAGTCGCACTTACAGGAGTCCTTCAACGATTTGAGGACAAAGGCACATGGGTGAAAGGTTCGATCCGTGTACAGAACAACATGAAAAACAAACAAACGGACAAATACGAAAACAGCTTCTACGAGTTCAAAATGTTCGGCAAGACAGCAGAGTTATTCCTTCGTTTCCACAGTGACCGTACTGGCAAGAATATCGCCATCACTGGAAACCTACTGCAAGAGACATGGGAGAAGGATGGTCAAAAACGTTCACAAGTCGTTATCGTCGTTCAGAATTGCGACCTCCCGCCATTCGACGACAGCAAGCCAGCGGCGAGCAATCAAAGCAAACCGGCATCGTCAAACAGCTTCGGTTCAGACCCGTTCGCAGGCGGTGGTTCGATTGACCTCAGCGACTCGGATCTCCCATTTTGACTCGAAAGGATGACAAGCAATGAGCACATTCCGCATGGTTCACACCGACTTTTGGCGTGACCCGGTCGTGGTGGAGGAGTTTACACCGGAAGACAAGATGTTCTTCCTGTATCTCCTCACCAACCCGGCGACGACACAGATCGGTATCTATCGCATCACTCGCAAACAAATGGCATACGAACTCGGATACAGCCCCGAGACGATTAACTCCTTGCTCCGACGGTTCATCGAGCAGCACAAAATGATTGAGTACAACGAAGCCAATCGCGAGCTGTTGATCATCAAGTGGGGCAAGAACAGTTACAAAAAAGGTGGCAAGCCGGTCATCGATTTAGTCACGAAGGAATTGGCGGAAGTGAAGACAATTGAGTTCATCCCGAAAGCGGCCCGTTACATTCCGGTCGAGGGTGTCCGTCAAGCGTTCGAAACTTACTACAATCGGGTGAAACCGCACAGTGAAGCCAATCTTGACGAATCGTGCCACGAATCGTTAGACGAATCGTACCCCAAGAAGAAGAAGAAAGAAGAAGAAAAAGAAGTAGAAGAAGAACAAGAAATGGTATCGTCGTTGATTAAATTCATGGAACAAAACGGATACGGACTCGTCACGACTTACGTCATCGAAGAACTCCAGTACCTCGCCAAAGATTACGAACCGGCATTGATCGAACAAGCCATCAAGGTCGGCATCGAGAACAATGTCCGCAAACTCAACTACGTCAAGAAAGTACTCAGCAACTGGGAAACGGAAGGCATCACCTCCCTCGCTGCCTATCAAGCGAAAAAACAGGTGAAGCCGCAGGAGACGAACAATTTCCTTTCCTTCGTGAACGGAGGATAACCGATGACGTTTGAAGAAACGGCAATCTTGCTCAACGCGATTGTGACCTATTACCCGAACGCCCGCATCGAAAAATCGAAAGACACGGTCATCGCCTGGCACAAGGTCATGGACGACTGTGACGAACCACAAGTGGAAGACAAGCTCCTCGCCTACGTCAAGGCGGGGAACCACTTCCCACCGACACCCGCAGACCTCTACATCAAGAAAGCGGCGTACCGCCCCGAACACGACCGGGAGAAGACGCTCGCTCACCTCAACATGATTCGCTACGAAAGCAAAACCGCAGACCGCTTGACGCCAGAACAGAAGGAGGAGGTTGACCGTGTCAAACGAGACATCGAACGTATCCTTTTTGAAAACCAACCAAACGTTTGAAGCCGAAGCGATGGTGATCGGGAGTATCTTGCAAGACGCGGATCTCCTCGCCACCTGTGTGCTGGACGTATCAGATTTCCAAAACCCGAAGAATCAAATCATTTTCACGGCGCTCCGCCAAATGGAAAACGAGCAGGAACCGATTGAGCTACCGTCGCTCGTCATGGCACTGGAAGACTCCATCGACACGATCGGCTTTGATTACCTCGTCGATGCGATGGACGCCGTCATCACGACCGGCAACTTTAACTTTTACGTCGACAAGGTCCGGGAGTCCTCGAAATCACGGGAAGCGAAACGTCTCGCGCTCGAATTCGCAGAAGACAACCTCACGATCGATGAACTGCTGCACCAACTGACGGCGCTCGAACTGGGCAAGCAAGTCGGGGAATCGCAGACGATGAAAGAAATCATGACGGACATGTTCCGCGACCTCAGCACCGAGAAGGATTTGATTACCGGGATTCGTTCCGGGTTCAGTGAACTGGATTACATGCTCGACGGATTCAAGGGAGGCGAACTGATCGTCGTCGGGGCACGCCCTGCGATGGGGAAGACAGCGTTCGTCCTCAACGTCGGCAAGAACATCAGCATCGGCGGTGTTGGCGTCTCACTCTTCAACTACGAGATGGGCACACTCCAAGTCGGGCGCCGGTTGTTCGCGTCAATCGCCAACATTAAGACGAAGAACCTCTCGAACGGCTCTCGCATGAGTCCGGAGCACTGGGAAACGTTCGCCGCACACGCCGGTTCAGCCGCCGACATGCCAATCAACATCCATAAAGCGACGGGGATGACGACGCGCATGATTCGACAAGCCATCATCCAAGACCGCAAACGTTTCGAACGGGATTACAACACGACTAAACACATCGTCATGATCGATTACTTGCAACTGATCGCCAGCACGAACCCGACCGACAACCAGAACCAACGGGTGTCCGAGATTTCGCGGGACCTCAAAGTCATGGCACAGCAACTCGATGTGACCATCATCCTCCTGTCTCAGCTTTCACGGGGCGTAGAACAGCGGCAAGACAAGCGCCCGATGATGAGTGACCTACGGGATTCGGGAGCCGTGGAGCAGGACGCAGACGTCGTCATGATGCTGTACCGGGACGAATACTACAATCCGGAGTCGGTTGACCGGGACACGGTCGAGGTCATCGTCACCAAACAACGTGAGGGTGCGACGGGAACGGTCAAACTCCTGTTCCAAAAAGAATTTGGAAAGATGCTGTCAATCGAAGAACCGGTGTACACATGACGGTCAAGGAACTGTATACGGAAGCCTTACTGGAACGAGGGCGAGCCAAGCGTCAGAACGACATGACGCTCTTGCAACAAGCGGACGCCTTGATTGCCCTCATCGACGAGTTAAAAGCCCGGCAGTTTCTTACTTGGGATGATGACACGCAGAAGATACAAGGCTTGCACGAACGGTTGAAACACGACCCGGCAGCCAACGAACGGACGAACGTCGCTTTAAGACAACGCATTGCACGCAACCGGGAACGATGGGGCGAGCGGAAAAAGGAGGAACACCGATGACGAGTGAGATCATCACCAAACAATTCAAGCGGGGCATGACGGTCGAACAGATCGCCACGCTCCACGGGATTGAGGTCCAGCAGGTGAAACATTTAGTTAAGGGATTGAAAGTGGAACGGGTTGTCGAAACCCCGAATGTCGTGGACGGACGAACCGTCAAACAATGTGTCGAGATTGATTTAGAGCGAGTCCAAGCATTGCTTGAACAAGGGTTGACGACTCCGAAAATTGCAAAAGAACTCGGTGTCAAATATCCGACGTTACTCAGTCGTCTAAAAAAACATAAAAACCTTGAAGTAATGGCGACAGAAAATCGGAAAGCGAACAGCCAAAAGAAGGTGACTGACCTGCATGAAGCCAAGGCGGAGTCGTCACTCGCCGCCCAAGAAGTCGCCGTCACGACGGAAAGTGACGGATTCTCGGAGAACTACACGATCGCCCATCTCGCAAAGGAGGAAGCAGACATGACAGAAGCCATCGCAGAAGTGAAGCAGGAGACGGAAGAACGGGACGTCCGCAACGACAAGTGGGTCCATTTCGTCGCCAATCAGATTGAGCACGCCAAGGTCAAGACGAAGTTTGACGTCGTCCAAGAGGGCAAGAAGTTCATTAAGCGCACCGAAGTCCGGTTCGTCATCGAGGAAGTCCTATGAATCCATCGCCACGGGAACTGAAACGCCGTCGCCGCACGGCACTGACGCTCTACATGGACAAACGCCCACTCGCCTACATCGCCAAAGCACTCGGCATGACGGAGGCAGGTGTGTACGAACTGCTCGAACAAGCCGGCGCGAAGAACATCCAGTACGAGGGAGCCGGCACGCCTGATCCATTACTGGAGGCGCCGACGATGCCAAAAAAGCTCAAGACGTACGAGGAGCTGCTCATCGAGAATTTGCAACTGCGCAACGAGAACTTGCGGCTACGTCGTCTCCACGCATGCGACGCAAACCCAATCCTCGTTCGAAGCTGACGCCACCGATCGGCACACGGGTCAGCAAACGGGCCAGAGGTGAGACGCGACGGGACAAGGTCATCGCCTCGTACGAAGGGTCCGGGTGGCAGTTACTCGCGATCTACGAAGAGGACTTACCCTACGCGACAATCTATGCACTCATATTCGAATACCAAGGAGGTTCGGGTCTATGAAGATGACGAAGGTCAAGCAATTCAAACAGTTGACGGATTACCTGGAGCAGTACGGCGGGCGGATCGTCCTCAAGCGGGGCGACCTGCAACTGTCCCTCGCAAGCAAGCTCGACGTCTACAACCTACGCAAAGGGACGCACCGGGAACTGACGTGGCGCGACGCACTCAATTATTACCGCATGGACGGCTGGGAACCGGTCGTCAGCACGCTCGAATGCCGGGAGACGCAGACTCGGCGCTACGTGGGGGCACCATGAAGCGGACGCACCTGCTGAGAGGCAAGACCCTCTACCGCATCGAAAAGCGCGGAGACGGGTGTACAGAGCGCGTCTGGCAATACGGGGATTTCATCGCTTACGAATACGAGGAACTACGAAAAGGAGGCTGGAAGCCATGGGGAGAACCGCACAAACCGCAGGCAAGCAATTCGAGCAAATGATCGAACAGGCGAATCAGGTGTACAAGCTGCAAGGCAAGGCGCTCGTGTTCAAATCAGAGCCGAGTGTCAAGACGATCCGTGGGCAGGCAGGCAAGATCGTCAAGACCATCTACGCCGAAGCGAACGGACTGGACTACTTCGGGACGATTGACGGAGGCAAAGGCATCTTCTTCGAAGCAAAGCAGACGAAAGGCAAGAGCTTTCCGCTCAAGAACATCAAGCCGCACCAAGTGGAGACGATGCGCACGCTCGACAGGCTCCAAACGACCACCTTCCTGCTCGTTCGATTCAGCGACATAGGCAAGATGTACCTGCTCCCGCCGGACGCCTTCCTGAGCGCGTGGGACGGCTGGACGAAATACAGCAACCGAGCGAGCATTCCGCTTTCGACGTTCGAGGCACACGGGACGGAGATCGCGGCGACGAACGGATGCGCGGTGGATTGGTTGGATGCGGTGCAAACAAATTAAGGGAGTGCGAACGATGGCTAAAATTATACCGCTCAGAAAAGTAGATTCCGTTCACAACCTACTGCATGAACTGCTTAAGATGGCTGATAACGGCGAACTCGATAACGTCATAATTGCATTTAACCACAAAAATGGAGAAGTGCACACTGGATGGCACAACTTGGATTACAGTCAACGGCAGACGTTGATTTCTCACCAACAAATGGATGTTGTAAAAACCATGATCGACGAAAATTATTAACCAGGAAAACGAACTCATCACCCCGTCAATCAGCTAGATGACTAGGAGGCATCATCATGGAAACGACCAAACTCACGTTACCGATCGAGACGGACGAGCAGTTCATCGCCCTGTATCTCGACTACAAGCGAACGAAACTATCTCATCAAGCCTACGGGAATTCCATCGGGCTGGACGTGCGTGACTTATGGCGCAAGGTCTCGATTGGAGAATACCTGTATAAGAATCGTAAAAAGACGCGCAAGACGAACGTTTCTCGGACCTTGACGGACGACGAGTTGTACGAGAAGTACATCCTTGACGACCTGACGCAAGAGGAAATCGCCTACGAATGCAACGTGAGCCCGGCGACGGTGCATCACTGGCTGAAGGTAGCCGAAATCAAGAAGTACCGCGACGAAAATCCCACACATAGAAGGAGCCGACACATATGACGTACCAAGAACCGCAACCGCTCATTATCAGCTTCCAGACACTCCAAGACATCTGTGCCAAGCAAGTCGTCCTTGACCGCCACATCTGCGAAGACAAGGGCATCACGCCGCATGAGTTCCGGTATGACCTGCACGCGAAACGTGAAATCTCACTCCTCGTCGAAGCCGGCGAGATGATCAACGAGACGAAAACGTTTAAGTATTGGTCGAACAAGCGCATGGATCCGGAGAAAGTGTTAGAAGAAGCGATTGACTGGCTGCACTTTTATTGCTCGCTGCTCATGACGGACTACAAGGAAAATCAGCACGCCCATCAGTACGACCTCGCCATCTTCGACCGACAGAGTTTCGAGCGCAACGGCGAGACGATGGACGCCCTCTACCTGCAAATGTTCCAGGGGCAACGCAAACACCACATGCTCGCGGCGTGGTCGCTGATCTTGGAGCGACTGGGCTACACGGAGACGGACATCATCGGGATGTACGAGCAGAAAAACGCACGTAACTACGTTCGAATCATGGAGGCCTACTGATGCAGGAGCGGCTATTCGAGACACGACTGGATAAGGGGCAACGCAAGGCAGCAGGGAAGCACCTGAAGGAGTATTTCACGCTTCCTAGCCGGATTGCCAGCAAGACCGCGATGGCAGAGCTTGCTGCGACGAAGATGACGCCGGGGTACGTGCCGAGTGAGGTCCAGACGCACCAGGCGCCAAGCAGTAAGGTCGAACGGCACGCAATCGCGAAGAGTGAAATCGAAGTCCTTGCGATGCGGCTGAACATCCTGCACCGGATTTACATGGAACTGATCGATGACCAACAGCGTGAGTTGTGGGACCTGCTGTACGATCCGCGGTACTTTCGCAAGGACGAGGCGGTCATGCAGATGATGCAGATTTACAGCACGAACACCTACTACGGCATTAAAAACAAGTTACTCGGCATCATTCACGACCATTTCGGAGACGGGTACTGAGGGGCATTCGCTCCTCGGCGCTTGTCGGGATAAACAGTAAATTTTATAGGGAGGTAACGAAAATGAGCGAATTTAACGGAACAAGAGAAGTGCTGTTTGTGGTTAAAACTAATCGCACTGGTTCGACCGTAGAAGAAATCCTCACTCTCGAAGAACTAGGGTGGGAGGGTCAACAAGGAGACGCTTTAGAAGAGTTTTTGCAATTAGCTTATAACGATTGGGTTTGGGAAAACATCGACGGTTCAGTTAACTTTGTTGATGATATCGAATAAAAGTTTGAATTTAGGAGGGTGATTTTATGATTAATGAAATAAAAACAAGAATCAGACGCTCGCAAGGTGGCGGTGTTTTCCATAACTCCAAACAAGATGTAGCGGCTTTGACGAATGTTTGTAACGAGCTGATTTCTAAGGTGAATGAACTCGTTACAAAAACCAACGAACAACAACAAGAAATCGAAAAGCTAAAACGTATTAATGAATTGAATTACTCCACGTTTAAATCAGTTAAGGAATGGGATTATATTCCCGGTAACTGGTTAGCGACCGAACTAGGATTGAATATCGAAAAGGCTGACCAATAAAACCTTGATTTCGATGGATGAACGGGGAGGCAGCTCCCCACTGGAGGGATACGATGCAGGATGGACAACACGCCGCGACCTATACGCGGGATCAGGAACGGATTTTCGGTAAGTTGGATGTCGAAGGCGATACGCTTCACTTCACGTCATGGGGCAAGCACCGCAAGAACAGCGAATACCCGCAACGGGGGCACGTCATCAGCCGCTCACGCGTTTGGGTGATGCAAGGGGATGTCGAGGTACACGGCGAGTGGGACGACGCACAAGAGGCACGTTTCGAGGCAATCCGACGGAGCATGGAACGGGAGATTGCGCAAGGGGATTATCAGGAGAAGCTATTTTAGGAGGGATATCGTGGGTTCATTTATCGCAAGACAACCTAACGGACTATATTGTAGATTTTCAAAAACAGTAGATTGTCCTACTCATGTCAATATGACGAAAGAAGATTTTTTAAATAACGTGACGGGAACCCTAGATGATCGAGAAGAAGGTCAAGAAATACTCGACTATTACCTTAGACCGTTTGAAGAGGTTGAAAATTGCTACACAGATTTAAATATGAGTTATAAAAAGTTTAAAAAACTACTGCAAGTGATGAAAGAACCACCTGAAAAGAGAGGGTGGTTTGCGACGTGAATACATGGTGAGTACACAACGTTCAGAAAGTTTCGGGAAAGGTTATTCTAGGAGGGAGTACATGGGCAAGATAGCACAAACGGAACATCCACGCATCCTACAGCTGTGGCGGCAAGGCATGCACCAGCGGGACATCGCGGCACGGTACGACGTCAGCACCATCACGATCTACCGCATCATCCGTGCAGGCAATGGAGACACGACACGCCGCAAACACGTCCCATCACCCGGCTACAAGACGCTGTGGCGCCTCTACATCACGGAGTCTTATCGTCAAGTGGACATTGCGGCACGATACGGCGTCAGTCCGACGACCGTCAAACGTTGGCTCGGCAAGGCAGGGATCGTGAAGTCATGGGAGCAACGCGTACACGAACGACGCAAGGTACATCCACCGGACGAGGACACGCTCTATACGTTGTACATCCTTGACGATCTCACGGCAAAGGTGATCGGATCACGGTACGGAGTCAGCCAGTCTGTGGTCTATCGGTGGTTGGATGAGGTAGAATTGACGAAACGAGGAGGAGAAACGGGATGACATATACAGAAGCGATCGAACGAATCAACCGCGACCATAGTCTGATTTTCACGGCGAAAGATGATGAGGACACTCTTATGATTTGGGGAGATGATGATGGGTTCTACGTCTTTTTAGTGCAAGGTTTAGTGGACGTGGGAACACCATGGCGTGTATTCGAACTTGATTGGAAGGAAGGACACTGGAAAGAGGGCATGTGACCTTCCACGACGGATGAAACGTTTGAAGATTGAGCAGGCGTCCTTCAGGGCGTCTTTTTAGGTGAAGGAAAAATGAAGGAATTGGAGAGGGATAGCACGTTTTTCTGCGGTATGCTTGTACTGTACAAATCCACACGTTCCTCCTTTCCTGTGGGCCGTACACAACGGATAAGCGACGGGTCATCCATCCCTTGCATGATTCCACGTTTATCCCTTGCCAACAGCGCATGACGCAGCCACACACATAGCAAAGACTTCCAAGTCGTCGTAATAGGGCGGAGTGGTCGTGCGTTGTTTGCAGGATAAGCTAGAGCAATGTATGTAGTAACACTATTGGCGTAGTTATATGGATTGCGTGAGTTTGTCCGAGCACCTGCCTTAGCGTAAAGGAAATAGAAACCGTCTGCCGTGGTGTCAGGCGGTTTTTTCGTGTCTTGCAACCAGTGGGTCATCACGATCCTTTGCTTGGAGTACACGAAAGGAGCAAGGCACATGTCCAAGCTGAAACTGCATGACCGTGTGAAGACGACGTACAAAAATTTGCCGAACCGTAGTGGTGTGATCACCACGTTGTTTAGTGATACAGCGATTATCTGCATTGAGGATTGCGATGGACGTAGGAAGAACGAGAGTCATATGGTGTACCGGTTGAAGTTGGACAGGGGCGAGTCTCCTGGAGTGAAGGAATAAGAGGGGGAACTGAGATGGCAGAACGATTTACATTTAAAGTGGAGTACGCGCCAAACGGCATGCCGATTGTGAAAGAGGAAGAGATGTTCGATTACGTGGCATATTGCACGGACTTGGATGTCGCGAAGATTAAAGCGGTAGACGAAGCGATGACGGCTTACTTAACGAAGCTCGGACTTGCGGGAGAACATGAGGCGCCCTAACCGGCGTCTTTTTTTATGCCTTGCAACGAGCCGATGGGGATAGCCCTAGTCGGTTGGCTGGAGAGCATAAGAGAGAGGGGGAACGCATCATGGAATTACAAGGAATCGTTTATTGCATTACCAACAATATCAATGGAAAGCAGTATGTGGGGATTACAGGGCGTTCGCTTGAAAAGAGATTCGCAGAACATTGTAAAGCAGACAGTTACATCGGAAAAGCAATCCGGAAGAATGGTGCGGAGAACTTCACTGTGCAGAAAATCGATGATGCTATAACGAGGGATGATTTGATCCAGAAGGAGATCTCTTGGATTCAGAAGCTCGGGACATTTAAAAAAGGTTATAACCAGACATTGGGCGGAGACGGTGTGACCATTATACCTAAGTTGGAAATCGAGTTGACGGATGAACAAAGTAGATTCGTTCGTTTAGTGGACGCCGAAAACCAAAAAGAGATAGATGTTACTGACGATAACAAAATGGCAGTGATGATGATACGCAACGCAATCTATCTTTATTTGATCTCAGAGTTGAAAAGCGATAAGAGACAGGCGGCTAAAATGCTCCTTCGTTTAAAAGACCGATTCAAAAGAGAAGTCTTTAATTTGAACCTATTCAGCGAAAGTGAAGTAAGGCAACACGCTATGAAATGAATGCAGAAAAATGCCGATTTTGGAGGTGATTAACTTTGGCTAATGAAAACATGACGAAGGCAATACAGTTAATGGTTCGTACGAATATGAGTCAAAAGGAAATCGCTAAAAAAATTGGCGTCAACGAAACAACGATTTCCAGATGGAAGCAATTGAAAGACTTTGATGAAATCCGTTTTCAGGAAGAGCGCTTGTATCTAGGGGAGTTGGCTTCACCGGCACTACGAACGATGCGTGACCTGTTGAATGCGAAAAGCGAACTGGTGCGGTACAACGCCGCGTCGGATATTCTGGATCGTACGGGGTTCAAACCTATCGACAGGCAGGAAATCACGGGAGCATTGGGCGTCCAGTTCATCGATGACATTGGTGGCGAGGGTGGATGACGAAACAGATTCGTTTATCGGAATTGTTACCGAAAGCATTTCACAATAGCTGGAAAGCGGCAATTGACCCAAGCATCCTCAACATCATCGAGAAGGGTGGCCGTGGGTCCGGTAAGTCTTCGGACATCGCCATCATCATGACGCAGTTGCTCATGCGTTATCCCGTTAATGCAATCGGCATTCGAAAGATTGACAACACGATTGAACTATCCATCTTTGAACAAATGAAATGGGCCATTGAACTATCGAACGTGAGTCATCTGTTCAAGGTCAACAAGTCACCGATGCGGATCACCTATATCCCGCGTGGGAACTACATGGTGTTTCGTGGTGCGCAGGAACCGGAACGGATCAAGTCTTTAAAGTCTGCGAACTTCCCGTTTGCGTTTGGTTGGGTGGAAGAAGCTGCTGAATTCAAAACAGAAGACGAGATCACGACCATCACCAACTCTTTACTGCGTGGCGAATTAGGAAACGGATTGTTCTATAAATTCTTCTTCTCGTATAACCCGCCGAAACGAAAGCAATCATGGGTCAACAAGAAGTATGAGAGTGTCCTACAGCCTGCTAACACGTTCGTTCATGCTTCGACATACCTAGATAACCCGCACATCTCGAAGCAGTTCATCGAGGAAGCGGAGGCGATGAAAGCACGCAATCCGCTCCGCTACTGCTGGGAATATCTCGGGGAACCGATTGGTTCGGGTGTCGTGCCGTTCACGAATCTCATGTTCCGCACGATCACGGACGACGAATACCGCGTGTTCGACAACATCAAGTATGGCTTGGACTGGGGATATGCGACGGACCCGGCATCGGTCGTGGCGTGGCATTTTGATAAACGCAAGCGCGTCCTGTATGCCGTCGGGGAAATCTATGGCGTCAAGATCAGTAACCGGCAACTCGCGGACATGATTCGCACGAAGGGGTGGGACGGTGAGACCATCATCGCGGATAGCAGTGAGCCGAAATCCATCGCGGAACTACGGGAACTCGGCATAAGACGCATCATCGGTGCGAAGAAAGGTCCAGGTAGCGTGGAGCATGGCGAGAAGTGGCTCGACGAACTGACTGCCATCGTCATTGACCCGCAACGCACGCCGAACATTGCTCGCGAGTTCGAGAGCATCGACTACAAAACGGATCGTGACGGCAACGTCCTGCCTCGACTGGAGGACAAGGACAACCACACGATCGATAGCACACGATACGCCCTAGAGGGCGATATGACATTGACGACGTTCGGGGCATCCGTGCGTCTGTACTAGGAGGTAAGACATGGAGACGGCATTTCAAGAGTATATGCAACGATTCGAGGAAGATGATTTCGACGGGGCACTGGTCGCAGAACTCATCGAAGTATTCGGACCACGCCGCACGCACATGAAAGCGATGTATGAGCGGTACAAGGCAAATGGCAAGTTTATCCCGGCGATGACGAAAGAGTTACCGATTCAGACGGCGTTCGACAGCCGCGTCGCAGGTGACTACATCAGCGAAGCGGTCGATTTAAAGATTGGGTATTTCGCGGGTGTCCCGATTGCCTACAGCTATGACAGCGAGATGCCAGAAGCAGAAGCGGCAACCGATGTACTCAAACGGTTTAACCGCTTGAATCGCATCCAAGATCTCGACAGTGAGACGGCAAAATGGTCGGCTATCACAGGCTATGGCGTCCGCTTGCTCTACATCGACGAGGAATTACGCGAACGGGTCATGAACGTCCCGTCATATGACTGCATCTTCATCGGGGAACTGACAGAGCCAACCGCTGGTCTGCGCATGTATCAAGACGGTGAGGACTTGAAAGTCGACGTCTATACGGCACAGCGGGTCGTGACGTTTCTTGAGACGGATGGCGAATACACGCCAGTCGAGGACGAGCTGAACGTATTTCAAGCCGTCCCGCTCATCGGCTACCCGAACAATTCGGAGTTGCAGGGCGATTGCGATAAGGTGCTGCCAATCATCGACGGCATCGACGAGGTGCTGTCAAACTCGCTGTCGGAAGATACGGCACAACGCTTGGCATACATGGCGTTCGAAGGTGGGCAGATTTCATCGGAAGACTTGGCAGAGGCACGAGCAAACGGAGCATTCATGGTCCCGGCAGGTGGAAAGGTCTACTTCATCACGAAGGACATCAACGACACGGCACGGCAGAATCTACTCACGCATCTTGTCAGCGACTTCTATCGCTTTACGAAGACACCGAACTTACGGGACGAGGCGTTCACAGGCAATTCCAGTGGCGTCGCACTCAAGTTCCAGCTGTTCCCGTTCAATGCCAAAGTCACGACGTTCCAGCGGAAGTTCGAGAGTGGGACATTACAGATGTTCACGGCACTCGCTAACGTATGGGGATTGCGTGGGAATGCGTTCGATCCGCTGAACGTGTACCTCGAGTTCACGGAAAACTTCCCGCTCGACCTGCTCAACGAGGCGCAAGTGCAACAGACACTCGCTGGACTGGTATCGGAAGAGACGCGACTCGGTCTATTCTCTGCCATCGACAACCCGAAAGAGGAACTCGAACAGATGCAGCAGGAACAGCAAGACAAGGCGTTCATGGGGTCAAATGAGATTGACACGAATCAAGACGCGACGGATGACGCGGTACCCGATGCACCTGTCGATGCCGCCAGTCAATTCGTGACGGAGTGATGCCATGTTGCAGCCGAAACAAGCACCCTTCGCACCGACGGAGAAACAAATCGAGCAACGCATCAAAGAACTGTACCGCGATTCGTACAAGGATATTCAGACCGTCATCGCCGGAATGTATGAAAAGTTTTCTAGTGGTGGTGAACTGACCTTAGCCGACATGACGCGGTACAACCGCTTATCCAAGATTGAACAGGAGTTAAGTGAGATCCTGGCGACGCTCTACAAAAACAACCAGAAGTACCTATATCAATCAATGGAATCATCCTACGTTCAAGGCTATTTCGAACAGCAATACAAATTGGAGATGGCTTCTCAGCGGTTGCTTGGCTTCGGTGGTGTCAACGAAAAAGCGGTCCGAGCCATGATAAGTGAATCGTTGACTGGTCTAGTGCTAGATGAACGGTTAGGGAACAATCAACGACTTGCGGTCAATCAGATGCGGCAGGCGTTGTCCTATTCGCTCGTACAGGGCGAAAGCTACGTCAAGGCGGCGAAGCGCATCAAGGAGACGCTCGGCAAAGACCAAGCGCGCTCGGTACTCGTCGCATGGACGGAGACGCACCGCGCCTACGAGACCGCTTCCTATGACCGCAGAGAGCAAGCGAAAACGGACGGTTTGGTATTTGAGACGGCATGGCTCGCGACACTCGACAAACGGACACGGCAACGGCACCGCGCAATGGATGGCAAGACGCAAGACGCGGACGGCTACTTCTCGCTGCCCGGTGGGTCAAAGGGACGTTACCCCGGTGATCCGATGCTCGGGGCGAGTGACGTCATCCGATGCCGTTGTACAACCGTGACCAACTTCGTGGACAGGACGCCCGGCAGTCGCCGTGGACGCTCGGAATACGACGATGCACGCAGTCCGAACGATCTATTCGACGGCAAGACGACATACAAAGACTGGTACGCGTCGAGATTGGAGTGATTCGCATGGAAGAACAGGAACGACCCGATGACTTTGTTTACACGCCCACGCAGATGGAAGAGGGCAAGTCGCTGACGATCCGTCGCCTGTACGTGCGGCGTGAGAACGGCGAACCAGTACCGGAAGAAGATACACCACCTGAATGACCCAATACGTGAGGGTGTCACGTCTGCAACTTTCGAGGGGCGGAGGACGCGGCAAACTCGATAGGAGAGTACACATGGAAAAGCAAGCAGAAGAAACAGTCGAAACGCAAGAGGAAACACCGAACCTGGAACAACCACCACATGAAACGCCAGCTGAATCGGTGGCACTCACACCCGAAATCGAGCAGATGATCGCGAAGATGGTCCAAAGCGAGACGGATAAAGTCCGGACAGGCTACACGAAGAAGCTGAAAGAATCGCAAGCCGAACTCGACAAACTGAAGACCTCGCAAATGAGTGAATCAGAGAAATACGAGTATGAGCGTGCGAAAGTGGAGCAGGAAAAAGCAGAATGGGCGGCAGAGAAAGAGCGTCAGGAACTCGAACTTAAACGAGCGACGAACAAACACTACGCGGCCCGCGTCATCGCGACGAAAAGCATCCCGGCTGACCTCGCAGAATCATTTGAGACGCTCATTATGGACGACGACCCGCAAGCCATCGACGCAAAAGCAGACACGATTTTGGCACTCGCGGAAACACTGGCGGCCAAGAAGGTCGAGGAACAACTCGGCGGTCGCAATCCGAAGCACCGGAGTCCAAGTACCCTCACCAAGAAGTCCATCGCAGAAATGTCATATGGCGAACGCGTTGCCTTGCAAGAGAGCGACCCTGCCGCGTATGAAGCACTTAAAAATAAAAAATGACGAAAGAAGGTCCTAACACATGGCACTCACAACATCAGCAAACCTCGTCAAAGGTCAAATCTTTGCCGAAGGCGTCCAAGCAAAACTCGTAAACAAATTGGTGCTCGACCCGATCGTGCGCATGGATAACCTCCCTGCCGGTGCGAAAGGCGACGAAATCACGCTTCCGAAATACGCCTACATCGGTGATGCAATCGAAATGATCGAAGGGACACCACTCGTTCCTGCGTTGCTCTCACAAAGCACGGCGAAAGTGCCAATTAATCAATATGGTAAGGCTGTCGAACTCACAGACCGCGCCGTCAACAGCGGCATCGGTGACCCAGTCGGAGAAGCAGAGGACCAAGTCGTCCTCGCGATTCAGTCGAAAATGCAAGTCGACAAGTTCGCGGCACTCGACACAGCGACAGCGACGGAAACGGTGGCTGCCATCAACAACGCAGGAGTCGCTACAATCGTCGCAAAGTTCGGTGAAGACCAAGAAGGCACGTTGTACCTCTACGTCAACCCGACAGACTGGGCAAGCGCGCTTTCGACGGACATCAACTTCGGGAAACTCATCAAAGAAGTCTATGACGTGGAGTTCGTGCCATCAAACCGTGTTGCTGCCGGTACAGTTTACGCTGTCAAAGACGAAGCGCTTGGTGTCTTCCTACAATCTGACGTCGATGTCGAGACAGACCGTGACATCCTCATGAAATCGACAGTCCTTGCAGCTGATACGTTCGCGGCAGTCTACCTCCGTGACGAATCAAAAGCGGTAAAAGTCACAATCACACCATAAGGAGTGAAACAAAATGTTATTACGACGACACAAGCAGATGCGCGCGAAAGAGATTGAGCACGATGAAATAGACGAGCAAGAACGTGAAGATTTAGAGGGAACAGATGAAGTGGTCTTGGGTAATGATGAGTCAGATCAAGACCTTCCGGACGAAGTGGAAGAATCTTCTGAACTTGTAGACCTCCACGATTTCACTGTCGCGGAATTGAAAGAACAAGCGAAAGAACGCGGGTTAGAAGGATATAGCGACTTGAAGAAAGCGGAATTGGTCGAACTCCTCGAAGGGGAGTGACTGGATGACGACAGACCAAGTCAAAGCACTCCTCAACATCAAAGGGACGGCTCACGATGCGTATATCGACGCCGTCCTGCCTTTGTTCGTGGAGTTTACCTATGACCGCTTGTTGCTAGCGGAGACGGTCGAACTATCCGCACAAGTCAAGTTACAACTGGCGAAAGCTGTACAGATGTATGCCATCAAGGCGGGTGTCCTCTCGCAATCGAGTGGGAGTGTCTCCTTTAACTACGATCAAGTGGACGTATTCAAATGGTACGGCACGGAACTCGACAACGTGATCAGTGGCGGTTCGGGAAGGTTCCGCTTTGTGCCGATGTCGGGCGAGGTGACGAAACGTGTTTGATTTCAGACCGCATGAGATTGCACTCGTCTTCCCGGCTACTGGCGGGAGTTATGACGAGGTAGGGAGTTACATTCCGGGAGATAGCCCACCGGACGAGTTCATCGATGCCCATGTCGATGTGTTGAGTGGCAGTGAGTACGAGCGTGCCCAAAAGGTAGCGGCAGATGCGAACGTCATCATCTACATCGATTATCGGGACGACCTCGACGAGCGTATCAAGGTACGGCACAAGGACAAAACATACAGCGTGTCTGCCTTGATCTCGCAAGGTGGACTGGACGAGACACTCGCCCTGTACGCCAAGGAGGTGGAGTGATGGCAAATATTCGGGTGGATGTCGACATATCCCGCGCGCTTAGTCGCCTCCGCAACTATGATAATGCGACCAAGAATAATGTCAAAGTAGCGGTGCAAACCTCTACGATGGCGATTGAGAGCGGCGCGAAACGACTGGCGCCTGTCGACACGGGGCAATTACGGTCGAGTATCAAAGGCAAAGTATCGGGTGGTGGGTATGAGGGGAACGTGACACCGACCGTTGAACATGCACCATTCGTGGAGTATGGGACGCGGAAAATGCCAGCGCAACCCTACATGCTACCCGCTGCTGAAGAAGAAGCACCTGTCTTTAACGCCGCGATTCGCCGGGCGGTGATGGAATGAATGGCATCTTATACGAATTACAGGTGGCGCTCTTGACGCGACTCAAGGCACTGGTCGGTGTACCGGTGTTCGATTACGTCGCTCAAGGGACTGCCTTGCCGTACGTCACGATCGGTGAATACACAGGCGTCTTGTTTGACGCAAAAGATTTTGACGGGCTCGAGCCGACGGTCACGCTTCATGCGTGGTCAGAAGCAAAGGGGAAAGCGGAAGCGATGAAACTACTCGCGAAGATGGAGGACGCCTTGCGCGATCCGTTACCACTGCGTGAAGGACATTCGGTAATCGTGCAGCGCCCCGAGTTTCAGACAGTCTTACAAGAAGGTACGAATATCACATCATACAGCGGAGACGTGAACACCTATCATGGCGTTCTGCGTGTCCGCTTTAAAATTATTAAGGGAGTGATTTGATCATGGCACGAGGAATCGACTTTTTAATCATGGTAAACACAGGCACGCCGGAAGTTCCGGCTTACACGAAGGTCGGCGGACAGCGCGGCGGTACGATCAACTTCGAGACAGACACAATCGACCTCACGTCGAAAGATAGCGACGGTTGGTCATTCGAAGATTACGGCATCTCATCATGGAACATCGAGGGTGACGGGATTTTCACAGAAGACGACGCGACGCACGACGCATTGATCAACGCGTTTATGAACAAGGAATCTTTGCTCGTCCGGTACAAGTACCCAAGCGGGAAAGCCTACGAAGGGTCAGTCATCGTCACAGAGTTTCCAATCGAAGCACCATACGATGATGTCGCGACGTACAGCGTGACGCTCCAAGGGCAAGGCGCACCACTCAAAGTGCCAGCAGAATAACAACGACATACGGCGGTAGGGCAACTTACCGCCTTTTTTTGTTGCATCACATACGCGAAAGCGAAAGGGGAACGACACAATGGCAACGATCCAACTCAACGGAAAAGAATACGAATTACATTTCAAAAACCGCGAACTCGATTTACTTGAAGAAACGACCGGACAATCGATGGAACAGTTTTTCGGGGAAGAACTCGCAAGCGGGAAAGTCAAGCCGATGTATACGCTTTTGCTGATTCTGCTCAAGCGACATGCAGACTTCGCATTGATGCCGCGTGAAGCCTTCCTCGACATCTTGGACGATGCTTTTGAAAGCGGCCTCGAGTTCGAACAAATCGGGGAAGCCATCAACGCGACGGTCGAGAAATCGGTTTTTATGAAGCAAGCACAGGCGAAATTACAAGCGCAGGAACTGGCGAAAGTGGCAAGCAAACCGAAAGCAAAACCAAAAGCGGTCAAGTAAACCACTACACGCTGATGCGGGACTGCATCCGTTATGCCGGCATCACGCCAGCGGACTACTGGGACATGACATACCGGGAGACGCTCATCACGCTCGAAGCGGCTGCTGAACGGCGGCTTGATCGATACGAGGATGAAGCGTCTTTCGCCATCATGAAACGGGTCGCGGACAACAAGAAGAACCTGAAACGAGACGACCTCTTCAAACGCCCGAAACAAGGCAACTATGAAAAGAAAATCGTCACACTCGCAGAAAAACGCAACGAATTAGATTCACTGACAGCCGAACTCGGTTTGCTCCAGTGAGTAGGAAGGGGGAAACCTCATGGCGATGCAAGACATAACAGTACGGATTGCCGCCGACCTACGGGACTTTGCCAACGGCATGAACGAAGTACAAAGCCGCATGTCCAACATGGGACAAAAGCTATCGAGTACCGGTGCGGCGATGGCGACGACGTTCGGGGCGGCAGGTGGTGCAATCGCGGCAGGGCTCGGACTCGCAGTCAACAAGTCGATGGACTTCGAGGCGCAAGTCAGTCGGGTCGGGGCAATCTCGGGTGCGACAGGCAGTGAACTCCAAGCCTTACGCGACTCTGCGCTCCAACTCGGGGCGTCCACGTCTAAATCCGCATCTGAAGTAGCGGTCGGGCAAGAAGCACTCGCCGCACTCGGTATGACCGCGACGGAAGTCGTCAGTGCGATGCCAGGTGTCATCAGTGCCGCTGAATCATCCGGTGCAGACATGGCACAGACGGCGGAAGTCATGGCGTCCGCTTTGAACATCTTCGGACTCGAAGCGTCGGAATCCTCGCGGGTTGCGGACATCTTGGCACAGACCGCGAACCAATCCGCCGCAGATATTGGGGATATGGGGTACGCGCTCAAATATGCAGGACCAGTCGCCGCGAACCTTGGTGTATCGATGGAAGAGTTATCCGCCTCTATCGGAATCATGACCAACGCAGGACTCGACGGATCGTCAGCCGGTACCGCATTACGGGCGGGACTCCTGTCACTCTTGAAACCATCGAACGCGAATCAGAAGGTCATGGACGGTCTAGGACTTTCGATGACCGATGCCAACGGGAAGTTTATCGGATTAAAAGGCGTCGTCGAACAGCTTAACGGCTCGATGGACGGTATGACGGACGCACAGAAGACCGCAACACTCGCCTCGCTCGTCGGGACGGAAGCCTCGTCCGGATTCCTTGCGCTCATGGCAGCAGGACCAGGTGAAATCGATAAGATGACGACCTCACTCGAAAACAGCGGCGGGGCTTCAGCGACAGCGGCAGCGGCAATGAAAGATAACCTCAAAGGCGCGCTCGAAGAACTCGGTGGTGCGTTCGAGACGGCACAAATCACCATCGGGACGGCGTTGACACCCGCGATTCAAGCGGTCGTCGCTGTCCTGCAAGGCTTGATGGACAAATTCAATGGATTGTCTCCTTCGATGCAATCCTTCATCACAACGGGCGCCGCTGTCACAGCAGGCGTTCTTTTGCTCGTGGCAGGACTCGGGGGCATTCTCGTCGTCGCAGGAGCAGTCGCCACTGGTATCGGGGCACTCGGGGGAGCGGCAGCCATCTTAGGTGGTGCGCTTGCTATCATCACGTCACCCGTCACCCTCGTCATTGCAGGACTCGTCGCCTTAGGTGCGGCATTCGTCGTGCTTTACAACAAATCCGAAACATTCCGGGCAGGCGTCACTTCGACATGGGAAGCGATCAAATCGGCAGCGATGTCGGTCTTTAACTTTATCAAACCGTTCGTCATGCAAGCGATGGACGCCGTCGGTGCCTTCATCGGGCAGAAACTCGCGGAAATCAAAACGTTTTGGGATGAGAATGGGACACAAATCCTCCAAGCGGTCACGAATGCGTGGAACATGATCAAAACAGCGATCTCGACTGCCATCGCATTCCTTGCTCCGATTTTCCAAGCAGGCTTTATGGTCATCGTCTCCGTCGTCAAATCGACATGGGATGCCATTAAAAACGTCATCAATGGCGCACTCGACATCATCAAGGGTGTCGTCAAAGTCTTCACAGGTGCGTTCACAGGCGACTTCTCGCTGATGTGGTCAGGCATCAAGCAAATCTTTACCGGCGCCCTCCAATTGATTTGGGGCGTCGTCAATCTGTACCTCGTCGGGAAGTTACTCGGACCACTCAAAACGTTCGCGTCGATGGGGAAAAGCGTCATCACAGGCGCCTGGTCCGCCATCAAGTCAGTCTTTACGAGTTCGCTCTCTGCGATTCGTTCGGGTGTCGCTTCAGGATTCAACGCAGCCAAGTCCGTCATCACGGGGGCGATGAGTAGCATTCGTTCCGCTGTCTCGTCGGCGTGGTCGGCAGTCAAGTCGTCCATCTCGTCAGCAGTCGGTTCGATTAAGTCCAGTATCTCGTCGGGGTTCTCGACAGCGAAGTCCATTGTTTCAAACGCGATGTCTGCGATCAAGTCCGTCATCTCCAGTGTATGGAGTGCGGTCAAGTCCGTCATCTCATCCGCGATGTCCGCGATCAAGTCGGTCATCTCGTCCGGGTTCAACGCGGCGAAATCGGTCGTCTCGAGCGTCATCAATGCCATCAAGTCGGTCATCACGAATGGATTTAACAATGCCAAGTCCGTTGTACAGACGGCGACGAACGCCATCAAAGCACTCGTCACAGGTGATTTCAATGCGCTCAAAGGCATTGTGTCAGGCGCAATGTCGAACGTAAAGAACGCCATCGTCAACGGTTGGAATTCCGCAAAGTCCTTCCTATCCGGCATTAATTTATCCGGCATCGGTAAGAACATCATTCAAGGGTTGATTAACGGGATTGGTTCGATGGCAGGTGCGGTTGCGTCGAAAATTAGTTCGATCGCTGACGGCATCAAGTCGAAAATCACAGGTGCCCTCGGCATCCACTCCCCATCCCGCTGGATGAAAGACAACGTCGGGAAGCACATTCCGTCCGGTATCGCAGTCGGGATGCAGGCGAACGCGAAAGCGGCGACAGCGGCGGCAGCGAAGTTAACGAAATCGATTACAGAACAGATGAAGAACGTAGAAGTGAAGTTTGACACGAAGAAACTCAGTGCCAGTGCCTACATCGCAGAGTTACGCAAAATTGATGCGGCACATAAACTGACAGGCGACCAACAACGCAAGCTCAACAGTGAGATCTACGCCGCGCAACAAGTCGTCAAGAAACAGAACGCGGAAGCGCTGAAAGACAAGTCGGACTTTTACAAGAAGCTCGACAGCATCAACGACTCGTTTGTCGAGAAGTCGAAGAAGGTCGCCTCTGACCTGAAAGCGACGGAAGCGAAGTTGACGGCAGATTTTAACAAAGAGTTCGCAGACCGGAAGCGAAGCATCATGAACTTCACCTCGTTGTTCGACACGGTCGAAAAGAAAGCCATCGATCCGGCGGCAATGGTCAATGGGTTGAAGACGCAAGTCGCAGCCATCAAGACATACAACAAATCCATCGAGGACCTGCGTGCGAAAGGCCTCTCGGATAAGTTGATGGATGAACTGCAAGCACAAGGCCCGAGTGGCGCGGCAGAACTGGAAGCGTTGACGAAACTCAACAGCGAACAGCTCGCCCAGTACCAGCATTACTACAACGCGAAACGTCAGCTCGCGCAAGAACAGGCGAAGAAAGAAACAGCGGACGAAAAAGCCGAACTCGCGGCGAAGGTTAAGGCAGAGGAAATGAAAGCGAAAGTGACCGTCCTCGGCTACCGCAACGAATGGATGAAACAGATTGCGGCACTCAAGTCCGCGACCGTTAAATCGACCGGCGGTCTCTCGCCCGGCATGAAGGACGCAGGGAAGCAAGCCATCGCCGGCATGATCAAAGGGATGGACAGCATGAAAGGTCCACTCGCAAGTGCTGCGGAGCAACTCGCTAAACTTGTTGCCACGACGACGAAGAAGACGCTCAACATCCACTCGCCGTCACGCGTCATGGAAGCCCTCGGTGGCTTTACAGGCGAAGGGATGGCAAACGGGATTGCGAAGTCGCGGTCGCTCGTCGAAAAAGCGGTCAACTCGCTCTCATCTGCCGCACAAGCAGGTGTTGCCATCCAAGCACAAACAAATGGCACGTATGCCCTTGAGACGACAGGCACACCGATCTACGTCGAGAACGTGATGATGATGGACGGTCGGGAAATCGGGCGCGTCGTCCAACCATACGTCGACCAAGGACAACAGAGCAAAACGCAAATCAAGTCGTACTTCGGGGGGAATCGCTAATGTTTTTGACAATCGAGACGCTCGACGGACAGACCTACAAGCTGGATGACGACAAATACCGCATCCATACAATCGATTTTAAAGTGTCGTCCCCGGAGTACAATCACCAATCCGACAACATCGAAGGGCGCGACGGACAGATTGACCTCGGGAGCAGCTACACGAAGCGGAAATTGACCGCAGAACTGTACCTCAAGGCGTCGAGCATGGCATCATATGCGCTCTACCGGGACCAAGTCTTCAAATTGTTTAAATCGAAAAAAGCGTTTTACATCACCGAATCACGCACGCCCTGGAAACGATGGCTCGTCAAGGTGACGAATAGCTTTGAACTCGACCAGACACGCATCTTTGGAGTGTTTACGGTCGAGATGGAGACAAGTGGCTTGCCGTACGTCGAGAGTCGAGCGACGACACAACAACCGCTCGTCTGGATGGACAACGGATGGTTTTGGGGTGCTGGCATTTCGTGGGGCGACAGCATGGATCAATACAACGTCGTCAATGACACGGAGTTCGTCATCCCGAACTATGGGGACGTCGTCGTCGACCCGCGTCAGATGGGGCTCGTGATTCGCTTTAATGGGGCATCGAGCAACTTGACGCTGACCAACCTTACGACAGGCGAGACGTTCGCCTATTACGGCACGACGGGAGCGAGTGACACCTTGGTCTTAGATGGTGTCCGCGTTCTTAAAAACGACATCAGCGTCGTCCGACAGACGAATTATGGTCTGTTGACGATGGCGATTGGCAACAATGATTTTCTCGTCGAAGGGGCGCTTGGAAACTTCACCCTCTCGTTCGAATTCCGATTTTATTACCTCTAGGAAAGGAGCGGTTCAATGCTCATAGTCACCGACCTACTCGGCAATTCCGAACGCATCGTCTCGGTACGCGATTTACGACGGAAACGTCGCGTCAACGGGGAGCGCGAGCTCTCCTTTACATTGCTACGTTCAGACATCGACACGATTGGCTTCGACCTTGTGCAAGAAGAGAGCGAGATCCTGTTCGACGGCGATACCTATATCATCAAACAACTGAAAGAAATCGGGAGTGGCGACCGGACGTACAAGCAAGTCGGTGCCGTCCACGCCTTTTTCCCGAAGTTGATTGACCAGTACAAGCATGAGACGACGAGTGGCACGAAGACCTTCGCGCAAGCCTTGGCATTCGTGTTCGACGGCTCTGGCTACACTTACACGTTGTCCGGGACGTATGACACGGAATCGTTTGACAATCTTGGAGATGATAACCGGTTGGCATTGTTCCAGCAAATCCTTGGACGGTACGGGGGCGAGTTTGAACTCGTCGGCAACATCGTGGTCATACGCGAACAAATTGGTATCGAAACGGACTTCCAGTTTCGTTACAACTTTAACATCAAGACGCTGTCACGGACGGTCGACACGACCAACCTCTCGACCTACGTCAAAGGGTTCGGACAACCACTGACGGACTCCGAGGGGACACCGACAGGCAATTACAAGGTACAGGGTGAGTATTACAGCCCGAACGTCGCGCTCTACGGGATCCGGGAGGCGAAAGCTGTCCACGATGACCGGGTGACAACGATTGCGACACTCAACAAGATGATGCAAGCGGCATTACAAGATACACCATTGCTCTCGCTCGAACTCGATTTCCTCGACTTAAGGGCGGCAGGTTATCCGTTTATCGTGCCGAACGAAGGAGACCGCGTCTTGCTGATCTACGAGCCAATGGATTTGACAATCGTTGTGCGACTGGTCGAAATCGAGGAAAGTTTTAACTTTTACTTGCAGCCTGTCGGGACGAAAGTCACGCTCGCGAATCTCAATAAGGACATCACGGACACCGTTTCGCAGTTCAGCCGGACGACGAAAGCCGTCGATAAGGTCGTTAACCAGGACGGCACCGTCAAGACGGACATCCTAAGTGATGATGTCAAGAGTGCGGTCGCAGCAGTGCAAGCTGCACGCAAAGAATTAGCATTCCTTGACGGCATCCGCTCCGTCGAGTCGGCGAACACACAACACATCGTCGCGTGGACAGCGAACGGCATCGGCACGTCAGAAGATGGTGGCGTGACCTACCAAGAAGCCGTCACAGGCGAGGGGGTCAACCTCTCAAACAGCTATGGTACGTTACCGCTTGCAAATGTCGAAGGGGTCGATGAGGCATTCGCGGAAATGGACGGACGATTAGATGCACTCGAAACGATTGACGGTGGTACAAGATTGACCGCACTCGAAGCAATAAACGCAGGAACGCGTTTGACGACGCTTGAGAATCGATTAAACAGCGGGCGCGGGACGACAGCGGAACGTCCAGTCTTAACTGCCGCTGACGACGGTTATTTGTATTTCGACCGCTCCTTGCTCAAGGTGATCGTTTGGTCGGGTGCAGCATGGATTAATGTTAGCGGAACAGCGTTGTGAAAGGTCATCGCTGTCGGCTCTATGCAAAACAAAAACAGGAAATACTATTTACAAGTATTGGCGCGGAACTTACGAGACAGTGAATTAAAGGAGGGTGACACATGGCAGATTTTTCGTACAAACAGATAGGGTTAGAGTTAGATCTTTTGAACTGGGACACCACAAACGATAATTTCGAAAAAATTGGTAAAGACCTTACGAATGTACAACGGCAGGTTAATAACCTGGTGATCGAAGGGGATTCATCACCGGAAGCGGCACAAGCTCGAATTGGGGCAGATGGAACGACTTACGATTCATTAAAAGATCGTTTGGACGAAGAACAACGTATTGCGGCTATCACTTTGGGAAATGTAGAAATCCAGACGCAAGAGCAGATTGGACAACTCGAAACACAAGCTAATAATTTGAATGTGACAAGAGCCACTTACTCATATGTGGATCAAAAATTTAGCGTTGTCGGAAGTGCGACGCCTAAAGGGACTTATGCCACTTTATCGGCTTTGCAAGCTGCTTTTCCGTCCGGTAATTCAAATATCTATGTCATCACGGCGGACGGCAAATGGTATTACTGGTCGGGAACGGCGTGGGCGCCCGGTGGCGTTTACCAAGCGACAACACTTCCTGAAAAAAGTGTTAGTCCTGAAAAAACATCGTTCATGACGCCGGGGAAAAACTTATTCGATCCAGTGAAAGCAGACCTTCCGGGAAAATTACTCAATTACAATGACGGTTCTGTCACGACGAATAATGCGGATCATATCGCCACAAGCGATTACTTGGCGCTTACACCGGGTCAAGTTTACGTTATCAACAAAAAATATAACATTGCATTCTATGATGCCAACAAAGCGTTTTTAACCGCCGAAAAGATTGCAGTGACGAAAGAAGCAGGAACCAACTTCACGATGCCAGCAACAGCCCGGTACATCCGTTTAAGCTTTGCAGGGTACTCGACAAATACTAATGTTGCGAACGAAGCACAAATAGAAACGGGGACTGTTTCAACGACGTTCGAAGCTTTTCGTTATACCTTGAACACGGATAACATCAGTAACATCTCGACGACGCAAATAAAAGATGGTGCAATCACAGTTCCTAAAGCTGATTTCTTCGTACCCGGTAAAAATAAGTACGACAAATCAAAAGCATTAGACGGATTCCTTATCAATGGTACCACTGGAACGTTTCAAGCATGGGCGTCGCATTCCATGTCTGATTGGATTCCATTGAAACCAAGTACGACGTATGCGATAAACGGGAGAATGAACTACGCCCTGTATGACTCGAACAAAACATATATAACGGGTCAAAACAGTGTGTTTGTAAGTACATTCACCACAACGAGCAACACGGCATTTATTCGTTTTAGCTTAGACACGGTGACTTATCCAAACATCAAGAACACGTTCCAACTGGAAGAAGGCACACTTCCAACGCTTTACACGCCGTTTAACTTAGTATTAGACCCTCTTCGCATGTCTTTACCGGAAACAGTAAACGAAAAATTTAAAACGCTGAAATGGAACGTACTAGGCGACAGTATCACAGAAGCGAATAAATACCAGTTATTCGCCGGCGCTCGACTTGGTTTCAGTGTCGTTCGTTCATACGGGATTGGTGGTACAAAACTTGCCGATACATCGGGGTCAGATGCAAATGCGATGGTCAATCGTTATGTGAATATGGACAATGACGCCGATGTCATCACGGTGATGGGTGGAACGAATGACTGGGGGCAGAGCGTCGTCATCTCGAACCCTGCCAACAAGTACGATAAATCAACGTTAACTGGCGCTATTCGTACAATCATTGAAGGTTTAATCGCAAAATATCCCGGCAAGTACATCGTATGGGCGACATTACCCCAACGAAACAACCAAACTTTTCCGTCCGGCGTTAATGCTAATGGCAACACAACAGCCGAGTATGCGGAAGCGATTAAAAGTGTTTGTCGTGAGTATGCCATCCCTTGCATCGATGTCCACAACGAATCAGGTATTAATAAATTGAACATGGATACAAATGGTTCGCTTATGCCGGATAAAGTCCACCCTTCCGATGCCGGTCACAAACGAATTGCAGCATTGTACATGGATATGTTCCAAAAAATAGTTTATTAAACACAGCGTCCTCCGGGACGCTTTCATATCGATCATCTTAGACACGACACCATAGCCTCACATCCAACTCAATCACACTAGGGGGTCATCGCTTGGAAGGAGCTGCCGACATGGATCCACAACTAGCAAGTCTTGCTGGACGGGTCGACCGCTTGGAAATCTCACAGGCGGAAATGAAGGAAGAACACAAGAAACTCGAAAAATCGGACGACCGCATGTGGGAATTTATGCGCGAGCTGAAAGCCGAGTTTGCCACGCACCAGAAGTCGCAACTCGAAGTCAACATCAAGGTGAGCGACCTCGCGACGGGGCAACAAGCCATGCGCTCGGAGATGTCAGAAGCCAATGGGCGCCAAGAAGCGACGCTCAACATCATCAAAGAATCGACGAGTTGGTATCAGCAACAGCTTGCAACGCGCGAAGAACACAAGGATAAGCGGTCCGACCGCCGCTGGGCGACCGCAGGGAAGCTACTCGTCTACGCAGGCGGCATCCTAACGGCAATCGGTACGGTACTCGCCGTCATCTTACAATAATCAAGGAGGCTACACTATGTATTACGACAAACGGAATAAGGCAGCACTCGCAGAACTTGCACCGAACACGCAAAAAGCCGCACGCCAGTGGTACGACTACCTCGTCAAGAACGGCATCGAAGTATTGATCTACGACGCACGCCGGACGGAGGCAGAGCAACGGGCGAACGTAAACTCGGGTGCCTCACAAACAATGTACTCGTATCACCTCGTCGGGCAAGCGCTCGATTTTGTTCCTATTAAAGATGGCAAAGCCTTATGGGGTGGATATAATGCGTCTAATATCCAAAAAGCCATCAAAGAAGCGCAACGTATCGGCTTCACGTGGGGTGGAGATTGGGATTCGGACGGCAACCAACGCGATGAAACGTTCATCGATTCACCGCACTTGCAGTACAACTACAAAGGCTACGGCTCAGACAAGGTCTTGGCATCTTCGACACCTGTCAGTAAGCCCGCCTCATCTGCATCAAGCAAGACGCATCGAGTCGTCGCAGGAGACACATTGAGCGAACTCGCGGTCAAGTACAAGACGACAGTCGCGAACCTCAAGGCGTGGAACAACCTCAAGGACGCAGACATCAACATCGGGTGGACGCTGAACGTCGCGAAACCTGCTGCACCTGTCAAGGCATCGAGTGCCGCGATCATTGCATTCCCAGGTGACGCGCTATACCGCACGCAAGACAAGTCGAAGATGAAGCAAATCAACATCGAACGCATTCAGCGCGCTGTCGGTGCTCCGGTAACGGGCAAGTTCGACGCGGCTACGGAGAAAGCGGTCGAAGCGTACCAGAAGCGCAAGAAACTCGCCGTCGATGGTGTCGTCGGTAAAGATACATGGAATATGCTTTTTTAACCTAATCGAAATGGGGAATTGATATGAACGAGAAAACAATCGCTTTCGTCCGCCTCGCCATCCCACTCTATGCCATGCTCAACGCGACCTCGCTTGCGATGGGCTACGACCCGTTGCCATTCGAGTCCGAAAAGGTGGACGGCTTCGTCACGGGTGCGATCGGTGTCATCGGTTTAATCGTAGCGTGGTGGAAGAACAACAACGTCACACCGGAAGCACAACAGATGCAGCAGGCGCTCGACGACAAGAAGCAATACAACCAACTGAAAAACCTTTAACCTCCGCCTACCCTCACGGGTGGGCTTTTTTTTGTTTAAAAATGGGTAAATCAGGAAATTATATGTTATATTCGAATTGCGGTTGGGGAACCGCACGATGTCTAACGGGGCATCATCGAAATTGGATAGGCCTCCTGCATCTGTGGGAGGTCTTTTTTCGTACAAAAAAGAGTGCCCGTTTAGGACACTCCCAGTTGCATGCGTAATTGTTCCTCGAAGCGTGCTCGCTTCATCTTGCTTTGCGTAACGTCGAGTTGCATCAGCGTCTCGGTCTGCTTGAGCACATCGACCTGCAAGCCTTTCGTCAGACGTTCGAGTGCGGCGAGGATCTCAGGTACCTCTCCCGACAGCACGATCTGCGTCTTGTTTACCAGCATCACTTTCATAATGCCCTCCCTTGTGTAAACAGTGCGACGGTCAATGCTTAATGATACCCCATGTGGGTATCGGTTAAACTGCACCGCATCTGCACACAATCTGCACCTGCACAGTCAAATGCACATTATTTTATCTACTCCACGCTTCACCTCACGACCAAAACCCTCCTATTATCAACGATTCTTTTAACCGCTTTTCTTCTATATAACTAAACGCTATTATGCGAAAGAAAAAAAATATCCGGAAACATTGCAGACGATTAACCGTGGTACTGCTGAAAAACCAAATGAACTGCTCTGCGATCAGGAGACGTATACCTATGATTCAAAAACAGGCGAACTTACGAAGTGACGGGTTTACATTGATTGAAATGAGTGGAGTCTTAATGATTACAGGTCTGCTGTGCTTATTGTTATTGCCGACTGTTATTGATCGGCGCCCGGCAATTTATTTACTCGAACAAGATATTGCGATGATGCGGCAAGATTTTCAGACGTTACGGTTGCTGCAATACTCTAAAACGGATAATCAAAATACCATTCAATTTCGATGGCGTGCAGACGGGGCGGGATATTTTATCATGGTGAACGATCGAATCCTGTGGCAGAGAACGTTTCAACCTGGTCATAGTTGTATCATCCCGACGACCGGGCGAGTGATTTACTTTAAAAGTTATCATTCGACCTATGCCTCGACGTGGTACTGCCGTTCAGCAAAACAAGAATATGAAATAAAATTCCTCCTCGGAAATTATCAAATGTTGATTCAACAAATGAGGTGAAATGGCATGCGGTCAAAGGTAAAAAGAGTTGTTTGCTCGGAGGAAGAGCGTGGATTCACTCTCCTTGAAGTGATGCTCTCACTTGTCGCCATCAGTTTGTTCTTAGTATTAGCGATTGATCCTTACTTGAATTTCGAAAAACAAAAAACACAGTTAATTGTTGAGACACGGCGCTTGGACGAGATGGCATCGAAGCAAGTGGCGGGTGATTCGACGGGGTATCGTGTCGAGGAAGGGAAGTGGTGTCTTGAAACGTTATGCCTTGCGAGCCGAATCCGGAACGACCCTCCTCGAAATTTCAATGGTCCTTTGGTTGAGTCCTCTATTACTCCTTGGATTATTGACGATGACACAACTCGTTAGCAACGCCAACCAAACAGAATGGATGGAAGAGGACCTGTTTTTTCATACCGTCGAACGATTGATGTGGCGCAGCATTGAGTGTGGATTAGTAGGAGAAGAGCTGAGGGGGCGGGATGTCGATCCAGGAGAGGAGCCGATTAAGTGGCGGCTCGTTCGTGTACAAAATCAAATACGGCTCAAAAAAGAGTTTGGAGGCGAACTGACGTATGCCCACGACGTGACGCATTATCGAATCAAAGAAGACGGTGCCCGAATCGTAATCGAACTCAATCAGCGGTCTCGAACTTACGCCTGCAAGAAACCGGCTTCATCCTGATTCAAACCTTATTGATTCTGATAGGAATTGGTGCCATGATGCTACTAGGCTGTATGCGGATGGATGAGACCATCAAACAGTATAAGCTAGAGCAAGAGGCGCTTCAACTCGAGTCCCTTGTCAGAGCGGCATCACATGACTGTCGCCAAGATGAGACGATCCGTTATCCGATTGGACGAGTTACTTGTATCCGAACGGATAAAGGCTTTAAAATGGAAGCAATCTTAGATAATGGACAAAGAATCGAGGCGGTCGTTTCGGATGGATAAGGTTTATGTAATTGGCTTTATGGGAACTGGTAAAACAGCGATTGGTCGGAAGTTAAGCGAACGATATGACGTAGATGAACTGGATGAACGTTTTGTTCAAGAGTATGGTCAATCAATTGCTGATTTTTTTGCAGCACATGGTGAGGCAGGGTTTCGAGCGCGCGAAAGCGAATTGTTACGAAACAGTCAATCACAAATTGTCATCACGGGTGGTGGAATCATTGAACGACCCGAAAATCGTACATGGATGAAGGAAACGGGTACGGTAATCTGGATTGATACACCATTCGATTCGATTTGGAGACGAATTGAGTCGGACCGAAATCGTCCCTTAGTAGGGAAGTACGAGACTGTGAAGTCTTTGTATATGCGCAGACGTCCTATCTATGCAGACGGTGCGGACCTTCGTTTAGAGGGAATGAAATCGATTCGGGAGCTAACGGCAGAAATAGAATCGGTATTGGAGGAAAAGTCATGATTTGGATTAACATTGGAATCATTGTAGTAGCGATCCTCGGCTTAGTTGCTTATGGATTTGTGCTTTATAAAAAGAAGATTTCACAAGACTTACGGCTTGTAAAACAGTTGTTGGAGCGATTTACGATCCGCCAGCAAACGTTGCAGGCAGGCGTCGACCATACGACGAATCGGATTGATCAAATTAAAGGAAATGTCGATCATCTTGTGAGTGAAGGGAAGCGTGTTGAGCAAGGGGCGCGTCAACTAATGGTTGAAGGGCAACGACTTTCAACAGAAGTTCAACATACAGCTGGACTCAAGCAATTTTGAAATGGCTTTCATTGAGCGAATGTGAAACAATAGGAGAGAAGGGACTTTGTCCTTTCTCTCTTTAGTTTTGTTCAATTTCCGAATAAACCTAGAAAAATAGGTTTGAAGTTGGTAGAATATAAATGAAAGTTGAACATTAAAGAGAAAAGGAACATAAAATGTTCGTAAATAGGGGGATATGTATGAGTCAGACGACATTGAAGAGAACGCCATTGTTTGAAACGATCGCACCGATGGGGAAAATGGTCGATTTTGCAGGGTTTGAAATGCCGGTTCTGTTTTCATCAATCAAGGAAGAACACATTGCAGTACGTGAACAAGTAGGGATGTTCGATGTATCTCATATGGGAGAATTGTTAGTGACAGGTCCTGAAGCATTAGCGTTTCTTCAAAAGACGCTGTCGAATGATATCTCTAAGATCGCCATTGGACAGGCTCAATACAATGTTTTATGTCAAGAAGATGGTGGGACGGTCGATGACTTGCTCGTATATCGACTGGAAGAGGAAAAATATTTACTAGTCGTCAACGCCTCGAATATCGAGAAAGATGAAGCGCATCTTCGTTCGTATCTGGAAGGAAACGTGTTACTTGAAAACCAATCGGATGCGTATGGGCAGATTGCCGTCCAAGGTCCTAAAGCAGAAGAAGTCCTGTCGTCGATGACGGAGCTCGCATTAAATGAAATTAAATTTTTCCGGTTCGTTTACGGGAAAGTGGCAGGCATCGACATGTTAGTTTCGCGCAGTGGTTATACGGGAGAAGACGGATTCGAGTTATATATGCCGGCAGCAGATGCAGAACATGTCTTTAAGACACTACTTGAAGCAGGTGTCGTTCCATGTGGTCTTGGCGCGCGTGATACTTTACGTTTTGAAGCGTGTTTACCACTCTATGGTCATGAGTTATCGGCGACGATTTCACCAATCGAAGCAGGGATGGGGTTTGCCGTCAAACCACAAGCGAAAAAATTCATCGGGTCAGATGTGCTCGCACAACAAAAAGAACAAGGCGCACCACGCCGTTTGATTGGACTTGAACTCGTCGATAAAGGGATTGTCCGTCAGGATGCTCCGGTTTTACTGAATGGAGAGACTGTTGGTTTTGTGACGACAGGGACGTTGCCGCCGACAATCGGTAAAGCCATTGCCTTGGCGCTCGTACCAGCAGAATATGCGACAGAGGACCAGTTCGAAGTGGAAGTACGTGGAAAGAAACTAGCCGCAAAACGTGTGAACACACCGTTTTATCGTCGAGCCAACTAAGGGGGACTTATAGATGGATTTTCGTTATTTACCGATGACGCAAGAAGATGAAAAAGAGATGTTACAGACGATTGGTGCAAATTCGATTGAAGATTTACTAGCAGACATTCCAGCCGCTGTCCGCGACCAAGGGACGTTAGAAGAAGTCGGGATTCCGCTACCGGAAACAGATTTGATTCGGACACTCTCGAAGCTTGCTGACCAAAATATGAATACGAAGCAATATCCATCGTTCCTCGGTGCAGGCATTTACGATCACTATGCACCGGCTGTCGTCAATCATATGTTGTTGCGTTCAGAATTCTATACGGCGTATACACCCTATCAACCTGAAATCTCACAAGGGGAACTACAAGCGATTTTCGAGTTTCAGACGATGATTTGTGAATTGACAGGAATGGATGTCGCGAACTCATCGATGTACGACGGCATTACAGCACTAGCGGAAGCGGCAATGCTTGCCTGTGCCCATAAAAAGAAAAAGACGATCGTCTTGTCGGATGGGGTTCATCCGGAAGCACATGATGTCGTTCGGACGTATGCGAAAGGGCCGGGGCTCGATGTCAAGACGCTTGCATTACGGGACGGCGAGACGGCAATCGAACAATTAGACGGACTTGATGATATCGCATGTGTCATCGTCCAATACCCGAACTTTTATGGACGCGTCGAAGATTTACAAGCGTTAGCAGATGCAACACATGCAAAAGGCGGTTTATTTATCGTCTCAGCCAATCCGCTTGCCCTCGGACTGCTTGAAGCACCTGGGAAACTCGGTGCGGATATTACGATTGGCGATTGCCAACCGTTCGGGATTCCCCAAAGTTTTGGTGGACCGACGTGTGGCTACTTCACGACGACAAAAGCCTTAATGCGTAAAATTCCAGGACGCCTGGTCGGTCAGACAGTGGATGAGGATGGCAAACGCGGTTTCGTCTTGACGCTCCAAGCTCGCGAACAGCACATTCGTCGTGATAAAGCGACATCAAATATTTGTTCCAACCAAGCATTGAACGCATTGGCGGCATCGATTGCGATGAGCGCGTTCGGAAAACAAGGGATTCGTGATTTAGCGGTCCGCAACTTGCAAACGGCACATGCCTTGAAAAAATCATTGAAAGCAGCCGGCTTCCGCATCGTCGATGATGGACCGAGCTTTAATGAATTCGTCGTCGAATTACCAATCGATGCGGAAGAAGCAAGTCGTCAATTGCTTAAAGCGGGAATTATCGGTGGATTGCCGCTCGGCACATACGACGCAAAACGAAGTCGTGAAATGCTTGTCTGTGCAACAGAATTACGGACGAAAAAAGAGCTCGATCAATTCGTGTCAGCGTTAGGGGGATTAACTCATGCATAAATCAAGCGAACAAACATTGATTTTTGAAATCTCAAAACCCGGTCGTGTCGCATATGCGTTACCACTCGCGACGGTCGAAGAAGAAGCAATCGAAGACATGTTGCCAGCTTCTTTTGTCCGAAAAGAAGACGTCGCGTTACCGGAAGTTTCGGAACTGGATCTCGTACGACACTACACGGCACTTTCAAACCGGAACCACGGTGTGGATTCCGGGTTCTATCCGCTCGGTTCATGTACGATGAAATACAATCCTAAAATCAATGAAGATATG
The DNA here is from genome assembly GCF_018618635.1 of Exiguobacterium sp. s102. NCBI lineage: Bacteria > Bacillati > Bacillota > Bacilli > Caryophanales > Exiguobacterium > Exiguobacterium sp. s102. Next base: position 278,340 of record NZ_JACSML010000002.1, read on the forward strand.
GCACGACTTCCCGGGTTTGCCCACATTCATCCGCTTCAACCGGTTGAGAGCATTCAAGGAGCGCTCGGTTTGATGTATGACTTACAAGAAAAGTTAGCAGTCATCACGGGAATGGATGAAGTGACGCTTCAACCAGCAGCAGGGGCACACGGAGAGTGGACTGGATTGATGTTGATCAAAGCCTATCATCATGCGCGCGGCGACTTCAAACGGACGAAAGTACTCGTTCCAGACTCGGCACACGGCACGAACCCGGCATCGGCGTCTGTCGCAGGATTTGATACCGTGACGGTCTTGTCAGATGAGCGAGGTCTTGTTGACTTAGAAGACTTAAAGAGCAAAGTGGGAGACGATACAGCGGCTTTAATGTTGACGAACCCGAACACGCTCGGATTGTTTGAATCGGATATCGTCGAGATCGCAAAAGCAGTCCATGAAGCAGGCGGGAAATTGTATTACGATGGAGCAAACTCGAATGCCATCATGGGGATTGCACGTCCCGGCGATATGGGCTTCGATGTTGTTCACTTGAACCTCCACAAAACGTTTACCGGCCCTCACGGTGGTGGTGGTCCTGGTTCAGGTCCGGTCGGTGTCAAACAAGACTTGATCCCTTATTTACCGAAACCGATCGTCGCAAAAACAGACGAAGGATTCATCCTTGATTATGATCGCAAAGATGCAATCGGACGTGTCAAACCATTCTACGGAAACTTCGGGATTAATGTCCGCGCCTACAGCTACATTCGGACGATGGGCGGAGAAGGTCTCGCCCGTGTCTCGAAAGAAGCTGTCTTGAACGCAAACTATATGTTAGCACGCCTCAAAGGCGCATATGACGCACCGTATGATGTCTATTGTAAACATGAGTTCGTCTTGTCGGGTCGTCGCCAAAAGGCACTTGGCGTGCGGACGCTTGATATCGCAAAACGACTGCTTGATTTCGGTTACCATCCACCGACAATCTATTTCCCGTTAAATGTCGAAGAGTGTATCATGATTGAGCCGACGGAAACGGAATCGAAAGAAACACTCGATGCGTTCTGTGACGCGATGCTCCAAATCGCACGTGAAGTCGAAGAAACGCCAGATGTCGTCCTGAACGCACCGCATACGACGGTCGTCAAACGGATGGACGAGACGTTGGCAGCGCGTAAACCGGTGTTGCGTTATGAGCCGAAACAGGAAGTCCATGCATAACGGTTACTGAAAACGAACTGACTCGTAAGTCAGACTAAGATCGATTCCTATGACGGACGTTTCCAGTCGACATTAATTAAATGACCGATGATTCTATTTTTACTGGATCATCGGTCATTTCTATGCCTATTTTTGTCGTTCACGACCTTTTTAATCAGAGCGTCTCGTCAATGAGTCGACAAGCGAAAAACCCTTCCTGAGCCTGAGGCGTAGGAAGGGTTTTTCGCTTGAATAGTGAATTAGCTACGTTTGACTTTTCCAGTCCACTGTTTGAAACCGCCTTTAAGCTGGTACAAGTTCGTGTAGCCGGCTTTTTTCAAGACTTTAGCTGCTTGTGAAGATCGCATGCTGCCTTGGCAATACAAGTAGATCGGCATATCTTTACGAAGCTCTTTCGAACGCATCTTCATTTGGCTAACCGGAATGTTACGCGCGCCAACGATATGACCGCCTTTAAATTCTTGTGTTTCCCGGACGTCGACGATTTGTGCCTTACGGTAGTTCGCGCGGAATTCCTCTTGCGAGAGTTTTGTGATGCCTTTGACTGGCATGAAACGCCAGACGACATAAGCAATCAATGCCACCCATAAGACGATTGTGATGATTGTGCCTGTTTCCATATTCAACTTCCAACCCCTTCGTTCATATAACATCTCTATCATTATAGTAAACGAAATCGATTTCGGCAATCGACTCGTCGTTGCGCAGGATAGAAAGGGTCTGATACACTTATACGGAAACGTTTTGGGGGTGTTCGCTTGGTAAAGAAATGGCAAGTATTGACGACCGAAGCATTAGAGCCGGCAATGAACATGGCAATTGATGAAGCATTGATTGCTTTTGTCGGGCGAGGAGAGATTGCGCCTACGCTTCGTTTTTACTCATGGGAACCACGCGGACTCAGTGTCGGTCATTTCCAGCGTGCGACACGTGATATCGATCGAAAGCGAATTGAAGAACTCGGTATCCCAATCGTTCGACGGATGACTGGTGGTCGAGCGGTTTTACATGCGGATGAACTCACATATAGTGTCGTCATTCAAGAGGCGACAGAAGGACTACCACGAACTGTAATCGAAAGTTATCGCCTGTTGACGGAAGGAATCCGGAAAGGCTATCATCACCTCGGTATTCCCGTTGAATTTTCAGTTCCGATGACGGAAGAAGAAAAGGAAGAGTTACGAAAGCCGAAATCGGCCGTTTGTTTTGATGCAGCCTCTTACTATGAATTGGCAGTCGGAAAACGGAAAGTCGCGGGGAGTGCTCAAGTTCGTCATCAAGGCGTTGTGCTTCAGCATGGATCAGTGCCTCTATCGGTTGATGAAGGTGAATTGTTTGACTGCTTCCTTTATGAAGATGAAACGATGCGTCAACGGATGAAGTCACGCTTTGCAGGGAAAGCGGTTGCCTTGAATGAACTCGCGGGCCGGAAAGTGTCATTCGAGGAAGTTCGTGATGCGTTTACACGTGGTTTTGAGGATGCGCTTCAATTGGAATTCGTTCCGCTTGAATTCAATGAGCGGCAATGGCAGGAAATTGAACAGTTAGCCGAGAAGTATCGTAGTGATGAATGGAACTGGAAACGTTAAAGCGAAAGATTGGAAGGTGATGTCGTGCCGACTCCGAGTATGGAAGATTATTTAGAGCAAATTTATATCTTGATCGAAGAAAAAGGATATGCCCGTGTATCGGATATCGCAGAACTATTAGGCGTACACCCTTCTTCTGTAACGAAGATGGTGCAAAAGTTAGACCGTGAAGAGTACCTCGTCTACGAAAAGTATCGTGGTCTCATGTTGACTGCAAAAGGTAGAAAGATTGGGAAACGACTTGTCGAACGGCATGCGCTGTTAGAAGATTTCTTGCGCCTTGTCGGCGTAGAAGAGTCACTAATCTACAAAGATGTCGAGGGAATTGAACATCACTTGAGTATCGAAGCACTTGATAAAATCAATGGGATGATTCAATTTTTCGCTGAACGCCCGGCTTTACAGGAAGAACTTCATAATTATCAACAAGCACACCCAGAAGACTGAGTGGGCTTGTTTTTTTACGTTAAACGCCTTATAAACGAACATTTGGTTATAAAATAATAAAAAAGTACGTGAATTGAACGGATTATGCTATACTGACGATGAAAATGACCGAAGGGGGTGACGGGTGGAAATTCACCCGGATACTATGGAAATCGTCATCAAAGAAAAATTGGTTTCAGAAACTGATTTAGCTAAAAAAGTGAGTGAACTCGCAATCGAGATTGAACGGGATGCGGCCGGGCGTCAAATTGTCCTTGTCGTCGTGTTGAAAGGGTCGATGGTTTTTGCAGCGGACTTGATGCGGCAAATTAAAGGAAGTGTTCAAATCGATACCGTTGCCTGTTCATCATATGGTGCGAAGACGGTCTCTTCTGGACGCGTTCAATTGAAAAAAGATTTAGACCTGGATGTCGAAGGGAAGTATGTTGTTGTTGTCGAGGACATTATTGATACGGGACATACACTGAGCTTTTTGTGCGAGCATATGAAATTGCATAAGCCGGGTGTTTTGAAGATTTGTACGTTACTTGATAAACCTGCGCGTCGTGAAGTCGAGTTGACGGCAGATTATGTTGGATTTGAGATTCCGGATTACTTCGTCGTCGGCTATGGCATCGATTGTGCAGAAGAGTATCGCAATTTGCCGTACATTGGTTGGGTCGAGACAGAATAAAAAACCGTCAGCAGACACGAGTCGCTGACGGTCGAACGATAGAAGGGGGCTGTGTTTTAGCAGCTCTCTCTTTTTAATATTAAAAAGCACGTTTTTTCTTTTTGCCTTTTTTACCTTCGATGACGGTCAAATTAGGACCTTTCGACCGATCGCGAAGTGGGCGTACTTTGTTCGAAGTCGAGGATTTCGTCGCCGTTTTGATTTGTTTTTTCTTAAAGTCTGTTCGACGCGGACCTTGATCTCGTTTACCGTGCAATTTTTTCGATTGCGCGACTGATTTTCGATATTGTGCGTTTCCGCCGCTTGCAGCACCGCTATTGCGCGTCATGAACTTAAAGATCAAGAAAATGATTCCCGCCACAACTGCAACGAACAGTAATTGTGAAAACAGACCGCCAGGATCATTGATAAGCTTATATCCAAAGCCGACGAAAGCAAACAGTAACACGATAAGTGCGAATGTAGAGCCGATCCGTTGTCTAATCATATTATCACCCCTGTTATCGATTAACCCAGTGCATTCTCATGTATGTTATCTTCCTGTTTTTCGAGTGCTTCAAACGCATAAATCGCAACCTCAATCTGTGAATCGTCTGGTTCTTTTGTCGTCAAGTACTGTAACCATAGGCCTGGCAAGGCGATGACACGTAATCCCTTGATATTTTGGGCTTTATTTGTTAATTGAAGAACTTCAAAAGACAGACCGATGACAACGGGAAGTAAAGCGATTCGGAAGGCGAGTCGAACCCATAATGGATCGGTCGGGACGATTAAATAAACGAAGAAACCGACGATGACTGTGAAGATCAGGAAGCTTGAACCGCAACGATAATGGAGGCGGCTGCTTCTTCTGACGTTTTCGACGGTCAGTGGATGACCGGATTCGACACAATTGATGACTTTATGTTCCGCCCCGTGGTATTGAAACAATCGTTTGACGAGTGGTGTCAATGAAATCAAGTACAAATATCCAAACAGTAGGGTCAGCTTAATCAACGCCTCGATGACGTTTTGGACGAAGTGGCCGGATAATGCTGGGAAAGAACTGAATAGTGAGGCTAAGAATGCCGGCAACAGCGTAAACAGTAACTTTCCGAAAAAGAATGATAAAACACCAAGTAAAGCGACACCGAGCCATTTTGTCAATTGTCCTTGATTCGTTTCTTCGGGTTCTTCCTCTCCGGGATTAACGCCGTAACGATCACTTGCGAAGTTCATGTGGCTTGCTCCATTCGCAGATGATTCGACAAGAGCGAACAGTCCGCGGAGAAGCGGGATTCGTTTACCAATCGCAATCCGTGGACGAATCGGCTTTTTCTGTTCAAATGTCTCAATCGTCGCATCATTTCGACGAATTGCAGAAACAGCATGTGTCGCATTTTGGAACATTACGCCTTCGACGATGGCTTGTCCACCGACGGGAGCTTTTGCGGTTTTCATATTTAAACGCATCCTATCTCAAATAAAATATCGTGTATCGTCAGTTTACTAGATTCTATTCAAAAAAACTATGGGGGACTGCTTGATGACGGGTGAATCTTTAGGAGACGGAAAACGTCTTATGATACAATCAGAAGGACGAATGGAGGTGATGATGTGCGCGTATTGGTTTTAAATGGACCGAATTTGAATTTACTTGGAACGCGTGAGCCGGAAACATACGGTGCAAAGACGTTGAATGATTTAGAAACGTTGATGATGGAACGTTTTCCGGAAGTTGAGTTTACGTTTGAACAATCGAACCATGAAGGAACGTTGATTGATTCTCTACATGCAGCGCGGGGGTATGATGGCATTGTGTTGAATGCAGCTGCATACACACATACGAGTATCGCCTTACGTGACGCGATCGCAGCGATTGAAGTGCCGACAATCGAAGTGCACCTATCGAATGTTCATGCGCGAGAAGAGTTTCGACATCGCTCACTCATCGCACCGGTCTGTCGTGGTGTCATCAGTGGACTTGGGATGACGGGGTATATACTCGCTACTGAAGCGTTACTTCATCCGGACGCTACATAACTTAAAGGGGGAAACAGACATGCAACATCGTATTGAAGCATTACAATCCGCTTTAAAAGAACGTGACTTACCAGGACTTATCGTGACGAAGGCAGAAAATATTCGCTACATTTCAGGATTCACCGGTTCAAGTGGCGCGTGTCTCGTTACGGCAGAACATGCTTATTTCGTGACGGATTTCCGCTATACGGAGCAAGCTGCTGATCAAGTCAAAGGAATGGAAATCGTTCAAATCGATCGGTCGATTCCGGCGACGATGGGTGAACTCATCGCAGGCGCACGCGTGCGAGCGGTTGGGGTCGAAAAAGATACGATGACACTTGGTTTATTCGAAGCATATGATGAAGCTTCTGCAATCGAACTGATTCCAACGACCGGAATCGTCGAAAACCTACGCTTGATTAAGGATTCATCAGAGATTAAGATGGTTAAGGAAGCGGTAAAACTAGCAGACGCTACCTTTGAACACATTTTGACGTACATCCAGCCGGGGAAAACAGAACTCGAAGTGTCGAACGAACTCGAATTCTTCATGCGTAAGCATGGAGCGACGTCGTCTTCATTCGATACGATTGTCGCATCTGGTTACCGCTCAGCGTTACCGCACGGTGTCGCGAGCCAAAAAGTGATTGAAACGGGTGAGCTCGTAACACTCGACTTTGGTGCATTGTTGAACGGTTACGTCTCTGACATTACGCGAACGATTGCGGTCGGTCCAATTAATTCCGAGTTACAAAAAATCTACGATACGGTCTTACAAGCACAACTTGCGGGCGTAGACGGACTTCGTCCAGGGATTACTGGAATCGAAGCAGACGCGTTAACACGTGACATCATCAAAGAAGCTGGTTATGGCGAATACTTCGGTCACTCGACTGGTCACGGCATTGGTCTTGAGGTGCATGAAGGACCGGGACTTTCGTTCCGTTCGGAAACGAAGCTTGAACCAGGGATGATCGTGACAGTCGAACCAGGAATCTATGTGCCACAAGTTGGTGGATGCCGAATTGAGGATGATGTCTTGATTACCGAATCAGGGCGCGAAATTCTTTCGTCTTCATCGAAAGAACTCATTACACTCTAAGTAAGATGAACATTTAGGAGGAACCAGTATGGTATCAGTAAACGATTTAAAAACAGGCTTGACGATTAAAACTTCAGACGGAATGATTTGGCAAGTCCTTGAGTTCCAACACGTAAAACCTGGTAAAGGTGCAGCATTCGTGCGGACAAAAATGCGTAACATCCGTAACGGGAACATCCAAGAGATGACATTCCGTGGTGGCGAGCGCGTCGAACGTGCCCACATCGAGCGTAACAAGATGCAATACCTCTACCCAATGGGTGAAACGTATGTCTTCATGGACACGGAGTCGTATGAGCAGCTTGAATTGACGACAGCACAAGTTGAAGCAGCACTTCCATATCTCCTTGAGAACATGGAAGTTCAAATCGCAGTCTACAACGGCGAAATCCTCGGACTCGAACTTCCGAACACGATCGTTATGACGATTGTTGAAGCAGAGCCGGGCGTCAAAGGCGATACAGCTTCTAACGTCAAGAAAAATGCGACAGTTGAGACGGGTCACATCATCCATGTGCCGCTTTTCATCGAAGCAGGAGAAAAAGTAACAGTTGATACGCGGACAGGTGATTTCACAGGACGCTACAACGGATAATACAGATATGCCAATGCCCCTTCGTACTCGTTTCCGAGTCAAGGGGTATTTTTTCACTCGCCGGTACTTGCATCCTCTGGTATGACCAGTTAAACTTAATATTTGAGTAGGCATTAGCACCTGGTATAATATTAAGAATGAATGTTTAGATGGGGGATGGAAAGAAGATGAAAATCGATCAGTTGAAACAAGTGTTAGAAATGCTTGATCAATCAAACGTAAATGAACTTTCTCTAGAAACAGACACGTATAAATTAAAGCTTAAAAAACAAGGGGACGGTGTCGTAGTATCTCAGCACGACGCGGTCGCAGCGGCACCTGTCCAGCAAAAAGTAGTGGAAACGGCACAAAAGCCGGCCGTTGTACCTGAAGTCATGGAAGAGAAGGATGATACGGTCACAATTAACGCGCTAATGGTCGGTACGTTTTATTCACGTGCAAATCCTGAAAAACCTGCTTTCGTCAAAGTCGGCGATCAAATCGAAGTGGGTCAAGTCGTCTGCATTTTAGAAGCGATGAAACTATTCAATAACTTAAATTCGGAAATTGCCGGAACTGTCGTCGAAATTCTCGTCGCAGATGGAGACCTTGTTGAATTTGGTCAGCCACTCTTCCGGATTCGTCCTTGAGCGGGGTGATGGGAATGGAAAAACTACTAATCGCGAACCGTGGAGAAATCGCCGTTCGGATTATTCGTGCGGCTAAGGAACTTGGGATCCAGACGGTTGCTGTCTATTCGACAGCGGATCGAGAAGCACTTCATGTCCGAATGGCAGACGAAGCATATTGCATCGGCGATGTCAGTTCGACGTCTTCTTATTTGAATGTGACGAATATTCTCGCCGTTGCGACAAATCGAAACGTAACGATGATTCACCCGGGATACGGATTCCTGGCTGAAAACGTTGACTTCGCGGAGATGTGTGAAGCATGTGGTATTCAATTCGTCGGTCCGACGTCGCAAGCGATTCGCCAGATGGGCATTAAAGATGTCGCGAAAAAAACGATGATTGAATGTGGTGTCCCGGTCGTGCCGGGCTCTGACGGAACGGTGACGGATCAAGAAGCAATTGGTCTCGCTGAAGAAATCGGTTATCCGGTCATCATTAAAGCGACGGCAGGTGGCGGAGGGCGCGGGATTCGTGTTGCCCGGACAAAACAAGAACTGATTGATGGACTGGAAGAAACACGTCGCGAGGCAAAACAAGCATTTGGCAACAGCGATGTTTATTTAGAGCGTTTCATCGAAGAATTCCGTCACGTCGAAGTTCAAGTGCTTGCCGATCGACATGGGAACGTCATTCACCTCGGAGAACGAGATTGTACGGTGCAACGGCGGATGCAGAAGTTGATTGAAGAAGCTCCTTCGCCAGCCGTCAGCGCAGCGACACGGTTGAAAATGGGAGAAGCAGCTGTCAAAGCGGCAAAAGCCATCAACTATACGGGTGCCGGAACAATCGAATTCATTTTTGTCGAAGAAACAGAAGAATTTTTCTTTATGGAAATGAATACTCGGATTCAAGTCGAGCATCCGGTGACAGAAATGATTACAGGATTTGATCTTGTTCAAGCACAACTTCAAGTCGCGCTCGACCACCCGTTAGCAGTTCAACAAGAGGATATCGAGTTCCGTGGGCATTCAATCGAGTGCCGGATTAACGCAGAAGATCCAGATCACGATTTCCGACCACATGCGGGTCGCGTCACACAATACGTCGCGCCAGGTGGTATGGGTGTCCGAATCGATAGTGCCGTTTATCCAGGTTACATGATTCCTCCGTACTATGACTCGATGGTTGCGAAATTGATTGTCCATGCAGAGACGCGCGAGGAAGCTTGTGCGAAAATGGAGCGTGCTTTGGCTGAATTTTGGATTGAGGGTGTCAAAACGACAATTCCGTTCCATCAAAAGGTCTTACAGCATCCTGTATTCCGCCGGGGAACCTTCACGACGAAGTTTGCGGAACGTGAGTTAAAAGCAGCAATCGTAAAATGAACGATGACGGGAGTCGATGGATTTTACTCCCGTCTTTTTGGCGTTCACTATGTTTTTTAAAAGGGGAATGTGCTAAACTAATTGATTGAGAACGACAAAAAAAGGAGCACGTGAAATCATGATGAAACGACACATGGCACGCGAACTCGCAGTACAATCTTTGTTCCAAATGGAACTTTCTGACTTGTCTGCACAAGAGGCCATTGAATTCGCAGTAGAAGGCAAAGAATATGATACATTTGTAGAGCAATTAGTAGTTGGTGTAGAGACGAACAAGGATGAGATTGATCAACATTTACGGGCAGCGCTCGTCAACTGGTCATTTGAACGTCTTGGTAACATCGAACGGACGATTCTTCGTCTTGCCGTCTATGAATTGATGTTCGAACCGAAAATTCCAATCCGCGTTACAATCAACGAAGCAATCGAATTAACAAAAGCGTTCGCAGACGAAGAAGCAACGAAAATCGTCAATGGTGTGCTTGGTAAGGTCGCACAACAAGCAGTCAAAGAAAATTCATAAGTAGATAAAGATAACCTTTTTCAAGGTGCAGAGTGAAACGAATTTTTTGGGGGAGTGGACAAATCATGGCAGTAGTAATCGATGGGAAAGAAATCGCAAAATCGTATCGTTTGAAGCTGAAAGAAGAAGTCGCACGTCTGAAAGAACAACGTATTCAACCGAAATTGACCGTTGTATTAATCGGTGAAGACCCAGCAAGCCAATCGTATGTCCGCGGGAAAGAAAAAGCGGCACAAGAAATTGGCATGGAGTCGGATTTGATTCGTTTACCGGCAGAGACATCAGAATCGGAGTTACTCCAGTTGATTGAACGACTAAACGCAGACGCGAGTGTCCACGGAATTCTCGTTCAACTGCCGCTGCCGGAACAAATCGACGAGAGTAAAGTCATCTTCGCTATTTCACCGGACAAAGACGTCGATGGGTTCCATCCGGTCTCAGTCGGGAAAATGATGATTGGTGAACCAACGTTCTTACCATGTACCCCAAATGGAATTCTGCACCTCGTCAAAGAAATGAATGTTCCGATCCAAGGCAGCCACGTCGTCGTCGTCGGTCGGAGTCAAATCGTCGGCAAACCGGTCGGGATGTTATTTTTAAATGAATCCGCGACAGTCAGCTACTGCCACTCGAAGACGGCAAACCTTTCTGAGATGACGCGTCAAGCGGATATCTTGATTGTCGCTGTTGGTGTCCCAAAATTGATTACGGCAGATATGGTCAAGCCGGATGCTGTCGTCATCGATGTCGGTGTCAACCGTGTTGACGGTAAACTTGTCGGGGACGTCGAATTTGATTCGGTCAAAGAGGTCGCCTCGATGATCACACCCGTTCCTGGCGGTGTCGGTCCGATGACGATCACGATGTTGCTCCATAATACAATCGAGGCAGCACGATGAATGACCCACTTCAAGTTTCCGAGCTCGTTGGGTATGTGAAACGTGAACTTGAAAGTGATTCGCTGTTACAGCAAGTGCAGGTGGTGGGAGAAGTGTCGAACTTTAAACGACACTCTTCCGGTCACCTTTATTTTACGTTGAAGGACGACCAGTCACGGATGAAGGCGGTCATGTTCGCACGTGACGCAAGTCGCCTGAAATCACCGATCAAAGACGGGATGCGTGTCGTCATGACGGCGCGGTTATCCGTGTATCTCGCTTCCGGCGAGATGCAACTCTACGTCGAGCGGATGACGGAAGATGGCGTCGGCGCCCTGTATGAAGCTTTCGTCCGCTTGAAAGAACAACTCGAAGAACGTGGGTGGTTCGATCCAGCGTTAAAAAAAGTGCTCCCAGCATTTCCGCAACGTGTCGGAATCATCACATCACCAAAAGGTGCGGCACTTCACGATATCGCGACGACACTACGGAGACGCTATCCGCAAGCGGCAATCGTCTTCGCCCCAGTGCTCGTTCAAGGGAAAGAGGCGGCACCGCAAATTACTCGTGCCATCGAACAGATGAATGCGCGTCAGGCGTGTGACGTGTTAATCATTGGTCGCGGTGGCGGCTCGATCGAAGAACTTTGGGCGTTCAATGAAATGAACGTCGTGACGGCGATTTATGAGTCGCAGATCCCGATTGTTTCTGCAGTCGGTCATGAAACGGACTTTACTATCAGTGACTTCGTCGCGGATGTCCGGGCAGCGACACCGACTGCTGCAGCCGAACTCGTAACACCAGAGGCGGCCGAACTGGAAAAACGAGTCGGTGAACTGAGTCGACGTTTGACACGAAACTATGACTATTTCGTCAAGAGCCGACGGGAACAAGTAACCCGGCTTGCAATGAGTTATGGATTAAAGTCTCCCCGCGTTTTGCTTGGATTAAAACAGGAGCGCCTTGACCGGGCCGATATGAACTTGAATCGGATCGGAAAACAACTCATTTTAACGAAACAGCAAGGCGTGTTAAACCTATCGAACCGTTTAGCACGGATTCCGGTTCGGGAGCGTCTTGAAGAGCAGTCGCGTGAAGTTGAGCGGATGCGTAAACAGTTGGAACGGATTCGCCCGTACATGAAGATGAAGCATGAGCGATTGCACCAAATGGTGGCACGCCTTGACTCGGTTAGTCCGACCCGTGTCTTATTACGTGGTTATACGTATGTCGAACAAAACGGAGAGGTCGTTCGATCGGTAAAACAAGTGACGGATGACGCCTTCCGGATTCAGTTTCATGACGGAAGTATTCTAGCGAAACGAGAGGATGAGTGAGATGGACACGGAACAATCATTTGAAGCGGCGTTAGAACGCTTAGAAGAAATCGTCGAATTGCTTGAAGAAGGGGAAGCCCCACTTGAGCAAGCGATGACGTTGTATGAGGAAGGTGTAAAACTGACTGCTCTTTGCCAGGGGAAACTATCGACAGCTGAAAAGAAACTCGATTTAATCTTGGAACAAGATGGAACGTTACGTGAAAAAGGGGGAGCACAATGATTGCCTTGATGGAATGGAAAGCTCAAGTCGAGCGTGCGCTCGAATCATTTATGACCCGACTCGATGCACCAGAACAATTACGTGCTTCGATGCGCTATTCACTCGATGCTGGAGGGAAGCGTGTCCGCCCGGCGTTGATTTATGCTGTCCTTGATGCATACGGTGTCTCGCGGACAACAGGGGACGCGACGGCAGCAGCGCTTGAGATGATTCATACATATTCTTTAATCCATGACGATTTACCAGCAATGGACGATGATGACATGCGTCGTGGGCGTAAGACGAACCATATCGAGTTTGACGAAGCAACAGCGATTTTAGCAGGCGATGCGTTGTTGACGAATGCCTTTACCTGTTTACTCGAGACGGACGCGTCGGCAGACGTCAAGATTCAATTGCTCGAGCGTCTCGCCATGGCAGCTGGAGCGGCCGGGATGGTCGGTGGACAGCTTGACGATATGCTCGGTGAACGTGGTGGCATTGATGATGTCGAGGCTCTTGAATCGATTCATCGGCGCAAGACGGGGGCATTACTCGTGTTTGCTGTTGAGGCAGGAGGAATTCTTGCTGGAGCAAACGAAGATGATGTAGTCCACTTACAACGTTACGGACGTCATCTTGGAATCGCCTTCCAAATTCAAGATGATATTTTAGATGTAACGGGAGATGCTGAAAAGATTGGTAAGCCGGTCGGGAGTGACGAAGGAAACGACAAAGCGACCTATCCGAAACTACTTGGTCTAGAGGGTGCGAAGACGGCTCTTGCGGCACAAGTACAAGCTGCTGAGGAAGCGATTGATGCGTTATCGGTCGAAGCGACGACACTTAAGGACTTGCTCGACTTCGTCGTCAAGCGTGACCATTGAGATCGACGACGCCTGGCGTCGTCTTTTTTATGTGCCAGTTATGTGGCGTTCATTAGATTGTTCTAGTACAATGTAGGGTACAAACGATATAAGAATGTAAGGAAAAGAGGCGGTAAGGTATGAAGTTGACAGAAATACAGGATCCGTCATTTTTAAAGCGTATGTCAGTCTCAGAACTCGATGTGTTCGCAGGCGACATCCGACGCTTTTTGATTGAAGAATTGGCTACGACGGGTGGTCACTTAGCACCGAATCTAGGTGTCGTCGAATTGACATTAGCACTTCACCGAGAATTTGATAGTCCGAACGATAAATTTGTTTGGGATGTCGGTCACCAGGCATACGTGCATAAAATCTTGACGGGACGTGCGGGACAGTTTGATACGTTACGCAAACACAAAGGATTATGCGGATTCCCGAAACGAAATGAAAGCATTCATGACGTTTGGGAAACTGGGCATAGTTCGACCTCGTTGTCGGCAGCGATGGGTATTGCCGTCTCAAACGAGTTAAAAGGAAATGACGACCGCGCGATTGCGATCATCGGAGATGGTGCATTGACTGGTGGAATGGCACTTGAAGCTTTAAACCACATCGGTGCGGAACAACAAAATGTCATCGTCATCCTTAATGATAACGAGATGTCGATTGCACCGAACGTCGGTGCGATGCATCAGATGTTAGGTCGTATTCGTTCTTCACGTAAAGTCCGTTATGCGCAAGATGAACTTGAGACATTAATCAAGAAAATCCCGCTGATCGGTGGAAGTCTTGAAAAAGGTAGTGAAAAACTAAAAGAAGCCGTCAAAGGCGCACTTGTTCCAGGAATGTTCTTTGAAGAACTCGGTTTTAACTACTACGGTCCAGTCGATGGACATGACTTGACGGATTTGATTGAACAGTTGAATTACGTCAAAAAAGAGCAAGGTCCGGTCCTGCTTCATGTCATCACGAAAAAAGGAAAAGGGTATCGCCCAGCTGAATATGATGGAGTTGGAACCTGGCACGGTCTCGGACCATACAAGATGGAGTCTGGTGAAGTCATCAAAGGTAAATCGAAAGCGCCGAGTTATTCATTCACGGTCGCGAATACGTTGACGAAGATGGCACGAGATGATGAAAAATTAACATTGATTACACCGGCAATGAGCGTCGGTTCAAAACTCGATTGCTTTGAGAAGGAGTTCCCAAACCGAATGTTTGATGTCGGGATTGCGGAACAACATGCCGTCACGTTCGCGGCGGGTCAAGCGACGCAAGGGATGAAACCCGTCGTTTCCATTTATTCGACCTTCTTCCAGCGAGCTTACGATCAACTCGTCCACGATGTCGCGCGTCAAAATCTTGACGTGACGTTTACGATTGACCGGTCAGGTCTTGTCGGAGCAGACGGAGAAACACACCAAGGCGTCTTCGATATCGCGTTCATGCGCCACGTTCCGAATATCCGGATCGTCATGGCGAAAGACGAGAACGAACTGCAACATTTACTTTATTCGGCTGTGAAGTATGAAGGACCAATTGCTGTCCGTTTCCCAAGAGGGGAAGGAATCGGTGTAACGATGGATGAGACGTTACACGAAATTTCGCTCGATACATGGGAAGTCGAACGTGAAGGAACGGATGTTGCAATCATGGCATTCGGACCACAAGTCCAAGATGCGTTGAAAATCGCAGATCTGCTCGAGGGAGAACTGTCTGTTCGTGTCATCAATGCGCGGACAATCAAGCCACTCGACGGGAAGATGTTGGATGCACTGTATGCGGAAGGTATTCCACTCGTCACGCTGGAGGAAGCAGTCTTAAAAGGCGGCTTCGGTTCTGCAGTTCTTGAACATGCGAATGAGCAGGAAGCGTTCCCGCGCGTCAAACGATTCGGTATTCCAGATTGGTATATCGAGCACGGTGGCGTCAACGAGCTACTTGAAGAAATCGGATTATTGCCTGGACAAATCGCGGAAGAAGTACGTGCTTTTGTCAATCAAGGAAAGAAACAGAGTGTGTAACGATTAATGGAAAATGTTAAAAAAATCCGCCTCGACGTGTTACTCGTCGAGCGCGGTTTATGCGAAACACGTGAAAAAGCGAAGCGGACGATCATGGCCGGGCTCGTCTTCAGTGGAACGGAACGATTAGAGAAGGCAGGAGAAAAAGTGAAGTCCGACATCGACTTGGCCGTTAAAGGACAAGTGATGCCATACGTCGGGCGCGGTGGTTTTAAGATGGAGAAGGCACTTGAGGTCTTTGACATCGACGTGACGGACCGGACAGGGCTCGATATCGGTTCATCAACAGGTGGTTTTACGGACTGTGCCCTTCAAAATGGTGCGGCACATATGTACGCCCTCGATGTTGGATCAAATCAACTCGATTGGAAACTTCGGTCAGATCCTCGTGTGACGGCGATGGAGAAAACGAATTTCCGTCATGCGACACGAGACATGTTTCCCGTTCAGCCAAGTTTCGCGACAATCGATGTCTCCTTTATTTCACTTCGTCTCATCATTCCACCACTGAAAACGATTTTAGCTGAGGAGGGCGACGTCATTGCCCTCGTCAAACCACAGTTTGAAGCGGGACGGGACGATGTCGGGAAAAAAGGAATCGTTCGGGATGAACGTGTTCACGGACGAGTTCTTGAGGAGATGGTCGAATTCTTCATTCGTGAAGGGTTCCATGTGAAGCAACTTGATTTTTCACCGATTACAGGTGGTGAAGGAAATATCGAGTTTCTCTTACATGCGCAGCTGACAACACCCGGCATGGAAACAATCGTTGACCCAGCGGATACGGTTCGTCTGGCACATCAAGCGTTGTAAAAAAAGAAAACTATCATGGAAGCAGACTTCGTCATGTTGGAGTCTGCTTCTTTTTTCGACCCGTACGAAAAATGGCAAACGTGGACTTTTCATGATTTATTGGATTACAATAGTAACAGCGAAGAATATAGCGAGGTGCAAGGATGACAAAGGGGCAACGGTTGATTAAGATTCGGGAAATCATTACGCAATCTGAAATCGAGACTCAAGATGAATTGGTCGAAGAACTTCGGAATGCTGGATACAAAGTGACGCAAGCGACTGTATCGCGAGACATTAAGGAGCTACATCTTGTAAAGGTGCCGTTAAACGATGGCCGTTATAAGTATAGTTTGCCTGCCGATCAGCGTTTTAATCCATTAGGGAAATTACGCCGTTTACTAGGTGATAGCTTTATTTCGATTGATTTTGCTCAAAATTTGATTGTCATGCATGTCTTACCGGGTAACGCCAATGCAATCGGTGTCCTACTCGATCACTTAGGCTGGTCGGAACTGCTCGGGACGGTTTGTGGCGATGATACGATTTTAATGATTGCTCGAAGTGAAGATACAGCAAAAGAAGTGACGGAACGAATTTTAGGGATGCTTTAAGGAGTTGACAAGATGTTAGCTGAATTATCGATCAAACAATTCGCGATCATTGACCAGCTGCAGATTCATTTCAAAAAAGGAATGACTGTCTTGACTGGAGAAACGGGTGCTGGTAAATCCATCGTCCTCGATGCAATCGGTTTATTGATTGGCGGACGGGGTTCTGCTGAATTTGTTCGTTACGGCGAAGATAAAGCGGAACTCGAAGGACTGTTCATGATTGAGGACGGGCATATGGTCTACACATTAGCTGAAGAATATGGCATCGACGTCGAAGATGGATCCATCATTTTACGCCGAGACTTATTTGCTTCTGGTAAAAGTGTTTGTCGTGTCAATAATAAGCTCGTCACGCTGACGATTTTACGTGAGTTCGGTCGTGTGCTCGTGGACCTCCATGGTCAACATGAACACCAACACTTGATGGAAAATATGTACCACCAATCGATTCTTGATGATTTTGGTCATGAGACGATTTCCCCGCGTCTGCACGAGTATCAAAAAAAGTTCGGGCTGTACGAGGAAAAACGGATAGCATTACAATCACTGGCACAGAGTGAGCAGGAACTTGCACAACGGATTGATTTATTATCATTTCAGACAGAAGAAATCACGAGTGCGAACCTTCGTCAAGGAGAAGAAGATGAACTGTTGGGTGAACGGAACCGACTCGCGAACTTCGAAAAGCTGCACGATTCGTTAAAAGCCGCCTACGATGCACTTCATGATGAAATGCGCGGGATTGATTCAGTTGGGGATGCGATGCGGGAGCTTCAACAAGCATCGAGCATCGATGATCAGTTCGCGAATCAAAGTGATGCCATCGCGAGCGCTTTTTACGGTCTTGAAGAAGTCGGGTACGCGATTCGTGATCAACTTGAGACATTAGAGTTTGATTCGAACCGGTTAGACGAAATTGAACAGCGTTTATCTGTTTTCCAACAGCTGAAGCGGAAATATGGTTCGACAATCGAGGAAGTCATCGCCTATGGTGAAAAAATTGGGATTGAGCTTGATACGATGACGAATCGTGATGAACGCATTGAAAAGCTAAAGGCAGAAGTCGAGTTGCTTGAAAGTGAGCTGTTTGAGATTGGCAATAAGCTATCGAAGGCACGCCGAAAAGCGGCACAGTTGCTTGGCGAGGCGATTCATTTAGAACTGCGTGAACTCTACATGGAAAAAGCACGGTTCGAAATTCGGTTCATGCAAGATGGAAAAACGCCGGCCTTACGAAAAAATGGAATCGATCAAATTGAATTTTATATCATGACCAATGCGGGTGAACCGTTTAAATCGCTCGGGAAAGTCGCTTCCGGAGGGGAGCTATCTCGGATCATGCTCGGACTCAAGTCAATCTTCTCGCGTTCGCTCGGCGTCGCATCAATTATTTTTGATGAAGTCGATACGGGGGTATCGGGACGGGTCGCGCAAGCAATGGCGGAGAAAATCTATCGTCTATCGATTGAAGGACAAGTGCTCTGTATTACACACTTGCCGCAAGTCGCCTCGATGGCGGATCAGCATCTCTATATTCGTAAAGTCGAAGAGACGGACCGGACGACGACACAGGTCAACGTATTGACGGAAGCAGACCGTGGAAATGAGCTTGGACGGATGATTTCCGGAACACATATGACGGACTTGACGCTTCGTCATGCGGAAGAATTGATGGACCAAGCAATGAGTATGAAGGAATCGCTTAAAAATGGGGTGTAAGGATTGATTAGAGTCGGGATCGCAGATGACAACCGAGAGATGGTCGAATTGATTCGCCAGCATCTCGCTACTCAAGAGGATATGGAAGTCGTATGTGTCGCATATGATGGGGAGAAGTGTCTTGAGAAATTAAAAGAAGTCGAGACCGATGTGTTGTTGCTAGACATCATCATGCCGCACCTGGATGGATTAGGGGTCCTCGAAGAATTGATGAAACAAAAAAATAATCCGGCTGTCATCATGTTGAGTGCCTTCGGTAAAGATGAGGTATCACAACAGGCAGTGACGTTAGGTGCTGCTTATTTCTTGTTGAAACCGTTCAGCATGAATCAGTTAGTCAACAAAATTCGCCTTGTGACGAACAATAATCCAACGATTCAACCGGAAACGATGGATTCGAAAATAGCGACCGTTTTACGAGAAGTCGGGATTGCGCCGCATATTAAAGGATTTACTTATTTAAAAGATGCGGTTGGGCTCGTTTTAGAACGTGAAGAACTGCTCGGATTAATCACAAAAGAGTTATATCCGACGATTGCCCGCACCCATAAAACGACATCTTCCCGTGTGGAACGGGCGATGCGCCATGCCATCAAATCGGCCTGGAAAGAAGGGATGAGTGATCATACCTTGTTCACAGGACGGATTGAGCAAGAAAAGAGTCCGAAAAACTCGGAGTTCATCTCGTACGTCTCAAATTATATGAAACCGTCTTGAAATTAACCACTCGATCCGTGAGATCGAGTGGTTTTTACTGTGAATCAAAATGATTTTTGCTAGAAAGAGTACCTTGTAAAGCTGATAGCTCGTCCGTGAGAACGAAGAGGGGGAGATGTGAGAGGCGCGAGTGACGAAGTAATAAAAGAAATTATTTATATTTATTAGAATATTCAACAAAAAAATATTGCATAAACTGAAATGTTTGTTATAATAAAGGTACCAAATCATTTGGAAAGACGTCAGATGAACGTCGAGTCGAATCGGTTTCCGGAGAACCCATTCTACAAGTCTCATCTCAGGACGCTACCTGTAAATAGCTCAAGAATGATGGACAACATTCTCTTGATAGATGTTTTATCAAGACCTTTCGTATCATTTCTAGATGAGAATCTCGAAGTGATAGGGACTTCCATGATTTCAAAGCAAGGGGAAAGTGGAAGGTAACGTAAATGTCCGAGATACAAGTACAGTTCGTGAAAAGGAGTGTTGTCTAGCAGTGATTGTTAGCAACCGAAAGTGTTACTGCTCGAAGCGGATGACATTAAGCTTCACCTAGGTCCAAGTACAGTCAGATAATGGAGTAGTATCACCATTCTATCGATCGCTCGATAGCCAGATCTGATTTCTTTCAACCTCTTCATTAAGAGGACAACCTATGGTATTGAAGTACACGAATAGTTCTACTATGAGAGGAGTTCATCCGTACGTGAATCCAACTTTATATGAGTAAAAGGTCCCGCGCTTGAAATGAGTTCAAGAGATGGGGACCTTTTTCTGTGTTCACTTTTTTTGATACCGTTCGGAGACTTTTCCACGTTTCTTATCACGATAAAAAACATACCCTGCGACAAAACCAATCCCACCCATCGCTAAGGCGAGTCCGACAACCCCCTGTAAAACATATACATAGGCCGAGTCCCCAAGGTATGCAAACGGGAACTGGGCAATTAAAAAGACACTGTCACGCATAAGTTTGATTCCGATGGCTCCAATGATGCCAGGAATCAATAAAGTTAGTAGTCCGATGATTCGCATAGAAGTGACCCCTTTCCAAGCGTATTGTATCAAAAATCAGGTAAGACTGCGAATCGGGTTTGCCCTCTTGTTTTATTATAGGTAGGATAAAGATGTAAGCAGTTTCAAAGGGGGAATAACGATGCACCATCTTCTGATTGTTGGTGCCGGACAAGGCGGGACGGAAGTGCTACATGCCTTCCAACGTTCACCGCTCTTGACGGTCATCGGAGTCGTTGATTCAAATGAACAAGCACCAGGTCTTCAGCTGGCAAGACGCGGAGAAATTCGTGTTGAGACATCTTGGACGGCCTTTGAAGGAACGACGGTCGACTTCATCATCGATGCGACGGGAAAACGTGGCGTATTCGAACAGTTGATTCAATTCTTTCCCGAAGCAGCCGTTCTGCCGGGGGAATTCGTACGTGTTCTGATTGAACGGCTGACGGAAAAAGAACGAATGCTTGAAGCCATCATCCATTGTACAAGTGAGGCAATTTCGGTTGCCGATCAAGACGGTCAAACGATGTTAATCAATCCGGCCTATACACGAATGACGGGGTACAGTGGACAGGACGTCATCGGTAAACCAGCAAGCGCTGACATCGGGATGCAGGAGTCGGTTCACCTGCGCGTCCTTGAGACGGGTGAAAGTGTTCGTGATGCGCGGATGAAGATTGGTCACGATCGACGTGATATCATCGTCAATGCGGAACCGGTCGTCGTGGATGGGCAAGTTCGGGGGTCGGTTGGTGTCATTCGTGATATTTCTGAAATGAAGGCGCTCGCGAAAGAATTGAAAGCGGCACGTCAAAAAATTCGGACACTCGAGGCGAAATATACGTTTGACGATATCATCGCTGAAAGTGAAGCGATGCGTTTCGTCGTCGATCAAGCAAAGCTTGCTGCAACGATGCCGGTTAATGTCTTGATTCGGGGAGAGTCAGGAACAGGCAAAGAATTGTTTGCGCATGCGATTCACGCTGCGAGTGAGCGGCGATACGAACAGCTTGTCCGTGTTAACTGTGCAGCAATCGCTCCAAGTCTGTTAGAGAGTGAGCTGTTTGGTTATGAAGAAGGAGCGTTCTCGGGAGCGCGCCGTGGTGGAAAGCGTGGTTATTTTGAAGAGGCGCATGGCGGATCACTTTTTCTTGATGAAATTGGAGAACTGCCGCTCGATGTACAAGTGAAGTTATTACGGGTCTTACAAGAAAATGAAGTCGTTCGCGTCGGTGGGACGAAATCGGTACCGGTCGATGTAAGAATCATTGCAGCGACAAATGCGAACCTGGAGCAAAAAATCATTACCGGTGAGTTTCGCGAAGATCTTTACTACCGGATCAATCGACTTCCGATTCACATACCAGCCTTGCGTGAACGCCCGGATGATCTTTTGCCGCTATCAACGCACTTGCTACGGAAGTTAAATCAAAGTTATGGCCGGTCCGTCGCCCGGATTTCGGAAGATGCACTGGAAGTGATTCGAAAGCAGGAGTGGAAAGGAAATGTCCGTGAGCTTGAGAATGTCATCGGTCGTGCGTTAATCTTTACGGACAAGACGGAAGATGTTTTACGAAAAGGCCACCTCCAGCTCGATTATCCGGTCGCTAAAAAACAAGTTGAACGTCCTAAAAAAGAAATTAAGCATCTGTCTGACGAGATGTCTTATGTCGAGGAACGTTTGATTCGCGAAGCTCTCGAGGCTTTTGATGGCAATAAAACAGAAGCCGCAAAACAACTCGGCATTTCCTTGCGTGCTTTGTATTATAAAGTGGAACGATTTAATATTTATCAATAATTTGCAGTTTTTTGCGTGCAACATATTGCATTAAATGCAATTAAATGCAAAATTAAGAAAGGGTTCATGCCGAAAAGAGAGCGTTTTCATATTGGCACGAAAATTGCTATTAAATAATTGAATGACAGGTTAGGGGGAAACAAAGTGAAGTTTGATCAAATGCTAAAACAAGCTGCTCAGCTTGAGGATTCAATCGTTGCGATTGCTTCCGCGGATGACGAAGAAGTCATGGATGCCGTCGCACTTGCGATTGAACATGATTTAGCTCGCTTTCATTTATTTGGGGATGCGACCCGGATTCAACAGATGATCCATGCGCGTGGATTGTCAGAGTCGCAATTTGTGATCACACACACTGCGACTGCTCAAGAGGCAGCAGAACGTGCAGCTTACGCTGTACGTAAAGGGGATGCGAGCGTCTTGATGAAAGGACTTGTTCCGACAGCAACGTTCATGAAAGCCGTTCTGAACAAAGAGATGGGATTACGTTCGGGGAACGTCTTATCTCATGTCGCATTGTTTGAAGTAGCAGGTCGCGAATCGGCAATTGGTTTGACGGACGCTGCAATCCATATCGCACCGACGCTTGAAGATAAGGTCCACATCATTGAAAACGGGGTATCGGCACTTCGCGCAATCGGCTATACACTTCCGAAAGTAGCCGTCCTCGCAGCAGTCGAGGTCGTTAATCCGACAATGCAGGCGACGATCGACGCCGCCTTATTGACACAGATGAACCGCCGCGGTCAAATCAAGGATTGTCTTGTCGATGGACCACTTGCGCTTGATAACGCCGTCAATCTAGACGCAGCCAAACAAAAAGGACTGACAGGTGACGTTGCGGGGGCAGCAGATCTTCTTGTCGTGCCACAAATTGAAGTCGGGAACGTCATTTATAAATCACTGATGTATTTCGCACATGCTTCAGTCGCGGCGATTTTAGTTGGAGCGAAAGCACCCGTCGTATTGACAAGTCGGGCAGATACGGCAGAAGCGAAACTCTATTCATTAGCCTTTGCTTTACTTAATGCGCAACAAACGAAAAAAATCAAACAAACAATCTGAGGAGGAACTTAAAATGGTTGAAACAAATGTAGAAACACGCTTTAGTATCTTTGAAACAATGGAAATGGAAGATTATGAACAAGTCGTGTTCTGTCATGATAAAGTTTCGGGGTTAAAAGCCATCATCGCCATCCACGATACGACGCTCGGTCCAGCGCTTGGCGGTCTTCGTATGTGGAACTATGCATCTGACGAGGAAGCATTAGTTGATGCTCTTCGTTTATCAAAAGGGATGACGTATAAAAATGCAGCAGCGGGACTAAACCTCGGTGGCGGGAAAGCCGTCATCATCGGTGATGCGAAAACACAAAAATCAGAAGCCTTGTTCCGTGCATTCGGCCGTTATGTCCAGTCATTGAACGGGCGTTACATCACAGCGGAGGATGTCAATACGACGGTCGCTGACATGGATTATATTCACATGGAAACAGATTTCGTGACAGGTGTCAGTCCAGCCTTCGGTTCAAGCGGAAACCCGTCACCGGTCACAGCGTACGGTGTTTACCGTGGGATGAAAGCAGCAGCCAAAGAAGTCTACGGAACAGATTCGCTTGGTGGAAAAACAATTGCCATCCAAGGTGTCGGGAACGTGGCATTCAATCTTTGCCGTCATCTCCATGAAGAAGGAGCAAAATTAATCGTCACGGACATCAATCAAGATGCCTTACGTCGTGCGGAAGAAGCATTCGGTGCTTTAATTGTCGGACCAGATGAAATTTACAGCGTTGACGCCGATATCTTCGCACCATGTGCGCTTGGGGCAACATTGAACGACGAAACGATTCCTCAACTGAAAGTCAAAGTCATCGCCGGTGCGGCAAACAACCAGCTGAAAGAAGATCGCCACGGTGACATGCTCGAAGAACGCGGTATTCTGTATGCGCCAGACTTCGTCATCAATGCAGGTGGTGTCATCAACGTCGCGGACGAACTGGATGGATACAACCGTGACCGGGCAATGAAAAAAGTTGAACTTGTGTATGACGCTGTCGCAAAAGTCATCGAGATTTCAAAACGTGACCACTTGCCGACGTATCGTGCAGCTGAAAAAATGGCAGAAGAGCGGATTGCGACGATGCGCAGTGCACGCAGTCAATTCTTACGTCGTGATAAAAATATCTTAGGGTCACGCGGATAAGAGGAGGATTCAGATGAGCGAACGTATTTTAACGATCAATCCAGGCTCGACTTCGACGAAGATTGGAATCTTCGAAGGAACGGAGCAGTTGTTTGCGAAGACGTTACGCCACCCAGCTGAAGCGGTCGGAGGACCGCTTCACGCTCAGCTGGAAATACGGCGTCAAGTGGTGTTGGATGTATTGGCACAAGAAAAGATTGAATTGAAAGCGCTTACTGCGGTTGTTGGACGCGGCGGCCTGCTTCGTCCGCTCGTCAGTGGGACGTATGCCGTCAACCAGGAAATGCGTGAAGATTTATTGAGTGGCATTTTTGGGGTCCATGCATCGAATCTCGGAGGTCTACTAGCAGACGAAATCGCTCGCACGTTATCGATTCCATCGTTCATCGTCGATCCGGTCGTCGTAGATGAACTTGAGCCGATTGCCCGACTTACGGGATTACCTGAACTTGAACGCAAAAGCATTTTTCATGCCTTGAATCAAAAAGCAGTCGCGAAACGATATGCGAAACAAGCGGAGATGCCGTATGAGGAAATGCGTCTGATCGTTGCACACATGGGGGGCGGGATTACCGTCGGTGCACATCTCGACGGACGGGTCATCGATGTCAATAATGGTCTTGACGGGGAAGGCTCATTTTCGCCGGAACGAAGTGGGTCCCTTCCTGTTGGTCAACTAATAGAACTATGTTATAGTACCAAGTATAAACTCGAGGGAATGAAGCGTCTGGTCGTAGGGTCAGGCGGACTTGTCGCGCACCTAGGGACATTTGACGCAATCGAAATTGAACGTCGAATCGATGCCGGGGACGAGAAGGCTGCCTTACTGTACGACGCGATGGCTTATCGGATTGCAAAAGAAATTGCTGCCCAAAGTGCAGTCTTATATGGTCAAATCGATGCCATCATTTTAACGGGTGGCTTAGCATACAGCGACCGGTTGACGAGTGCAATCGAAGAACGCGTCGCACACCTCGGACAAGTGATCCGGATTCCGGGTGAAGATGAGTTACGTGCACTTGCGGAAGGTGTAATACGCGTGTTACGTGGAGAAGAAGAAGTTAAGGAATATGGAGGCGAACCAACATGGCTAGAGAATTCGACGTCGTTGTCTTAGGTGGCGGACCGGGCGGTTATGTCGCAGCAATTCGCGCTGCACAAGCCGGCAAGACGGTCGCGATCGTAGAACAAGGAAAACTCGGGGGAACCTGTTTACACCGTGGCTGTATCCCTTCAAAGGCACTCTTGAAATCAGCAGCGGTCTATCAGACAGTCAAACACGCCGCTACATATGGCGTCGACGTACCGGAGTCGTTTTTACGATTCGAACAGGTCAAACAACGGAAACAAGACATCATCGATGGACTGGAATCCGGGATTCAACATTTGATGAAAAAAGGCAAAATCGAAGTCTTCCATGGTCGGGGATCGATTCTTGGGCCAAGCATCTTTTCACCGATGCCGGGGACAATCAGTGTCGAACCGGAAGAAGGGGAAGGGGAATTGATTTTACCGCGTCAATTGATTGTCGCGACAGGATCACGCCCGCGTCCGCTAGCCGGTCTGTCGTTTGATTCCGAATATGTCCTCAGCTCGGATGAAGCACTCGACATGAATGCGTTACCTGCCTCGATCGTCATCATCGGCGGCGGGGTCATCGGAATCGAATGGGCATCGATGTTGACGGACTTTGATGTCAATGTCACGGTCGTCGAGTTCAGCGACCGGATTTTACCGACTGAAGATCAGGCGGTCAGTCGTGAAGTCGCTCGTCAGTTGAAAAAACGCGGAGTCAAGATTTTGACGAGCGCGGCTGCGCAAAGTGACAGCTTCAAGATGACGGAGTCCGGTGTGACGATCGACGTCAATCGAAATGGTGACATCACGACGCTTGCGGCGGACAAGTTGCTTGTCGCGATCGGACGGATGGCGAACGTCGAAGGGATTGGGCTTGAGAATACGAACATCGTCGTCGAAAACGGGTTTATTCAAGTCGATGATGATTTCCGGACAAAAGACAATCATATCTATGCGATTGGCGATGTCATCGGACGTCTGCAACTGGCACACGTTGCATCTGCTGAAGGCGCAAAAGCGGTCGAAGCAATCGTCAATGGATCGACGACGCCACTCAATTACGCGTTTGTCCCACGCTGTATCTACAGTGTACCGGAAGCTGCTTCGGTCGGTCTGACGGAAGCTGAAGCAAAAAATGCCGGAATGGACGTCAAAACGGGGATGTTTTCGTTTAACGGACTCGGTAAGGCACGCATCGAAGGCGAAGCCGCCGGATTCATCAAGCTGGTCTCTGATGCCAAAACGGACGATTTAGTCGGCGTCCATATCGTCGGACCAAAGGCGACGGAACTGATTAGCGAAGGCGGGCTGGCACTTGTCTTGAATGCGACGGCATGGGAAGTCGGGCAGCTCGTTCACCCGCACCCGGCCCTGTCAGAAGCATTCGGTGAAGCAGCATTAGCAGTTGACGGATTAGCGGTTCACGCATAAGGAGGAATAACGGATGGAAAAAATAGAATTTAAAGAACTCGTTGAGCTCGGACTGACGGAGCAGGATGCAATCCAGATGTTTGAGACGATGGTACGGGCACGAAAAATCGATGAGCGGATGTGGAAATTGAACCGGGCCGGTAAGATTCCGTTCCTCGTTTCTTGCCAAGGGCAAGAGGCGGCGCAAGTCGGGGCGGCATTCGCACTCGAAAAAGGAACGGATTATATTTTACCGTACTACCGTGATTTAGGGGTCGTCCTTCATTTCGGTCAAACATCGCGTGACATCATGTTGTCTGCGTTCGCGAAAGCGGAAGATCCGAACTCAGGTGGACGTCAAATGCCGGGACACTACGGCTCACGTGCTTTAAACATCGTCACGGGATCAAGCCCTGTCACGACACAAGTCCCGCATGCGGTCGGGATCGCCCTGGCTGCGAAGATGCGTAAGGAACCACTTGTCGCGTACGTTTCGTTTGGTGAAGGATCATCGAACCAAGGGGATTTCCACGAAGGAGCAAACTTTGCCGGGATTCATAAATTACCGGTCATTCTATTCTGTGAGAACAATAAATATGCGATTTCAACACCCCTCTCGAAACAATTGTCAGCGAAACATGTCGCAGACCGCGCAATCGGCTATGGCATGCCGGGTGTGACGATTGACGGGATTGATCCACTCGCCGTCTATAAAGCAGTCAAGGAAGCACGTGACCGTGGCATTCGTGGGGAAGGTCCGACGTTAATCGAAGTCGAAGTTGAACGTCTTGTCCCCCACTCGTCAGACGATGATGACAAATCATACCGTTCGGCAGAAGAACTGGCAGAACTGAAAACACGTGACGGCATCAAGATTTTCCGTGCGAAATTGATTGATATGGGTGTCTTGACGGAGGAGTCAGCGACAGAAATCGAGACGACGCTCGAACGTGAAGTCGAAGAAGCGACGGCTTATGCAGAAGCAGCGGCGTATGACTTACCGGAAAACGCACTTCGTTACGTGTACGACGAGGAGGAAACGAAATGACGACATTAAGTTTAATTGAAGCCATCAATAGCGCAATCAAAGAAGAAATGGAACGGGATGATTCCGTCTTTATCTTAGGAGAAGACGTCGGTGTCCGTGGTGGAGTATTCCGGGCGACACAAGGATTGCTCGAGCAGTTCGGGGAAGAACGTGTCATCGATGCACCACTCGCTGAGAGTGCGATTGCAGGTGTTGGAATCGGAGCCGCCATGTATGGCATGCGTCCGATTGCTGAGATGCAGTTCGCCGACTTCATCATGCCGGCCGTCAACCAAATCGTCAGTGAAGCGGCAAAAATCCGGTACCGTTCGAACAATGACTGGATTTGTCCAATCGTCATCCGCGCACCCTTTGGCGGCGGCATTCATGGTGCGTTGTACCATTCACAATCGGTCGAAGCGATGTTCAATTCGACGCCGGGTCTAAAAATCGTCATTCCGTCAAACCCATACGATGCCAAAGGGTTATTGAAGGCTGCGATTCGCTCGAATGATCCTGTGCTGTTCTTTGAACATAAACGGGGCTACCGGTTGTTAAAAGGTGAAGTTCCGGAAGAAGATTACACGGTTGAAATCGGGAAAGCTGATGTCAAACGGGACGGAGAAGACGTCACCGTCATCTCATACGGACTTTGTGTCCAAATGGCGCTTGACGCAGCAGCACGTCTTGAAAAAGACGGCATCGACGTCCATATCCTTGATCTTCGGACCGTCTATCCGATCGACCGGGCGGCAGTCGTCGCAGCGGCACAAAAAACGGGTAAAGTCTTGCTCGTGACGGAAGATAATAAAGAAGGCAGTGTCATGAGTGAAGTCTCGGCGATCATCGCGGAAGAAGCATTGTTCGATCTTGATGCACCAGTCGAACGATTGTGCGGACCCGATGTACCGGCGATGCCATATGCACCGACGATGGAGAAATTCTTTAATATCTCAAGCGAAAAAATTGAAGATAAAATCCGGACGCTCTACGCGTACTGAGGGGGACCCGTCAATGAAGACAGAAACATTAACGATGCCACAACTTGGTGAGAGCGTGACGGAAGGAACGATTTCGTTATGGCTCGTCAAACCAGGAGATACCGTCAAAAAGTATGATCCGATTGCTGAAGTCATCACCGATAAAGTGACAGCCGAAGTACCATCATCGTTTGATGGTGTCATCGACAAGCTGCTCGCTGAAGAAGGGGACACGCTCCAAGTCGGGGAAGCAATCGTCACGTTACAAGTCAGTGGTGGATCGACGGAAGTCGCAGCGACCGAAGAAGAAATCCCGGCTGTAAAAGAGCAGACGGTAGAAACGGTTCAGTCGATGAAAAAACGCTATTCACCAGCTGTGCTGAAGTTATCAGCAGAACACGGCATCAATCTCGATCACGTCAACGGGACGGGAGCGGGCGGCCGGATTACACGCAAAGATTTGCTGAAGCTCGTTGAATCCGGTCAAGTCAATCAGCCGGATGTTGTCGAGGCCCCGACGATTGAGACCGTACCGACAAAAGCGGAAGCGGCAGTCGAGACTCCGGCACCGAAGTCTGCGCCAAAACCGACGATGAGTACGACGGAAGACGGCGATATTGAAATTCCGACGGCAGGTGTCCGTCAAGCGATCGCCAGTAACATGGTGCGCTCGAAACAAGAAGCACCGCACGCCTGGTTGATGGTTGAAGTCGACGTGACGAATCTGGTCGAAGCACGGAATCGTCATAAAGATCAGTTCTTCAAACAAGAAGGCGTCAAATTGACGTTTTTACCGTTCTTCATGAAAGCGACAGTCGAAGGACTGAAGAAACACCCAATCATGAACTCGCAGTGGGCAGGCGATAAAATCATTCAAAAACGGGCAATCAACTTATCACTCGCTGTCGCGACGCAAGAAGCGTTATTCGTCCCGGTCGTCAAACATGCGGATGAACTTAGCATTAAAGGACTCGCTCGGGCAATCGATGACTTCGGTAAACGGGCGCAGGCCGGTAAGTTATCGTCAAGCGAGATGCAAGGTGGTACGTTTACCGTCAATAACACGGGTTCGTTCGGTTCGATCCAATCGGCACCGATCTTGAACTTCCCGCAAGCGGCGATTTTATCCGTGGAATCAATCGTCAAGCGCCCGGTTTGGGTCAACGGCATGTTCGCAGCACGTGACATGGTCAACTTATGTATGTCGATTGATCACCGTGTACTTGACGGGTTAGTGGCCGGTCAATTCCTGCAGACCGTCAAGCAGGCGCTCGAATCGATCGACCCGGATCAACTCGCTTTATACTAAAAAGTTGACAGGTCGCCCGAAGCGACGTAATATAATAAACAATTGAACAACATAACGCTACGACGAAGAAGAGTAGCCCGTGAAACGATTGAAGAGAGCTGATGGGTGGTGCGAATCAGTATCGGGAAACAGGTGAATGGGCTTTTGAGCATCAGACCGAACTTGAAGTAGGCTCTGACGGTGACCTCCCGTTATCGAGGACGACGAATCAGGTGCGCCGGTTCGTTCGAGGGGACTATTGTATAGTCAACGAAGGTGGTACCGCGGGTTTTCCCGTCCTTCATGTGAATGATCACATGAATGGACAGGAAGACCCTTTTCGTATACAACAACATAAAAAAATCGATGAATGAGTTAAGTAGTTAAACACATCACTGTTTCAGAGAGCCGGAGAAGGGTGGGACTTCGGCACAGGGAGGTTTAATGAATGGTCTCATGAGAGCATGGCTGAATTTACAGTAGGTCATGACGGAAGCCCCCGTTATCGCAGGCTACGGTGTCCTTGAAATGAGGAAGCACCGGAAAAGTGGGAACGCAACAACCGTTCCAATCGAGGTGGCACCGCGAGTTAATCGTCCTCCATGTAGCAATTGCTATGTGGAGGACTTTTTTTATACCAGGAGGCGAAATCAGGATGATTCAGACAGAAGAATTAGTAATCGAACGACTTGAGATGAACGGGGACGAGCTGACACCAATTTCGATTTTTCGACGGATCGACGGGAATCGAAAGTGTTTACTCGAAAGTTCGACCCAGTCCGGGAATGCACGTTACTCAATCATCGGGGTCGACCCAGTCGCTTTGCTACGGGCAGAGGGGAATCAAGTCACGCGGCATGATTTAAAGACGGACGAATCGGTTACGACGATCGGCGATCCGGTCCATTTACTGCAACACTACATCACACGACCAACAAGTGAACTGGACTTACCTTTTTTAAGTGGGGCGATCGGTTACGTCGGCTATGACACGATTCGCGCCTATGAAAACATCGGAGTGATGCCAAAGATTGACCGGAACCTACCGGATGCGTTACTCGCCGTCTATGATGAAATCATTTTATACGATCATCTTGAACATCGCGTCCACTTGGTCCATACGTCACTCGGTGGTGTGACGGACCGCAGTGAAATGATGGAGCGGTTAGAACAAAGAAAGCAACAACTCGAACGGACAGGGGAGCAAACCTTACTGGAACGTCCCCTTGAAAACATTTCATATCAGCCGCAGATGGAGAAGGAAGATTTTATCCAGCTCGTGGAACAAGCGAAACAACATATTCGGCAAGGAGACGTCTTCCAACTGGTGTTATCGCAACGACTCGATGCGACCTTCGCGGGGGATCCGTTTCACTTCTACCGGAAGTTACGGCAAGACAACCCGAGCCCTTATCTCTTTTATATCGACCTCGGCGAGTTGATTGTCCTTGGGGCATCGCCGGAAAGTCTCGTTCAGGTCAAGGGAAGACGCGTGACGACGAATCCGATCGCCGGGACACGGCGCAGAGGACAAACGAAACAAGAAGACGAACGGTTGGCAGCTGAGCTCGTTGCAGACGAGAAGGAGCGTGCCGAACATCGGATGCTCGTCGATCTTGGCCGCAACGATCTCGGCAAGGTCTGTCAGGTCGGAAGCATTAACGTATCGCGCTACATGGAAATCGAACGTTTCAAAAACGTGATGCATCTTGTCTCCGTCGTCGAAGGGACGTTAGCGAACGGGCAGACAGGAGCCGACGCCTTGATTTCTTGTTTACCCGCTGGAACGGTCTCCGGGGCGCCGAAAATTCGGGCGATGCAATTGATTGAACAGTATGAAACGTTGAAGCGGGAAGTGTATGCGGGCGCCGTCGGTTACTTCGATGTCAGTGGAAATCTTGATTTTGCACTCGCAATCCGGACGATGGTCATCAAGGACGGTACGGCCTATGTCCAAGCCGGTGCCGGAATCGTCTATGACTCGGACCCGACGCTCGAATATGAAGAGACATTGCATAAAGCGAAGTCGTTACTGGAGGTTTGGAAATGATTTTATTGATTGATAACTATGATTCCTTTACCTATAACCTGTATCAATATGCGGCGGAACATACCGCCGTACAAGTCGTCCGTAACGATGCGATGACAATCGAAGGCATTCAAGACTTGCAACCGGACGGAATCATTTTATCGCCGGGACCAGGTAATCCGAATGATGCCGGGATTTGTCTAGATGTCATCAAACAACTGTCCGGTTCGATTCCAATCCTTGGCGTCTGTCTTGGTCACCAAGCAATCGGACAAGCCTTCGGGGGACAAGTCGTCCAGGCAACGGACATCATGCACGGCAAGACATCGATGATTCGACAGAACGGGAACTTATTTAAGGGACTCGCAGAACAATTCGAAGTCATGCGGTATCATTCACTGATTGTCGACCGGCAGACCGCACCCGACGTGTTACGCATTACGGCGGAAACAGTAGACGGGACGATCATGGCATTTGAACATATCGAACACCCGACATACGGGATTCAGTTTCACCCAGAGTCGGTCGGAACGATCAACGGAAAACAAATCGTCAAACGATTCATTGAACTGACAGGGGAGTGACAAGACATGAAAGAGATATTAACGAAACTAGCAGCTGCGAAGCATTTACGATACGAAGAGATGCAACAAGCAGCACGACAACTGTTTGAACCGAACGTGACGGACAGCGAAATCGCCGCCTTCCTCGTCGCCTTAAAAGCAAAAGGCGAAACAGCGGATGAACTGGCGGGACTCGCCTCAATCATGCGGGAAGTCGCACTCGACATTCCCGTCACAGGAACGGACTTCATCGACAACTGTGGTACGGGTGGCGATGGCTCACAGTCATTCAACATCAGTACGACAGCCGCCTTCGTTCTCGCAGGTGCAGGCTCGAAAGTCGCCAAGCACGGTAACCGGAGTATCTCGAGTAAAACGGGCAGTGCCGATGTCCTCGAGGCATTAGGTGTTAAACTGGATGAAACACCCGAGCAACTCGCAAACCGACTCGAAGAAAACGGGATTGCGTTCTTATTCGCTCAGCGGATGCACCCGCGTGTCAAACAAATCATGAAGGTCCGGAGCGATTTACGGATCCCGACGATCTTCAACTTGATTGGTCCGTTAACGAACCCGGTCTCTTTAAAAACACAATTGCTCGGGATTTACCGGGAAGATTTACTCGAGACGATGGCGTTGACGTTACACCGTCTCGGACGCAAACGGGCAATCGTCTTACACGGAGCGAATGGAATGGATGAAGCGTCTCTCGCCGGAACGAACCAACTTGTGTTACTCGACGACGGAGAACTGATTCGCTTCAGTCTTCACCCGGAAGAAGTCGGATTGACCGTCGCCCCACTCGAAGCAATCCGTGGCGGGTCGGCACAAGAAAATGCCGACATCTTACTACGTGTCCTTGACGGGGAAGCGGGACCCTACCGGGATACGGTCTTACTCAACGCCGGCATCGCCCTGTTCGCGGAAGGACGGGTCAAAACGATTCGGGAAGGAATCGATTGTGCGATCGTCAGTATCGATTCCGGACAAGCACGAGAAAAACTGCGACAATTGCAACAGACGAAACGACAGGAGGCAATCGGATGAATATTTTAGACCGCATCATTGAAACGAAGAAACGCGAAGTAGCTGAACTCAAAGTGGCAGGAGTCAAGCAAATCGAACGGTCACCGTTACACCGTTCGATTCACGAACGACTCGGCCAAGACGACCTGTCGGTCATCGCGGAAATTAAACGGGCATCTCCTTCAAAAGGCGACATCTCGCTCGACGTCGACCCTGTCGCTCAAGCAAAACGGTATGCAGCAAGCGGGGCAACGGTCATCTCGGTTTTGACGGATACGACGTATTTCAAAGGAAGCATGGCAGACCTTGAGGCAGTCGCAAATGTAGTCGATGTGCCCATCCTGTGTAAAGATTTTATGATTGACCGGATTCAAATCGACCTTGCGAAAGCGCATGGAGCGAGCTTGATCCTGTTGATCGTCGCGGCACTTGACGAAGCGACACTGGAAGACTTGTATCACTATGCCTACGCAAACGGTCTCGAAGTTTTAGTGGAAGTCCATGATGAAGCGGAACTGAAGCAAGCAGAACAGCTCGGTGCACGCATCATCGGCATCAACAACCGAAACTTAAAAAAGTTCGCCGTCGACTTAGCGACATCGACACGGCTGTTGCAGACGAAGCGCCCGGGCGTCCGGTATATCAGTGAAAGCGGGATTCAGACGGTCGAGCAGGCACGTCAGCTCCATCAGGACGGGGCAGACGGCATTTTAGTCGGTGAAACGCTGATGCGCGCAGAGGATCCCACCGCCTTCATCCAAGCAGTCAACGGACCGGTCTATGACACGCATTAAATTTTGCGGGTTACGGCGCGCCGATGATGTGGTGGTCGCGAGCCGACTCGCCGACTACATCGGTTTCGTGTTCGCGCCGAGTAAACGTCAGGTCACGCTTGAACAGGCCGCCGAATTGCGGCAATTGGTTCCGGCAACGGTCCAAGTCGTCGGTGTGTTCGTCTCGCCGACCTTACAAGAAGTCGAAGCGGCGATTGAAACGGTGGGACTGGATTTGATTCAAATTCACGGTATGGTGGACGAAGCGATTCGTACACAAACGAAAGTTCCGATCATTCAGGCACTCGTCGCGGGCGCCACTTCAATCGATACGGAGGCTGATTACATTCTCTATGACGCGCCACAAGCTGGAAGCGGACAACCGTTTGATTGGTCGACGGATTTAATAAGTACACGACCGATGTTCGTCGCAGGTGGTTTGACACCATCGAACGTCGCAGCAGCAATCGCGCGCTATCAACCGTTCGCAGTGGATGTCTCGAGCGGAATCGAAACGGAGTTTCAAAAAGATCAACAAAAAATGCTGGCATTCGCACATGCCGTAAAGGGGAGATGAGCACGATGGGTTATTCACAACCAGATGCACTTGGTCAATATGGGGTTTATGGTGGACGCTACATTCCGGAAACATTGATGCAAGCCGTCCTTGAACTGGAACAGGCCTATGCCGAAGTCAAAGAGGACCCGGCATTTTATGAACGGATGAACGATCTCTTAAAAAATTACGTCGGGCGTGAGACGCCACTCTACTTCGCGGAACACTTGACGCGGGAAATCGGTGGCGCAAAGATTTACTTGAAACGGGAAGACCTGAACCATACGGGCGCTCATAAAATCAATAATACGATTGGACAAGCTCTACTCGCAGAGCGGATGGGGAAACGGAAAATCGTCGCCGAGACCGGTGCCGGACAACACGGTGTTGCGACGGCGACCGTCTGTGCCCTACTTGATTTAGAATGTGTCATCTTCATGGGGGAAGAGGATGTCCGGCGTCAAGAATTGAACGTCTTCCGGATGGAACTGCTTGGGGCGAAGGTCATCCCGGTCACACAGGGCAGTCGGACCCTGAAGGATGCCGTCAATGAAGCGTTACGTTACTGGGTCAAACATGTTGAGGATACACACTATTTGATGGGATCGGTTCTCGGACCGCATCCGTTCCCGGAGCTCGTCCGTGATTTCCAATCCGTCATCGGGAAAGAGACGCGGGCGCAAATCCTTGAAAAAGAGGGTGTCTTGCCGGACGCGATCGTCGCTTGTGTCGGTGGCGGGAGTAACGCGATTGGTATGTTCCATCCGTTCATCGATGATGAAACGGTTGCGCTGTACGGAATTGAAGCAGCAGGAGACGGAATTGAGACGGACAAACACGCAGCGACGATGACGAAAGGTGAAGTCGGTGTCTTACACGGGTCGATGATGTACTTGCTACAGGATGCACACGGTCAAGTCACGGAAGCCCATTCGATTTCAGCCGGGCTCGATTATCCAGGCGTCGGACCGGAACATAGTCTCTTAAAAGACATCGGTCGTGTCCAGTATGAAGCCGTCACCGATCAAGAAGCACTCGATGCTCTCCAGTTGTTATGCCAAAAAGAAGGCATCATTCCGGCGCTCGAAACAGCACATGCCGTCGCCTATGCGACGAAGCTTGCGAAAGACATGTCGGAAGACGAGATTCTCGTCATCTGTTTATCCGGTCGCGGTGATAAAGATGTCATGACGGTCAGATCGGCCTTAAAGGGGGAAGCGTGATGCGATTAGAACAAGCAATCCGAACAGTCAATGACCGCGGTGAAAAAGCGTTTATCCCGTATGTCATGGGAGGTGACGGCGGAATCGACCGTCTGCCGGACATTTTGGCATTCCTCGAACGGAGTGGGGCCACAGCAATCGAAGTCGGTGTCCCGTTCTCGGACCCTGTTGCGGACGGTCCGGTCATTCAAGAAGCCGGTCTTCGCGCGCTTGCACACGAAGTCAGCTTACACGACGTCCTCGAGGCGATTCGGGTCGCCCGTCAAGAAACGACGGTCCCGATCGTCGTCATGACCTACTTGAATCCGATTTTCCGCTTTGGCATCGATGCCTTTCTTGCGACCTGTCGTGAAGTCGGGGTCGATGGCTTAATCATTCCGGACTTACCACTCGAACAGAGTGCGCAGTTTTTTGCGAAGCATGACAAACAAGACATCGCCCTCGTCCAACTCGTTTCACTGACGAGTCCGATCGAACGGATTCAAAAAATCGCGAATCAAAGTGAAGGGTTCCTCTATGCCGTCACCGTCAACGGGACGACAGGAGGGCAGACGACGTTCGGCGAGTCGCTCGAAGCGCATCTTGCAAATGTCGCGGAACTGAGTCCTGTTCCGGTCCTCGCCGGGTTTGGAATCAGTACGCCGGCACACGTCAAACAGTTAGGGGCTTCGGTCGCAGGTGTCATCGTCGGTAGTAAAATCGTTGAGTTGTTACAACAAGAAGATACATCAGCGATTGAGCAATTGATGGCAGCCCGGTTACCCGATCTTCACGTCTAACTAAAAAAGATCTGACGCATCCGTCAGACCGACATCAATCAAATGGCCGATGATTCCACTTTTTACGGAATCATCGGCCATTTTACGTTTCTTCATAAAAAGCGGTGACGGGCGACCCTGCAGCAAACATCAGCTGAAATCGCACCCTTGACCAATCGCTTTACTTGGCCTCTTTCAAGACTT
Organism: Exiguobacterium sp. s102; assembly: GCF_018618635.1. NCBI lineage: Bacteria > Bacillati > Bacillota > Bacilli > Caryophanales > Exiguobacterium > Exiguobacterium sp. s102. Next base: position 315,553 of record NZ_JACSML010000002.1, read on the forward strand.
CGGCGACGAGACCGGAAACATACGGACTGCCCCGGTCTTCCTGCTCGACCGATTCAATCATCATCGCGACGAGTAGCGTCGGGTCATCGTTGTCATAACCAACGAAAAAGCCATTTTCCTTCCCCTTTGTTTCTCCAGCTTGCTTAAGTTCAGCCGTTCCCGTCTTACCGGCAACGGCGACTTCCTGTATGTCGGCAGGTAAGTCATATCCGGCATGGACGACATCATACAAGTCTTTCCGGATCATCGAGGCGTCGTTCTTAGAGATTAAATCCTGTTTCCAGATCTGTTTTGTTTTTTCATCCGCCCGTAACGTTGGCTGATAGATGATTCCGTCCGTCAAAAAGATTTCGTACATCGAAGCGAGGTGGACGATGTTCGTCAACATCTGACCTTGTCCGTACGATGTATCCATTAATTGACCGTCAGATGAAATGGTCCCGTCGTTTGAAATCTGTGAAGCCCGCATCGGATAGGCGAACGGAATTTTTTCACCGTAACCGAGTGCCTCCAGTCCATTCGTAAAGGTGTCAGCACCTACTTCAAGTGTCGATTGCGCGAAATAAATATTATCCGAGTAGACTAGCGCATTGTGTAAATCGACAGGGTCCGGTGTCTCGTGGATCCGGGTGACATTGAAGCCATCCTTTTTCCACTTTAAGCCGTCAATCGAATAGGCTTTATCGGGATTTAACTTTCCGGCGTTTAGACCGATGGAAGCCGTCAACGGTTTTTGTGTCGATCCGGGTGCAAAGGCACTCGTAAAACGATTGAGTAACGGTTGATCTGAATCATTCGTCAATGTGTCGAGTCGGTCTTGCGAGATGCCGAGTGTGAACTCACTCGGATCAAAACCGGGGGAGCTGACGAGGGTCCGTGTTTCACCGGTCCTTGGATCAAGTGCAGTTGCGACACCCGGTTCACCGTTCATCGTCTCGTACGTCGATTGTTGGAGCGCACCATCGATCGTCAGCGTAATGTCTTTCCCGTCTTTGACCTTCGTCTCGGCGACGGTTACCGGTTCGTCCTGGTCCGACTTCACGATTTCGATGCTCGTTCCGGACTGGCCACGAAGTTCATCATCGAAAACCTGTTCAAGTCCGCGTTTACCAACCTGTTCACCAGCTTGGATTTTATTGTTCGATTGTTCGACGTCTTCAGCGGTCGCCGATCCAACATAGCCGATTAAGTGGGACGTCGCTTCACCGTATGGGTAAGTCCGCACTTCTGTTTCCTTGGCGCTGACCCCTTTAAGTGCCGTCAAGCGCTTAACGGTTGCTTCGTCAGACGGATCAAATGTTTTTAACGGAACGAACTGACCGTCCTTGACCCAAGATGCCGATAGAGCGTCGTCAATCGAATTCGTCGACCGGTCGAGGAGAGAAGCGACTTTCTTTTTGGTCGTGTCATCCAGCTGGCCAGCTGTCACACCGACTTCAAAGCCTTGACCGGTCGTCGCGAGCGGTTTTTCATTCCGGTCAATTAAATCACCGCGTTTTGCGGTAAGCGTGTTCAATTTGATTTGATCCGCTTGTTCAAAGTCTTCGAACAGGAAGGAAGGATCCCAGTCGACGTACCAATTGTCTGTGTCTTTGTTTGTCTCGTAGACGAGCGGGACCTCTTTCTTGAACGATACAGGTCCCGCGACCGTATCGAATTTGACGGTGACAGGCAATAGTTGTTTCTTCTCATCATCTGTGTCGGGTGCTTTTCCCGGTGTAATGGAAATATTTTTGATTTCAAGCGTATCGTTCAATTTTTTCGTTCGTTCGATGAACTGACTTTCTCCGTACTCTTTTTGTGTCGTTTGACTGACATAATCGGCATACATCTTGTCATAGTCTTGTTTTTCCCAAAGCTTTGAATAGGAAGCGAGTCGTTCTTCTGCTGTCGGCTGATCTTGACAGCCGACAAGAATTCCGATGCTCGCAGCACTTGTTGCGGCAAACAAAAGTGAGCGTGATTTCAAGGTGAATCCCTCCTTAAAAGCATTTATTTAATCACCGTACCATTGTTTTGTCTAACTTTCACCTAAGACACCCTTGACGCACGAGAAACGTAAGGCACAAAAAAACCACTGACGAATTTAAGTCAGTGGTGGTTGAGTTAATTGAAGTAGTTTAATGGATTGATACTGCTTGCAGCAGATGACGCACTGTAGACGTATGAACCACGGTGTAGTTCAAAGTGAAGATGGGCGCCGAAGGCGTTTCCGGTTGCACCGACCGTCCCGATTTTTGCTCCTTTTGCAATCGTTTGACCGGCATATACCGAGCGACTGTTCAAGTGAGCGTAGACCGTCGTGTAAGCAAGTCCATTGATTGTGTGCGTCATCATAACGTAATTGCCATAAGCACCGTAATTACGGGACGTGATGACTTTACCGGCAGCAGAAGCATAGACGGGCGTTCCTGTTGCAGCGCCGATATCGATTCCGTTATGGAACGTATAACCGTAAACGCCGCTCGCTGCACCGTATCCTTGTGTGATTGGACCACTTGTCGGTCGCGAAAAGCCACTCGATGCTTTTGTTGCCGTCGTTGTTGTGACTTTATACTTTTTGACATACTTGGAAGCGACATAACGGGAAGAACCTGAGTATGAAATTTTCGTCCATGATCCGGATACGCCGAGGTACTTGTATGTTTTTCCTTTATTGACGGTTCCGACTGCTTTATAGGCAGTCGAAGGACCCGTTCGAACACGGAGACCGTCAGCCATTACTTTTACTTTATATGTAGTTGCTGCTTCGACTTTTTCGATGCCTGTCGTAGCGAAGCCTGAAACCATTAGTGCTGTCATTGTCATTGTTGTTAACATACGCTTCATATGTGAGTTCCTCCTAATTGGGAAAAGGCGACGGACGTCAGTAAAACTAAGTCTTTCAATATTGTAAGGTGAAGGTTCTATGTAGTTAAGGTAGAAAATGTTTTCTTGATAGAATGATTATAGCATCGGAAATAAAGGGGAAATATTTCAGTTTTGTTTCAAAGTTATCACTCTATAACATATATTGTAATGGTCATTTTTGGTTTATTTTGTCCATGCTAAAAAGCCCACCGATTCTATGCAGCTTGGTGGGCTTATATTCATAAAGGATAGTACTTAGGACGTGGGAGCGATGACGTTTAAGTGCTGACCAAGAACTTGGACCGTAATCGGAAGTTTGCCTGCCGTATCGCCATCAGCATTAATCGGAAGTGTTTCCGAAGATTCGATTTTGACTTCCTTCGTTGTAAAGTACTCGACTTGATCTGCTTCAGATAAATCACCTTTCAATAGTTTAGGTAGCGCTTGTAAGGCGTCTAAAATACCAAGTTGTTTTACAAGAAAAACATGAAGTAATCCGTCATCGACACGCGCCTCTTGCGCAAATGATTCGAAACCGCCGACGGAATTCGTCAACGAAACGATAAGTAACGGTGTTTCGCCGTCGAAAGATTTTTCTCTGGCTGTTAACTGGAGCGGGTAGGGACTATGATCCTTGAAGGCTTTTAATCCTTCAATGAAATATGCGATAGAACCGAGTGATGTCTTCTGTTCGACACTCACTTCTTCGACGGCATCGGCAATCAGCCCAATCGCAATCACGTTCATGAAATAGTGTGATCCATACTTACCGATGTCAAAAGGACGAATCGGAGCATCTTCGAGAACGTTGATCGCGTCGCGGGCATCCGTCGGAATATGGAGCGCACGTGCTAAATCGTTGACCGTCCCGAGTGGAACGATGCCGAGCGTCGGACGGTGGTCTTGTTCTGCGATTCCCGTGATGACTTCATTGACCGTTCCGTCACCGCCCATTGCGATGACGGCGTCATACTGCTCAGTCGAAGCAGTACGTGCAAATTCTGTTGCGTCGAGTTCTTTTTCAGTGAACCGGACATCGACCGTTGCAAAGCGCTGAGCGAGTGTACCTTCTGCAAATTCTGCGTATTTTTTACCTAATTCTTTCCCGGATGAGGGATTAATAATTAACATGGCCTTCGACACATTCAATTCCTCCTTAGTGACTCTCTGTTCCTATTTTCCCAACTCACGACCAAGATAATCCTAGCGCAGCAAAAAAACCTTGGAGGCGATTACACGCGCCTCCAAGGTTTTTAGTAGAAAAGAAATGTTTACCGTCGTGCGACAGGTGGTGCTTCACCAGCAGCTGGACGCGCTTCTTCTTCATCGTCCCAACATTCGGTATTTTCGATACCTAATGCTTTAGCAGAGAAGACAGGATCAAGACCTTGCTTACGTTGGTTTTGGTAGTCATTGATGACTTTGATTGCGACTCCACCTAAGAGCGAGATGGCTGTTAAGTTGATTAATGTCATACCGGCCATGAAGAGGTCGGCGAAACTCCAAACCATTCCGAGGCTGAGGAGCGATCCGATGAAGACGAATGCCATCGTAGCAATTCGGAAGCCAAAGACAGTTGATTTACTTTTCTTGATGAATTCAATGTTCGTTTCACCGTAGTAGTAGCTACCGACAATTGAACTGAAAGCGAACAAGAAGACACTGATTGCGATAAAGGCTGGTGCGACGGCACCGAGTTGCTCAGAAAGCGCATTTTGTAACATGGCGATACCTTCACCATTACCGGCAGCGTAGCTGTCACTGAGTAAGATGATTGTCGCTGTTGCTGTACAGACGATCAACGTATCAAGGAAAACACCAAGTGTTTGTAAGAATCCTTGTTTTGCTGGGTGAGAAACTTCAGCGGCAGCAGCAGCGTTCGGAGCAGAACCCATACCGGCTTCGTTCGAGAAGAGACCACGTTTAACACCGAGCGAGATTGCAGCACCGACAGATCCACCAACAGCCTGATCGATACCGAATGCACTCTTAAAGATCATTGCGAAAACCCCTGGAAGTTCAGTGATGTTCGTGATGACAACAAAGATGGCAGCAATCAAGTAGAGTGACGCCATGATTGGTACAACGATTGCTGAAACTTTCGCGACACGGTGGACACCACCGAAGATGACGAGACCTGTAAGAACGACTAAGATTCCACCGACGATCATTTTGTCGATTCCAAAGGCGTTGTCAAAAGCAGCGGCAATCGTGTTCGATTGAACCGAGTTAAAAATAAGACCAAATGTGACGGCGATTAAGATTGCAAAAATGATTCCGAGGACGCGGTTGTTCAATCCTTTTGCGATGTAGTAAGCAGGACCACCGCGGTAAGCGTTATTGCCTGTATCACGTACTTTATACACTTGAGCAAGCGTACTTTCAATAAGGGCTGTTGCTCCACCAAGGAGGGCGACCATCCACATCCAGAAGACCGCTCCGGGTCCACCAAGTGTAACAGCGATCGTAACACCGGCCAAATTCCCTGTACCGATTCGAGTCGCGGCACCGATGAAGAATGATTGAAGGGATGTAATACTCTGACCTTCATCATCTGTTGTCTTTTCATTTTTATCGAGTGTGACACGGAACATCTCTTTCAAGTAACGGAATTGGATGAACTTCGTTTTAATGGTGAAGTAGATGCCGACTCCGATTAAAGCGGCGATTAAGATATAAGACCATAAGATGTTGTTGGCGAAATCGACGCCCGATTGTACAGCTTGTTGAAATGCATCCATGTGATAGTTCCTCCCAAAGTGTTTTTGCTAAAAACTGATAATAGCTATAAGTTGAATTATACGAATTTTCAGACAACTTGCAAGCTTTTTTTCGAAACTTTCTTTTAAAATATTTAAAATATATTTTTTCGGGTTCAGAAAAACAGATCGTCATCAAAGCATTTTTAATTTAAAAAACCACCGCACTTAATGAAGCAGCGGTGGTGAAATGATGCGTTTTTTGATTAGTGATCGACTGCCAACAATTTTTCATAGAAGTCATCAATTTGACTGACGAGCTGTTCTCGTTCTGAGAATAATGTCGTGAGGACTTCATAATCATGTGTCGCCGCGAGTGATGTATCGAGTAAAGCCACCTCATCCTCTAGCTGTTGAATCTGCTGTTCGAGTTCGCCTGCATTTAAAGCCGGATGTTTCCCGGCTACCGGCGTCCGGGTAGCGCGGGGCGTGGGTGCCGCTGATTCGACGATTGACCGGGCATGTCGTTTTTCGGCAGCATATTGGTAAGAACCGTGAAAGATTTCTGTCGTGTCATCTAGCCAATAGGTTTTCGAGAAGAGTCGGTTCAAGAAATAACGGTCGTGCGATACGGCAATCAGCGTTCCGTCAAAGTGCTCGAGTGCTTCTTCAAGCGCCTCGCGGGATTCAATGTCGAGGTGATTCGTCGGTTCGTCAAGAATCAGGACATTAAGCGGCGAATGGACAAGAATCGCGAGCATCAAGCGCATCTTTTCCCCGCCGCTTAACGCAGTAATCGGTAAGAAGACACGTGGACCGAAAAAGAGGAAACGGGCCAACAGGGAGCGAGCTGTTCCTTCGTCCGCCGAAACGTGTGAGCGGAAGTAATCGATCAGTCGCTCTTCACCCGGCATATCGACGTGTTGCGATAAAAATCCGACCTGATTTGACGGACCACGCGTGACACGTCCGTTCGTCGGCTGGAGTTGTCCAAGTAAGACACGTAATAACGTCGTTTTCCCACTTCCGTTCGCACCGACGATTCCAATCCGGTCACGTGCCGCGGCTTCGAAATCGAGCGACGCGAACAACTTCCGGCCGGCGACGGAAAGCGTGACATCCTCAAGACGGTAAACGATTTGACTGAGTTGCCCTTGCGACGAAAAGCGGATGTCAGGCACCGCTTTTTCCAGGAGCGGCCGTTTGAGTCGCTCAATCCGTTCGAGTGCCCGTTCCATGGCTTTTGCTTTTCGGAACAGTTTTTCGCTTGGCGGAGAGGCTTCATTTGCCCACTGGCGCAAGCGCCGAATCGCATCCTTCATCTGTTTGATTTTCTTTTGTTGTTCCGTGTAGGCGTGGAATTGTTCGAGGAGCAGGCGTTCTTTCGCGACCGTGTACGCCGAATAATTTCCTGGGTAGATTGTCAGTTCACCATCTTCAAGTTCAGCGATCAAGTTGACACTTGCGTCAAGAAACACGCGATCATGCGAGACGATGATGACAGCGCCCGGATAACTGTTTAAAAATTGTTCGAGCCATTCGATTGCTGCGAGATCGAGGTGATTCGTCGGTTCGTCGAGAATCAACAAGTCTGGTTCCACCAGCAGCATCCGGCCGAGGCAGATTTTCGTTTGTTCGCCACCACTTAATTGAGAAAAGGGACGTGTCAGCAAGGCATCGAGGTGGAGTCCGTTAATCATGCGCTGGATTTTCGAGTCGAGCAGGTAACCGTCCTGTTGTTCGAATTGTTCGGTCACACGCGTATACTCATTTAGCACATCGTCCAGGTGGTCAGCACTTGCCATTTGTTGTTCAAGCTGATGCATCGTCGTCCGTAAGGCGACGATTTGGGCAAATGCGGTCCAGAGAACATCAAGGCCCGTCAATTCTTCTGCGAACTGTGGAATTTGAGCCAAATAACCGATGGAAAGTCCTTTTTTGAGATAAAGGGTTCCGCTGTCCGCTGTTTCGAGTTGCGCGATTAAACGCAGTAACGTGGTTTTTCCGGTTCCGTTTCGACCGATCAATCCGATGCGGTCAGCTTGCTTAAGATAGAGCGAGACATCGGTTAAGACGGATGCTCCCCCAAATTGTTTTGTCAGGTGTTGGATGTCGCAAATCATGATCAGTAACTTCCTTTCATGCGCATCAAAAAACGGAGAACGCAAATAGCGCTCTCCGTTTACCGTAAAAGGTGCGCTTTGCTTTATTTTTCAGATGGATGTTCCTAAGAAAAGGGCAGACTCGTCCTTTAGAACGCCATTTCATGAAAAATCGCGCGCAACAGATAAAGTTGTTCCATCAACCATTGCTTACACGCAGCAAAACCCATCTTTTACACCACCTTTTCGTTTCGATAAAGTTAGTTTACCATGTTTTGAACTGAAAATGAAATCGTTTTCAGTTACTTGAACAGTCCGGAAATCGAGTTAAAGAACTTACTTAAGCCGTCAAACAGTTTTGCAAAAAATCCTTTCGTTTCTTCGGAGGTCGCGAACGCGTGGATATCTTGCCCGGCACCCTTTAATCCGGTCTCGATTTGTCCCCAGTTCAAGTCAGCTTTCTCCATTTGACTGAACAATGACGTCAACCGCTCCATTTGGGCGTCCGACAACTGGATGTTGTTATTTTGAATGACTTGGATGATGACATTCTCGATATCGACTTTGGTTTTCGGCTTTTGTTTGGCGATCTCTGCTTTGATTTCATTCATCAGTTCGGCGACTTTGTCCGTCCCGACCGTTTTTCCGACATCGGAAGTGACCGATAACTCTTGTTGGGCTAAATCTTTTCGTTCATCCGTCAATTTAATGCCGGTCTCAGCCGACGTTTGATCGTATGCTTTCATGATCCCCGTCAAAGCAGAGGTCCCGGTGACTTTATAAGGGGAAGTGATTGTGATGTCGGCGTCCGTTACGCCTGCAGTGACGAGCGCGTTCAAGTACATGTCTTTTGTTACCCAGGTAATGTTTTCGATCGCGACAGATAAACCGTCGCCTTTTTCAGCGAGTTCGATTTTTGCGGAAGAGTACATATTGCCGCCGAGTTGCGATTGGGGAACGTTTTTCCCTAAATATTTTTCTTCATCCGCTGCCGTGGCGATGACGGGCGTAATGCCTTCCGGCGCATTCAATCGGGCGAGTACCCAGGCTTTATCCTTTGCCCCGAGCGATTCACCAAGCGTGATGATTGTTTTATCGACGACTTGCTCTGCTGAAGCAGCAGTCGGTAGAAGTAAACTTGTCGCTAAAAGCGTCGTGGTCATGATTTTTGTTGCTTTATTCATAGTATAAATCCTCCGAGTATAGTAGGTAGTATCAGGTGCTAATTTCATTGTAAGTGACGTCTTCCAGAACGGAATCGGTCTTGAGGCGGAATGAACCGCCCACCTCGTGTCCCTAATCCTATACTACATTTCATTTAAAATCCTGATCATGTGACTGAAAAAATGATATAGTGAAGAGGAATTAAATAATGACCACTAGGGGAGTCGGTAGGCCGACTGAGACGACGAAGACGTTCGGACCCTTTGAACCTGATTAAGTTTGGACTTACGGAGGGAAGTGGCGTGAATATCTCTCTTGTTGTCTCTTCACGTCATGCCCTGTTCGTAGGGTGTGGCGTTTTTTGATTCAACAAAAGGGGGAATTAGGTTGAAATTCAGTCAAGAAATTCGGCAAGCCGCAAAAACATATTGGGACAGCAGTTTTTCCCATCCATTCGTCACAGGCATTGGTGACGGGACGTTACCGCTCGAAAAATTTCGACATTATGTCATGCAGGATGCGTATTACTTAAAACATTTCGCAAAAATTCAAGCCCGGGCCGCCTCAAAGGCAACGGATTTTGCGACGATCGCGGAACTCGCGGAACATGCGACATCGACCTATGCGGCTGAGCTATCACTCCATCAATCGTTTTTTGAACCGCTCGCTATTACGGAAGCGGATTTAGCAGCGTTCGAACCGGCACCGACTGCGTATGCCTATGTCTCACATATGCATCATGCGAGCGAGGGGACACTCGGGGAAACGATTGCAGCGATTTTACCGTGTTACTGGCTTTATTATGAAGTCGGACAACAACTGTTGACGAAGTCACCGGCGTCACCGATTTATCAACAGTGGATTGCAACATACAGCTCGGAATGGTTCGAACGGGTCGTCTTTGAACAGGTCGACCGGCTGGATGCTTTGGCGGCGCAAGCGACTGAAGCAGAACGGGAACGGATGAAACACCATTTCGTCAGAAGCTGTTATTACGAATTGATGTTTTGGGAAATGGGCTGGACGGAAGAAACGTTTGAACGTCTCTTTACACAAGTTACGCGTCAACCAAAAGTAACGAAACGATAAGTACAGCTTTAGCCGCTGTTGATCAGCGCGATCAGACGGCAGACTGCACAAAACCTGAGCAATTTTCAGCTTTCGTAAAGAAAGTCATGGCAATCGCTCAGGTTTTTTTGTTGGTGGATTACAGGCATGATGAAAATTCTGGTAAGGAAATCAGCTGTACCGTTCAATCAAATCGTTTAATTGTTGTTTGACGGCGTTTCGGTCCATCAAATCGTGGTTCGATAAGGATAGCTTCGTCATCGTCTCATCCGCACCCGCCATCTCACTGAAGAGCGAACCTAAGTCGTGGGCACGACGGTCGATTTGCAAGACGATGTCGATGCCGGTACGGTCTTGGAGCATGATGAGTTCGACTTCATCGAGTTTATGGGCGAAGTACGTATTGCGTGCCGAATACTCGAGTTCCTGGGCGATCGGTAAATCCTTCCGGTAACGCCCGGGAAGTTTTTCCGTGTCCGCTTTCTTGAGTCGGAAGCCAAGTTCTTCCATCGCTTCTAAGATAACGGATTGGAGGTCATTGGCTTGGACGATGATGGCGTCCCGGTCTGACGGATCGACCGCCTGGGCGATATCGAGACCCGTTTCAATCCATGACTTCGATTGACTGACCGAGAGCGGCGTATTGAATGGTACTTGAAGCGTAAACGGAATTTCGCGTTCGACACCTGCTTCAATCGTAAAGGCGGCTTCGTTTAGCGAAAAACGATCGAGTGTGAACGTCGTAAATGTCGTGCTGTCCCTGACTTCTTCTTTATATTGTGTATTAAACGCTAAATAAATCCGATCGATTTCTTGGTCGACATTGCCGCCTTTAATATGGACGGTTCCGTGAATCTGTCCGCCTGGCTCACAGCGTTCGCTGTCGAGTCGTGTATCGACTGTGGCGGCACCGATTCCGATTTGTGATAAAAGTTTTTTGAACATCGTTCGTTCCTCCTTTAATGATGAAGCTACCTTACTTGTCGAATAGGGTGGAATTTGCTACAGTTTCGAAAGAACAATCAGAAAAGGACGGGACTACAGTGGAATTACACCAAGTAAAAGAATTACTCACTCAAAAGCTCGAGGCTGCTGCTCTCGTGCATGCAACGATTAGTGGTCCGCGCCAAAAGTCGAATGATCTTCGAAGAATCAAACTAAAACCGATTCTATTGAAAGATACGTATGCAATCCAGTTAGAGTTTCAATATGAACGGATAATTAAACACGAAAATTTGTCGGTTGATGAATTTTTAGAACGACTCGACGGATTGATGGAGGAATTCCGTCAATTTTTATTCCGTTTCGAGACGGAAGAAGTTCAGTTCCAGTTATCCAAAAAAATGAAAGTATCGTTAAAAACAACGCAACAGTCACCCCTGCAAGCAGAACTGTCGCATAACCGTAAAAAAAGTCATCTCCTTGAAGATGGTGTCGTCGTTCCGTTTTTAGTCCGACTCGGTGTCATGACGGAAGACGGACAAGTCAAACGGCAAAAGTACGATAAATTTAAACAAATCAATCGGTTCCTGGAGTTCGTCGAAGATAGTATTTCCGCGTTACCGACAGACCGAACGTTACGGATTCTTGATTTCGGTTGTGGAAAATCGTACTTGACGTTTGCCTTGTATCATTATTTAAGTGTCGTCAAAGGCTTCGACTTGAAAGTGACCGGACTTGATCTCAAAAAAGAAGTCATCGAAGAATGTACAGCGATTGCGCGCGATCTCGACTATACGAATCTCGAGTTTCGTGTCGGGGACGTCCATGATTATAACGAAGATACAGAGGTTGACTTAATGGTGACGCTTCATGCCTGTGACGTCGCAACGGATGTTGCACTTGCCCGCGCCGTTGATTGGAATGCGTCTGTCATCTTAAGTGTCCCGTGTTGTCAAAAAGAACTCAATCGTCAACTCGACTGTTCACCACTCGACGTCATGTTGCAACACGGGCTGATTCAAGAGAAGTTCGCTTCGCTTGCGACGGATTCGATCCGTGCCGAAATCTTGACGCTCGTCGGTTACGAGACACAATTGCTTGAATTCATTGATTTAGAGCATACACCAAAAAATGTCTTGATTCGTGCGTATAAAAATGACCGTCAGCCGTCGGAAGAAAAAATTGACCGTTACGTCGCCTTCCGTGATCTACTACATGCGAAACCATATTTGGCGCAAGAATTAAGCGGCAGACTTGGACAGATTTCATCTAAACTCGTACAATAAGGAAGAGAACGAATAAGGGAGGAATTAGACCGATGGATTTCCAAATGTATTTTGAAGACGTCGTCCAGACAGCACGTAAAGAAGCGGCAGCTGCTGGTTTTGAAGAATTAACGACAGCTGAAAGCGTCGATGACGCGATGAAGCGTGAAGGATTGACACTTGTCCTTGTCAACTCAGTATGTGGATGTGCAGGTGGGATTGCTCGCCCGGCAGCTGCTTACGTCAATCGAATGGAAGGCGTGAAGCCAGATCATTTCGTAACGGTGTTTGCGGGACAAGACCGTGAAGCAACGGACCGGGCACGCGAGTACTTTGAAGGGTATCCACCTTCATCACCATCATTCGCTTTGATGCAAGATGGCAACATTCTTTCGATGGTTGAACGTTTCGACATCGAATCGTTTACTGCAGAAGAAGTTGTTGAAAAATTAGAGTCATTGATTGAAATTTACGCATAAGTGAATCAACTGGAGCCGTGTTTCTTAATTGAAACACGGCTCCAGCATGTATACAAACGCTTATGAAGAGTGAACATGCGACATCTAGGTGCGATCCATTCGCTTTTCGCGGTTCTAAAGCGATTCAAGACAGATTGCGCTCTAAACCGTCTGCATGTCTGGATTTCCTTCACGGTATTTCCTAAAGAGCGTCACGTTTCGTTGACTCCTACGGGAAAAAGTGCGTTTTTAACGCACTTTCAGAGGCAGGCAAGACCCTGCTCGTTGTCCATTAGGACCAAGGAGCAACGGCTTGCGCCTCGCCCGAGGAAAGCAACGAAAAAAACGCTTTTATCGCCCAATGGCACTTTGACTACAGTCTAGAGCCGTGTTTCTTAATTGAAACACGGTTTTAATTTGTCGTGAAAGTGAGTGTGCGCGAAAGAGATGTTTTTTTAGCAGTCCCCCTGAAGCAGAGGCCGACTTATTGAAAGAGCAATGAAAAAAGAAAGACGAATCGAATCAATAGCATCCCCTTTTTCGAGTTAGAAAGTACCCATGATTAAAATCCGAGGATAGCAATAAAAATGTAAGCGGATTCAAAAGTGGTTATTTACTCATGTTTTGTATAAAAAGAATCGATTTATGCATTATTACGAGATAATTATACTTTACAATGAATAAATATTCGTATATCCTAAAAGTAATAAATCGGATCAGAGCTATTTAGTATTGAATTAGAAAAAAACATAAGTCATACTATTGTTAAAGTTCTGACAATTGAGCGTTGGAAGGGGAATTTATTCATGAAAAAATTAGTAGCAACGGCAATGGCAGGCATTCTCGCACTTACGATGGCAGCATGTGGTGCATCAGATGATTCATCAGGCGGTTCAAGTGATGACAGTAAAGTATTAACGATGGGAACGTCAGCAGATTACTTCCCGTTTGAATACATCGATACGGCGAAAGGGGACGACATCGTTGGATTTGATGTCGCAATCGCAAAAGAAGTTACAAAAAACCTCGGTTATGATTTGAAAATTGAAGACATGGAGTTCGGTAGCTTACTCGGAGCACTCAGCTCAGGTCGGGTTGATTTTGTCATGGCAGGAATGACACCGACAGACGAGCGGAAGAAAAACGCTGATTTCACAGATGTTTACTTCGAATCAAAGAACCTCGTCATGACAAAAGACGAAGCGATTAGTTCGGAAGATGAACTGAAAGGTAAAAAAATCGGCGTCCAACTTGGATCGATTCAAGAAGGCATTGCAAAAGATCGTTATAAAGACAGCGAAGCCGTCTCGTTGAATAAAATTCCGGAAATCATTCAAGAACTCAATACGGGTCGGATTGATGCGCTCATCATCGAAGATGCTGTAGCGGTCAAATACATGGATCAAGACGAATCGTTAAAAACGTATGAAATTAAAGAAGACGGACCGACGGGTTCAGCCGCCGCTTTCAAAAAAGGCGACAAGATGCGTGACGAGTTCAACAAAGAGTTGAAAAAGATGATCGATGCGGGTGAAATCGACAAACTTGCAGAAGAATGGTTCCAAAAAGAAGCAAAATAAGAGAAGCACATAGGGGTGGGGGTAAACCCATCCCTTTTGCGCGACGTTAGGAGTTTGGTTATGATAGACTTTACAAAGATTCAAGATTCAATCCCATATATTCTGCAAGGGATTCCAGTTCTGTTCCAAGTCGTGCTCGTCGCTGCCGTCGCAGGGATGTTGATCGGAATCATCGTGGCAGCCCTTAAAATTACGAAAAGCAAATTCATTCGCTTCATTGGACACGCGTATACGGCAGTCTTTCGTGGAACACCCTTGATTTTGCAACTGGCAATCATTCACTTCGGTTTACCGCAACTGACAGGTTACGTCACGACAGGCTATCAATCCGCTGTCATCGCCTTTTCATTAAACTCGGGTGCTTACATCTCGGAAATCATCCGGGCAGGAATTCAAGCAGTCGATCGTGGACAATGGGAAGCAGCGGATGCACTCGGTATCCCATACATGAAACAATTGCGGTCAATCATCTTACCGCAAGCGTTCAAAAACATTTTACCAGCCATCATGAATGAAATGATTACGTTAACAAAAGAGTCGGCACTCGTCTCGACAGTCGGTGTTCTCGATATTATGCGCCGAGCGCAAGTCGTCGGTGGAGAAAAAGCATTGTACTTCGAACCCTTGTTATTTGCGGGACTCGTCTATTTCGTCCTTGTCATGGGATTGTCCTTGATTGGTCAACAAGTCGAAAAAGCTATGAGAAAGAGTGGGTAATCAGATGGAACCTATGATTCAAGTCACCGATCTGTACAAACAGTTCGGAAAGTTAGAAGTATTAAAAGGCATCACGACGACAGTCGGCCGTGGGGAAGTCGTCGCAGTTATCGGACCGTCGGGTTCAGGGAAGTCGACGTTCTTACGTTGTATCAACCTTTTGGAGCAACCGACAGGTGGAATGATTAATGTCGACGGCTTCGAATTGACAAAACCGAAAGCGAATATCGCGAAAGCGCGTCAAAACATCGGGATGGTGTTTCAACAGTTTAACCTGTTCCCTCATAAGTCAGTGCTCGATAACTTAATTTATGCCCCAATCAATGTCCTCGGTTTATCAAAAGAGGACGCAATCAAACGTGGCGAAGTATTACTTGAACGCGTGGGTCTCGCTGAAAAACGGGATAATTTCCCGAACCAGCTATCCGGTGGTCAAAAGCAACGTGTTGCGATCGCGCGTGCCCTCGCGATGGAGCCGAACGTCATGTTGTTCGATGAACCAACATCAGCACTCGACCCGGAAATGGTCAATGAAGTCCTCGATGTCATGAAGCAACTCGCGGAAAGTGGGATGACGATGGTCATCGTCACGCACGAGATGGGCTTCGCAAAAGAAGTCGCCGACCGTGTCCTGTTCCTCGACGAAGGCATTTTGATGGAAGAAGGAACACCGGTCGAGTTGTTCGATCATCCGAAAACCGACCGTGCGAAAAAATTCTTGGAAAAAGTCTTATAACACATAACCGCCATCTCTTTCATCAAAGGGGTGGCGTTTTTTGAGGAGGATGAATGAAGTGAAGTTACTAGAGGGGAAAGGCATCCGGCTGACACGTTTCCAAGCGGCAGATACAGACGTCTATCGGGGCTTTCTTGACGATGCGACGTTTGCACGAAACTTGAGTGCGACACCATATCGCTTCTTGTCAGATGAAAAAATCAACGGGATGCTTGCGAGTGATGCCCATGAGACGTTTCGGTTCGCCGTTCGTCGGACGGATGCCGAGCGTCTGATTGGTATCGTCTCCCTCGAAGATATCTTATGGTCGAACGGGACGGCTTGGTTGATGATTGGAATCGACCCAAGTGAAACCGGGAAAGGGTATGGGCGAAAAGCATTACAGCTATTACTGCGATACGCCTTTTATGAGCTCAACCTCGAGCGGATCCAGTTGACGGTCTTTGCCTATAATGAGCGTGCGATTGCATTATACGAACGACTCGGCTTCGTCCACGAAGGCACGTACCGGCAATTTTTAAAACGGGATGGTAAGCGGCATGACATGCTGCTTTACGGATTGTTGCGGACGGAGTGGGAGGATTTTTATGATTAACGAAACGGAACAGTTCGTCCGTGCCTTTCACGCGACGGATTTTTCAGGACATGACTATGCCCATATCGAACGGGTCCGGAAGATGGCTTTACAGATTGCTGCGACGGAAGGCGGGGATTTGCTGACGATTGAACTGGCGGCACTCCTGCATGATGTCGCGGACGAGAAACTCGGCGGAACACTTTCTTCCGTCGATGCGTTTTTATCCGGGAAAGTCTCAGACACTCGGAAACAGGAAATCCTTCAAATCATTGATGGGATGTCATTTAAAGGGGGGGACCGTCCACCACTTGAGACGCTGGAAGGGAAAATCGTCCAGGACGCAGATCGGTTAGATGCAATCGGTGCCATCGGGGTCGCCCGGACCTTCCAGTATGGAGCATTGACCCAAGCACCGATGCATGTACCCGGTTTAAGACCACGCAAGCCGGGAGACCGGACGAGTCCTTCGAGCACAATCAATCATTTTTATGAGAAGTTACTTTTGTTAAAGGATTTGATGAATACCGAAACGGCAAAAGGCATCGCAGAGGAACGGCATGCGTTCATGGTTGAATTTTTGGAACGTTTTCAGACGGAGTGGGAGTTGTGAAAAACGGACACAAGAGTTGATTCAAGACTCAATCCGTCCGCGCTCTCTGTTCCGATAGTTCCGTCCTGTGCGCAAAAAGTGCCGGTGAATCCGTAAATGATGCGGATTCACCGGCACTTTCTAGCTCGGTCCTTATCGTCAAGCTCTTTTAAAATCACCGAGCTTCAGCTAAGGATGATGGCAGTGATGAGACCGAGTGAGGCGAGTAGTCCGACGATCGTGCCACCTTCCTCATGCGCCTCCGGCATCATCGTCGAAGCGAGCATCGCGATGATGCCACCGCTTGCGAAGGCGCCGATCATCGCAAATTGCATATCGGGTAGGTTAGCAAGCACGGAATAGCCGGCGAGCGAGGCGAGGGCAGAAATCAACCAGACGACACCCCACATGATTAAGATTTTTTTCTTCGAAAATCCGTCTTTTTGAAGTCCGGTCGTACTCGAGAGACCTTCCGGAATATTGCTGACGAAAATCGCCGCAACGAGTGCCGCACTGACATTCCCCGACAATAAGCTTGCCCCAATCATGATCGATTCCGGAATCGCATCTAAAATCGTTCCGAAAAAGATGGCGGTGCCGGTCCCTTCGTTTCCGCCGCCTGAACGTTTCCGTTTACTCGCACCTCGCGAAGAAACAAAAAAATCAAATCCTGTAAAGACGAGAGAACCGACGATGAACGAGATAGCGACGATGAACGTCGTTGATTTATTCAAGGCTTCGTCGAGCAGTTCGAACGTCGCTGCCCCAATCAAGATCCCCGTACCGAATGACATGACATATCCGATGTACCGTTGCTTCATCGGTAAAAATAATCCAATCAATGCCCCGATGACGACTGCGCCCCCGGCGAGTGCGCCCCAACCTAAAGCCATCCACATAACTGATTCCTCCCTTATTCCATTGTTCTTTTTTCCTTTCGATAATGATTTATAAACATAGTTAATTTTTAGAGGAGAAACGAAATGAAAAAATCACCTCCCGCTTCGGAAGGTGATTGTGATAGTCAGAACGGTTGTTTGTTCAGCCAGTGACCGCCGTCCAGTGCGATGCATTCTCCATTTAAGTAGCTTGCTTGATTGGAGACCATCCAGACGGCGAGTCCAGCGATTTCTTCCGGTGTCCCGAACCGTCCGAGTGGTACATTGCGACGAATTCGTTCCGCGTGTTCCGGTGACATCGCCAGTTTATCGGCACCACCCGTCCGTTCGATCGGCCCCGGACTGATCGCATTGATGCGGGCATGATACTTATACCCCCACTCGACGGCAAGCGTCCGCGTCAAATTCAAGACTCCGGCTTTTGCGGCAGCACTCGGAGCGACACCGGCTCCAGCTTGCCACGCGTAAGAAGCGACGATGTTTAAAATCTGTCCACCTTTGACGTCATCTTCTTGCCAGCCTTTGACAAGCGCGTGTGAACAATTGAATGTCCCATTGAGGACAATGTCGATGACCGTCTTCCATCCGTTCGGAGACAGCTCATCCGTCGGACAGATGAAATTTCCGGCCGCATTGTTCACGAGTGCCTCTAAGCGACCGAACGTTTCCCGTGCTTGATTGACAGCCGCGATACAGGCATCGGTATCACGAACATCCATTTGAATGGTCAGATGCTCCCCCTCAATCTGCTTTAGTTCATGATCCGTTTGTTGTAACCGTTCCAAGTCACGTCCTGTGACGACGACGTTCCAGTCGGCTTCTTTTAAGGCGAGTGCCATTGCTTTCCCCATACCGCTCGTACCGCCTGTCACCATGATCGTTTGTGCCATTAACTTCTCCCCCTTTAGTCTGAATGAACAACCATTCATTATTAGTATTCAAAAAAGAAGGAGTGAACTCCTTCTTTTTTGTAGTCGATTATTTTGAACTAACGGCAGTATCTGTCAGGATTGGAACAACTTGTTTCTTCCGTGAAACGACACCTTCGAGGTAAACGAGGTGGTTGGTTGCTTCAATTCCATAAGCTTGTTCGACGAGTGGTGCTTGTTGTCCGAGTACGAGCGCAACTGAATTATTTGTTAAGATGTCAGTCACGAGGAACACGAACAGATCGAGTTCTTTTTCGAGAATGATCGTATTGATTTGCTCTTCAAGCTCAGCTTGACGAAGTAACACTTCAGCTGTATCGACCGTATTGACCTGAGCAATCTCGACTTTGTGTGCGCCCATCGAAAACTCTTTTGCGTCAAGTGAAATCAATTCTGTGATTGATTTTTTCGATAAGTCAGCACCTGCTTTGAGCATGTTCAAACCGTAGACGTTTGCATCGACACCGGCGATTTCTGCAAGTTCACGTGCAGCGACGATGTCTTCTTCCGTACATGTCGGTGACTTGAACAACAATGAATCGGAAACGATTGCCGATAACATCAAACCTGCGATTTCCGGTTTGATCGCGACACCATGTTCTTTATAAAGTTTGTTCAAAATCGTTGCCGTACAACCGACGGGCTCAGCGCGGTAGTAGATCGGATCTGATGTCTCAAAGTTCGCAATCCGGTGGTGATCGATGACTTCTGTGACCGTGACGTCAGCGATGTCGTCGGCACTTTGTTGACGTTCGTTGTGGTCGACGAGAATGACGTGTGATGCTTCGGCAGCGACTGCCGTAACAAGACGCGGTGCAGCGATTTTAAATTGATCGAGTGCGAATTGTGTTTCATCATTGATTTCGCCTAAACGTATCGCTTCGGCATTCACACCTAATGCTTTCTTCAGTTCAGCGTACGCGATTGCTGACGTAATCGTATCCGTATCCGGATTTTTATGACCAAAAATCAATACTTTTTCCATACTGAATCACTCCTCAATGGTTAATGTCTCGCCCATTAGTGTATCATATCTCGGAATTAGAAGGCGTCCATTTTGTACAGGATACCAGCGATTTTTTCGCTCCAGTAAGGATCCGATGCATAAAAAACGTTCATTCCTTTTGCTTTATTTCCGAGGAACGGTCCACGGTGGTACTTACCATCCGTCGCGAGGTAGTCGCGGGCGATAAACTGACCCGTTTTTCGAATCGAGTCGTCAAGCGATTTATAAGCCGTTGCATTTTGACCAGGTGCAATATCCGTCGCATTGACGCCAAACAGATTGAATTTTTCACGGGCAATCGTCGACCGACCGTAATTTGATTCATGAATCGCATGAGCGAGGAGATAGGCGGCATTGATATCAAAATCACGCTCGACTTTTTTGAACGTCTTCCCAGTACCGATCAACGGACTATCGGGCGCATTGTTTTTGATGAAGGCATCAAGCTCTTTTGCGGACAAAGGAGTCGGTTTCCGTAAATCTTTCGTCAATGTCGTCACTTCGACATAGTCGGTCGTCCGCTTCGAAATGTCTTTTGGGGCACGTCCGACGGTAATCCAGCCGCCGAGTCCGGCGTTCGCGACGATGTAGTGACGTAACGTATCACCCGTTCGTTCGTAAAACGATCGGTTCGTCGATCGTTCAAGGGGATACAAGGTCAACCGATCCGACGCAACGAAGCCGCGGACACCGGCAATTTCAATCCGACTGACGTCTGGACCGAAGTCGCGCAGTGTTAAACGGCTACCGGACGCGACATATGTCAACCGTTTTTTTAACGATTCGTCTTGATAGATGTTGAGCGTACCACCTTCGTCGACGATCCCGATACCGGGACCAGTCAAGTAGAGATAACGGTCATCCTCGGTTCGTTTAACGGCACCACGGTCGTCACCAAGGTAGGTTTTCGCTTCGCTGAACGTATCGAATTCTTGTTCCGTCGCGACTTGACCTTCTTGATATTTTTCAGCGATGTACGGAGCAGCCGGTTTTAAGACGGACGGTGGATCGTCCTTCAACAAATAGAATAGAACGATCCCGAGCAAAAAGAAAAATAACAGTCCTTTCAGGGATCCCGCTTTTTTTGCGGGACGGCCGGGACGAATCGTGCGTGTACTCAAAAAATCACGTCCTTCAAAAAATCGATAGACAACTTGGGTAAAGGATAGGTAGTCTAACAAAGAATAGGGGGGAACTCGATGTTCATTGGATATCGGACTTTAAAAACGGCCGTCGCAGCCGCACTTGCGATGTGGATTGCAGAGCAGATGCAACTCGACTACTATGTTTTCGCCGCCATCATCGCCATCTTGAGTATTCAAGCGACGCGGAAAAAATCAATTCGTTCATCGTACGAACGCATCATGGCGTCGATTCTTGCCATCGGAATCGGTTTCCTGATTTTCGAAATCATCGGTTATCGGCCAGTTGCTTTAGCACTTTATTTCATTATATTCCTTCCGTTGACGCAACGCCTCCGTCTACAGGACGGTTTTATTACGAGTGTCGTCATCTTGACGCATCTTTACACGGCACGACAACTCAACCTTGCGATTTTTTTAAATGAAGTCTACTTGATTTTGATTGGCGTCGGTGTCGGATTACTCGTCAATATGTATATGCCGAGCCTTGACCGTGTCATCACGGAGCGCCGTCAGCAAATCGATAAACGGATTGCTGCTTTGTTCTTTGAAGTCGCCGCGGCGATCGAGACGGGGCGGATCAATCATCATTCGCTGACGCTCGAAGAAACGGAACGCTTGTTGCGGGAAGGAAAGGACGCTTCGTTAAAACGGATGGGCAATGCCATCGGTCGTCGAAATGATGACGAGGACTACAGCTATTTCCGGATGCGGGAGCAACAGTTCGAACTGCTCCGCGGAATCGTCCGTAATGTTGATGATTTGGTGTTAATCGTCGAAGAAGGCAAAAAAGTCGCCGACCTGTTTCGGACGATTGGTGACAATGTCCGTCCGGAGGCCGACGCAAGGTTATTTTTACAAGAACTGGCGGACTTACTCGCGACCTTCCGTGCTTCGCCGTTACCGACGACGCGTGAAGAGTTCGAAGTCCGGTCCGCGCTGTTGCACATGTTGCAAGAAACGGAGCAATATTTACAATTAAAGCAGCGTTTCGTCGCGAGATCAGAAGAAATAAAACATCGTCGAGGCAAAAGTACCAAGTAAGAAGATTGCTAAGATCGCAATCGTCGTCCACTTGATGAGACGTTGTTGTTTGGATGGGCGTGACATGACAGGTGCAACTCCTTTCTAAAATGCAAACGTAATTACTGTTATTGTACAAACAACCCTTCTGAAGTGCAAATCAGTCAGTTGATGGTATACTGAAAAAGCGCTAGTCGAATAGTACTTACATGAGGAGGAATCTAGCATGGTCAATGAGAAACGTGTACTTGATACATTTTTAGAGTTAGTCCAAATCGATTCAGAATCAAAAGAAGAGGCACAAATTTGTGCCCATTTGAAAAAAACGTTCACAGAACTCGGATGTGACGTCTTTGAAGATGATGCATCATCGAAAACGGAACATAAAGGAAATAACTTAATCGTCACACTTCCAGCAACAAAAGACGGGGTCGATAAAATTTATTTCACGTCACATATGGATACGGTATTCCCGGGACAAGGGATTAAACCGATCATCGAGGATGGGTATGTCAAAACGGATGGTACGACAATCCTCGGGGCAGATGATAAAGCGGGTCTTGCATCAATCATCGAGCTGGTCCACGTCTTGAATGAAACGAAGCAACCGCACGGACAGATTCAATTCGTCATCACAGTTGGCGAAGAATCAGGTCTTGTCGGGGCGATGGTCCTCGATCCATCAAAAATCGATGCAGACTATGGGTTTGCCCTTGATTCAGACGGTAAAGTGGGCGATATCATCACGGCTGCCCCGACACAAGCGAAAGTGAATGCTAAAATCTATGGCAAAACGGCACATGCTGGGGTTGCGCCTGAAAAAGGTGTCTCTGCCATTACGATTGCTGCAAAAGCCATCGCGAAAATGCCGCTTGGTCGAATTGATGAAGAGACGACAGCAAATGTCGGCCGATTCAGTGGTGGTGGTCCATCGACGAACATCGTCTGCGATTATGTAGAAATCTTCGCAGAAGCACGTTCACTCGTTGCACCGAAGATGGAAGCCCAGACAGAAAAAATGAAAGCTGCCTTTGAAGAAGCAGCCGCTGAACTCGGCGGACGTGCTGAAGTCGAAGTCAAAGTCATGTATCCTGGCTTCAAGTTCGAAGACGGAGATCAAGTCGTCGAAGTTGCGAAAGCTGCAATTGCGCAACTTGGGCGGACACCACGTTTACTTCATTCAGGTGGCGGTTCAGATGCGAACGTCATCGCTGGTTTCGGTATTCCGACAGTCAACTTAGCAGTCGGATACGAAGACATCCATACGACGAATGAAAGAATGCCGATCGAAGAACTCGTCAAGACGGCAGAACTATGTGTTACGCTCGTCGATTACATCACAAATAAGTGAGAAGATAATGAAAAGAGTGTACCGCTATATTGCGGTACACTCTTTGTTCGTTTACGATTAAGTTAATTGAGGACGTTCGACGAACTCCATTGACTCAAGAACAAATTCTTCAGTACATAATAAGGTCGTCGCGATTTCTTGAATCTGAATCGACTTGCCGTACTTTTGCCGATAGTTCTCGTTTAGCATCCGGGCTTCGTGTACGATTCGTGCATAGGTCCGTTCGATTTTGGTCATGGAAAAAACCACCTTTCGAATCAGTATGGGTACAGTTTACCATGCTTCGTTGTGTGAAAGATGTATTTTGTGTATAAAAAATGCTAATTTTACGAAAAGGGGAAAAAGATGGAATTTTATTTTTTAGGTACAGGAGCAGGAATGCCTTCGAAACAACGCAACGTGTCGTCAATCGCCTTGATGCACCCGAAGATGACGTGGTTATTTGATTGTGGTGAGGCGACGCAACACCAAATCTTACACAGTCCGATTAAACCACGAAAAGTCAGCACGATTTTCATCACTCACCTTCACGGGGATCATATTTTTGGTTTGCCCGGTTTCATCAGTACGCGGGCAGCGCTTGAAGGAACGACACGATTGACGATTTATGGACCGAAGGGGTTACAGGAGTGGCTCGATGCGACACTTCGTGTCACAGGGACATATTTACGCTATCCGCTAGACGTGATTGAAGTCGAAGCGGGTCAAACGTACGAACATGAAGGATTTACGATTACGGTCGCCGCACTTGAGCATCGTTTTTTAGCGTATGGGTACCGGATCGAAGGGCATCAAGAAAAAGGGATGTTGCTCGTCGATCGCTTAAAGGAGCACGGTATTCCGTCCGGTCCACTCTATAAACAAATTAAACAAAGCGATTCGTTCGAGTTTGAGGGAACGCTTTACGAGTCAGCAGATTTTTTAGGGCAACCGAAACCAGGCGTGAAGTTGGCCGTCTTAGGCGATACGACACCTTGCGAAGCGAGCATCCGCTTAGCCGACGGAGTCGATGTGTTGATTCATGAGGCGACGTTCGCCGATACCGAAACAGAACATGCGGGACGTTTCGGACACTCGACAGCACGTCAGGCGGCGGGAATTGCAAAACAAGCGGAAGCGAAAAAATTATTATTGACACATGTCTCAGCCCGTTATGTCGAGCAAGAGGATCACTTAGAACGTGAAGCACGGGAAGTATTCCCTGAATCGTATCTCATGGTGGATCATCAATCCGTCCAAGTGAAGGCGTAAGTGATGGACGTATTGATTCGGTGGGCACTCTTTTTATTAGCAGCCGTCCTACTCGCATTCTTACTAGAAAAAAGGACGGAAAAAGAACGTTATCTCTACATGAAACTTGTCTTTTATGCCTGCTTAGGTTCCGTTTCATTTCCAGTCTATGATATTCAGTTACCACTTGGAATCATTCTATTTTTAATCGTGCTTCATCCGCAAAAAAACTCACGCTACAAACGGTATATGGCCTTGTTCGGATTTTTATTTTTTTTATTGCAATTATTCGCCGGTCCGTTTGATACGTTTACAGTCCGTGAAGAAACACAACAGATTGGGCGAGTGATGATTACGGATCAGTCGTTCAATCACTTGTTGAACCAAATTGAGAAGCGGGTCGGAGATGAGTCGTTACGGCTCGAGCAAAGCGAACTATTATTTGACCAGGGTGGCAATTTGCGGAATGCGACGTTCGAAGTCATTGCTAAAAGCCCGAAGCGGTTCGTCCGCTATGAAATTTCCTATCAAGAAATCACAGGCACAATCACGTATCGACCACGTGAAGAAGTGATGGAACGATCGCTCGAATCGTATTACCAGAAACTGATTGATGCGTCTCGTTCGTTTGATACGTTACGCCAGCTGTCGATTAAACAAATATTACATGAATCAAAGACACCGTATGTCGAGATGGATATGGATGGTCTTTATGAAACGTTTAGTCTACAAGATGCGACCGTGTTATTAATTGATGATCAAGGGGAGTTGATCCCTTATGTCAATACAGGAGAAGACGTCCTCGCGAACGCAATTCGCTTGACCTATTTGCGGGCGGACGGACAATCCCTTCGTGAGAAAAAGATTTTGTTGTACAATTACAGCTTTGAGACATCAAGGCGAAAGGGAGTCGTTCGATGAAACAGTGGATATTAGCGGGAAGTTTACTTATCTTAGCAGGGTGTTCTGAGGAAGCGGAGCCTAAGAGCTCGAAAACAGAGGCCTGCGACGTGAAGGTTGACGTCTCGGTCGTCAACCATGCAAAGGACAAGACGTTGTTTGAGGAAGCAATGTGTTTTGATCAAGAAGAGACGGCGCTGGATGCGCTCGAAGAAACGAAGTTAGATGTCGTCAAAACAGGAAAAGGTGAGATGGCTTATGTCACAGCCGTCGAGGGAGTTCGAGAAAAGTCAGCTGGAGCAAGCAGCGGCTGGGTATTCGGCGTCAATGAAAAACCGGGTGAGGTCGGAGCGGGAAGTTACGAACTTCAAGACGGAGATCGCCTTGAATGGCGATTTGAAAAAGATGCAATGGCTTATTTTCAGTAAGACAGAACGGGAGCGACTTCATCCATTGAATGTTGCTCTTTTTTTGATGGTGATGCTATCGGTCCCGTTCGTCTTGCAGGATCATATAGGAATGCTCGCGCTCGTCCATCTCATCTTTTTCATTACCATTCGTCAGTTCGAGGTCTTTCGTTATCTCATGTTACCGCTACTCTATACATTGATGATGATGGTTCCACTTCTCTATGGCGCATCGATTGATGTGATTGGGATTCTGGCGGTCAGCGTACAAATCACCTTATTTATCACGTCAAGTCAACTCGTGTTCACGCTTGTTCGTCTCGAACAGATGGGACCTTTGTTTCGGATGTTACCACGACTGACGCGACTAACCGGGCTCGTGCTTGCACTAATTCCGTCTTTGCTCCGGACATGGCCGGAAGTGAAGATGAGCCATCGGCATCATTCATTATCGGAGCAGTTAGAACGAATGGCGATGTATCATTTATTACCGATTGACGCCGTACCGAGCAGACTTCGAAAACTAACGCTGCGTGACATTCGGACGGGTGTGATTTTGCTTAGTGTCAGCAGTCTGTTGTTGACCTCGTATGCTTATGTTGGTGCAGTCGTATTGCCGATGATTTTACTCTGTTCGAAAGGAGCTTTTCTTGATGCCAACGATTATTTCAAACGACAGCAAAGCGACCGGACAGCTTGAGCGTCTCGCGGCCGAAGCGGGACAGCCCATCATCTATCCGGAACGACTGCTACATGGGCGAGTCCGTGATTTACTAGCGACAACAAGTCTGTTTGTCGCGGGAG
Source organism: Exiguobacterium sp. s102 (assembly GCF_018618635.1). Taxonomy (NCBI): domain Bacteria; kingdom Bacillati; phylum Bacillota; class Bacilli; order Caryophanales; genus Exiguobacterium; species Exiguobacterium sp. s102. Next base: position 341,991 of record NZ_JACSML010000002.1, read on the forward strand.
AACTTACGACACTCCTCGGACTAGAACCGTTCTTTGAGCGAGAGGTAAGTGAGTTATCATCCGGAGAGCAGCAACTCGTTTCAGTTGGATATGCGCTCGCTTCGTTACCGCCAAGTCTTTTCTTAGACAATCCCTTCCTGTTTTTAGATCACGTGCGAAAACGGCGATTGGTCGATTTGCTGAGTGAGATGGAACGTCGTTTTACATGTCGTATCTATTATTCAGTCACTGATCAAGCGGATTTAGAACAGATTGTGTTCGAGCAAGCAACTCAAGGAGACCTCTATGATGAGATGTGGGCCGTCGAACATCGTTATCCGATGCAGACGCGCTATGCGTTAGACGTATCCCGCCTCAGTTTAGCGGCAGGGGAACGAGTGGTGCTCGTCGGTGCCAACGGGAGTGGGAAGTCGACGTTGCTACGGCTCTTACTCGGCGTCGAGCGTCCCTTGTATGGAAAAGTGAAACGACGCGGGCGAAAGAATTACTTGCCTGCGCATCCGGCCCTTGCGCCTCAAGTTGACAGTCGACCGGGCACGTTCGCTTCACAAAAACAGCGATTGTTTGAACGGCTTGACTGGAGCGACGATGCTTATTATTTTGACGAACCGACAGCAGGATTAACGGACGCACAACGGCAGCGATTCGTCGAAACACTCGTCGAACAATCAATGAAGTTAGTCGTGATGGCGACGCATGACGACTTTTTAATCCGTCACGCGACACGTGTCCTTTATCTCGTTCAAGGTGAAATTGCGTTTGATGGTCCGGCGGCTACTTTTTTAGAACAAAGTAGGTTATATGGATGGGACTGATTCTCCTCGCTTGTCTGTCCATTTTGATTCTGTTTATCCGTTTTGAGCGTCGACCGCTGTCAGAAGCGATGTTACGCTTCATCGCGCTCGTCACTGCGGCGGCGATTGTCGGACGGATTCTTTTTTCGAGTCTGCCGAACATTCAACCGGCCACGGCACTCGTTCTGTTACTTGCCGTCTACGTCAGTCCGGTCGTCGGTGCAGTCGCGGGTTTGTTGGTCGTCGTCCTGTCGAGTTTATTCTTAGGGAGCGGACCGTTCGTTTTATTTCAAGCGCTTGCTTACATGGCAATCAGTCTCGTCGGACTCGTACCGCTATTGAAATCGAAATGGCTGTTAGCCTGTTACGGGCTTCTCGCCGGATTTTTGTATGGCTGGATCAGCAACCTCGGCTTTTTAATTTTTACAGCATTTTCACGAGAAGCTTTTTTGACACTTGTCGTCACAGGCGGGGTATTTGATTTAGTACATGGAATCGGAAATGTTTGCTTTATTTTATTACTTCATCCGACTTTTTTACGGATTTTGCACTCAATCGACCGAAAGGCGGGTAAAGAACATTAACCTGATTCGATTGGAGTGAAAAAAGATGCTTAGTTCATCCGTGTCACTACCATATGTCGTCTTATTGTTACTTATGTCGAGTTGTTGTTTACTGTTTGGCAGTATTCTGTTGTTAAAACACACTGTTCGTGGACGCTATGCGGGCTTTTATTTACTGGCTGCAGCAATTTTTCCGGCAGCGATGCTCATCACGTCCGCTGAAGGGGCATTGATGTCACAACTTTACTTTGAAGCGGGTCTCTTTTTAGGATGTGTTGCGTGGTTACTCGTATTAGCGACGGGGTATATGCTCATGGTGACGAGTGCCGTCACGTTTCGTTATCTGTATCGCTATACTTCGTTACCGAAGACGCTCCGGACACAATTTGTGAATCGGTTTGAGCGAAAAAAACAAATACATTAAACCTTTAAAAAAAGTCTCCTCTATAAAACAAGTCCCGCTAGCTCGGCTAGCGGGACTTGTTTTAAGAAAGCGTCGATTAATTGGAGTACGCGAGATCTTCTTCCGTTGTGTCTTGATCTTGACGAGCAGGATCTTGGATGCGACCTGTTAATTCTGTCAAGAGACGGCGAGGTAAGAATTTAGCCAGTGAGACCATTGCCCGATTGCTCGCGCCTGGAACGATTACACGTTTCCCTTTAAGCGTACCGCGGTAACCTGCGAAGGCGACGAGGTGTGACGGCATGCTTTGGAAAGGCAAGGTGATGTTCGCCCGATTAAAGAAGTTTGTATCCGTCGGTCCCGGACAGAGGCATGAAACCGTAACACCTGAACCATCAAGTTCAGAAGCGAGTGCTTCAGAGAAGGACAGGACGTAGGCTTTTGTTGCGTAATAGACGCTCATGTATGGACCCGGCATGAAAGCAGCGACGGAAGCGACGTTCAAGATACGTCCGAAGCCACGATCGACCATACCTGGTAACAAACGTTTCGTCAGTTCCGTTAAAGCGACGACATTCACATGAATCGAGTCGATGTCTTCCGATGGATCGATTTCCGCGAAACGGCCGGATGTCGCAAAACCAGCGTTGTTGAATAACAAATCAACAGTCAATTCTTGTTCATCGAGGTACGTCAGAACACGTGAGACGCTGTCGGCCTGTGATAAATCTGCTGCGAACGTATAGGCTTTGATTTGATAACGTTTTTCAAGAACATTTTTAAGTTCCGTTAATTTTTTTTCGTTTCGGGCGATTAAGACACAATCAAACCCGTCGCGCGCTGCGAGCACGGCAAGATCAAGTCCGATTCCGCCAGAAGCCCCTGTAATTAAAGCTGTTTTTCGTAACATAACAAAATCCTCCATTCACATAATTGAATCATTTTCTAATTGTACCATTCCCTATTGTTCCCTTGAATCCTGCCGAGTAAGCATTTACTTTCGAAACAAGGGGCAGAACCGGTATGATAAGAAAGAGAAAGGAAGTGCGGAAGCATGAGAAAAAATGTCACGATTGCGCTGTTGTTAGCAACTTTTTTAGCGGCAATCGAAGGAACGATTGTCGCGACGGCAACACCCGTCATGGCAAGTGAATTAAATGGGGCGAAGCTCGTCAGTTGGATTTTTGCAGGATTTCTCTTATTTATGGCAGTATCGACGCCGATTTACGGGAAGATGGCTGATTTATACGGTCGGAAACGCGTCTTGTTATTTGGAATTGGCGTTTTTACACTCGCTTCGTTAGCGTGTGGGCTTGCGCAGTCGATGGAGACACTAATCATTTTCCGCGCGGTCCAAGGAATCGGAGCAGGAGCGGTTCTGCCGATTGCCATGACGATCATCGGCGATTTATATACATATGAAGAACGTGGAAAAATTCAGGGAATCTTGAGTGCCGTTTGGGGGATATCCGGCGTTGCTGGACCACTCCTCGGTGGATTTTTAGTCGAATCGTTATCCTGGCGGTATATTTTCCTGTTGAACGTTCCGTTTGCGCTTGTGTCGTTCATCATGATTGTCGTCTTCTACAAGGAAACCGTGAAGGAGACGTCGCGAAAAATCGATTATCGGGGAGCGCTCTTGTTTGCGGTCGGGATGAGTGCGTTACTATACGGTCTGTTATCAGGAAGTGAAGCGGAACAATTTTTACGTCCGACGGTCATCGGTAGTTTTTTGATCAGTGCGGTTTTATTATTCTTTTTCTATCAAGCCGAGAAAAAAGCGAGTGATCCACTCTTACCGCCGGCTGTTATCAAACATCCGGTCATTGCCGTGATCAATCTGGCAGTGTTCTTCTCCGCCTGGGTGCTTGTCTCGATGTCAGCCTATATCCCGATTTTCGCACAAGGCGTCCTCGGAAAAAGTCCGACTGAAGCCGGCTTTATGTTGATGCCGCTCTCGTTATTTTGGACGATTACGGCAATCATCGGTGGTCGATCGATTGGGACGGCGTCACCCCGTTATCGAACGATGACCGGAATGGGGCTACTCGTCGTCGGGATGCTGATTTTAGTCTTCATCTCACGTGAGACGAGTGATGTGTTCCTCTATCTTGCGGTTTCCTTGATTGGAATCGGGTTCGGTTTATCGCAACCGGTCTTCATCGTTGTCTTGCAAACATCAGTCGGTCGCTCGCTCCGTGGTTCAGCGACGGCCGTCAACTCCTTTTTGAGTACGACGGGACAAACGCTTGGTGTCGCCATCTTCGGGACGATTTTTAATCTATCAATCATTCAAGCGTTTAACGATTCGAAAATATTATCCGGTTATTCAATTGATCCGTTTTTCCAAGCGACGACGGCGAACCGGTATGGAGATGCCGTCCATACGGCGGCGGAACTGGCCTTAGCAGACGGGTTACGGCTCGTCTTCATCGGCGGTGTATTGTGTGCGCTCGTCGCGTTCGCGATGACGTTCCGCTTACCAAAAGTTCGTCCGGACGATAAACCAAACTAAAAAAACCGCTGAACGTCCGACTCGCAGGTGAGAGGAGGACATTCAGCGGTTTGCTTATTCAGTAACAGAAGTCGCCGTTTCACGTGCGACGAGTTGCGCCCGGATGTCTTTTTCATTCCGGCGTAAGAACAGACCGATGCCGACAAGGAGTAGCGCGGCACCCGTGATTTGAATCCAAGTCAGCGATTCCTGGAATAAGAAGTACCCGAAAATCATTCCCCAGACCGCTTCACCGAGAATCGTGATGCTGACGATGCTCGCACTGACACGGGACAGCGCCCAGTTGAACAAGTTATGCCCGAGCAACGTCGGGAAGATGGCGAGCAATACATAAATCAACCAATCCGTTTGAAACGCCGAGACGAGATCGACGGACTGAATCAGTGAGAACAGCAGCAAAACGACGGACGCGACGGCATAGACGGCAAAGGAATATGTATTCGTCGAGACACTTGTCCGGACGTGTTGCCCGAGCAACCAGTATCCGGCGACTAAAATCGTCGCGAGTAGGGCCAGCCCGTCACCAATCAAGGCACGTGTTCCGACGGCGATATCACCGTATGCGACCAGTCCGCCGCCAATCAGGGCGACGCCGACGAAAAACAACGCTTTTCGCGACGGGTGTTGCTTAAAGAAGACGGCGTTCCCGACTAAGACGAAGATGGGACTGGCGGTTACGAAGAGCGTTGAGCTGGCAACTGTCGTATAATCAAGAGAGAGAAACCATAACCAAAAGTGCCCGGCTAACAGGACGCCACTTAAAATCATGTGGCGGATCGTTGAGGAACTGAGGCTGAACAATTCTTTAACTTGAATGAGCGGCAGTAAAAGAAACGTCGAGAATAACATTCGGAAAAAAGCGACGGCCTCGATTGGCGTGTCTGCCCATTTCACGAAAATAGCCGATGTCGAAATAAAGAATAACGCCATGAACAAAGTAAAATACGGCATGAGTACCTCCACGTGTCTGTAGTTAGGAAATGAGGGTGTAACAATGCAATTGATCATTGCGGAAAAACCAAAACAGGCTGAAAAGCTCGCAGCGCCGTATCCATCGGTCAAGCGGGACGGATACATCGAAATCAAACCGTGTGAGCGTTTCCCGAATGGAGCGAAACTGGCTTACGCCGTCGGTCACCTTTGTGAATTACAGGAACCGGCCCATTATGATGCTAAATGGAAACGCTGGAACTATGACCATCTGCCAATCATTCCGGAACGGTTCGATTACCGGCTCGCTAAAGGGAAAAGCAAAGCGTTTCAAGTCATTAAAAAACTGTTGAACGAGCGGACGACGACTTCCATCATTATAGCATCTGATGCCGAGCGAGAGGGAGAGGCAATCGTCCGATTAATTCTTCGCCTGGCCAACAATGCAAAACCGATCGAGCGACTGTGGATTTCAAGTTTGACGCCGCAAGCCGTCGATCATGGATTTGCGAATCTACTGGACGGAAAAGCAACGGAAAATATTTTTCATGAGGCGATGAGCCGCGCTTGCGCCGATTGGCTGATCGGGATGAATGCATCGCGTGCCTATACGACGTTACTGAAGAAAAAAGGCATTGCCGATGTCTTTTCGCTTGGGCGTGTCCAGACACCGACACTTGCCTTGATCGTCGAACGTGAGAAACAAATCGAACAGTTCAAGCCGGAAACCTATTTTGAAGTCGAGGCTGACTTTTCGCTGTATAAAGGAAAATACATCGATCAAAAAAAACAGACGAAGCTGACCGACCGGGCACTCGCGGAAGCAATCAAGGCACGGACGAAGGGGGAAGGAATCGTTGCGTCCATCACGAAGACGGAACAAATCGAGAAACCGCCGTTCTGGTTCAGTTTATCGTTGTTGCAAACGGAAGCGAGCCGCCGCTTTGGACTTGGTGCAAAAGAAACACTTGATATCGCTCAAAAACTCTACATTCGCGGTTGGATCAGTTATCCCCGGACGGATTCATCGTTCGTCTCAAAGGAAGAAGCGGGTCAGTTCCCGACGATTTTGAATCGACTGTTGAAGCAACCGGAATACGGTGGACTGAAGGAAATTTTGACGAAAGATCCCACACACGATAAACGGTATGTCAATTCTGCGAAAGTCAGTGATCACTATGCAATCATTCCGACAGAAGAAGCGGGAGCGGTCGCGAAATTATCGGGGCGTGATGCACAAGTGTACGATTTAATCGTCCGGCGGTTTTTAGCAGCTTTTGCACCCCCCGCGCGCGCTGAAAAAACAGACATCATCACGACAAGGGAGCAAGATCGTTTCCTGACGAAAGGCAGCCGGACGATTGCACGTGGCTTCAAAGAAGTCTTACAAATTGAGGCGAAGGAAGTCGAACTGCCGACAGTTGAAAACGGACAACACGTTCCGATCAAAGGGGCGAAGGTACTTGAAAAACAAACGGAGCCACCGAAACGCTATACGGAAGGAACATTAATCCTCGGCATGAAGACAGCGGGGAAAGTCCTTGAAAATGAATTACAGGCGATCATGAAAGAAATCGAGGGACTTGGTACGGAGGCGACGCGTGCCGGAATCATCGACGGATTAAAGCGACGCGATTACATCCAGCTGAAGAAAAAAGAGATCCATCCGACAGCAAAAGGTCGGATTTTAATCGAGGCGGTCAGCGGGAGCATCTTGGCATCACCTGAGATGACGGCAAAGTGGGAAAGTCGGCTTGACCAAATCGGTAAAGGGGAAGCATCCGCTGCCCAGTTCGTCGAACAAGCGAAAAAACTGTCGCAACACCTCGTCGATGATGCGAAGTCGCGTGTCGAGCAACTGCACGTCGATCCGTCGCAAGTTAAATCAAAAACGCGTCACGCCGCCGCAACGAACCGCCCGGTCGGACCATGTCCGCTCTGTCAGGCGGAAGTGCTTGATCGTGGGAAGTTTTATGGCTGCAGCGGGTATCAAAAAACGAACTGCGGTTTTACATTACCGAAAACAATCCTCGGAGCGCGCGTGACACAGGCGGAAGTCAAAAAAATCTTAACGACTCAAAAAACAAAACCGCTCGAGATGAAGAAAAATGGCCGGACATTCAAGGCGATGTTGTATCTAGAGCGCGATCAATTAAAATTCGAGTTTATGAAAGGAGAGTCATGATGCATTACGATTTAATGGAGAACAGGGCGTTCATTCCGATATTCGAACGGTTTTTGAAGGAAGGAACAAAATTGACGGTTTGGTTTCCCGATGAAGTGACGATCGGACAAGCCGATGATTTGATTTTTGAAGCGGAAGAACTATTCGGTGTAGTGGCTGAAGTCATCGATGACCCCCAATCATTTGGCAAAGCACTGTTGTTGCCATATTTGAAAGAACAGCAAACGCGGAAAGACGGATTTGTTCAGTATGAGACGAGGATGACAGAAGAAGTCAAAGCGGTCTTACGGGAACTGACCTTACCGATGATGACAGAAGGCGATTTTTCCGTTTTGTATTCCTATCAGATTGATGGACCGGCCGGGTCATTGTTTGTCGAAGACTGGTTTAATGCGGAAGTTTTACTTGGAGATGGAAAGAACTAGAAACCTTTTGTGCGTCGTTTGCGTATGAACAGATATCAAACGAAATAGGGGGAAATCTTCATGTCAGGTAGTATTTCGGGTCCGTTCCTGTCGCTGCTGAAAGCGGGAGGAACGATGGCTTACGTGGAAGGAGAAAGTTTCTTTTCAGACATGCCGGTCTTCATGGTCATCTTTTTTATCGTAATCTTGTCTTTTATGGCTTTTGCCTTGATCAGCGCCGTCACGAAAGGCGTCTCGACAAGCAGTTTGACGAATCATTTGCGCCATCACGCTTCTGAGCTCGTTACACCGACGAAAGAAGGGGCACAAGCCTACGTCGCCTATCTCCGCTCCTTGTCGACGTTTCCGGTCGAGAAAACAAATTTAGAACCGGTCCGGTTGGTGAAAGGAATCTCAACGTTGATCAGCACGACAGATCAAATCACCGAGATGACGAAACAAGACATCACGGCACAGTATGCAAGGCTTGGTCTGTTCGACGGCGAAATCTTGGCAGATGAAGCACCTATCCATCATCATTCGACACATCATTCGCATCATGCATGAACAAGAATGTCCGGTCACGAGTATGTGGCGGGGCATTTTTTCTGACGAAAAAGGAGTGAATCCGAACCTTTTTGTCATGTTTTTGTAACATACAACTATTTTTATTAAAATTAGATGAAAAGTAAAAAAAAATGAGCATATTTAATGGAAAAGTATAAAAAACCTTTACAATAGAAAGGACAGGTATCTCCTATACGTATTATTCAACTAGAGGAGAAGGGGGAGGATCGATCGTTTATGAGAACATGGCTTAATCGAACAATCGGACGCCAAATCATGTCCGCTTTCTATATTATTTTAGCAATGTTATTGCTGACATCAGCAGGTGTATATTTCTATACGAAACAGCAGGTGCAAGAAGCTAAACAAGAACTAGCGACGTTAAACGAACACCGGACCAATGCGACGAATTTATATGAATCGTGGCAAAGTCTTCAATATGAGATGCGGGGATTCGTCTTACTTGGAGACGATGAAATGTTAGAGGAAATTAAAACGAAACAACAAAATATCGATCAACAAACGACGTGGTTCGAAAAAAATGCGGCATTTACAGAAGAAGAGCAATACGCGAATGATGCACGGGAGCTGTATGACGCCTACACGACGCGCGTCATGCCGAGCCTGATTAATTATGTTGATGCTAAAAAAGACGGTGAAGTCGAAGAACCGTTCTTACAAATGGCGACGCTCGGTAAAGTCACGCAAACACCGAACCTGGATGAGGATCGGAAATTTAACATCGATACGAAAAGTGCTGCGGACATGAGTTCGAGTATCGTTGACATGGAGACCGTCTTTACGGATTATCGTAATTCATTAAATGAGAAGGAACTCGCTGCCCAAAATCGACTAGGGACACAAGTTAACTCATCTCAAGTTCTCGGCTTAATTAACTTAGCGGTTCTTTTATTCATCATCGTGTTATTCGTTCGACCATTTGTCGCGAAAATTACACGTCAATTGCGTCAATTGAACCGAGAGAGCAGTCGATTAGCAAAAGGTGAAGATGCTTCACCCATTGAGGTCTTAAATGCAAAAGACGAGATTGGCGAGTTGACGACGACATTTAATTTAATGGCTGCGTCGATTTCAAATCAAAAATCGCAACTCGTCTCAAGTAACGATGAATTACAAAGTCAACAAGAAGAGTTAGTTGCCCAACAAGAGGAGCTTCAAACACAACAAGAAGAACTCGAAGAAGCGCTTGATGTGACGTTACGCAATGAGACGCATCTGCGGTACCGGAATGAATTGACAGAAACGCTCGCTTCACGCGAGACGTTAACAGCTTATCCTGCCATCATCGAAAAATTAATCTCGATTACAGATGCCGAGTTCGGAGCGATTGTTTTTCTTGACGAGGACGAGTATACGGATATCGTCTCTTACGGCATGACGGTCGATCAAGAACGGAAACTTTTGACGTCATCACTTTCTCTACTTGAGCGAGCGCGCATGCATAAAAAAGCCGTACGTTCAACGAAACAAGTGACGAGTGATCATCCGTTGCCGTACCCTTATAGCATGTATGAAACGGTCGTACCCGTCATGGACCCATCGACGAACATGATGATTGCAAGCATCTATCTTGTCCGTTACCGTGATCAATTCAATGAAGACCAAACGGCTGAAATTTGGTCGTTCTCTCGTCAGCTCGCCTTGTCCTTACTACGGATGCGTGTGTTCGATGAAATTGAGCGGGAACGTGAAAAAACATCGAAACTGCTACACTCGATTCGTGAGGCAGTCATGTATATCGAAGAAGACCGGATTTTTGCCAATCGTCCATTGCTTGCGTTGTTCCATCATCCAGCGCACGATCAGTTCAATGACGAGGGTTTGATGACGCTCGATGTCAAAATTGAAGAATTGGCGGTTCAAGTCGATCAACACGAGGCATTCCTTGAATACATGAATCAAGTCTGCAGTCATCAAGTACCGACGGAAAGTCTTTCGCTATCACTTAATAAAGAGGAGCGTTTCGTCACGCTCTATGCAGAAGGAATTCATTACGGTGGACGTTTCCGTGGGACGATGCTCGTCTTGCGTGACGTCACGGTCGAAACAGAAGTCGACCGGATGAAGTCGGAATTCGTCTCGACGGTGTCGCATGAGTTGCGGACACCACTCGCTTCGATTTTTGGCTACACGGAACTGATGTTAGCAAAAGAGTTGACACCTAACCGCCAACAACGCTATCTCGAAACGATTCATGCCGAGACTGAGCGATTGACGGGACTCGTCAATGACTTCCTCGACGTACAACGGATGGAATCCAGTCAGCAACACTATCATTTTAAAGAGCTTGACGTCGTAGCGATGATTCGTGAAATCGCTGAGTTCCAAGTCGGTTCGTCTCAAACTCATACTGTCTTGCTCGAGACGGATGACGCAGCAGTCGAAATGATTCAAGCCGATGAACAAAAAATGCGACAACTGTTCGGTAATTTAATCAACAACGCCATCAAGTATTCACCGGATGGCGGCGCGATTACGATTGGAATCGAACCTGCCGATGACTTATTGCGGATTCGGATTCAAGATGAAGGAATCGGTATCCCCCGTCACGCCTTGCCAGAGTTATTCAGCAAGTTTTACCGGGTCGATAATTCCGATAGCCGAAAAATTGGTGGAACAGGACTTGGACTTGCAATCTGTCAAGAAATCGTTCGTGCCCATGAAGGCATGATTCACGTCGATTCGACAGAAGGCGCCGGCTCAAGCTTTACAGTCGAATTGCCCATCATTCAAGAAAATCCGACAGCACTCTCACCAACACTGGAAATAACTGATTTTGAATGAAGGAAACCCTCTGCGTCTATACGGCGTAGGGGGTTTGTCTATCTACGATATAATCACGGACATGGGATTAACTTGCTTGAAATCGGGAAATGGAAACTAACGGTTTTTTTAAAAAAATAAGAGAGGATGTTGACTGATGCGTACAATCCGCCCTCCTTGTTAAACGGCGATTCAAGCGAACGTCCGTAAATTATATATGATGCGTTTTGCAACAGCTTTCGTACCTGCTTATGTGATTGAGCGGTTGTTTTGGGAAGCGCGTGGAATGAGTGTTCTCGATGTGATTTACGCAGAAATTGTCTTCGCTTTGACTCAATTGTCGCTTGAGTTGCCGTTCGGACGAGCCACCGATCGCTTCGGGCGAAAGTGGTTTCTCGTCTTCGGGATGATGGTAGAATGTCTATCCTTCGCAATGCTATTGAACGCGTATACGTTGACTGCTTTTTTAGGTGCGATGGTACTCGCAGGGGTCGGGGCTGCTGCGATCAGCGGGACAGAAGAAGCCTTCTTATTTGAGACGCTTGAACAAGTCGGTCGAGTCGAGCGATTCGAACGGACAGTTGGTCGACTGAATGCAGTCAGCCTCATGACAGCGGGACTTGCTGCCCTCATCGGCAGTTGGTTGACGCATTATACGATGTTTGAATTTCATTACAAGATTTCGCTCATCAGTTTAATGAGTGCGACACTGGTTAGCCTGACGTTACGTGAAACGCGACTCGTGGTTGAAGAATCGACAGCCCGTCCACTTCGTCTCGTTTGGCGAGAACTGATAACACGCCCCATGTTGATCCGGATTTTTCTGTTTAGTGTCCTATTCGGGACGACGATTAATTTCATCGAAGAATTTTGGCAATTGTCAATGCGTGATCGTGGCATTCCCGTGATTGGATTTGGTCTCGTGTTCATTTTAATTATGGTAGCGCAAGGCGTTGGCAACCTGTTGCCCGCATTGACGAAGGGTTCGTTGACGGTAAACTTGAACGGGATGTTAATCGTCTTTTTCGTAAGTGTCATTAGTTTTTCTTTGACGGGAATGGCAAGCATCCTCTTCCTGTTCATGGTGTTTCTGTTATACGGTCAGTCGGAGCCGATGACGAGTAGTCTCTTGCAAACTTATGCGTCAGCAAAAGAGCGGGCAACAATCGTTTCCATTGCTTCCTGGCTAGAGAGCGTGCTGATCATCATCGTCGGTCTCGGGTTCGGATTCATCAGTAAGCGGGCGAGTTTGGACATAGCGTATGTGTATCTGTGTCTCGTGTCGTTCGTCCTTTGGTTATACGTTGCGCGGTTAAGCAAACGATGGGAATGACGCCATCGTCGATTTGACGGCTACATGGGAAGGCCTGCTTAAAACATGATGTTCGTCGTCATGGAAGATATCGAAAACGCCGCTGATTCCGTATGAAAAACGGAATCAGCGGCGTTTCATTGTGTGCAGAAAAACGTTTGGGAAAAACCAAGGAATCTCCAACACATCCCTTCAGCTCCACTTCTGTATAACGAACCGTTGCTTAAGAAATCTGTTGCGTCCGTTCGGTTGCTACTTGCTTGCGTAATTGCCGGGCCGGACGAATCATTAACAACGCGATTATACTCGCGATGAGATAGACGACTTCGATACTCAGCCAATCGGCGAGAAGACCGAACAGGAGACTCCCGAGACAAAAGCTGATTGTATAGACGGTCTGTTGAACACTGTAAACGTAAGGTAACCGTGCGATCGGGGTATCTGCTTGAAGCCGTGTATTTAATTCTATCGCCCGGAGTTGACTGGCGTAGCCCTGGACGACGCAAGCAATCAAGGCGACTACAACATGCGGAGCGAGACCAAACAGAAGCGTCGCGGCAATCGAGAGCAACACACTGAACTGTAGCAGTGAACGTTGCTTTCGGCGTCGGAGCATCTGGTAACTCCCGACAATCATGCTGAGAAGATAAAATGCATTCAAGATGCCCCACCAACTGTCCGATACATGCAGGTGCGTAGCGATGTAGACGAGGAATAACGCAGAAATCCAGGCGGTACTCGCGAAAGCATCGATGCCAAGCAATGCCGTATTCAAACGGGCCGGTATGTTAGTCCGGGTATACTGCAAACTTGAACGAAACGTCGGTTCCTCGTCCGCTTCTTCCACAGACCCTTGAAGGGAGCGCACTTGATAACGAAATAACGCCGTTCCGATACTTGCAACAAGAAAAAGCAGCAATGAGACGAATAAGACGGACTGGGGCGACCCTGTACTGACTAAAATCGCGCCGAGCGGCCACATGATCAGTTGGACGACTTGATTCGTTCCTTGGACGATGCTGTTTGCTTTTTGGAAATCGGTCGTGATTTGCGGAATAAAGGCACTTTCAATCGGTCGGGCAAAGCCGTCGAGAAAGGCAATCCAAACCACGAGAAGGAGCAACGCCACGAGTGGTAAATCAAGCAGGACGATCAAGACGAGCGAGAGGGTCTTCATGAGCTGGCTGAGCAACAAAAGCGTTGCATGGGGCATCTGCTTCGCAAGGCGGGCGAAAAAGAAGCCGCTGACCGTCATGCCTGCCGTTACGGCAATCGGAAAGAGCGCAGCTGTGCTCGCCTGTCCTGTTTGTTGATACAAGGTAGCGATGAGGGCGACGATGTAGAGCGCGTCCCCCGCATTCGCCATCCACTGGCTGACCAGTAAAGTCGTAAAACGGTTCATCTAAAAAACCTCCACATCAATCATATTTAGTTAGTGGTTAGGAGTTTAGATGAATTTACATTGGACGGCCTCATTTCGGTCAATTTTGACTAAAGTATATAAGGAAAATAATGGATTGTCAATTCCCTTTGTACGAAGTGCCCTTACACCGGCCGCTGTTTCCGTAAGGCACGCATGTTCAGGAGGACGAAGACAAGCATAAATCCGGCAAGGACCACAAGGTCGAGCCAAATTTCACGGAAACCGTACCCGCGAATCATGATGTTTTGCAGGGCATCGGCGGCATAGGTCAACGGCATCAGCCGATTGATGACTTCGACCCAGGTCGGGGCATCCGTCAAATCAAATAGACCGCTGAAAAAGATTTGCGGGACGATTGCGAGCGGGATGAACTGAATCAATTGGAATTCCGTCCGTGCGAAACTCGACAGCAGGAGTCCGAGTGACAGGGCGACGCTTGCCGTCAATAAATTGACGAAGAGTAACAGAAAATAGTTGCCTTGTTGTGTCACGTTCAAGATATTAACGATGAATAGTTGAATAAGGACAGTTTGAATCGTGACGAACAAGAAAAAGCCAACGAAGTATCCGAAGACGATGCTCGACCGTTTGAGCGGAGTAGCGAGTGTCCGTTCGAGTGTCCCGCTGGACCGCTCACGGAGAAAGCTGACCCCGGCGATGATGAAGACAAATAAAAAGATGAAAAATCCCATCAAGGCAGGTGCAATTTGATCAAACAGTTCTGCATCTTTATCTCCATATAAAAAGCGGATATCTGGTTCCATCATTGATTGTGAGGCGATAGGGGGAACGGTCAATTTTTGATTCGTCAATTGTTCGAGCCGTTGTTGCAGTTGATTAACGGTTTCGCGTAACTGTGCATTCGCTGTCGTCGCCTGCTTCATCTCGATTGCCGTTAACGTTTCGCGGATGACCTGGATGGCGTGGGCATTTTTAGAGACGTCGCCGCCTTCAATCAAAATCTCCGGGGCATCATCCCGGTACGTGATCAATGCCTCGATGTGTTGATCTTCCATCGCCTGTTTTCCGTCCGCATAACTCGGATAGGTCGTCGTCGCCGTTTTCGATGCGAGAACCTCGTCAAACGTTTCGGGTAGATCGACGGTGCCGATCGTGACTTCATCCGAACTCGAACCGAGGATTGATGATAATAAAAAGAGAACGAATAGGGGGGCGAGGAACATCATCGCAATGGTCCGTTTGTCCCGAAAAATTTGCGAGATGACACGTTCTGCTACGGTCAGTGTCTGCATCAGACTTGCTCCTTTCGGATGAAAGCTTCATCGATTGAGCCGAATCGTTGAATTAATTCCGCGGGCGTACCGGCGTCGATCAATCGCCCATGTTGAATCAATAATAAACGATCGCACCGCTCGGCTTCATCCATGACGTGTGTCGTGACGAGGATTGTGACGCCAGACTTCCGCAGTTGGTCGAACTCGTGCCAGAACGTTTTCTTGAGGGCGGGATCAATTCCGACGGTCGGTTCATCAAGCAGAAGCAAAGTCGGTTCATGAATCAAGGCGATCGCAAGACTGAGGCGGCGCTTCATCCCACCGGAAAATTGATGGGTCGGGCGGTCGGCATCCTGCTTTAAGTCGACGAACTGGAGGACGGATTCGATCCGGGCGCGGAGGCGGTCTTTTTTTAAGCCGTACAGCTTGCCGAAATAGCGTAAATTGCCACGTGCCGTCAAATCCTCATACAAAGCATCGGCTTGCGCCATATAGCCGATTTTTTCTGCCTGACGTAACGACGGCTGCTGTGACCCGAGTACAGTGACGGTTCCGCTTGACGGGGTTTGGAGGCCAATCAGCGACTTGATTAATGTTGTTTTACCGGAACCGCTTGGTCCAATCAGCCCGACGATTTCACTTTGACCAATTAAAAAATTGACATCTGTCAACACGTCGGTTTTTCCGAAGCGTTGAGAGTAGTTCTTGACTTCAATCATCATTTTCACGTCCCTTCTCTCTTTCTATACCCGCAAAAGACCAAACGCTTGTTTTTTTAGAGGGATTAAGTAGTTTAAAAGAAATTAAGACATACTTAGCGCCGTCATATAAAAGAATACGACTGCGCTAAGTATATTTTACATAATTATTTCGTAATTGATGGTGAGACAGAATCAAACGGATTCGTCAAACGTGTCGTAGCGGCTTCTGCCTGTGCGACCGGTTCCGTGAAGATTAGCTGTTCACGTCGTAAGCGATAGGCACGCTCGAGACGACTCGTCAGCAAGTTCCCGAGGAAGACGAGCGCAGCGATGCTGATTGCCGGGATCAGGAACAGGTGATTGATCCAGGAAACGGCTGAAAACTGAAGGAAGTAGAAACCGAACTGGGAAGACCATTCAAAAATCGTTGGTGAAACATCGTTCGCAAAGCGTGAAAGTGTCCCGCCGAAAAATAACCCGAACAAGGACAGGTGAATCAAGACCATCAACGTTTGGACGAACTGTTGCATGAAAACAATGGCAAGCGTCGGTAAAAGATGCGGCCAAATGTGCTTTCTAAATTGGTAATGGGGACTGCCGCCGAGTGTTCGGGCGACGACCATGAACTCTTGCGTCAACAAGTGACGCGTTTCACTGACTAAATACATCAGTAAGGCAGGTAACCCGAGTAAAATCAGTACGCCTGTCTCAAAGAGGACACGGGAAGACAAGGACGGAATGTCTTCTGGACTTGCAAAAAATAAGCCTGTCAACAAAATGAAATAGGCCAGTAAGGAAATCGGTAAAATTAAAAAGCCGTCAAGAACGGTACGAATTGCCGTATTTAATCTTTTACCCCTAAAGGCGAGCGGCACGCCGATCAACAGAGCGAGCAGGATGCGTCCGAAGGCGACGGCAAAGCAAATCCCGATCGTCCACTTGGCACCGGCAATCATGATTTGGAATAAATCGTTGCCCGCCCGGTCAGTTCCGAACCACTGCTCACGCGATGGTTCAAGTGGAGATGTCGCGAGGAACGTCCCATCCGCCGCGTACCGGTTCGAGATTTGGTCGACTTGTCCGTCACGAAATATGGTATGTCCGACACTAAGTAGGAGGAGCGTCGCAAAAATCAGGATACAGCCCCAAAAGAACGGATCACGCAATAAGACACGTCTCATACAGCACCACCTTTCCAAGCTTTTGGAATACAAAGCTCAGCAATCAAGTCAATCAAAAAGAACGGTAAGTAAATCAAGAGGAGCGTCACGAGCAGGACAGGAAGTTGCGGATTCATGATTACGAACCGAAACAGACCTTGGACATTAAATGTGTATTCGATGACGACGAGACTCGATAAAATCGTGATGACGTTGGCGCGGAAAAACAGATAGAACCGATAAAACAAGTTCGGAATCAAGTGTGACCAAAATAAATGATTCGCGTGTGTCCCTTTGGCGCGGGCAAGTTCGATATAGCTGGCTCCTTCCTCTTCTTGGATCTGCCCCGTCAACCATTTGATGAAGAAGAAGAGGGTCGTCAGCGACAGCGTCAGAATCGGAAGGAAACGGATCGAATCAGCAAAACCGCCGGCGACTTCGATTTGATCGAAACCGGTCGTCTTAAAAAGAACGATGATGATGTACTGTGAAAAAATCACCCAAAATAAATCCGGCACCATCTCGAGTACACGCGTCGTCTGCTTCAACAGGTTACGTGTCCGCAGACGCGCGCGATAAAAGAAAAACGCGTAGACAAGTGCGGCGATAAACGAACAGACAAGGGCACTACTGAAGATCAGCAGCGTCTCCTGGATGAACGGTTGTAAGTCCGGCAACAACGGACGAAGCTGTTGTGCGGTCACATTGTAATAAAGAATCGGTTCGACACCAGTCAAAAACAGGACTTGTTGTTTGAGCGCATCGGTGTAATTCGAAAAGTTCGGACGTAACTGGACGATCAATGCCGGTAAGGCGCTGATGCACAGTAAAACGACCAACGATACGATGAACTGAAGCGACTTTCGAATGACTAGGGAAACCATGATAAAACCTCCTTCTTTGATCGTCAGCCAATCGCCTGGATCCGGTCGTTCCCAACCAGGATCAGCTGACTGTTAAGATGTTTTCGACGCACGACATACCGTTCGAACTGTTTTGTTGCGATATAGGAATCCCGGTCGGATAACGTCGACAGGTGGACAAGGACGTGCTTCAAGTGCGGTTGTCCTTCACCTAACGCCAAGTGGGTCATGTGGTTCGCTTCGTTGAGACGGTTCAGGAACAATTCAACTTTACAGCCCTCCTTAATCAACTCACTGATTAAGAACGAAGCTTGTTCGATGAAGCGTTCCGATTGATTATGTAAGCCGTATCCACTTGGACCCGACAAATTGAGGGCGATGGTGAATGTGTCCTGATTACTCGTCTCATAGACTTTTGCTTGCAGACGGCCGGTTTTTGCTGTCGCGTACCAATCGATGTCCTTCGACGGTTCCGTCGTATACGCTTTTGATCCAAGCTGGACCAATTTGTTTTTTAATGGTGAATAGCGGTCCGGACGATCACCAATCCGTAAGCGGTTCAGCAGGAAAGGTGTCGCTTGTGCCGTTAACGAAGGCAGCACCGTGAACTGCGGATAACTGTCGAATGAAAATAAGTAAACGCCCATCCGCCAGGGCAGACGAATCGTTAAGATGATTTCGTCGAGTGCCGTCGGACCACGTTTGACGGTCTGGATTGGGATCGTAAACAATTCTTCCGTCAACACCAGTTCGGTATCATACGTGTGGGGATGGAGCGCGTCACTCGTCGTGAAAACAATCCCGTCAGCAGCATGGAGACGGAGGGAGGCCTTAAGGCCGAGTGACGAAAAAAGTTCGAGTCCGAAAAGTTGCAGCTGGAGGTCCGTTTGTTCTTGGTTGAACATCAATCGTTCATAGTGTTTCCATTCTAAAGCGACTTCCCGGCGGAGTTGCCGTTCTGTCCGGTTGACGACGACATGAATCGTCGCGAGTGCGGCAAAGAGAAACCCGAGTCCCGAGACGACGGGGAGGAATAAGAATAAAAATGTCAATATGCAATAGACGGGAAATAATTTTTGTTCGAGCCAAAAGGGGACGGAACGTTCGATTTTCATCCGCGTCACCCAATCTCGACAGGAACTGGAATGGCATCAAGGAGATGGTACAAGACTTGGGCCTTTGTCGTCTTGATGCCCCCTTCAAGTGTCAATGTCAGGCGGTGGGCCAAGACATGTTTTGCAAGGTGTTTGATGTCCTCCGGAATGATGAAGTCGCGTTGATTCAAGAAAGCATAGCTTTGGGACGCGCGAAGCAGGGCAATCGCACCACGTGGACTGACACCGACTTCAACGAGTTCATGATTCCGTGTCGCCTGAACGATATGCAGCAGATAATCGAGCACGTCTTGCGACGCATGGACACGTCGTGCTTCTTCCTGCCATGAAATCAAGTCCCCTCCTGACGCAATCCCGACGGCTGATCGGCGGACGTTCGTCAAAATCTCAGACAGCAAGCGGCGTTCGTTCTCAAAATCCGGATAACCGACTTCGATCGCGACCATGAACCGGTCGAGTTGGGCGTCCGGTAGCGGGAATGTTCCTGCTGACTCGATCGGATTTTGAGTTGCGATGACGAAGAATGGTGCCGGCATCTGATACGTTGTTCCGCCAATCGAGACTTGACGTTCTTCCATCGCTTCAAGCAATGCCGATTGTGTCCGCGGGACGGCGCGGTTGATCTCATCGATCAAGACGACGTTTGCAAACAACGGTCCGCGTTTATTCTCGAACTCCTGCGTCTTTAAGTTGAAGAAGTCTGAACCGATGACGTCGGACGGAAGCAAATCCGCCGTGAACTGAATCCGGGAGAAGGCACTCTCGAAGCTTTGGGCGAGTGCTTTCGCAAGCATCGTTTTCCCGGTCCCCGGTACATCTTCAAGCAGGATGTGACCTTCGGCGATGAGTGCCGTCAGACAGAGATCGATGACGTCCGGTTTGCCGAGATAAATCGAATTGAGTTGGTCTTTTAACTGTTGTAGCTTCATAGGAAATCCCTCCAAGGTTAAGGTGATGAGTAGCGTGATAATTGTTGTTCGAAGCGTAGAACCTCATCGTCCGTATTGAGATAGTGGAACATCATCCGTCACACCTCCAAAAGAAGGGCGCCGTTTTTTCACGCGACGTGACTGTACGAGTTTCCAAAGCATAAAGCAGAATAGACTGACTTCCTGTCTTTATCGAAGAAAAAAGATGGTCGTTCTTTTAATTAAGGAAAAAATATCCATATGTACTTAGGGAGATTTTAGCATACACTGTTAATAAATAAAAATAATTTTCTGAAAATAAGGGTGAGGGAAGACGATTCATTTTCAAGCGGTAAGGGTATCATTCAAACAGTGGATCTTGAAAGGGAAAGGATGTTATGCATGAAATTGATTATTTTTGGGGCTACGGGTCAAACCGGACAAGAACTCGTCAAACAGGCGATTGCGCATGACCATGAGGTGACGGCGTTCGTCCGTAATCCGGATAAGTTGGAACTAAAAGATGAACGACTTCATGTCGTCACGGGGGACGTCTTGAACCAAGAGGATGTCAATGCGGCGCTTGTCGGACAAGATGCTGTCTTGACGGCGTTAGGGACAGAAAGCCTTGCCTACAGTGGATTTTTAGAACGAAGTCTCGTCCGGATCATCAATGCGATGAAAGTCAGTGGTGTAACGCGGATTGGTTACGTCGCATCAGCAGGTGTTGATAAGGAATTACCGGGTGCACAAGGATTACTCGCACAGCAAATCTTAAAGAATCCATTACGTGATCACCGGCAAGCAATTGACTTGTTGAAACAGGCAGACGTCGACTATACGGTCGCACGACCACTCCGTTTGATGAATGGTCCGTTAACCGGGATGTACCGCCAAACAGCTGACGGTGTACCCGACCAAGCGAAACAAATCAATCGGGCCGATGTCGCCCATTTCCTGCTTGAAGCGATTGAACAGGAAGAATCGATTCGCGAAAGTGTCGGTCTCGCTGAATGAAAAGAAGCCCCCATCCACGAACCTTCCTGAAAAGGAAACGGTACGGATGGGGGCTTTTAAATAG
The DNA here is from genome assembly GCF_018618635.1 of Exiguobacterium sp. s102. Classification (NCBI taxonomy): domain Bacteria; kingdom Bacillati; phylum Bacillota; class Bacilli; order Caryophanales; genus Exiguobacterium; species Exiguobacterium sp. s102. Next base: position 362,934 of record NZ_JACSML010000002.1, read on the forward strand.
GACGAATTATTGTTGGCGGTAGATCGAGACAGAACCACCATTGACGAAAAATTGACCATACCCGTCTGTATTGATCGTGACGGAAGCTGAATTGTTACCGGTGATGTCTGTCCAGACTTCGCCTTTATTTTGCGTACCGACATACATCCACTTGCTCCCACCAGGGCCGTCAGACAGGATTGTCGCAAGCCCTGATTTTGAGCGGTCACTGACGCCTTCCCGTGTCCAACCGATGATGTCTTGGTTATCGAGGTAATCATTTTGTTTCCCGAACGCGAAGTCCTTCCGTGCTTTTAGAATCGGATCGATTTTTGACGCGAGGGCAGGGATTTCGCGGTTCGATGAGCCTTTTGTTCCGTAGTAGTCCCCGTAAAAGACAGATGGATACCCTTGTTCCCGCGTTAAAATCATCGCGTAAGCAAGGGGCTTGAACCAGGATTGAACGGTCGATTCGAGCGATTGACCAGGTTGAGAATCATGGTTTTCAACGAGTGTGACGGCAAGCGTCGGATTATCTTGGACGAGTGTGCCGTTAAAAATTGTGCGCATGTCATAAAAGCCGCCGCCTTTACTCGCTTGTTCGAATTTGTAATGAAGTGGAGCGTCAAAGACCGATTGTTTATAGTTCGTCTGACTTAAATAGTTTTTAAGTGTCCCGAGATCGTTCTGCCAGTACTCGGCGACTGTGAATAATTCCTTACCCGTCGTCTGACGAACATTCGTCAACCAATCTGCGAGATACGTATGTTTGATGTGTTTGACGGCATCAAGACGGAATCCATCGAGCCCGAGTTCATTGACGTACCATTTCCCCCAGTTTTTCATTTCCTGCTGCACTTCCGGGTGATCGAAATCAATGTCTGCATACATCAAGTAATCATAGTTTCCATTTTCAGAAGATACATTCGAGTCCCACGACTTACCTGTTCCTCGGAATTTATAGATGGCACTTTTTGAGCGGGATTGATCCCAATCCGTTCCGTCGAAGTGATACCATTTCCATTTGAAGTTTGAATAGGCGTTGCTCCGCGCCGCGAAGTTGAACCCGGTCCAGGCCTGGATTTGATAGTCGCCAGAGACTTCTTGATTACGGTTACCCGGATTGACTTCGACGGCCGTGACGGATTCCGTAAAGTCAGCACCACCCTTGTGGTTCATGACGACATCACCATACACATCGATTCCAGCCGTGTGCAATTGCCCGATGGCGGATTTCAATTGCGTTTTCGTGCCGTACTTCGTCCGGACTGTTCCTTTTTGATTAAACTCACCGAGGTCATATAGATCGTAGGCACCGTAGCCGACATCATTTTGAGTCGTTCCTTTGTAGGCAGGAGGAATCCAAACAGATGTAATTCCGAGTTGATCAAGCTTAGAAGCGTCGTTTCCTAGACGGTTCCAGTGGTTCCCGTCGTTTGGTAAATACCATTCAAAGTATTGCATCATCGTCCCGTTGTCTGCTGTTGCCCCTACTGCAATCGGTTGCGCAAGTGGCACTAAAAACGTCACGCTTGCAAGAGATGCGACAATCAAGCTTTTATGTTTCATCAAAAAGCCTCCTCTATCAAATTATGAAAACGCTTGCATTAATTATTATAGCAAGTTGAAACGTGGGGAGTATCATCCTCATACCTTATTTATGTATCCTTTATAATCATGACTTTTGCCTCTAGAATAGTTCTTCTAAATAATAATTCATCGTTTATTGATTCGTGATTCACTAAAAAACAGGACCTTCTAACCGTTGAACAATTGTGCTAACTCTGATTTCTGGATTCCTCTAAAAAGAAGAGGTCTTTCGTCCATCTTCCATAAGAAAGACAAGTGATGTGAAAATGGGAGTGTAATACGGTTTGACATTGCATGTCCATACTTAACCTGAGGGGGAAAAAGCATGAACTGGAAATCGAAAATCAGTGGGGCACTTGTTGCGACACTCGCGTTAGGATCACTTGCCTTCACGCCGGTCATCGCCAAAACAGATTCAACAAAGGTAGTAGCGGGACCACAGGCGGTAACGTCACAATCAACAATCGATGCCTATTATCAGCCGGCAGCGGGGAAAACGGGTGCGGCATTAAAAGCATCACTGCATGACATCATCGATAATCATACGGAAGTCTCGTATGACACGGTTTGGACGGCATTAAAAGAAACCGATCAAGATCCAGGTAATGTGAACAACGTGATCGAATTGTACACGGGGAAGTCCATTTCAAAAAATAGCAACGGTGGGAATGTCGGTCAATGGAACCGAGAGCATGTCTGGGCAAAATCGCATGGAGACTTCGGAACAAGCATGGGACCAGGGACAGACTTGCATCACTTACGTCCGTCAGACGTCGTCGTCAATAGTGCTCGTGGGAACCTTGATTTTGACAATGGCGGAACGAAATATAGCGGATGCGATTGTAACCGAGATGGTGATTCATGGGAACCACCGACTCGCGTCAAAGGTGATATCGCGCGGATGATTTTCTATATGGCGGTTCGTTATGAAGGTGGCGGCGAAATCGACTTAGAGACGTCAGAAAACGTCAACAATGGCTCAAACCCACTTCACGGAAAATTATCGACGTTAAAAGCGTGGAACAAACTTGACCCGGTCGATGCATTTGAAAAGAAACGCAATGACATCATTTTTGAAAAATGGCAAAAAAACCGCAATCCATTCATTGATCATCCAGAATATGCGACAGCAATTTGGGGAAATTAATCTAGCAAAAGGGGTCTGAATCAGAAGTCGGACCAACATCAATCCGTGTGACGGACGTTTCCGTCCTCCATTTAATCAAATGACCGTTGCTCCCGCGATTCACGGGACCATCGGTCATTTCTATTGTTCAAGATAGTTTAGTGCTTGCCGGAGGTATGCATGAAAAAGTCCGGATTCCTTTTAATCGGGAGACATCCCCATTTTTGAGTCGCCCCTGTTTTGTGATTGAAACTTTTCTTAGAAAAACATCGTAGAAACGGATGTAATCGAAAATAGCAGTCTGAAAGGAATCATATGACTCATGGAACGGATCAAACAAGTTTTGAAAAGATATCGGCTTGTAGTGGCCGGAATCGTAGGTGGACTCGTCATTTTCTGGTTTAGTATCGGTTTATTTGTCGCAGAAGGAAAACGTCCCGCAGCGAACGGGAAACACTCGTTTGTCATCGTCCTCGGTGCAGGTGTCAGAGGGGAAACACCGTCACTGATATTGGAAAACCGGATTCAGGCTGCAGCTGCATACGGAAAAAAATATCCGCGAACGACTTTTATCTTGAGCGGTGGGCAGGGGCAGGGTGAAGCGATTTCAGAAGCAGAAGCGATGCGCCGTGGCATGATTGACGAAGGAATCTCTGAAAAACGTCTTGTGCTCGAAGACAAATCGACGTCGACCACTGAAAATTTACGTTTTTCAAAATCGTTATTACCAAAAGGTGAAAATCAAGTCTCGATCGTGACGTCAGATTTTCATTTGTATCGTGCTCGTACCGAAGCGAAGAAAGTAGGATTGAATAGTGATGCGATTCCTGCAAAAACACCGTTATCTGGTGTATTGCGATATGGTATGCGTGAACGTGTCGCAATCATCGTGAAATTTTTTGAGTAATGGATTGTTGTGACAACGTTAAAAGAAACCACCATGCCACAAGCATGATGGTTTTTGATAAAACAGTTTATTTATTTTGCTGTGAATTGTCTGATTGATTGTTTTGTGGGGCTTCTTCTTTTCCAAGCGCCACGTCTTTTGCTTCGACTACTTTTTCACTAATTGAAGACAGGTCACCCTTAGCTTCCGTTGCAGTATCTTTTACAGAAGAAGCATCCGATTTGACGGTATCAAGTTCATTGTTAACCTTGTCATACACATTTTGGACGTCACCAGCGACTTCTTGAATGATTCCTGAAGCGCTTTTTACTTGTTCGATGACTTGTGAAGCTTTTCCTGACGGATCTTCTTTAATAGTAGATGCTAATGATGAAACGGAATCTTTTGCGCCGCTAAGTCCTTGTTTTGTGTTTTGTCGATTCGTTGAGCTCAGCATTGTAAGCAATCCGCCGACGACAGCTCCTAGCAACATCCCCGTAAGTAAATTGACACGACGACCTGACGAAGCTTCTTGATCGAATTGACGATTTGGATGTTCTTGTTGAGCAGCATGTGGATCATTTTGTAGATTAGGTTCCATGAATAGACACTCCCTTAAGATAATAGTTGACCATGATAGATATGTACCCTCGTCATAAAAAAGGAAAACATGCACTTTTCATGCAACAAAAAAAGACCACCGATGTTAAAATGGTCTCAGACGGTCAAAGTTGTTTAGTTTTGCTTCTCTTCATCCTGCTTTTCAGTCAGTTTACGGTTGATTTCATCGTAGTCAATTTCGATATCGTCTTGATTGCCTTTATATCCGTAGCCTTTTGAAATGACGATGATTGAAGCAACTAAGACAAACACGATGATTAGAATGGAAACAACATAGAGCCACATGATCCATTCCTCCTTTCATTCTTCTCTTTTAGTATGACGGAAAACTGTCCGTTCGTCTAAACGAAAGTGGTCATGATGTGATAAACTATGTTCAGATTAACATGTTTAGGAACGAGGTGACGGTATGAGTATATTAGTCGTAGATGACGAATTTACGAATTTAATGATTTTGGAGCGACTGCTTGAAAATGAAGGATACGATGTCGTAAAAGCGATGAGTGGGGAAGAAGCGATTGAATTGATGGAGGACCCGGCCTTTATCGACAACTTAGATGTCGTATTACTGGATGTAGAGATGCCCGGCATTAGTGGGATTGATACAACACGGTTGATCCGAAAACGATTTGGTTTAGATGAACTGCCAATCGTCATCGTGTCCGGTCGTTCCAATGAAGAGGACATCGCGGATGGACTGGATGCGGGAGCATCAGACTATACGACAAAGCCAATTCGAAAAACGGAATTGCTTGCTCGTGTTCGAAATGCGATGTCATTAAAACAAGCGATAGATGCACGGAAACGATATGAAAAAGTCTTACAAGAAGATTTTGATCTTGCTCAAAAGCTCCAGCAAAGTGTTTTGAGTGCAAATATCGAAGATGAAGACATTCGAATCATGGCAACCTATATTCCTTCTAAAAAACTAGCGGGAGATATGTATGCCTGGTACCGCATCTCGCAAAATAAATATGGCATCATCTTGTTTGACGTCATGGGCCATGGTGTCTCGTCAGCGTTGATTACGATGGGGATGAGCTCGATCTTGTTTGAACTCGTGCATCGCATCGGTGATCCGGCAAAAGTACTTGAAGAACTGAACCGTCAGATGAGCCGCCTTTTCCCAGGGGATGAAACGGAAATTTATTTTACTGCCGTTTATTTGTACATCGACTTGGATGAGATGAAACTTAGTTATGCGAATGCGGGACACCCACCTGGTTTGTTACGGATGGGGGATCAAATCATCGCCCTCGAGAACACAGGATTGCCAGTCGGGATGTTTGAGGACTCACAATATACGAGTCGGACGATCGACTTGACGTCTCCTGGATGTATCTACCTCTATACGGATGGTTTCATGGAGCTGTATAGCAAAGGGATTGACGAAGGAATCAGTGCGATCCGTCAGTTGATCGAACAACAAGGACCAAACATTCACCACTTGATTCAGCCCGATCAAAGTGATGAGGCCGATGATTTATGTCTCGTCACGGTCGAAATCAATTAAAAAAGCCACTCGCTTTTTTACATGCTACGTCTTCAGCATGTAAAAGCGAGTGGTTTTTTTGTGCTAGAAAAAGCGTCTCCGCCACAGAATAAAGGCAGCGAGTCCGGAAAAGAAAATCATCATCCCAAAGACAATCCAAAAGCCGATGACTTCACCTTCCCACGGCACATGGACGTTCATCCCGAACATTCCGGAAATCATTGTCGGGATTGAAATAACAATCGTGATTGAGGCTAAAAACTTCATGACGAAGTTTACATTGTTCGAGATGACGGAACCAAACGTATCCATCGTCGAACTGATGATATCTTTATAGATTTGTGCCATCTCCATTGCCTGGCGGTGCTCGACGAAAACATCTTCTAGTAAATCTTCATCGTCTTCATGTTTCTCGAGACTCGGTGTTTTAATGATGCGATCAAGAACACCATCGTTTGATTTAAGTGACGTCATGAAATAGACGAGGGATTTTTGTAAGTTCATCAGTTGAAAAATTTCTTGATTTCGCATCGAACGTTGAAGTTCATCTTCGAGTTCGTCCATTCGGCGATCGATTTGACGAAGGAAACGAAGGTAAGAAGAGCTGACTTTATAAAGAATTTGAAATACAAAGCGTGAACGATAATTCGTCCGGAATGTCCGTAATTTACCGTTCGAGAACAAGGTCAACACGTCGAGTTGTTGCGAACAGACGGTGATGAAATGCCTCGACGTCACGATGATACCGAGCGGGATCGTGTTGTAGCGTCGTCCCGATGACTCTTCTTCGATGTACGGAACATCGACAATCATCAAGAGCCCTTCATCATCTTTTTCAAAACGAGGTTTTTCCTCAACGTCCAGTGGGTCATAGATAAAATCCTCAGGAATCTTTGTGGCAGCAATGACTTGGTCGGCTTCGTCTTTTGTCGGATTGACAAGATGAATCCAAGAACCTTTCGTGAATTCTTGAATTTCGTTGACTGCCCCGGTCACATCACTTCGATAAATCGTCAACATATGTCTATCCCTCCTGCTCTTCACTTGCTTATTATAGGGACAGAAGATAGGGCGTGTAAATGATTCTCAGATTTTTTTTTTACGACATTTAATGTTAAAATGAAACCAGAGGGGGGAACCAGATGCCTTTTTTTAATCAAAAGAAGTTAGAGGAATTACGTTCAATCGCCGGTGGGGACCACGTATTTTTACAAAAGATTGGTGAAACATACATTGCGCAGTTTGATCGTAAATTTCCTGAACTAGAGCAAGCGATCAATAACAATGATCCGGGACAGACAGAAAAAATCGCACATTTACTTAAAGGTGCCTCCTATTCGGTCGCGGCGGACGATTTGGCAGATGAGTTCGAACAACTTGAAAAAGAAGCAGAAACGGGTTCGCTTGAAAATGCGAATCAGGTTTTGCAAAACATTGATCAATCTATGGTGGAGTTCAGAAAAGTCTGGTTGGATGCTTTTATTGGAAAGAATTCGGACTCGATCAAGTAATTGATGAAAAAAGTAAACCGGCGTTCACGATTTCGTGGACGCTTCTTTTTTTTTTGTGAATTGAAAAATCGGAGCCCACTGGAAAGTGAGCTCCGATATAACCGTCAACAACGTCTTACAAGACGTATGAATCGACCGTTTCGATCAAACGACCGATTTCTGGTTTTGTAATTTGTGCATTGACCCCAACAGATTCACCTTTATGGCGAAGATCATCTGAAATCAAGGAAGAGAAGACGATGATTGGCAGTTCGGCATACCGGTCGTCTTCACGAAGGCGTTTCGATAAATGAAGTCCGTCCATTTTCGGCATCTCGATATCTGTGATCAACAAGTCACAATCGCTACCTGCTTCGAAGGCGTCAAATGCATCTTTTCCGTTGATGAACCATTTTAAGCCGTGATATCCTGCTTCTTCAAGCGTCTCAATGATGAGTGTCCGGAGCATTTCTGAATCTTCGGCAATCCAAATCGTTTTGTTCGATCTGTCACGCGGTTGGACGCGACGTCCTTCTTCACGTGCGAAGATGTCTTTACGAGACAGTTCGAGTGCGATTTTTTCATAATCGAGTAAGATGATCATCTTATCGCCTGTCTTGACGACGCCGTTCGTCAATCCTTCGATTCCACGTGCGAGTTCGTTCGGTGTATCAATTTGTTCCCACGAGATACGTCTGATCTCCGTGACAGAATCGACGCGAAGGACACTTTTCTCGCCATTGAACTCACAGATGATCAACCGATCTTCCGTCGCTTCGTCATGGGCTACACCGATGACAGTCGGCAAATCGATGACCGTCATGACTTCACCGCGTAGTTCGATTAATCCTTTGACGGCATCTGGTGTTCCTGGGAGTGGTGTCATCGGTAACGGAACGATGATTTCACGCACTTTCATGACGTTAATCCCAAATGTATAAGGACCACAATGGAAAATGACGATTTCTAATTCATTCGTACCCGCTTCTAACAAAATATCGTGTTGATTGTACACGTGATTTATCCCCTTTCGTTCCTGCACATTCACTTCTGCCTAGTTATCGGCACATTTCGTAAAACATTCCATATCAAATTCAATAAAAAAACTATTGTAATCGCTTTCATAATATGTTAAGCAAAATGTTTGGCATTTGTCTGACCAATTGTTTACAATAGCTATGCAGCCACACACTGAAGTGACAGAGAGAAAAAACATATGGAGGTAGAGTGGAATGAATACAACAAAAACAACGTATACATTTTTATTGGATGGACAATGGTATGAGAGTGAATCAAAAGAGACAATCGAAATCTCTTCACCATATAAAGAAGAACTCGTTGGTCGTGTACAAGCGATGACGAAACCAGAAGTCGACCGTGCGATTGCTTCAGCAAAAGCGGCACAAACGACTTGGGCGAAACAACCAGCAAACAAACGTGCTGAACTATTACATGCATGGGCAACAGAACTTGAAAAACGCGCTGACGAAATCGGCGAAGTCATCATGCGTGAAGTGGGTAAAGGACGTGCAGATGGCGTTAAAGAAGTGAAGCGGACTGCGGAAATCATTCGGTATACAGCAGAAGAAGGTCTTCGTTTTGACGGTCAAATGATGCAAGGCGATTCATTCCCAGGTGGGAGTGCCAAAAAACTTGCAGTCATTAAAAAAGCGCCACTCGGCGTCGTCCTTGCGATTTCACCATTTAACTACCCGGTCAATTTAGCGGCAGCAAAACTTGCACCGGCGTTGATGACAGGAAACGCGGTTGTCTTCAAACCGGCAACACAAGGTTCAATCAGTGGAATCTTGATGATTGAAGCACTCGTCGCAGCAGGTCTTCCGTCAGGTCTCGTTAACGTCGTGACAGGTCGGGGATCAGTCATCGGTGACTATTTAACAGCACATCCAGGAATTGATATGATTACTTTCACGGGTGGTACAGGGACGGGACGTCACTTGTCTCGCCAATCAGCGATGATCCCACTTGTACTTGAACTCGGTGGAAAAGACCCGGCACTCGTCTTAGAAGACGCGGACCTTTCATTAGCAGCGGATCACATCATCAGTGGAGCGTTCTCTTATTCTGGACAACGCTGCACAGCGATCAAACGTGTATTCGTCTTAGATCATCAAGCGGATGCGCTCGTTGACGAATTAACAACACGGATCGCGAAGTTAACGGTCGGTTCACCTGAAGACGACAGTGTCGTAGTTCCATTGATCGATACAAAATCAGCGGATTACGTGGAGGGCTTGATTACGGATGCGAAAGATCAAGGTGCAACAATCGTTACTGGTGGAAACCGGACGAACAACTTGATTGAACCAACACTAATCGACAACGTGACACGTGACATGCGTGTTGCTTGGGAAGAACCGTTCGGACCCGTCTTACCAATCATTCGTGTCAGCTCAGTCGAAGAGATGATTGCGTACTCGAACGAATCGGAATACGGTCTTCAAGCAAGTGTCTTTACGGAAAACATTGATTCAGCTTTTGCTGTAGCGGATGCCCTTGAAACAGGTTCTGTTCAAATTAATGGTCGGACTGAACGTGGCCCAGACCACTTCCCATTCATCGGCGTTAAATCATCTGGACTTGGTGTGCAGGGTGTCGGACGAAGTCTTGCTTCGATGACGCGTGATAAACTGACTGTCCTTAATTTAAAATAAAATTTGCAATAAACGAGCGACCTTTCATTCTGCGAAAGGTCGCTTTTTTTGCATCCAATTCCAGACGGTTTACGTATGCTTTAGTGAAGGGATGCAAGAGAGTGACAGACAAAGTTTGCGGCTCGGGTTCATTTTTCTCTATAATGAAGGAAACTAGTGAGAGAAATGAGGGGATTCCAAGTGAACAGCAAAGATGAAATCTTCACGCTACCGATCCCAACGCCGTTTCCAGTCGGTGATATCAATTGTTACGTCCTCAAAACGGACAATGAAAATATTTTGATTGATTGTGGACCGGATACGGCAGAAGCTTGGCACGCCATGCAAGAGGGTTTGCAGAAAATCGGCTTGTCTGTCGAAGAACTCGATAAAGTAATCGTGACGCATCACCACGCCGATCATGCCGGAATGGCTTATCGTTTTTCTGAAAAAGGAATTGCGATTTACGGGCACGCACGACTTCGTCCCTATTTAGAACAGGATACGGACTTCTTGAATAGTGGCGATGCCTTTTTGCAACGCTTAGCGATGTCGTTCGGGGTGCCAAAAGAAATACGAGCGTTGCTACCGAGTTATCTGTCGGCCCTCAAATGGCTCGGAAAAGGACAACTCGACTATGTCCTAAAAGAAGGGGATTCCATCACGGCGGCAAGTACATACCGCGTGATTGAGCTACCGGGACACGCAAGCGACCAGATCGGGATTCTCGGTCAAGACGGGACATTGTTTGCAGCCGACCATTTACTGGCACGGATTGAGCCGAACCCGTTACTTGAACAGCCGCAAGCAGGAGATGCGTCTGATATAAAACGCCCTGTCCTTGCATATATGCGCTCGCTCGAAAAGCTTCAAGGTGAACGAATCACGATCGCCTATACCGGTCATGGCGAAACAATCCGTGACGTTCCATCCTTGATTGAAGAACGATTGCTCCAACGTAAGGCCCGCGGTGAGCAACTTTTGAAACATCTGACGGGAGAGCAGACGTTATTTGAGTTAGCGCAGTTGACGTACGGCAATCGTTTAAAAAAATCGTTTCCGCTCGTGATGAGTGAAATGAAAGCACGACTCGATTATTTAGTCGCAAGCGGTCAAATTACAGTCGAAAAACGAGATACGGTTCTTTATTATTCGAAAGCGGGAGTTAGCGGATGAATCTAATGAATAAAACGGTTGTCTTGACTGGAGCATCAAGCGGTCTCGGTGAAGCGTTAGCGCGCGTCTTGAACCGGCAAGGAGCGAATTTGATTTTGATTGCCCGCCGTGCCGATCGGCTCGAACGCTTAGCAAGAGAGCTGCATGCTGACTATATCGTCTATGACTTAGAACATTCACCGGAGCATTTAGCCGAACGAATCCAGGTCGACTATGGCATGATTGATGTATTGATCAATAATGCCGGATTCGGAGAATTCAGTTTCTTGCAGGATACCTCGATTGAGACGATTGAATCGATGCACCGGATCAATGTCCTGACGCCCGTTCGGTTGACAAAAGCGTGTCTACCTTTCCTGCGTCCGAATGGAATGATTGTCAATGTCGCCAGTCAGGCAGGAAAGCTGCCGACTCCGAAATCGACCATCTACTGCATGACAAAAGCAAGCCTGCTTCAGTTCTCAAATGCATTGCGACTTGAATTACGACCAAAAGGAATTCATGTGATGACGGTTAATCCGGGACCGATTGCGACTGAATTTTTCATTCGCGCCGATCTCAGTCGCAAATATGAAAAGAATGTCGCCTCGATTTTGTTATCGAAAGAGTCGCTTGCAAAAACGGTGGTCCGAGCGATCGAGCGTCAAAAACGAGAGGTCAATGCACCGTGGTGGATGGAACTTTCAGCGAAAGCATATGCCGTTTGTCCCCGATTGATTGAATGGCTCGGTAAGTCCGGATTTGACAAAAAATGATGGGGTGGAATGAAAATGTTAAAAAAAGTAATCGGTATCGCTGTCGGTGGGTTGTTGCTTGCCGGGTGTGGCGCAACTTCTGACTTGCCGGCAAAGGACGAAGTGCTAGGTTCATCCTATAAAATGATTGAACAGGAAGCAGCGAAAACGACGGTCCGGATGTACATGTGGGGTGGAGATGACGGAATCAATGCCTATATCGACGAGTACGTCGCACCCAAGTTGAAAAAAGAGCATCAAATCACATTGAAGCGTGTGCCGATTGAAACAGCGGATATCATTCAGAAATTGCGTGCTGAAAAAACAGCCGGTAAGGACACAGGCGTGATTGATGTCGTCTGGATCAACGGCGATAATTTCCGAAATGCGAAAAAAGACGGTCTGTTATATGGTGACATCGCGCGCGTCTTACCGAACATCAAGCAAGTCGACGCCGCGGCGCAAGCTTCAGATAGTGGGACGAAGACGGAAGGGCTCGAAGCGGCCTGGGGAAAAGTCCAGTTTGCGTTCCATTATGATCAAGCCAGTGTTGCCAAACCACCGGTGGACTTAAACGAGTTAAAAGACTGGGTCAAAGCAAACCCAGGAAAATTCACTTATCCGGAAGTGACGGATTTCACGGGAAATACGTTTGTCCGTCACGTCATGTACGGGGTCGAATCAAATGAAACGTTGAAGAACCCGAAAAGCGATTTTAAAAAGACATGGGCTTATTTAAACGATTTAAAGCCGTACCTTTGGAAAGAAGGGAAAACCTATCCTAAGACGCTCGCTCAGCTCGATCAATTGTATGCGAAGGGGGATGTCGCATTCACGATGGGCTTCAATGAACGCCGGGCCGAACAGGAAGTAGCGTCCGGGACCTTCCCGGAAGAAACGCGTCCGCTCATCTTAGAAGAAGGTTCGATTGCGTCGACCCACTTCTTATCGGTTCCATTTAACGCACCAAACCCAAAAGGGGCGCTCGTTGCAATCAACGAATTGTTATCGGCAGATGCGCAGTTGAAGAAATATGACGCGACCTACTGGGGAGATGGGACAAGTCTTGATTTAAGTACGTTGACGTCAGTAGAACAACAAGCGTTTAAGGATGTTCCGGCAGCAAAATCGACACCGACACCAGATGCATTTGAAGGAAAAGTCCGAGCGGAGCTCGACCCGGAATTCTTCGAGATCATTCGAAAGGATTGGCCGGAACGTGTGGCGCGGTAATCCTTACCCCGCTGTCTTCTTGATTGCTGGAATGGTTCTTTATGGACTGTTCATCAGTGTATCGATGACGACAGTCGCCGATTATCGTGCATTGTTAAGCGATACCGTGTTTCTTGAAAGCATTGTGTTAAGTCTGTACGTCGCACTGAGTAGCACGTTACTTTCGTTAGGGGTCGGTTTCGGCTTAGCTCAATTTTTCTCAAGGCGAGGGGGGATGGCGGAACAAATCCTCGCACTTCCGCTGTTTATCCCGCATCTTGGTGCAGCATATCTTGCGATTCTCTACTTCAGTAATGTACCGATGATTGGTCCGCATGAGACGAATCATTTCAGTATCATCTTGACTTACGTATATAAAGAAACACCGTTCATCTTTTTTTATCTCATTCCTGTTTTTCGACGGCTCGATCACCGGTATGAGGAATTGGGGCAACTACTTGGATTATCTAAGATTCGCCGATTTTGGCATGGAAAAGGTGTTTTTATTTTGTTTCCGGCACTTGAAGCTAGCTTCATCGTTTTTGCATTTGTTCTATTTGCCTACGAAGTGCCGGCATTGCTTGGTGTGACGTATCCGAAAATGATTGGTGTATATGTATTTGATTTATATACGCAAGGAGACCTGTCGCAACAACCAACGGCTTTTGCCATCAGTGTCGTCTTGACGACGTTGCTCTTCATGATGTTAGCCGTCTTCACGTGGTGGATTCGACCGATCACAGAGCGAATCAGTAAGGGGCGGATTGAATGAAGCAACGAATCGTTACGCTATTGATTGCTTGTCTCGTCGTTGCACCGCTGCTGGGAATCATTCCGAAATCATTTTCTCTAAATCCACGAATCGTCGAGACGTTGACGACGACGCTCTTCATGATTGCAGCAGTGACGTTTTTGAACCACGTAATTGGTTATGCGGCAGGGAAAGCCATTGCCTTTCAGACGGGACGAATCATTCAACTGGCTGAGTTGTTGATTAGTCTACCACTGTTTTTGCCTGTATTATTGCTCTCATTCGGTCTTTATTTGACGTGGATCCGTTTAGGTTTGGCTGATCAATTCCTTGGTGTGTTACTCGTCCTTTTGTTACCGACACTTCCGTACACGGTCCGCCTTTATACGAACGGATTTCAGGCGCTCGGTGAACAACTACTCGAACAGACGGTCCTTGTTGAGGCAAACCGCTTGAAGCGATTTTTCTTTTTAGTCGGACCGTTGCTTCGTCCGACATTACAATCGGTGACATTGCTCGTCACCGTCATCACACTTAGTCAGTATGCACTCGTCGTGCTCATCGGCGGTGGCGTCGTTCGGATGCTCGCACTTGAAGTCTTCCCCCTTTACTCTGGGAATGCGGTTGATGCGGCTAAAGAAGCGACGATTTGGTTGATCGGGTTACCATTTTTGATTTATCTAGGGCAAATGTTGTTCTTTACCTTATGGATAGAAGGGGTTCGGAGGTTATTAGATGGACGTAAAAATTAATAAAGTGATGAAGCGTTTCGGTAAAACGACCGTCTTGCAAGACATCGATCTAACCATCGCCTCGGGACAATGCGTTGCGCTTGTCGGACCGAGTGGAAGCGGGAAGACGACGTTACTGCGCTTGATTGCCGGATTAGAAAAGGTCTCAGGTGGAACGATTCACTTCGGAGAGCGTGACGTTACGAAAACAGTCCCGAGTAAACGCGGAGTGACGATGCTGTTTCAACGACCGCTACTGTTTCCCCATCTCACGATCGGGCAGAATATCCGCCTTGGCATGCGAGGGGACGCCCGACAAGTCTCGGAGTGGCTCGACCGCGTCGGGTTACCGGGACGTGAAGCGGACTTTGTCCATCAACTGTCGGGAGGCGAGCAACAACGTGCGAGCTTAGCACGTGCCCTTGCGAGTCAACCGAACTTTTTATTATTAGACGAGCCGTTTTCAAGCCTCGATTTGCCGCGGAGGCGTGAATTACGGACGTTGATTCGTCGCCTGACGGAGCAACAAGGCGTGACGACGTTGCTTGTCACACATGATCGCGAAGAAGCGATGGCAATGGCGGACTATGTGTATGTCATGCAGGCAGGACGCATTATCGAGCAAGGGCGACCTGTTGCTTTAAGCGAGACGAGTCCGTTTTTTGGAGATGGTCTTGCCTTAGACGGGACATGGTATCCGCTGTCTGCGATCGAGTTGGTCTTAAGACCGACGAATCAAACGAATGAACGTGTTACGATTACGAAAGAATTAATCCAATATGGTGTTCGGTTCTATGAAGTCGAACGGGCAACCGGCGAGCGACTCGTCATTCAGACAAGAAGAGCGTTCGACGAAGCGACGACTGTTTATGTCGTCAGAAAGGAGGACTAATATGTTAGATACACGAGCACGAAAGATGGTCCAACCTGTGTTCGACCAAGCGGCGACCGGTTTGAAAAAGCTTGGTCTGTCGGCGAATCAAGTCACAATCATTTCCGGCATCATCGGAGGGGCAACAGGATTCTTCGTCTACAATGACATGATGGGAATTGCGATTCTCTTATTGTGGATTTCTGGAATGCTTGATGTCGTCGATGGGACGATGGCACGTCGCGAAAAACCGACAGCGATTGGAACGATCCTTGATCTTGTACTAGATCGAATCGTCGAGTTGTCCGTGCTGATCGGGATTGCGCTTCGTTTTCCGGAAACACAAATCGTCATGCTCTTTTTAATTGCGTCCTTTGTCATCGGTATGACGATGTTTCTCGCAATTGGGGCAGTCAGTGAAAATTATGGCATCAAGTCCTTCCAATACCAGCCGGGTCTCGTTGAACGGACGGAGGGGTTCTTGTTTTTAACGGCAATGCTGTTATTCCCAAGTGCAATCATCTGGATTGCGATCGTCTTCTTGATTGCAGAACTGTATACGGTAGGCGAGCGCTTCTATCAAGCCTCTAAGGTGCTGGGATGAGTGAACAGGAGTTAATCATGGTCACGGATCAGGCCGGGCATCCATTATTCACGGCGTCACGAAACCGGGTACATGCTGAAGGGTTATGGCATGAGACGTTCCACTGCTTCGTCGTGAATCGAGAGCAACGAATCGTTCTTCTTCAAGAACGGGCGACTGAAAAAAAGGATTTTCCAAATTGTCTCGACATTACAGCGGCAGGACATTTACTTGCCGGTGAAACCGTTGCTGATGGTGTTCGTGAACTCGAAGAAGAGCTCGGACTCGTCCGGGCGATGGATCAGTTGGAGCACGTTGGTATTTTTCTAGAAGAACTGACGTTGCCGGGATTCATTGATCGCGAGCGGACTCAGGTCTTTTTGACGGAATCGAACCAAGCCATTTCTGACTATCATTTACAAGCGACTGAAGTCAAACGGCTGGTCGCTTTTTCATTCGACGCATTTGCTACGTTAGGTGACGAAACGACAACGGAAGTCGTCAGCATCGAGGGTGAACGTTTCGGGCGGAACCGCTTCGTCCCGCACCCGCCGGAGTACTGGGCGATGGTCGAACGAAGCATTGAACAATCTAGCATGTGACAGGAGGAACTGTAGATGAGACAGCGATCTACAGTTTTTTTTGCTTAAAAAAGTACAAAGTGGCGTAATGCGACGTAATTTGAGACAATTAACAATATATATTATTGATGAAAGAAGGTGCAGCCAGTGGGATTACGATTCGCACTGCTCGGACTGCTAACCCAGGGAGAAGCGACAGGCTATGATTTAAGTACGACGTTCAAAAAACAGATGACGCATTTTTGGACAGCACATCATACGCAAATTTATCGAGAATTATTAAAAATGGAAGAAGCATCACTCGTGACGAGTGTTCATATCGTCCAGGAGGATCTTCCAGATAAAAAAGTCTATTCGATTACAGATAAAGGCCAAACAGAGCTCGTCGCCTGGCTGCGGGCACCGAGTGAATTTAAGCCGAAAATGAAAGATGAGAACTTAATGCGAGTGTCGTTGTTACACCTCTTGCCGCTCGAGGAAGCGATCGCTTACCTTGAAGAATCAAAACGGCATCATCAATTTGCGGTCGACATGATGCAAGTGTGGCGAAAAGATCATTTAGAGAACGGGGCGACACTCGGGGAGACATTGACGAGTGAATACGGTCTACGGATGATGCTGAATTACCTCGATTGGTGTGACTGGGCAATCGAAGAAATCAAAAGAAGTCAAACGAGTGTTTGATTGTGATGGGATAGGGAGTAGAGAACGTGAGTGTATTTAAAGATTATCAAGACTGGCTGGACGAAGAAACGGATGACATCATCAAACGACATGCAACATATGCCGCCGCTGAATTGAAATTAGGTGGAGAAGTCGGAGACTACTATGTTGATGCGGGGCTAATCGATCAATTCGTCATGCGACATGTCTCGTGGTTGTCGATCAGTGAAATCGAAGACATTCTGACAGAGTCTGAAAACAGCGACCGTTTGGAACTTCTCGAACCAACAGATCACGAAGAAGATATGCAACATCAGCAAGCAGAACACGTGTTACGAATGGATGTAAAAGAAATGTTGGCGTCAAAAACACGCCCCTTCGTTGACGAACGATTACAGGCGCTCACTCAACAGATTCGTCCGCTTCAAGACCGTCAGGCAGAAGCGCAGGCGGCATTCGATGAAATCGAACGGACGATTGAGACAGGACCAGCACCAAAAATCATTCCGAAGCGTTGGTATCGACGGGAACGTGTGGTTGAACAGTCGTTTACCGATGAAGAGCGTACGAACCTTGACGAGCAGCTTGAAGCACGACAGCAGCAGCTCGTTATTGAAGACCGCACGGTTGCGGCAGCCGAACGTGAAATACTGATGCTTCAGCGGGCGCTTAACGAAGAGAAATGACCCGAAGTGAGAACAGCACCTCCAGCTTCGTTCAGTGGAGGTGCTGTTTTGCATGTAGACAACGTCACGTGGGGGGAGAAAAGCACGCAAAGACGCATTTTTTCCCGTAGAAGTCGACGAAAAGGGACGTCTTTCAGGTGGACCGTCTTGAATCGTTTCCAAAACGACAGAGTATCTTCACTGATCTTAAAGAAAGCTAAAAAAATCTCGCTTTCTAATCTAATCGCTTCCTAGTGTAAAGCAAACAGGAGCGACCCTGCAGCTTTGCTGTAGCGGCGCGATGTTTGCCACAGGAAGACGATTAGGAAGGAAAGAGAGAGCAAAAAAAGATGGGAAATCACATTCAAGTGATCTTCCATCTAAGTTTGTCTACACGCTGAGCACTTCCACTGATGTTCAGTGGAAGTGCTTAGCATCAACTAAAATTTTAGACAGTCGCGAGTTTAGCGACGATCAATTTAGCGACAGCTTCACTTGAAGCTGGGTTTTGACCTGTGATGACGTTGCCATCGATGACTGCGAATTCTTTACCTGCGTCTGAAGTCAAGAACGTTGCACCTTCATTACGCAACGTTGTTTCGAGTAAGAATGGAACTTTCTCTTCAAGACCTGTTGATTTTTCTTCTTCATCTGTAAAGCCGTTGATTTGACGACCTTCGACGAATGGTTTGGCATCAATCATGACGTGAGCGAAAGCGGCAGGTCCGTGACAAACAGATGCGACGATTCCGTCTTTCTTGACCATTGCTTCGATTGCACCGGCAACTTGTGGATTGTTCGGGAAGTCAACGACCGCACCGTGTCCACCCGGGAAATAAACAGCGTCGAACGATGAAGGATCGACTGTTGAGAGTGAAGCTGTATCTTTTAGTGCTTTACGTGCGTCTTGGAACTTCGGCAGAATTTCTTTGACGAGTGATGCTTTATCGATTGGGACGTCGCCACCTTTAACAGAAACAACAGTGACGTCATGTCCTGCTTCATTAAATAAGTTAAACGGTGCAGCAAACTCTTCGAACCAAAGTCCTGTTGCGTGTCCGTTCATGTCATCCGCGCTTGTTGAAACGATTAAAATACGTGCCATAATAAAATTCCTCCTCTAGGGTTAACGTTACAAATAAGAGGATTCCCCGGCTTGCTAAAACTCAAACCTTATTGATGTGCTGTATAAGGATGGACCGGCAATGTCTTCAGGACGTGATTGATTTGTTCAAGCGTGACGGGTTCCCGCATCGCCTTGAGATTGGCCTGTAATTGCGACACGCTCGACGCACCAGGCAGGACGATTGCGGCTTGTTGATCGATTGCTTGGAGAGCGAGCGCGGGTAGTGGGTAGTCTTGCAAGAAATTCAATGTTTCTTCGAGTTGTTCTTTATTAAATTGCTCGAACTGGTCAACGGATTGGAGGCGCGACGTACTCTCAGTCGTCAATAATCCTTTTGCGAGCGGACCACGAGCGACTACCTTGACATTTTTTTCATTGAGTAAAGGCAAAAGTGCTTCGATGCGCCGATCGAGTAACGAGTAAGGTGTCATCAAATAATCGAGATCACTATGCTCGAGCCAATACTTAATGACGTTCGGCCGTAAAGAAGAAAGACCATAGGCCTTAATCTTACCGTCTGCTTTTAAATCCTTCACGGCTTGAATCGATGCATCGAGGTCGTCTTCCATCGTTCCGCCGTGGACATAATAGAGATCGAGGTAAGGTGTTTCGAGTCGGTTCAGACTTTCAAGACATGCTTGTTTTAAGTACTCGTAACTCGGATCCCACGTCCAACCCGTTCCCGTTGCATTCATTCGGTTGCCGCCTTTAGAGGCGAGGAAAATCCGGCTGCGGTCTTCTTGCGAAAATGTCTGTCCAATCAACGATTCGACGGCTCCGTTCGCGTAGACGTCCGCTGTGTCAAAATGAATGACCCCTTCGTCGAGCGCTGTACGGAGGATTTCTGTTGCTTCTTCTTGTCCGCGTTTTAATATTGTCATTGTGCCTAATCCGAGTCCCATGACTAATCCCTCATTTCTTTCGATATGTGCTACTACAGAACAGTTTATCATATTTATTTCTCCGTCCCCCTGTTGAGGAACTGTTTCATATTTTGAGTTTGAAAAAACAAACTTGCATCAGGAATCAGATAACAGGCATACTGAATAAGAAGAATAAATTACGGCGCGGATAGTTATAGAAGGAAGAGGTGTTCGGAATGGAAGAAAAAACAATCGAACGAGAAGTCATTTATGAAGGAAAAGTCTTTAATGTCGAAAAGCATGTCGTCAGCTTACCAAACGGTAATACATCAGTGCGCGAGCTCGTTTATCATAACGGAGCCGTCGCAATCATCGCCTTTGATGAAAAAGGTGATTTGATTGTCGTCGAGCAGTACCGCAAAGCATTCGAACAGCTATCGATTGAAATTCCTGCGGGAAAACTTGAGGCGGGTGAGAATCCAATTGATTGTGCCGGAAGAGAATTGAAAGAAGAAACAGGTTACGCGGCAGAAGAATTGAAACATGTCTTCGATTTTTACGGGGCACCGGGATTTTGCAGCGAACGCGTACATATATATGAAGCAATCGGTTTGACGGCTGGTGAACGTCAGCTGGATGCAGATGAATTCCTTGAAAACCAGACATTGTCACTTGACCGGGCCTTAGAACTGATTGCAAATGGCACGATTGTCGATGCAAAAACAATCATGGCGATTCAACATTGGCACATCCGTACATTAAAATGATTCTAATTTGGTTGATTTTCAGTTGATAATCATTTTAATTTGAAAATTGATTGAGAATCAGCTATGATAAAAGCATCAGTTTCGACCTAAGGGGGCGCTATGATGGAAAGTCGTGTTGAACGCATTAAAAAACAGCTGAGCGGTAAAGGATATAAGCTGACTCCCCAACGTGAAGCGACTGTGCGTATCCTGCTAGAACATGAGTCGGATCACCTCAGTGCTGAAAATGTCTTTTTATTAGTGAAAGAAAAAAACTCTGATATTGGACTCGCGACCGTGTACCGGACGCTCGAATTATTGACGGAGCTTGAAGTCGTCGATAAGGTCAACTTCGGAGATGGCGTATCTCGATTCGATTTACGACAAGAAGGGGCGAGTCACTCGCATCACCACCTTGTATGTATCGAATGTGGTTCCGTCGAAGAAATTTTAGATGATATGTTAGAAGATGTCGAAAAAGAAATCGTCTCGCGGTTTCACTTTAAAATTAAAGATCATCGCTTGACCTTCCACGGAGTTTGCCGTGTTTGTCAGGAGCGTCATGCACGTGAAGCGCTTGAACAAACGCAAACACAAACTGTCTAACCGTCCCTCCACACACAGGGCGGTTTTTTCTTTTTGAAAATATAGGTCAGACCTCTTCACAACAGTTTACACCTTTGATATGATGGGAAAGTAAGCGATTTCTTAAGCCAAGAGGATGAATTCAGTGAGACAACAACTGGAAGCATTTATCAACTATCTCGTCATCGAACGGCAAATGTCAGGAAATACGGTAGCAGCCTATCGAAATGATTTAAACCAGTATCTTCATTCGCTCGAACAAGCAGGGGTGACTTCGCTTGAATTCGTGACACGACATCATATCGTGCTCCATATCGAGAGCTTGTTGAACGCTCAAAAGTCACGGTCGACGGTCAGACGGGCGACGAGTTCGATCCGTTCGTTCCATCAATATTTGGTCGAAGAGCGTCAAGTGGAGAGTGATCCGTCACGTCATTTGGATTTACCGAAACCAGAAAAAAAGCTCCCGGTCGTCTGGAGTCAAACGGACGTCGTTAAGTTGCTTGATTCCGTGGTCGGAAACGATCCGCTCGTCAGACGGGATGCGGCGATGCTTGAACTGTTATACGGTACCGGTATGCGGGTCAGTGAACTGCTACAGTTGACGTTAAACGATCTACAGCTCGAACTCGGTTACTTATCGTGTCTTGGGAAAGGGAACAAAACGCGAATCATTCCAATCAGCACGACAGCGATTGAGAGCGTCACGACCTATCTCGAATTAGCACGAAACAGTTTAGGGGGCCAGCAAACGGATTATGTCTTCTTGAATAGTCGGGGAAGCCGGTTATCGCGACAAGGTTTTTGGAAGATGATTAAACGACGTGCAAGAGAAGCGGGTATTGAAAAAGAGATTACGCCACATGTGCTCCGTCATTCATTCGCTACTCATCTACTTGAAAATGGTGCAGATTTACGGGTTGTCCAAGAGATGCTCGGTCATGCCGACTTGTCGACGACGCAAATGTACACGCATGTCAACAAAGGTCGGTTACATGAAGTCTATAAGAATCATCATCCACGTGCATGATGTTCCTTATAAAACAAAGGTCTGACTTCAGACAAATGAAGCGTTTTGTATAGTCGGTTTGTGGGAAAATCATTAGGGCAGTCGTTCATTACAGTACGTATTAGGAGGAAATACAAATGGCACAACAATTCAAACGTGTATTTTTAGTCGTCATGGATTCTGTTGGTATCGGTGAAGCACCCGATGCGGAACAATTTGGAGATTTAGGAGCACATACGCTTGGTCACATCGGAGAGCATATGAATGGCTTGAATATCCCGAACCTGGAAAAGCTTGGTCTCGCGCATATTGAAGCCGTTCAAGGTGTTTCGGCTGATGCCGCACCAATCGCATCATACGGTAAAATGGAAGAAGTATCGGCGGGGAAAGATACGATGACGGGACACTGGGAGATCATGGGTCTTCGCATCGATACACCATTCCGTGTCTTTGAAAAATTCCCGGCTGACTTGATTGACCGTCTTGAAGCATTCTCTGGTCGGAAAATCATCGGTAACAAACCAGCTTCTGGTACGGAAATCTTAGATGAACTCGGTCAAGAACACGTCGAAACGGGCGAATTGATCGTCTATACATCTGCTGACTCTGTCTTACAGATTGCAGCCCACGAAGAAGTCGTCCCACTCGAAGAACTTTACCGGATTTGTGAATATGCACGTGATATCACGCGCGACGATCCATACATGCTCGGTCGCATCATCGCACGTCCATTCCTTGGGGAGCAAGGCGCATGGGTTCGGACATCGAACCGTCACGACTATGCCTTAAAACCGTTTGACCGGACTGTCATGAATGAGCTTGAGACAGCTGGATTCGATGTCATTTCGCTCGGTAAAATCGCTGACATCTTTGACGGTGAAGGTGTGACGGATGCAATTCGTACGAAATCGAACATGGACGGAATGGACCAACTCGTTGGTCAACTCGAACGTGACTTCACAGGGCTTTGCTTCTTGAACCTTGTTGACTTCGATGCCTTGTTCGGACATCG
The DNA here is from genome assembly GCF_018618635.1 of Exiguobacterium sp. s102. NCBI lineage: Bacteria > Bacillati > Bacillota > Bacilli > Caryophanales > Exiguobacterium > Exiguobacterium sp. s102. Next base: position 386,080 of record NZ_JACSML010000002.1, read on the forward strand.
TCGTGACCCGCAAGGTTACGGGGATGCACTTGAAGAATTTGATGCACGTCTCCCGGAAGTATTCGAGCGGATGCAAGAAGATGATCTCTTAATCATTACAGCTGACCACGGAAACGATCCGATTCACGCTGGAACAGATCACACGCGTGAGTACGTCCCGCTTCTTGCGTACCAAAAATCTGGTGTCGCAAACGATTTAGGAACGCGTGCAACATTTGCTGATCTTGGAGCGACGGTTGCTGCAAACTTCGGTGTTAAAATGCCGGCACACGGAAAAAGCTTTTTAACAGAACTTTAATTTCAAAGGAGCGATTTTGGATGACAGTCAACTGGAATGAAACACGTTCATATTTAGAAAGTAAAATGCAGGCAAAGCCGGAAATCGGTTTGATTCTCGGATCAGGTCTCGGCGTACTGGCTGATGAAATTGAAAATCCAATCGCGATTCCGTATGGCGATATTCCGAACTTCCCTGTTTCGACAGTGGAAGGACATGCGGGACAACTCGTCTTCGGGACGCTCGAAGGCAAACAAGTCGTCGCGATGCAAGGACGATTCCACTTCTATGAAGGCTACTCGATGGAAATGGTCACATTCCCAGTTCGTGTCATGAAAGCAATCGGCGTCGAAACATTAATCGTGACGAATGCAGCGGGTGCTTGTAATGAAGCATTCGAACCGGGAGATCTCATGTTGATCACAGATCACATCAATTTCTTCGGAACGAATCCGTTGATCGGAAAAAACGTCGATGAGATGGGACCACGTTTCCCGGACATGTCGAAGCCGTATGATAAAGAATTACTGGAACTTGCCCAAGCGACGGCAGATGAGCTCGGAATCAATGTTCGTCAAGGCGTTTACTTCGGCAACACCGGTCCGACATATGAAACGCCCGCTGAAGTCAAAATGGCACGGATGCTTGGTGGAGATGTCGTCGGCATGTCGACGGTTCCTGAAGTCATCGTCGCACGTCACTCAGACATGCGCGTACTCGGAATCTCATGTGTATCAAACATGGCAGCAGGTATCTTAGATCAGCCGCTCCATCACGATGAAGTCATCGAAACGACGGAACGGGTCCGGGCACACTTCCTGTCGCTCGTTCGTGGTTCGATCAAAAAAATGTAACAACACCTTAGAGGAGGAAATAGATTATGCGTATGGTAGATTTGATTGCAACGAAACGAGACGGCGGCGAGTTACCAACAGCCGATATTAAAGCAATGGTCGAAGGATTCACGAACGGGGACGTTCCGGATTATCAAATGTCAGCGATGTCGATGGCCATTTTTTATCAAGGGATGTCAGATCGTGAAATCGCAGATTTGACGATGGCGATGGTCGAATCAGGTGACGTCATCGACTTATCACGGATTCACGGCAAAAAAGTCGACAAACACTCAACAGGCGGCGTCGGCGATAAAATCAGTCTGATTGTTGCACCACTCGTCGCGTCAATCGGGATTCCGGTTGCGAAGATGAGCGGACGCGGTCTTGGTCATACAGGTGGAACAATCGATAAATTGGAAGCCTTCCCTGGTTTCGATGTTGAATTATCGGAAGAAGCCTTCGTCAGCCAAGTCAACGACATCAAGATGGCAATCATCGGTCAGACCGGGAACTTAACACCTGCTGACAAAAAACTTTACGCATTACGTGACGTGACAGCAACAGTCAATTCGATTCCGTTGATTGCAAGTTCAATCATGTCGAAAAAAATTGCGGCCGGCGCTGATAGCATCGTTCTTGATGTTAAAACGGGTTCAGGTGCTTTCATGAAGTCGTTTGAGGACGCGAAAGCACTTGCGACAGAGATGGTTTCAATCGGGAAAAGTGTCAACCGGAAAACGATTGCCGTCATCACGGACATGGATCAGCCACTCGGAAACGAAATCGGGAACGCAAACGAAGTCAAAGAAGCAATCGAAGTCTTACAAGGTAAAGATGTGCGTGACTTGAAAGTCATCGCCTTGACGATTGCCTCACATATGGCAGTCCTTGGTGAGTTCTACCCGACGTTCGACGAAGCGTATGCCGATCTCGAGACACGCCTCGCGAACGGTGCAGCACTCGACGTCTTTAAAAAGTTCATCGCAGCGCAAGGTGGCGACGCGTCACTCGTTGACGATATGTCAAAAGCACTTGAAACGAAATACCAAAAAGACTTCGTGGCATCAAAAGCAGGTTATGTCTCTGAAATCATCGCCGATGAAGTTGGTGTCGCAGCGATGATTCTTGGAGCGGGCCGAGCGACGAAAACAGACGTCATCGATCATGCAGCAAGCGTCACGTTATTGAAAAAAGTCGGCGATCGTGTTGAAGTCGGCGATGTCATCGCGACACTTCGTTCGAATAAAGAAACGCTTGATCAAGCAATTGAGAAAATGGATCATGCGTATCATATCAGTGAAACGAAACCGGAAGAACGTCCGCTCGTTCACGCTGTCATCGATTAAATCATGTAAAGTAGCAAGTTGGGTCTTCTTCCCAATTTGCTACTTTTTTTGTTATGATGAAAGTCAGGTTTTTCCAAAAGAAGAAGGAGGAAAAAAGATGAAACCAGCTCGATTAAAAGAAGGCGATACAATCGCGATCGTGTCACCCGCATCAGCGATTGCAGCCTACGTGCCGCGCCGATTGCAACGCGGCATTGAAACATTGGAACGGATGGGCTTTCAGGTCCTTGTGATGCCGAATGCGATGGCAGTCCATAGTCATACGGCAGGAACGATTGGCGAACGGGTGCAAGACTTACATATGGCGTTTCGCGATCCGGAAGTCAAAGCGATCATCGCGACGATCGGCGGCTTCAACTCGCATCAGCTGTTAGATGAGCTCGATTATGACTTGATTCGGGACAACCCGAAAATTTTACTCGGCTATAGTGACATCACGGCACTGCATGCTGCGATTTATGCAAAAACAGGTTTGACGACGTTTTTAGGGCCGGCGATTTTGCCGCAGTTCGGTCTACTGGACGGTCTTGACGACTATACTGAACAGTCGTTCAAGCGAACGTTGATGCAGACGGAACCGATTGGGAAAATCGTCGCCTCATCCGAGTGGACGGATGAAGTACTCCGCTGGGACGTACATGACGACCGTCCGAAAAAACGACAACCGAATGCGGGGATGTTGATTGGTCGTACAGGCGAGGGGACAGGACCGATTCTTGCCGGAAACTGTGGCACACTCTTGTTACTTGCAGGTACATCGTATATGCCGTCTTTCGAAGATGTTGTCTTGATGCTCGAAGATGACGGAAGCGAAACACCGGAAACGATCGACCGTTATTTTACACAGTTGCGGCATCTTGGTGTGTATGATGAGATTTCAGCACTCGTTATCGGCCGGTTCGAGAGTCAGATCGATTTTGATCCGGACTTTACATTGAAAGACATCATTTTACGGGCAACACGCGGCTACGACTTCCCGATTGTCCTCGACGCTGACTTCGGTCATACGGATCCGGTTCTGACATTGCCACTCGGTGTAACAGCTTCCGTTCGTGTCGGTGATGAAATTGAAATTGAAATAGTAGATTCTGCCGTCAACTGAGTAAAAAACCTGCGTTTTCCGAAAAAATTTGGTACACTGTTCCATGGAGTCACAAGTTGCTTGTGACGAACACCATTAGCTGAAAAGCGCGAAAGGTTGGTATACAATGCAAAAAACTGGATATATCTTATTAGAAGACGGAAATAAAATTGATTTTGAACTCTTTAACGACGATGCACCGATTACAACAGAAAACTTCGAGAGCCTTGCGAACTCGAACTTCTACGATGGATTGAACTTCCACCGTGTCATCCCGGGCTTCGTCTCACAAGGCGGCTGCCCAATCGGGAACGGTACAGGCGGTTCTGGGAAAACAATCCCATGTGAAACGTCAACTTCGTACCCGCACAAACACAAAGCAGGTTCACTCTCGATGGCGCACGCTGGTCGCGACACAGGTTCGAGTCAGTTCTTCGTCGTCCACGAGCCGCAACCGCACCTTGACGGTGTGCATACAGTCTTCGGACAAGTCACTTCAGGACTTGAGCATGCTCAAAAAATGAAGCAAGGCGCAGGCATTAAAGAAATTCGCGTAGAAGCATAAGTGTCTGACTCCTCTTCAACTAGAAGGGGAGTTTTTGTTTTTTAGACTAAGGGAACAGATAATAAGGCACAAATAGAATTTCAGGAGGCGTTTCATGATGCGTTTACAAGGTAAAAAAGTGATTCAACTCGTCAGTAATGATTTTGAGGATTTAGAGTTATGGTACCCGGTCCACCGGTTACGTGAAGAAGGGGCAACGGTCGACATCGTGGGTGAGAAAGCAAATGAAAAGTATATCGGGAAATACGGTGTTCCAATCGTCTCCGACATCGCGTTTGCTGACATTAATCCAGCAGACTACGACGCGATTCTCGTTCCGGGTGGTTGGTCACCGGATTTATTACGGCGGTTTGATTCGGTCTTGAAAATGGTCCGACACTTCGACGAACAAAAACAGCCGATTGGTCAAATCTGTCATGCGGGATGGGTTTTAATTTCAGCAGATGTACTCAAAGGTGTCAACGTCACGAGTACCCCGGGGATTAAAGACGACATGACGAATGCGGGCGCAGTGTGGCACGATGAGCCGGTCGTCGTCGACGGACACATCGTCTCAAGTCGGAGACCGCCCGATCTACCTGACTATATGCGTGAATTCATCGCCGTGTTAGAAAAGTCGAAGTCATAATTCGGAAAAGGTGGGGTGAAGTGATTCACTCCTTCTTTTTGTCCTTCTCGACAAAAAAATGAAGTAATTCTAGCCGATAAGGTGTAGAATAAATGAGTCTCAGTCGTTCATGGTCCTGAGAGTTGTTGAAATTAGGAAGGTGTAGAATCAGATGCTAGTAAAATATAAGAAGCTGAATGAACGGACCGCGATGGGGTTAATCGCCTTTTCGTGTGAAGTGAAGGATCCGAAGTATTTGCTTGAAACGGTTCAAGCCTATGAACAAGAAGAAGATCGTCAATTGTATCTTTACAAACAGGATGAAGACTTCGTAGGAGTGATCGGTTTTCAATTAGTGGATGGCCACGCTGAATTGAGCCACATCGCATTGTCTCCATCGTTCCGCGGGGAGCGGATGTCGTACACATTACTCGACGCTGCGGCGAAGATGATGCGTCTCGATATCATCGGCTCGACTGAAGAAACAAGTCGTCTTGTTGAAAAGTGGAAAAATCAATGAAAAAAACCGGTCCGTTTATTTCAGGGCCGGTTTTTCCATTTCCCGCGATTTTTAAGTGCGGCTTGCCTTGCGTCGATGACGTCTTGCCGGTTTCGTAACCGGTGTTTGTCGATTAAAAAGGTTCGATCAAGCGGTTCGAGTGATTGGGTCTTCATTCGTTGTTCGAGTCTTTCGTCTACTGGTAAATGGATTCTCCGGTATTCCGGCTCCATAAAAGCGGACTTTAACGTAAGCAGTTGCGTGGCATCGATGCCGAGTTGGGTAATTGACGCTGCATGCCGTTCGATTTTTTGAAAGGCTTTCGGATAGGTCCGCATCGCGCCGGTCACATTACCGCGCCGGTGATGATACCGGGCGACGGCTAATTGAATCAAAGCGACGAGTGATTCGTCCGTCCGATTGCCGGCTTGCCACAGTTCTTCTAATATTTCATGGCATTCGAAGTAATCTTCTTGTATATTGAATTCGAAAGTAAATTGTTCGATCGGGTGCATGAGAGCACCTCCTTTCCTTTTAATATAGCATAGTCGAACAGTAACGATGTATGGTATACTAAGGCGCAAAAAACGTTGATGGGCAGGGAGAATCATGGAATCATATAGTGTGAAGATGGATGCGTTTGAAGGCCCTTTGGATTTACTGTTACACTTGATTGGGAAACTAGAAATCGACATTTACGATATTTCCGTCTCAATCGTGACGGATCAATATGTGTCCTATATTCGAGCTATGCAGCATCTTGAACTCGATGTTGCTAGTGAATATCTTGTCATGGCTGCGACGCTCTTGCAACTGAAAAGTAAACAGCTGTTACCGATTGAACAATCGGAGTTCGAGGAGGTTCCTGATTTTGATGAGGAGCCGACGCGAGAAGGTTTGATTCAACAATTGATTGAGTACAAAGCGTATAAGGAAGCAGCGGTTGTGTTGAAGGAAAAGGAAGAAGCGCGACTCGAGCTTTTTTCAAAACAACCGGAAGACCTGTTGCGTTATCTGGATACAGAAACAAATGACTATAACGGAACGTTATCATTTAGTGATTTGTTGCGTGCCTATGAAAAAATGCGACAACGTGTTGCCTGGAAAGTGAGACGGTCGAAGACGGTCAAACGTGAGGAACGGACACTGGAGCAACAGATGGTTCACGTATCAGAATATGTACTGTCGCGAGAACGGACGACCTTTTTTGGCTTCTTTACGGAACAACCGACAGTCGAAGAACTTGTCGTCAGTTTTCTTGCTGTCCTTGAACTCGTTAAACAACGGGTTATTGCTTGCGAGCAGATGAACGACGATATTTTATTACGGACCTTGGCGAAGGAGGAGAATCCGATTGGCGTATGATCGAATCATTGAAAGTCTATTGTTTGTCGTCGGAGATGATGGCATCGATCCACGTGGCCTGAGCCAAGTGCTTGAAATCAGTGAAGCAGCAGCGCGCGAACAACTGCATGCGGTCCAGCAATTGTTTGAGTCGGAAGGACGTGTCCTTCAAATTGTTGAGTCCGGTGGCGTCTTTAAGATGGTGACACGAAAAGAGATGTCACCGTACGTTCAAGCCTACGCGGGATCACTCGCGGAAGACAGTTTGTCTCGTGCTGCGATGGAGACGCTCGTCATCATCGCCTACAAGCAGCCTGTCACGCGTGCAGACATCGAAGTCATTCGCGGCGTCAAGACCGAGCGTGTCATTCATACGCTCAGTGCAAAAGGGTTAATTGAAGAAGCTGGACGCGCGAAAGGCGTCGGGCGAGCTAAATTGTATAAAACGACCGATCATTTCTTGGACCATTTTGGTCTCAATAGTATCGAGGAGTTACCTCCGCTCGAATTCGAAGAAACGTTCGAAGCGGATGGCGATCTATTTTTCAGGAATGAACCGTCACTAGAGGAGAGAATAAATTAATGGAACGTCTACAAAAAATTATCGCACAAGCTGGTGTCGCATCACGACGCAAAGCAGAAGAATTAATTACAGAAGGTCGCGTTAAGGTCAACGGAAAAGTCATCACAGAGCTTGGAACGAAAGTCGGCGGACGTGCTGAAGTCGAAGTCGACGGCGTCAAGCTCGAACGGGAAGAGCATGTCTACTATATGCTGTATAAGCCGACAGGTGTCGTCTCGACGGTTGAAGATGATAAGGGACGTAAAACGGTTGTTGATCTTGTGCCGCCGGGCCATCGTGTTTTCCCGGTCGGTCGTCTTGACTACAATACGAGCGGCTTACTTTTATTGACGAATGACGGTGAATTTTCAAACCTCTTACTGCACCCGAAATACAAAGTACCGAAGCGTTACATCGTTAAAATCAAAGGCGTGCCGGATTATTACCACGTCAAAGGTCTGGAAAAGGGTGTCGTCTTACCGGACGGATTCAAGACAGGCAAAGCACGCGTCGAAATGCGTGATGTCGACAAGAAAAAGAATACGGCAATCCTCGAGATGGTCATCTACGAAGGACATAACCGTCAAGTCCGTCAGATGGTCGAAACACTCGGCGCAGAAGTCATCAAGTTGAAGCGGGAGCAATTCGGATTCTTGACGTTAGCTGGACTCACTTCAGGAGACTGGCGTGAACTTTCAAAAAAAGAAGTCAATCAATTGCGTGAGCTAGCGGATCCCGTCGCGCCACCTACGAAAAGACGTAAGAACACAAAAAAACGTTAATTTGTAAAGCGGAAAGCTCATCCTATAGGTTGAGTTTTCTTTTTTTGTGACAAAACAATTAACGTATTTCACATTGTCTCAACATTTAAGCGATTTCAAGTACAATATGGGTGGAGGCGGTATAACATGAAAAAAACGAAGCAAAACCCGGAAGAGCGGCTCGAAGCCGCGAAACAAAAAAAGAAGAAACGCTCATTCTGGCGACTGATGATCATGACGATCGTCTTGTTTGCTGGTGCGGTCGTCATCATGCAGTTCGTCGATCAAGCGACACGCGATAAAAATGGTCGTGTCATGGCGGGAGACGATGCACCTGGCTTTACGCTCGTCGACTTGTATGGTGAGAAACAACACTCGATGGATGAGTATGCTGGAAAAGGACTCTTGCTTAATTTTTGGGGCACGTTTTGTGAACCGTGTAAAAAAGAGATGCCATTGATTAACGACAACTACAGCATGATGCAAGATGAAAATGTCAATTTTGTAGCCGTCAATGTCGGCGAAACACCGGTTCGCGTCTCGAGCTTCATCAAGGAAATTGGTGGAACGGACTATCCGATTTTAATGGATACGAACAGTTCCGTCGAGAAAGCGTACGGCATTTATAACTTACCGGTCACATTCATCATCAATAAAGAAGGCGAAGTCGTCGAAAAGTATGAGGGTGAAATTGATCAGGCGAAGTTGGAAGAAATGATTAAAAAAGCAAACGAGTAACGCATCGAGGGGGAATTGATGATGCAGGAATATAAGCAACTGGACATGCGTTATGAAGAAGCAGAGCTTCGTTCAAAACGAAAAAAACAGTCGTGGATTGACCGAACATGGACATTCTTCTCTTCCGTTAAAGTCGGACTGTGGTTGATTGGCTTAATCATTCTCGCAAGTGGTGTCGGGACGATTTTCCCGCAGGAAATGTATATCCCGCAAGCGACACCGCCAGAAGAATTTTATGGTAAGGAATACGGTACGGCAGGCGATATCTACTATGCATTAGGATTTCATAATCTCTTTGAATCGTGGTGGTACATCGGACTGATCACCTTATTACTTTTATCTATCATCATCGTATCGATCGACCGCTTCTTCCCGCTCTATCGAGCGTTGAAGAAACAACCGGTCATCCAGTCTGACCGTTTTATGGGCGGTCAGCGATTTGGCGCTGAGACGGCTGGAACGGTAAAACAAATTGACGCGATTGAGCCGTTGTTAAAAAAGAAAGGCTATAAAATCCGTCGACAGGACGGCGCTTTATTAGCAGAAAAACAACGGTTTGGACGTTGGGGTCCATACATCAATCACATCGGACTTGTTTTATTCTTTGGTGGCGCGATGTTACGGATTGTACCAGGGATGCATGAAGATGAGTTGCTGTGGCTTCGTGAAGGTGAAACGTTGCCGATCGAAGCGACGGACAACGAGTATTACCTCGAAAACAATGCCTTCAATATCGAATTTTATGACCCGGAAAAGGTCGACGCGAAATTCAGTGAAGCGCTGAAACGAGCGGGTGGTAGTGTTCCGAAAAACTACGATACGAAAATGACGTTGTATAAAAAGACGGGCATGACGGATGATTTTAAACCGGAACTTGAAAAAGTAAAATCTGGTGAAACGGCCGTTAACCAACCGTTTGAATTCGAAAACTATCAAGTCTTCCAGGAACAATATGCGGCAGATCCTGAATTCAAGACGATGTCGTTTAATATCGAAAATCAAAAAACCGGAAAAGTTGTCGATACGATTGAAGTCGATTTACGCAACCCGGACTCGACGTATGAATTGAAGGATGGCTACGAAGTCGAGTTAAAAGACTTTTTACCGGACTTCGTCGTCAAAGACGGAAAACCGACGACAAATTCTTCACGGCCGGTCAATCCGGCATTCGTCTTTAACATCAAGTCACCGGAGCACCCGGAAGGCGAACGGAGTCTGATCGGGATTAAGCTCAATGTCGGCGGGGACGAAAATCAATACAAGATGGGCTTTGCCGGGACTGAACTGTCGAATATCTCGGGAGTGCGGATTAAAAAAGATTTGACGCTGCCGTTCCTGTTCATCGGTGGAGTAATCTTTATGGCGGGTCTGCTCATCGGCATGTACTGGCCGCATCGTCGCCTTTGGATTAGAGAAACAAACGGTCGGATTAACATTGCCGGCTTTACGAACAAGAACGCGTTAGGGCTTCAAAAAGAAGCCAATCTCGCCTTGACAGAAGTAGGTCTTCCTCAACTAGAAGACCGGCAGAAGTTGCGGGAAGAGGGGGAATCAGAATGAATTTGCTTAATTTGAGTGGGAATTTACTGCTGACATCGTTTATCTTGTATCTCATCAGTACCGGATTTTTTGCGGTTGCGACGAGTGGGAAAAAGGGACCGAGCCGGTCAGGTAAGATTGCCTTTACGCTCGCGATTATTGGATTTGCGACACAACTTGGTTATTTCTTTACACGCTGGGCAGGAGCGGGGCACGTTCCTGTGTCGAACTTATATGAATATACGACATTCTTCGGGATGATGATGGTTCTTGGTTTCCTGATTGTCTACGGGATTTACCGGAACAACGTTTTAGGATTAGTCGCGATGCCGATTGCTTTGCTCGTCATCGCCTATGCATCGATGTTCCCGGATGAGGTCCAACCACTCATTCCGGCACTTCAAAGTGTCTGGTTAAAAATTCACGTCACGACAGCTGCACTTGGTGAAGGAATCCTCGCGGTCAGCTTCGCGACAGGATTACTTTACTTGATTCACGCAACAGATTTCAGAAAAGAATCAAAAACACGGACGTGGCTTGAAGTCGTCATGTTTTCGTTAACATGCGTGGTCGGTTATATTCTTGTCGGATTGTTATTTAACGCGCTTTCGACGAATGCAACGATTGAATATGTTGCGAAAAACGGCGCGACGATGCAACACGACTATACGATGCCCGTGTTGACTGGTCCGGAAGGCGGAAAAGTCATTTCGGGATCGGGCGCAGTCGTCGAACTGCCGAACTTCTTGAACGCGAACAAAGTCAATACAGTTCTTTGGTCACTGATCGGTGGTCTCGTCTTGTACGTACTCCTTCGATTTGTCATCTTACGGAAGCGTCTTGCGGAAAGCTTAAAACCGATCGCCCGTAAAATCGACTTAGAAACAGCAGATGAAATCAGCTATCGTGCAATTGCGATCGGCTTACCGGTCTTCATCCTGGGCGGTTTGATTTTTGCGATGATTTGGGCCCAGATGGCATGGAGCCGCTATTGGGGCTGGGACCCGAAAGAGGTTTGGGCATTGATTACGGCGTTATTTTACGTCTTCTACCTGCACATGCGCATTCAGCGTGGCTGGATCGGTAAAAAATCAGCCTGGTTATGTGTCGGTGGGTTTGGGGTCATCATGTTCAACCTGGTGTTCGTCAACCTCGTTGTCGCAGGTCTTCATTCTTACGCCTGACTAAAAAATGAAACAGGGAGTCACCGATCGATGAATGACATCGATTGGTGACTCCCTTTCTTCGTCCAGGCATCAACTATTGGATTTTGAAAGAAACATGAAATGAATCAATCACCCTTTTCTGTCTAACCGGTTAGGGAAGTTTTTTCTTTTTGTTTCATAGTATACTAAAAGAGTAGTAGGATAGAGAAGAGAGACTAGTTTATGGGAGGAATCAACCGATGTCAGAAGAAGCTCGTATTTTAGTCGTCGATGATGAAGAACGGATTCGACGCTTATTAAAGATGTACCTCGAACGGGAGAACTTTACGATTGAGGAAGCAGACAACGGCGAGATGGCGCTCGAAATGGCGCTTGAAACGGAATATGATGTCATTCTACTTGATTTGATGATGCCAAAGCTCGATGGTATGCAGGTCTGTGAAGAGTTGCGCAAAACAAAAGCGACGCCGATCGTCATGTTGACGGCAAAAGGGGAAGAAACGAATCGTGTTCATGGTTTTGAAATGGGAGCGGACGATTATATCGTTAAACCGTTCAGTCCACGCGAAGTCGTGCTTCGGGTCAAGGCCATTCTGCGACGTGCCAGCGCAACGAAGTTCTTGCATACGGATGCGAAAACAAAAGATGTTATCGTCTTCCCACATCTGACGATTGATAATGATGCGCACCGCGTGACGGTCGAAGGGCAAGAAGTCAACTTGACGCCAAAAGAATACGAATTGCTCTACTTCCTCGCGAAGCAGACGGATAAAGTCTTTTCACGGGAACAGTTATTAAAAGAGGTCTGGAATTATGAATTCTTTGGTGATTTGCGGACGGTCGACACACACGTTAAGCGATTGCGGGAAAAACTAAACCGCTTGTCACCGAGCGCGGCTCAGATGATCACGACAGTCTGGGGTGTCGGTTACAAATTCGAGAATAGTCCTGCTTGACGATGAAGTGGTTACAGAGTGTCGTCATCAAATTATGGGGAACGATTTTACTGCTCGTTTCTGTCGTTTTAATTGCTTTGACGATTTTGTTGCTCGAATTTTTTAACTCGTTTCACATTGAACAAGAACGAGGACATCTCGCGAAGCTAGGTCAACAAGTCGAGACCGTTTTCCAAGCGCACGATGGGCTAGAGGAAGGGTCGGCGACCGCCGTCGAAATTACGGATATTTACGGGGCGACGTTGATTGCGACAACGAAGGACGAAACGATTCAAACGAATATTTCAGAGGAAAAGGCACGACGTATGATTAAGGAGCTCGAGCGTCAGAACTGGAAAGCAGTTGACGGTGAAGAGGGCGAGACGGCGATTGGGAACTATGAAGTATTCAATGGCAAGGCAGCACTCGCCTATCGTGCCCCGCTCGTCACATCAAGTGAGGCGGGAACGACGTATTTGATTGAAGAACTGACGAACATCGAACAGGCGAATGAAGGCGCGAGGCAAATCATTCAACTCTGTGTCCTGCTTGCGATCATCGGGACAACCGTATTCGCCTTCTTCCTCTCGACGCGCATTACGGCGCCGCTGCGGACGATTCGTCAAGCTGTCGTCGAAGCCGGAGAAGGAAAGTTCGACCAAAGTCTGACGCAACGTTCACGCGATGAAATCGGGGACTTGGCGTTGGCGTTCAATGAAATGAGCAGCCAATTGAATCAATATGTCACGGATCTCGATAAAGAACGACATCTGTTGTCATCCATTTTACGCTGTATGGCAGATGGCGTCTTGACGTTCTCTGATTCCGGGGAGTTGCTCGCGACAAATCCGCCGGCAGAAGATTTTTTGGCAGGGGCACCGGTTCCGGAAGAACTGATTGATTTGTTCAAGACCGTCATGCGGACAGAGACAGAAATGACTGTTTCCTTTGAACGGGAAGGTCGTTATTACATTATTATCGTCAGTCCGTTACTTGAGCACGAAGAGCAGATTGGTGCTGTTGCCGTTTTACGGGACATGACAGAAGCGCAGCAGCTCGAGAAGATGCGCGCCGACTTCGTTGCGAACGTCAGTCATGAATTGCGGACACCGCTCGTCATGCTCCAAGGGTACTCGGAAGCGATCGTCGACGGGATGACGGAAAGCGATGAAGCGACAAAAGAATTTGCTTCAATCATTTATGATGAGTCGCAACGTCTATCGCGTCTCGTCAATGATTTACTCGATCTTGCCCGAATGGAGGCAGGTCATCAAGAGTTACGGATTGAACCAATGGAAGCAGTCCCGTTTGCAAAACGGATGATTAAAAAATTCAAGCAAATGGGACGCGACAAACGTGTATCGTTTGACGTCGTCGGACCGAACGTCGAGTTCGAAGCGGATCCCGATCAAATGGAGCAAGTGTTGACGAACTTACTCGGCAATGCGCTTCGTTACACCGAGGATGGTCAAATCGAGATTAACATTACGGAAGATAGGGAAAACATATTCCTATCCGTAATTGATTCCGGTACAGGAATTCCGGAAGAAGATGTCCCGTTCGTTTTTGATCGTTTCTATAAGGCGGACAAAGCAAGGACGCGTGGCAAGACGGGGACAGGGATTGGTCTCGCGATTGTCGTGAACGTCGTCCGATCCCATGAAGGGGAGGTCGAAGTCGAGAGCCAGCTCGGCGAAGGCTCGACATTCCGAATTCGATTACCGAAAAAACAAAGGAAGCGAACTCTCTGATTCGCTTCCTTTCGCTATAGGAGTGAGAAAAATGAAGATTTATACAAAAACCGGGGATTCAGGGGAAACATCGCTCGTCGGTGGCCGCGTTAAAAAAAATGATGTGCAAATCGATTTGATGGGTGAACTGGATGAACTGAACAGCTTCGTCGGCCTCGCACGGACAAAAGCAACTTCGATTGAAGTAAAAGAACAATTGATTGTCATTCAACATGCCTTGTTTGATTGTGGGAGCGACTTAATGTACGTCGAACAAAAAGAATCCCGCTTGAGTCAAACTGCGACAGAAAATCTCGAGAGTTGGATTGATAGTTTAACGGAATTATCTCCCCCGCTCGATAAGTTTATCTTGCCAGGCGGAACGGAAGCGGCGGCAAGCCTACATGTTGCGCGAACGATTTGTCGACGGATTGAACGTTCGATGGTCGATGTCGCTCAAGCCCGTCACCTCTTGCCATTCATCAACCGACTGAGTGACTTTTTCTTTGCCGCAGCGCGTTATGAGAATGCAGTCAATCAAACAGCAGATATTGAATACCTTCGCAGTGCACATGTGTTTAAACGAAAGGATGGAGAGTAAATGAGTCAGTCATTCGAAACGTGGAAAAAAGAGGGGACGACGTACCATCTCGTCCCGACCGATAAATTCAAGACAACGACCGTACTCGTCACATTTTCTGCACCACTTGAAGAAAAAACGCTGACGAGCCGGGCGATCTTACCGTACATCATGGAAAAATCGACAGCGGCCTATCCATCGATGAAGGCGCTACGTGAACCACTCGAAACCTTATATGATGCGGGACTTTATGCAGATGCTTCGAAATTCGGCGAAGAGCATGTTATTTCATTCCAGCTCGACGTCGTCCGAGGTGATCTCGTACGGCATGAGACGTTGCTTGAAGAGGCGCTTGATTTGCTCGAACAAATGATTTTCTATCCTGACTTAACCGAAGGCGGCTTCCGTGAACAGTTCGTCAAACAGGAAAAACGTCTCCATGCGTTACGGATCAGCTCACTTTATGATGATAAAATGCGTTTTGCCCAGCAGCGTCTTCTTGAGTTAATGGCCCCTGGAGAAGCCGTTTCACTGTCGTCACTCGGTACGTTCGAAGGATTAGAGGAAATTACAACATCCTCCTTGCGGGATACATATCGGTCGATGATTGAAAACGACCGGATCGATGTTTTCGTCGTCGGTCATGTGACGCGTGATGAAATGGAAGAGGCATTATCCTTCTTGCCTTCGCACAGTGAAAAAACGAGTCATTATATCCCGGCCTTGAAACAAGTCGCCGGTGTGAAGCGTTCATCAGAGACACAACCAATCAAACAAGGAAAGTTACATTTAGGCTACCGTGTTGCAGTCGATCCGACATCTGCTGATTCGATTCGGATGCAAATCGTCAACGGTCTTTTTGGTGGATTTCCCCATTCGAAATTGTTCATGAATGTCCGGGAAAAAGAAAGTCTCGCGTATTATGCAGCATCGCGTTATGCGGCGTTGAATGGTGCATTATATGTCTACTCCGGTGTCGAAACTCAAAAAGCGGAACGGGCAGAAACAATCATCAAGGAACAGCTTGTCGATTTGAAAGCCGGGAACTTTACGGCTGAAGAGTTGACGCAAACGAAAGCGATGCTCATCAATGCGCGTCGTCAAATTCTCGATCAACCCGGACAATTGATTGGCTGGTTGAACGGATCGAAAATGCGTGGATTGACGCTAGAAGATGAAATTCATATCATCGAGACGGCGACGCGTGAAGATGTCGTCCGTCTAGCCGCTAAAATCGAATTAGAGGCAGTCTATTTATTGCGAGGTGAAGAATAATGGAACAGTTAACGTATCATGATACAGACGAAACGGTATTTTTCGAACAATTAGACAATGGCTTGTCTGTTTATTTACTTCAGAAAAAAGGTTATGAAAAAACGTATGCGACGTTTACGACCCGCTATGGTTCAATCGACAATCGTTTCAAAAAAGGTGAGGACTGGGTGAGCGTACCGGACGGGATTGCCCACTTCCTCGAGCATAAAATGTTTGAGTCGGTGCAAGGGGACGTCTTCCAAGAATTTGGTCGTCTCGGTGCATCCGCGAACGCCTTTACATCATTCTCACGGACAGCGTATTTGTTCTCTGCGACATCGCTGATCGAGCAAAATCTCGAAACATTGATTGATTTCGTTCAAGATCCTTACTTTACACCGGAGAGTGTCGAGAAGGAAAAAGGCATCATTACGCAAGAAATTCAAATGTACCAAGATAATCCCGGATGGCGTCTATTTTTTGGACTCATCGAATCGATGTACGCGAATCACCCGGTTCGGATTGACATCGCAGGTACACCGGAGTCGATTGACAAGATTACAGCCGATGATTTGTATACGTGTTACCGGACGTTCTATCATCCGTCGAACATGGTTTTGTTTGTCGTCGGAAACATCAATCCTGCGGAAACGCTTGAGTTGATCAAACAAAATCAAGCGAAAAAAGATTATACAGACCGTCCGGCAATCGAACGCGATTACGGCGTTGAACCAAAAGAAGTCGCACGTCCGCGATTCGAACTCGAGCTCGACGTCAAGACACCGAAAGTCTTGATTGGATATAAAGATGAATCACTTCGTGGCGAAGAACAAGTCCGCCGAGAAATGACGAGTGAGTTACTCCTACATCTCCTGTTTGATCAAACCTCGTCGACGTATCTCGACTTGTATGAAGAAGGATTGATTGACGATACATTCAGTTTTGATTATTCGAGCGAAGAAGAATTTGCTTTTGCAACATTCGGGATGGAAACGGAAGATCCGGAACGTTTCATCGCAGCGTATGAGGAGCTTCTTACCAAGCGTCCCTCGTTCAGCGAGACGGAAGTCGTCCGGAAGCGGAATATGATGCAAGGGAAATTCTTACGGGCATTGAATTCGCCGGAATTTATCGCCAATCAGTTTTCACGTCATGCTTTAGCGGACACGAACATGTTTGCATTGCCGACACTGATTGCTTCGATTACGAAAGAGGAAATTGAAGCACGTTTTGACGAATTGTTTGCGCTTGAGAACCGAGCGATTTCAATCGTCAAACCATATGTCTAACCGATGCGGATTTTTATTACAGGTGCCAGTGGTGCCATCGGTCTAGCGACAGCGAGACGCCTGGCAGCAGCCGGACATGAACTTGTCTTGCATACACATCAACGCCGAAACGAGCTTGAGCAATTTGTACAGGAGTTGCCTGTGACGACTGAAATCGTCGCAGGCGATTTGTCGAATCGGGAAAAGATTGCCTCTCTTTGTGAGGGTTTGCCACCAGTCGATGGTTTCGTCCATATCGCCGGGACGAGCTTTAGTGGACTGTTAATCGATCAATCGACGAACTCAATTGAATCGATGATGACCTTGCACGTCGAATCGCTCATTCGCATCAGTCAGTTCTTGACACATAAGAAACCATTCTCCGCACCGTTGTCGATCGTTGTCGTCAGCAGTGTCTTAGGCGAGTTCGGCGTAGCCGGGGAAGTCGTTTATTCGAGCTGTAAGGCGGCACAACTTGGTTTCGTAAAAGCCTATAGCAAAGAACTAGGCGCAATGAACGGACGAATCAATGCTGTCACGCCTGGTTGGATTGATACGCCGATGAATGCCGTTTTTTCGAAGGAAGATCGCGAACAAGCCTTAGCGGAGATTCCGGCTGGTCGGTTCGGGACGGAAGAAGAAGTAGCCTCGGCTATCACATTTTTAATGGGGGAAGAGGCTGGATATATCTCGGGAGCCATTTTAAAAATTGATGGCGCGTGGATGTGATCGCTTGAGAATTGAGCGAGGAATGCTTTTCATTTTTCAAAAAATCATTTAACATGAGGAATGGATAACCGTATAGACGAGGAGGGCTAGCGAGTGGGTGAATTCGAACAGTGGTATCTTGAGTACGAATTGAATGTCGATCGTCCGGGGGTGCTAGGAGATATTGCCTCACTTATGGGGATGCTGCATATCTCGATTGTCACGATCAATGGTGTTGATCGTGAGCGCCGCGGCATGTTACTTCAAACGAAACAGCCTGATCAAATACCGCGACTCGCAGCCATCTTAAAGACGATGTCGACGATTGAAATCGTCAAACTCCGGAAGCCGAAGTTGCGTGACCGGATTGCGATTCGTCATGGTCGTTATATCGACCATAGTAGTGATGAATTAAAAACATTCCGTTTTGTTCGAGAAGACTTAGGGATTCTCGTCGATTTCATGGCTGAACTATGTAAGCAGGATGGGCATCTGCTGATTGGTGTCCGTGGCATGCCGCGGGTCGGGAAAACAGAATCAATCGTCGCAGCAAGTGTCAGTGCAAATAAGAAATGGTTGTTCTTATCGTCGACTTTAATCAAACAAACGGTCAGAACTTCGTTATTTGACGATGAACGGACGGGCGACTACGTCTACATCATCGATGCCCTTGTGTCCCAACGGCACTTCGATGAGCGTCATTGGCAAATTTTACGTGAAGTCATGCGTTTGCCAGCGACGAAAATCGTCGAACATCCGGATGCGTTCGTCAAGTCGAGTGAATACACGTGGGATGATTTCGATTACATCATTGAATTACGCAACACGACCGAAGAAATCATCGTGACCGAACCTCCACGTGCACTTGGCGGAAATGAATGGTTCAATTTTTAAATAAGTAATGAAAATGGAAGGTGTGTTACCGATGACCGAGCTCGGAACCTACTTAAAAGAACAACGTGAGACATTAGGCGTTTCGCTAGAACAAATTCAAAGCACGACTAAAATTCAAAAGCGCTATATCGTCGCGATTGAAGAAGGTGCCTACGATCAATTGCCCGGTGCTTTTTATGCACGTGCTTTCATCAAAACGTATGCCGAAGCACTCGGTCTGGACGTAGACGAAGTGTTTGAGACGTATAAACGAGACTTGCCGGAACCTGAAGCACAACCGGTCGTCGAGTTGTCACGACGCGCAACCTATTCGAAGTCGACGGCTCCGAAAAAGAGTGTTGCCAAACGGTGGATTCCAAACATCATTATCATCCTGTTAATCTTTGCGATTGGTGTCGCACTTTACTATGCGTTGCAAAATTTCCTCGATTCGAGTGATAAAGCCAATACGACAGCACCGAAACAGAGTGATGTGACGATTGATGAAGGAGACGCTCCGAGTCAGGAGACGGATGTTCCGGCAACGGAAGAGCCGGAAGAAGAACCAAAAGAAGAAGTGACAGAAGAACCGAAAGAGAAAGTCAAGAAGCCACTAGTGGCGAAAACGACCTCTGGGCAAGATATCACATATGAAGTACCGGCGGATAAAACGATGGATGTCTCGATCAGCATCAAAAAAGATGCATCGCCGTCACCGTTTGTCGGAGTACGTGATACATCGCTTGAAGGAGAGGCGCTCGCGCCAGACCATATCAATGCGTCCGATCCGAACCCGGTCGTCGTCAAAGATGCGAAAACAGATTTGATTCGGATTCGCATCGGTTCAATTAAAGGCATCGATAAAATCGTCGTCAATGACCAGGAGCTCAAACTTAACCGTTCGCTCCTCGTTCAAAATATTTACTTGAAGAAAGTAGCTACGCCGTAAGACGGCATAGCTACTGATCTTACATAAAAAGGAGGAGGATACCAGAATGAACTTGCCTAATCAATTGACGGTATTACGTGTCTTGTTAATTCCTGTCTTTGTCGCAGTACTCGCCATCGACCCAAACTGGGGTCAATGGGACGTTCTCGGTGCCGAACTTCCGGTTTCTCACTTTGTTGCGGCGATGATTTTTTCAGTTGCTGCCATCACGGACTGGTTGGATGGTTACTTGGCACGTAAAAATAAGTTAGTCACGAATTTCGGAAAGTTTATGGATCCACTCGCTGATAAGATGTTAGTCGCAGCTGCACTCGTTTACCTTGTAGAGCTCGATTTCGTTGCAGCTTGGGTCGTCGTCATCATTCTCTGCCGTGAGTTTGCCGTGACAGGGCTTCGTCTTGTCGCATCAGACGAAGGAATCGTCTTAGCAGCCGGAAACTCAGGCAAGGCGAAGACGTGGGTTCAACTGACGTCAATCATCGCTTTCTTGCTCCACGACATCGGATTCGCATTACTCAATATCCCGTTTGCTGAAATCACGATGTGGCTGGCGTTAATCTTAACGATTTACTCAGGCGTTGAGTATTTCTCGAAAAACATTAAATTAATCACGAAATCGATGTAACTTATCTCAAACAAGGCTGTTCGCTAAATCGGACAGTCTTTTTATATACTTTTGAAAGCGGGGAATAAAGATGAAAGCAGAAATCATAGCAGTCGGAAGTGAACTATTATTAGGGGAAATCGCCAATACGAATGCACAGTACCTCTCGGAATGGCTCGCGAGTTGCGGCATCGATGTCCATTATCATAGTGTCGTCGGCGATAATGAGGCGCGGATGACGGACGTCTTCAAACAGGCGCAAGCACGTGCCGATCTCCTCGTCATCACGGGGGGACTTGGACCGACGGAAGATGATTTGACGAAAGAAGTGCTCGCTAAGCTGCTCGGACGTCGTCTGCAAGTTGACGAAGTCGCGTACAGCCGGATTGAAGGTTTTTTGAAAACACGTGGTCGCATGATGACGGATAATGAAAAAAAACAGGCGCTGGTCATTGAAGGGGCGGATGTCCTTTCGAACGGTGCGGGTCTCGCGCCAGGGATGTCGCTGAAGACGGCTGACCACCAATATATCTTATTACCAGGTGTCCCGCGGGAAATGAAGCAAATCATCGCCGATCATTTTGAACATTTGTTTGGACAGGAGACCATCAAATCGAGAACACTTCGCTTTTTCGGAATCGGGGAATCGGCACTGAACGACCGATTGACCGATTTGATTCGTTCCTCCCAAAATCCATCGATCGCACCGTATGCGGAACTTGCTGAAGTACGGTTACGCTTGACGGCGAAAGCGGCGCAGGAACAAGTTGCCATCGAGATGCTTGACGGACTCGAACGACTTGTCCTTGCGGAAGTCGAGGAATACTTTTATGGCTATGGTGAAACGAGTTTACCGGAAGTCGTCCTACGGACTTGTGAAGAGGCAGGCGTGACGCTTGCGGCAGCGGAGTCTTTAACAGGAGGAGCCTTTGCGAGCGGTTTGACTGACATTGCGGGAGCAAGCAACAGCTTTCGTGGGGGTGCCGTCGTCTATGACGATGCAGCGAAGCGTAACCTGTTAAGCGTTAGCGAAACCTTGCTGCGCGAACAAACGGCCGTCAGCGCTGACGTCGCGATTGCGATGGCTGAAGGAGCGAGACGTCTCTATCAATCGAATCTTGCTATTGCGTTGACAGGGGAAGCGGGACCGACGAGTAATAGTGGAAAAGCAGTCGGAACGGTCTATTGCGCCCTAGCAACACCGGACGGAACGGAGGTCGTTGAATTTACCTACCCAGCATTCGACCGTGGTATGATTAGATTACGTTCTGTAAAAGATGCGTACTTCCTTCTGTTGAAATACCTTAAGAAAATTGCCGTTCAACCGAAATAAGAATAATTCCAAGTATGCGAATAAATGTTCGTAAAAAGCTTGTCATTCGGTCTCAAAAGAAGTACAATAATCTCAGTAAGATAAATAGAAGGAGGCCTGCTACGTGAGTGATCGTAAAGCAGCACTTGAAATGGCATTACGCCAGATAGAGAAGCAATTTGGTAAAGGTTCAATCATGAAACTAGGTGAAAATGCAGACCAAAAGGTATCTGTTATTTCTTCTGGATCAATCACATTAGATATAGCTCTCGGTGCAGGTGGATATCCACGTGGACGGGTAATCGAAGTATACGGTCCAGAATCTTCTGGTAAAACGACTGTTGCGCTCCACGCGATTGCAGCAGTACAAAAACAAGGCGGTCAGGCAGCGTTCATCGACGCAGAGCATGCGTTAGATCCAGCCTACGCAAATAAACTTGGTGTCGACATTGATGAGTTATTGTTATCACAACCGGATACAGGGGAACAGGCACTTGAAATCGCTGAAGCCCTCGTCCGTTCAGGTGCAGTAGACGTGCTCGTCGTCGACTCGGTTGCAGCGCTCGTACCAAAAGCTGAAATCGAAGGCGAAATGGGTGATTCCCACGTAGGTCTTCAAGCACGTTTGATGAGTCAGGCATTACGTAAGTTGTCTGGTGCAACAAACAAATCGAAGACGATTGTCATCTTCATCAACCAAATCCGTGAAAAAATCGGTGTCATGTTCGGGAACCCAGAAACGACTCCAGGTGGACGTGCCTTGAAATTCTACTCGTCTGTTCGTCTTGAAGTTCGTCGTGCGGAAGCATTGAAGAATGGAACGGATATCGTCGGGAATAAAACAAAAATCAAAGTCGTTAAAAATAAAATTGCACCACCATTCAAACAAGCAGAAGTTGATATCATGTATGGTCTCGGGATTTCTAAAGTCGGTGAGTTAATCGACATCGGAACGGATCTCGACATCGTTCAAAAAAGTGGTGCATGGTACTCTTATAATTCAGAACGTCTCGGTCAAGGACGTGAAAACGCGAAACAATACATGGTCGAGCATCCTGAGGTCGCTGAGGAAGTCGAACGTTTGATTCGTGAACACCACGGTCTTGTTGAACGTGCACTTGATGCGGAAGTAGAAGAAGAAACAGAAGATCTATTCGCAGAATAATATAGAGGCGGTTCCTTCTTGAAGGTGAATCGAACAATCGATAACGTTTACTCGCTGGAGTGAACGTTATCTTTTTTAGATTTTTCGTTGAAGTTACCTCGATTCAAGGTGTTTTTTGTTGAAAAGAGGAAAACAAAGGAATTCTTTCCCGCCCGTTCGTTGACAATGAACGAGTGCTATCTTTACAATATAGATGTACGTTTTTTAGACAGCTTCGATGAAAAACCGAAATGAACTAAGAAACACCTTGCAAAGGGGAGGTGAACCCATGGATACAATAACTTGGATTATCATACTTCTCCTCACTTTGCTCATCGCATTCATCGTAGGCTACTTCTTGCGGAAATCGATTGCTGAAGCAAAGATTCAAGGCGCGGAAACCGAAGCGACAAAAATCGTCGAACGGGCACAAGTGTCAGCGGAAGCAACGAAAAAAGAAGCATTACTCGAAGCGAAAGACGAAGCCTTTAAACTTCGCAATGAAGTAGAAAAAGAACTTCGTGAACGTCGTCAAGAGCTAACAAAACAAGAAGCCCGCTTGCTCCAAAAAGAAGAGACTCTCGATCGCCGTGTCGACTCAATCGACCGAAAGGAAGATCAAATCAACACACGAGACGCTGAGATCGCGAAGCGGAAGCAACAAGCTGAAGCGTTAGAACGCAAAGTTGAGGATCTGTATGAAGAAGGTCGCCAAGAGCTCGTACGTGTTGCGAATCTTTCGCAAGACGAAGCGCGCGCTATCATCATGGATGAGACAAAACAAGCTGCGCTGCATGATGCGGCAATGCTACAAAAAGAAATCGAACAAAAAGCAAAAGAAGAAGCCGACAAGAAAGCACGTAACATCTTGTCCCTCGCGATTCAACGGTTCGCCGCTGAACATATCGCTGAGACGACGGTATCTGTCGTCAACCTACCGAATGATGAGATGAAGGGTCGAATCATCGGTCGTGAAGGTCGTAACATTCGGACACTTGAAACGTTAACGGGAATCGATTTAATCATCGATGATACACCGGAAGCTGTTATCTTGTCTGGATTTGATCCAATTCGTCGTGAAGTGGCGAAGATGGCGCTTGAAAAGCTTGTCCAAGACGGTCGAATTCATCCGGCACGGATTGAAGAGATGGTCGACAAATCACGTCGCGAAGTCGATGAGCGAATTCGCGAAATCGGAGAAGAAGCGACATATGATGTCGGGATTCATGGAATCCACCCGGATCTCGTCAAGATTCTCGGTCGCTTGAAATACCGGACGAGTTACGGACAAAACGTCTTGTTCCACTCACTTGAAGTCGCGCATCTTGCGGGAATGATGGCAGCGGAACTTGGCGAAGATGTCACGCTTGCGAAACGGGCAGGTCTCCTGCACGATATCGGAAAAGCGATTGACCATGAAGTGGAAGGAAGTCATGTTGAGATTGGTGTCGAGCTCGGTACGAAGTACAAAGAGCATCCGACAGTCATCAATGCGATTGCTTCTCACCATGGTGATACGGAAGCGACTTCGGTCATCTCCGTCCTTGTCGCGGCAGCAGACGCACTGTCAGCAGCACGTCCAGGTGCACGACAAGAAACGCTTGAAAGTTACATTCGACGCCTCGAACGTTTGGAAGAAATTTCAGAATCATTCGATGGTGTTGAAAAATCATTTGCGATTCAAGCCGGTCGTGAAGTTCGGATTATCGTCCGTCCTGACGTCGTCGATGATGTCTTAGCACACAAGATGGCGAGTGATATCCGGAAGAAAATCGAAGAAGAACTCGATTATCCGGGTCATATCAAGGTCACGGTCATTCGGGAAACACGAGCAGTCGAATACGCAAAATAAGCAAAGTGGCGGGCGACCGCCACTTTTTTAATGTATTGGAGGAATTAGCATGAAGATTTTATTTATCGGAGACGTCGTTGGCGCACCAGGTCGACACATCTTACAACAATTTACGGCACGTCTGAAGTCGAAATACAATCCAACCGTCATGCTCGTCAACGGTGAAAATGCAGCACACGGTCGTGGCATCACGAAATCAATTTATCACCAATTACTCGAACTTGGTTTCCACGGCGTCACGATGGGAAATCATACGTTTGACAATCGGGACATTTTCGACTGGATTGATGACGCTGACCGGATTGTCCGTCCAGCAAACTATCCGGAAGGAACACCAGGTCGTGGCATGATGGTCTTAAAGGTCGGGAATAAAAAGATTGCCGTCATCAACGTCCAAGGAACGGTCTTCTTGCCAGCACTCGGAGATCCTTTCCGGACTGTTGACGCGTTGATTGCGGAAGTCGAAGGGGAAGTCGATGCGATTTTCGTTGACGTCCATGCGGAAGCAACGAGTGAAAAAATCGCGATGGGTTATCATCTTGACGGACGTGTTCAAGCGGTCGTCGGAACCCACACGCACGTCCAAACTGCCGACGAACGTGTGCTTGACGGTGGAACAGCTTACATCACGGATGTCGGCATGACAGGTCCACTGGACGGTGTCCTCGGGATGCGTAAAGATGATGTCTTACGAAAATTTAAGACACAGCTTCCAACTCGGTTTGAAGTTGCGGAAGGACGGGAACAATTAAATGGAGTCTTGATTCATATCGATGATGCGACGAAAAAAGCAACGAAGATTGAACGGATTCATTTGACGGATCAATCGATATTCTTTGATTAAGTGTCATTTTTGATTGGGAGGTACATTGCATGGACGCCCTGAAAGTATCAGCTAAATCGAATCCGAACGCCGTCGCAGGAGCGATTGCGGGCGTGCTTCGAGAGAAAGGTTCTGTCGAGATTCAGGCTATCGGTGCGGGTGCACTCAATCAATCCATTAAGGCGGTCGCGATTGCGCGAGGATTCGTTGCGCCAGCTGGCATGGATTTAATCTGTATCCCAGCCTTTACCGACATCATGATTGATGGCGAAGAACGGACTGCAATTAAACTCATCGTTGAACCACGCTAAGATCGTTCGGACATAGGTCCTAAATACACGTGATCATCTACTCGGCTAGAGTAGATGGTCTTTTTGTCGTGACGAAAATCAAAAAAACGAACGGATTTCCGGGGGAGGATTGTACAAGTATCTGTAAATCGGTATCATGAGGGAGGATAGTAAAGTAAGACGCTTCCATCATTTCAGGGGACAGAGAAGGAGCGAACGTCGATGTACAATCAATTATCATGGAAAGTAGGCGGACAGCAGGGAGAGGGAATCGAATCGACAGGTGAGATTTTTGCGATTGCCCTCAACCGTCTTGGTTATTATTTATATGGATATCGTCACTTTTCTTCACGCATCAAAGGTGGACATACAAACAATAAGATTCGTGTGGCGACACATGAAGTTCGGACCGTCGCGGACGATCTCGATATTTTAGTGGCATTTGATCAAGAGACGATCGATGTCAATTTCCACGAGTTACGCCAGGGGGCAATCATCATTGCCGACGCAAAGTTCAAGCCGACGAATCCGGATGCTTCGCGTGCCGATCTCTATCCGATTGCGTTTACGGAAATTGCAGCGGGTCTTGGAACCGCACTGATGAAAAACATGGTCGCGATCGGTGCTTCAAGTGCGATTCTCGGAATTGATCCAGAACGGTTTGAAGCCGTCGTCGAACAAATTTTTGGTCGCAAAGGTCCGGAGATGGTCGCAAAGAACTTATCGGCGATTCGGGAAGGAGCAGTTGCTTTTGAAGAGATGGCACTCGATGCCGAGCGGTTCATCCTGGAACCGGCCGACGGGAAGCAACGCATGTTCATGATTGGCAACGATGCGATTGCCCTCGGTGCCGTGACAGGGGGAGCCCGCTTGATGGCCGCTTACCCGATTACACCATCGTCAGAAATCATGGAGTACTTAATCAAGAAATTACCACAGTTCGGCGGAACGGTCGTTCAGACAGAGGATGAACTGGCAGCTGTCACGATGGCGATCGGCGCGAACTATGCCGGTGTCCGTGCCTTGACGGCGTCAGCTGGACCAGGACTGTCGTTGATGGCGGAAGCCATCGGGTTATCCGGGATGACGGAAACACCACTCGTCATCATCGATACACAACGGGGAGGACCGTCAACGGGACTCCCGACGAAACAAGAACAATCGGACTTGATGGCGATGATTTACAGTACGCATGGCGAGATTCCGAAAGTCGTCCTTGCACCGTCGACGGTCGAAGAAGCGTTTTATGATGCGGCGGAAGCCTTTAATATTGCGGAAGAGTACCAATGTCCGGTCATCCTTTTGACCGACTTGATGTTATCGCTCGGAAAACAATCGGTCGAACCGCTCGACTTAGAACGTGTCGAAATCCGACGCGGAAAATTACTGCAAGGCGACTTACCGGAACTTGCCGGGAAAGACTACTTCAAACGGTATGAAGTGACGGAAGACGGGATCAGTCCGCGTGTCGTCCCGGGAATGAAACACGGGATTCATCACGTGACGGGCGTCGAACATAACGAAGAAGGACGTCCCTCGGAAGCAACGAAGAACCGGGTCGATCAAATGACGAAACGTTTACGCAAACTCAATCAATTCCGTCTAGCAGACGCTGTCCTTGTGACGGAACAGCATCAGACACCAGACATCCTGTTCGTCGGCTTCAATTCGACGCGCGGGACGATTGAAGAAGTGATGCCACGTCTAGAGCATGCAGGGATGAAAGTCGATCACTTGCATATTCGTCAAATGCACCCGTTCCCGAGTGAACTCGTCCGGCCACATCTTGAGCGGGCGAAAAAAGTCGTCGTCGTCGAATACAATGCGACCGGTCAACTCGCGAAACTGATTCAGATGAACTGTGGGTTCGCAGACAAGATTGAACATATCTTGAAATTCAACGGTGATCCGTTCTATCCGGCAGAAGTCGTAGAACAGGTAGTAGCAGGAGGCGTTTTTAATGGCAACCTTTAAAGATTTTCGAAATGATGTCAAACCGAACTGGTGTCCGGGATGTGGTGACTTCTCAATTCAAGCAGCGATTCAACGTGCCGTCGCGAACGTCGGTCTTGAGCCGGAAGAACTGGCTTTGATTTCTGGAATCGGCTGTTCCGGTCGCATTTCTGGTTACATCAACACCTATGGTTTTCATGGTGTCCACGGTCGTTCGCTCCCGATTGCCCAAGGTGTCAAGATGGCGAACCGGGAATTGACAGTCATCGCGTCCGGCGGGGACGGGGACGGTTTTGCAATCGGAATGGGGCATACGGTTCATGCGTTCAAACGAAATGTCGACATGACGTACATTGTCATGGACAATCAAATCTACGGCTTGACGAAGGGGCAAACATCACCGACGTCAGCTCCCGGATTCAAAACGAAGTCAACACCGAAAGGCTCGATTGAGAAGAGCATTTCGCCGGTCGAGCTTGCTTTGACGGCGGGTGCGACGTTCGTCGCCCAAAGTTTCTCGAACGACTTGAAAGGATTGACACGGCTGATTGAACAAGCGACGGAACATAAAGGGTTCGCCTTCATTAATGTCTTCAGTCCCTGTGTGACGTTTAACAAGGTCAACACGTACGATTGGTTTAAACAAAATTTGACGAAACTGGACGAAATTGAGGGGTACGATGCAACAAATCTCGATACAGCGAAACGCGTCGTCCATGAGCACGACGGACTCGTCATGGGTCTGATTTATCAAGATGAGTCACGGCTCGACTATCAGTCACAAATCGATGGGTATGATGAGACGGGACTGACGTTTGCCGATCTTGAAATGAATGAAGAAACATTTAACCAACTCGCTGCGGAATTCATGTAAAATAGAGTCGAATGATGGTTTGGTTTTTGGGGATGCTAAACATTTGGTCATTACCGATTAGAGAAACAGGTAAGACCCATGAAGGAGTCGGGGAAATATGACAAAGTTAGTGACGATGGAAGAACAGACGACGCAAACAAAAACGATGCGGGCACTCGTCAAAGAAGAGCGTGGTTTTGGAGCGGTCTTGAAAGAAGTCGAGGTTCCTGTCCCGGGACGCGGTGAAGTATTGATTCGCGTTGAAGCGACTTCAATTTGCGGGACAGACGTCCACATTTACGAATGGGATGCCTGGGCCGCGTCTCGTGTCAATCCGCCATACGTGTTCGGACATGAGTTTTCGGGAGAAGTCGTCGAACTCGGCGAAGGGACAAAACGTCTGAAGCTTGGGGATCATGTTTCAGCTGAGACACACATCGTCTGTCATCAATGTAAACAGTGTTTACGGGGACAGTATCATATTTGTAAAAATACGAAAATCATCGGTGTCGATACGCAAGGCTGTTTTGCCGAGTACGTCGTCATGCCGGAAGAAAACCTCTGGGTCAATCCGGAAGAAATGCCGGCAAGCATCGCGTCGATTCAAGAACCGATGGGAAATGCCGTCCACACGGTACTTGCAAGCGACGTCAGTGCCAAGACGGTCGCCATCGTCGGCTGTGGTCCAATCGGTTTGATGGCCGTTTCGGTCGCGAAAGCGGCAGGGGCAGCGGAAGTCGTCGCGATTGATGTCAATCCGTATCGGTTAGAGCTTGCGAAGACGATGGGCGCAGATGTCGTTCTTGATTCACGCCATGATGATGTCATCGAACGGATCATGATGATGACGGACGGCGACGGAATCGATGTCGTCTGCGAGATGAGTGGTCATCCGGTCGCGATCAGTCAAGCCTTTGAAATGGTGACGGCAGGCGGAGATGTCAACATCTTAAGTCTGCCCGTCAAACCGGTTGAAATCGACTTGACGAACCATGTCGTCTTTAAAGGGGTCCGCGTCCAAGGAATCACGGGGCGGAAGATGTACGAGACATGGAGCCAAGTATCAGCCTTTCTTTCGAGCGGCAAGGTCGATGTCAAACCGTTAATCACACATACATTACCGCTCGAACGATTCGAAGAAGGCTTCGAATTGATGCGCCAAGGGAAATGTGGAAAAGTTGTACTACAACCAAGGGGGACGAATTAATGGGTTTCGAACACTTACGAACAGAATTAGAGGAAATGAAAGCGGCGGGGACATTCCGCAAGCTCGTACCACTCGAAAGTGCACAACACAATCGTGTGACGATTGATGGAAAAGAACTGATTCAACTATCTTCAAACAATTATCTCGGACTCGCAGCGCACCCGCGCCTCGCAAAACGGGCAGCGGATGCAGCGCTTGAATTCGGTGCCGGGACAGGATCGGTCCGGACGATCGCGGGAACACTCGAAATGCATGAAGCGTTCGAACAAGAACTCGCGACCTTTAAACATACGGAAGCAGCACTCGTCTTCCAGTCAGGTTTTGCGACGAACCTCGGTGTCTTGTCGGCACTGCTCGGACCAGAGGATGTCGTCATTTCCGATGCCCTTAATCATGCTTCGATCATCGATGGGATTCGCTTGACGAAAGCGAAACGCCGCATTTACAAACACGTCGACTTAGCTGATCTTGAAGCAGCGCTCCAAGAGACGCAAGACGCACGGACACGACTCGTCGTCACGGACGGCGTCTTCTCAATGGACGGTAACATCGCACCACTTCCGGAAATCGTCGAACTCGCAGAAAAGTACGATGCGCTTGTCATGGTCGATGACGCGCATGCCTCAGGCGTTTTAGGAAAAAGTGGTCGCGGGACGGTCAACCACTTTGGGCTTGACGGTCGTGTCGCCCTCCAAGTCGGTACCTTGTCGAAAGCAATTGGTGTCCTTGGCGGGTATGTCGCGTGTGAACAGCATGTTAAAGATTACTTAATCCATAAAGGGCGCCCGTTCCTCTTCTCGACGTCACATCCGCCGGCAGTCGTCGAAGCAAACCGGGAAGCACTGCGGGTAATGGAAGAAGAGACAGAACTGTTCGATCGTCTTTGGGAAAATACAGAGTTCTTCAAACAAGGACTACGTGATCTTGGCTTTAACATCGGGACATCGACGACGCCGATCACACCGGTCATCGTCGGGGACGAAGCGCTTTGTCATAAGTTGTCCGATCAACTGCGTGCTCACGGCGTCTTCGCACAAGGAATTGCCTTCCCGACCGTTGCCAAAGGGAAAGCACGTGTCCGGACAATCGTTACGGCAGAGCATACGCGTGACGACTTAGAGCAAGCAATAGAAGCCTTCAAACAAGTCGGACAAGAATTAAACTTGATTTAACAGGATAGAAAAACAGCCGATGATTGATTCGGCTGTTTTTTCGATTGTATGATAGGGAAAAGAGAACTTCAGAAAGGAAGTGCACGTGCTTTATGACGATTCAAAAAAAGCTGTTGCTGGCATCGCTGTTGATGCTGACGTTTTTGCTCGGTGGCTGCATTCGCATTCAGTATGATGCGACTGTCCATCTGGATCAAAGTGTCACCTTGAAGACGACGTATGCAGCAAAAGAACATCCGGTCGCACGATTATTGAACTTTAATCCGGACTGGGAGATGTATGCGAAGCAGGCTGAAAAAAACGGCTATGCAGCGTCGACCTTCAAAACGAAAGACGACTATGAAGGACTTCGTATGGAAAAAACCTTCGCGAACCTTGAAGATTTGGCCTCGATTAAAGAGGAATGGAAGACAGGTGTCGGGGGAATCTTGATTCCGCCCGATACGACGTATGATGTGGACAAGCAGGAAGGTTTTTGGTTTAATACGTACCGTTTAAATACGAACATCGACTTAAGTATCGATCGCTTAAATATCAAGGGCTATCATCCTACAGGTCAAGTTAAAAAGTTAGCCGATCGTTACATCCGCCAAGCGGACATCGAGATTAAACTGCACGTCCCGGAAGTCGTCGCTTTGCAAAATGCGGAGAAAATCGACTGGGCGAACTACAATGACGTCTCGTGGAAATTATACGGGACGAAAGACAATCAATTGCAACTCGTGGCATACGTTCCGAATCCGACGGGCTGGATTATCACGGGGGTCGTCTTATTAATCGGACTCGGTCTCTTGACGTTTTGGATCATCCACCACGTGCGGAAATTACGCCGCAAGCAACTTCAGACAATCAGTATCTCGCTACTCGTTTGTCTGTTACTCGGAGGTGGTGCTTGGTTAATCTTTGCTGACGAGACGGCCAGTGCCCCGCCGCCGACAACGCAAATCGTGACGGAATCGAAGGGGGAGATTGTCCCGACGTTCATGGTGCATGGCTTGTTCGGGACGGAACGGACCTTCTTACCGATGATTGAAAACTTTACGGAAAAAAAGTTAGCGGATGACGGAGGGCGATGTGATGTTGATCGGACCGGGAAGGTAACCTGTAAAGTCAAGGACTCATCGACCGGTTTCCCGCTCGTTCGTATCATTTTCGAAGACGATGAAGCAAGCCTTGCGCAGCAACAGACGTGGCTTGAAGCCGCGATCGCTCAGTATGACAAGCAACAAAAGGCGTCGTTTACCGACATCCAACTTGTTGGTCACAGTATGGGTGGAGTCGACGTCGTCGAATATACGTTGAACGAAAATCTTCCGTATACGATTCGAAAAGTCGTCACGCTTGATGCACCGATTGGTGGATCAAATTATGCGACGCTCGGCTTGACGCTTGCTCCGTTCGGGACGAATACGAACAGTCCGGCGATTCAGGATTTAGCAGAGAACTCAAAGGCGATCGAGCGGTTGAAAGCGCGGCTCGAGACATGGCCGCGTGATGTCCTTGTTTACTCCTTCGGTGCCAAAGGAGGCGACTTCAATCTGATTCCGTTAGACAGTTCGTTCACGCTCGAAGATTATACGGACAACATCCAGACGAAGTCATATAAGTATGATCACTTCACGATTCACCGGCGCGAACCGGTCTTCCGCGAAGTACGCGATTTCTTATTTAAAGAAAATCTAGTCTTGGAAGAGGAGGACGATCAATGAAAAGCGTCGCGATTATTGGCGGAGGGATTGCCGGCGTGACAGCGGCGGCACTCCTCGCTCGAGAAGGGCATGACGTGACATTGCTTGAAGGAAGTCGCGAATGGGGGGGCTCCGCAGGCAAATTCACCCGGAAAGACTTGACGTACCCGGTCGGCGCGACACTCGGGATGGGCTTTCAACGAGGCGGCATTCATGACCGGGTTTTGCAACACTTGGGGTTAGATGTCGAAACGGAGTTACTTGATCTTGTGATGACGATTAAAATCGATGGGCACGATATTGCCTATTACCGTGACCGTGCTCGATTCATCGGGGAACTACAGGATGTATTCCCACAACAGGCGCATCAAATCGGCGCATTTTTTGAAGAGATCGATAAGATTCAACGTCATGTCGCTCCTTTAATGGAGTCACTTCCGGCACTACCTGTACGAACTTTGTACGATGCACAGTTGATAATAAAAGAAGCGCAATCGAGCCTGCCTTTACTTCCGTACGTCACACAGACCGTCGGACAAGTGTTACGGCGCCATGGGTTGGAAGGATCGGTTTTCGCTCGGCTGGTGGACGGGATTTTATTAGACAGTATGCAGACCGGTCAGGAAGCGTCCGCGTTACTCGGTGCCGTTGCCTTATCGATTTATCACGACGGTGCGTACTATGTGCCGGGCGGTCTTTATCGAGTCGCAGAAATCCTGAAAGAATCGGCAGAACATGACGGGGCGACGATGTTACTTGGTCGTAAAATCACGTCGGTCAAGCAAACGGCAGATGGTTTTTTACTAGAAGATCGTCGCGGTCGTCTAATGCTAGCGGATGTCGTCATCGGTGCGCTCCCACTCGAAGCGATGCAGCGTCTCGTCAGTCCACCTCTTTTACGGACGCTTAAACGGACGTACGCAAGACAAAGGAAACTGGCGCAATGGGCCACATTCACGTATTATGCTGCCTTTCCGGAAAAATTGGTTACATCCGATAGTGCCTTTCGACAAATTCACGATGAACGGTTACCATCGGGTCATGCCTTTTTGTCATTATCACGTTCGGGTGATGTAAAACGGGCTCCGGAGGGCGTACGGACATTGACGATGTCCTGTCACGTCCCGATTGGTTACTTTGATGCTACGGACAACGTACATTACGGGCATCAGATCGAAAGAATGCAGGATGTATTTGAAACGATTGTCGAACAGGAGTTTCCCGGCTTTCGCGAGCAGGCAATCGAACGTCATCCTGGTGGACCGGGCGCCTGGGTGCGTTACACGTCACGACCGGACGGTGGCGTCGGCGGTTATCCGCAATTGCGTTCAACGAGTTTGTTCCGCGCGGCATCATTTCGGACCGGTGTCCCGAATCTCTACGTCATTGGCGATACCGTCTTTCCGGGGGCAGGGACAATCGGTGCGTCGACGTCAGCGATTCATGTCGCCCGACAGTTAGGTGTCAAGATTTGAATGACTTTGTGAAATGATGAAAGAAGCGGCCGAATGGTCGCTTTTTTGTCAGAACAGGATTATGATGGGGGAGAGACGGGAAGTAAGTAGTCATGACCATAAAAAGAGAGAAGGAGTGAATCGCGTGAATCCCTTTGAGGAAAAATGTCAACTCTTCATCCAGGAGCGTCGTCCGGAAGTCGGGCCGATTGTTTTTGCAACGGCACGAACGTTCATCAATGCCCGAGGACTGAGTGTCTATGAACGAATTTATCAAGGCAAGGAAGAGGTTCGGTTAGCATTTGTCGAACAAACGAACGGACAACAGCTTGTTTCTTTAATGGAGAACACATTCGGAAACGGATTAGTCTATTTCGTATCAACGGCAACGGCGACGTGGGACGGCAAAAAATTCGGAGAATACACGTTTTAATTACATAATGAGTCCCAGTCAGGTGAGGCTGGGGCTCTTTCTTGTCGAAACTTATCAAAATGGGGTAACGTATAATCAACTATACGCTCAATCAATCCCTTTCTACGAAAAGGAGGAAGTGTTTTGCAACACGAGGTGAACACACCAAAATCTTCGACACGACGCCTCGCGACCGTCTCGTTGATTTTTATGGCAGTCGGTTTTGTCGCGTCGCTACCGTTTAAAGAAAATGCTTGGATTTTTTGGCTTCAAAGTGGTTTTGAGGCCGGTCTCGTCGGTGGAATCGCCGATTGGTTCGCGATTACAGCCCTGTTCCGTCATCCGCTCGGTCTAAAGATTCCACATACGAACTTGCTGCCGAAAAATCGGGAACGGGTCATCGAATCGATTGTCCAGATGCTCGAAAAAGATTTATTGAACAAAGAAAGCATCGTCGAAAAGCTGCGCCACATGACGCTTGCAGATCGCTTCATCAAATTATTACGTTCACTTGTGTTAGTCCCAGCGTTTCGATCGACCGTGACGGAACTATTGATCGGGATTTTACGAAAGCTTCCGCGGGCATCAATCATCAAGGCGGTCGATGAGCGAATCGTTGAAACGATTCGTGCTTACCCGGCGAAGAAATTAGCCGATCGCTTAATCGATTTAAACGATGAGCGCCGACTCGATGAGTTGGCGATTGATCAACTGCTCGGTTACGGACAAAAACTCTTGCAGGACCCCGTCATCCGCGATCAAATCGGACGACTTGCCTATCAGGCAATGATTGATCAAGAAAAAAATACCTTCTTACGTGTGACAGCGAAGACGGTCCAAAAAGTCTATTCGGAGGAACGCCTCAGCCTTGTCATCCAAAGTGTCCTCTTGAGTGTGATTCAAGACATGAAACACGTCCATCATCCAAATCGGTTGGCGATCATCGATCACATCCGTCGGAATTTGGCACAGCTCGCACAAGATGATGTCCGATTAGGGAAAATCGATGCGTGGAAGATGCAAGAAATCGAACGGATTGATTTAGAGCCGATCCTCGATCGTGCCTACACGTCAGGCATCGCAGAGCTAGAGACGTACTTTATATCAGATGCATTTTGGGAACAACGGGCACTGCCTTTAATGAACCAGGCGCTTGATGAGTGGGAACACCATCCGACGTTCAAAGAGGAGAGCGACCGCTGGATGAAAGACCAACTCGTCCGGTTCGTCGACCAAAACCATGCGCGGATCGGCGGACTCGTCCGTGAGAACTTGAACCGGTTCGATACGGAAACGTTGATTCATATGATTGAGGACAAAGTCGGAAACGACTTACAATGGATTCGGGTCAACGGAGCGATTTGTGGATTTTTCATCGGTTTAATTTTAGGTGGAGTCAAACTATTTTTTGCGTAAAAGGAGACTTCTGATGTGGCAACAAGAAGTAACATTGACGTCTGATTATGATTTTGAGGGCGTCCGGACCCGCCTGTTGAATGATTCGCTACAGCAAGAATCGGCAGATGCCTTACGGATTCCAATTCGTATCGACGAAATGCCGTGGATTGGTCAAATCCGGGCGGACGATCGTCGAACGATCGTGTTGGCGGGGGATGGACCAAAACAACCGATGGTCGACGCGATGCGCCGGCGGTTTCGTTTAGATGAATCGAACCCGGCCCTTGAATTAAAGCGGACGACGCTGGCACCGATTGTTGAAACGTTTGGTGCGGAACGGCTTGTGCTCGATGTTGATCCGTTTACAGCATTGATTCGCTCCATCATCCATCAGCAAATCAACCTGTCGTTCGCACGTGTCTTGACAGACCGGGTCTTTCGGACATTCGGGACGACAATCGACGGCGTCGTTTTTCCGCCGACGCAAGCTGAACTTGCGGGTGCTTCGGAAGAACAACTTCGGGCGCTGCAGCTATCGGGTCGTAAAGTCGATTATTTGTTACGGGCGGCGACCGCAAATCTTGACTTTGAACAACTCCGTCAGGCGGAAGATGCGGTCATCGCGGAACAATTGATTGCCTTAAAAGGCGTCGGTCCCTGGACGGTCCAAAATGTGTTGATGTTCGGATACGGACGCAGAGATTTATTTCCGGCGTCCGATATCGGAATCTTGCGGGCATTCGAACGCTTGAATGGCGTTCGTCCGACTGTCAATGAAGCGATTGTTCTCGCCGAACAATTTGCCCCGTACCGCAGTCACGCTGCTTACTTATTGTGGCGTTCGATTGAATAAGGAACTATTCTTGTCACCCTCTAGTGAGAACGGTATAATGAATGCGACAGAACGAGTCATCGTTCGCAGAAACGACGAGTAGCGGTCTGACCGCTCGACATAGAGGGGACGAATGTGTATGTATACAGATGAACAAATCATCGAAAAAGCAAATGAAATCGCGAAAATGATTTCTGAAACGTCAGAAGTCGAACGGTTTAAAGCGGCAGAGGCAAACATCAATGGCAACGAAAAAGTCCAAAAGATGATGAAACAAATCAAGTTCCTCCAAAAAGAGGCAGTCAACTGCCAGCACTACGGAAAAACAGAGGCACTCGCGCGTGTTGAAGCAAAACTGGATAAATTATTTGCTGAGCTCGATGAGATGCCGGTCGTCCAACAGTTCCAAGAGTCGCAAGAAGAAGTCAACGGCTTACTTCAGTACATCACGGTGACAATCTCGAACGGGATTACGGATCAAATCATCGAAGCAACGGATGGCGATGTCTTAGCTGGAAAAACGGGCAGTGGGATGGAAGCTGAAAACAAAAGCGGCGGTTGCGGCTATTAATCAATGAAACGAATGGGGAAGCCGACGGAAATCCGTCGGCTTTTTCTACGAATGAGGTGGAAAGATGGAAGCAGTACACAACACACCAATGATGAAACAATATTTTTCAATTAAGGCGGATTATCCGGATGCCTTTTTATTTTATCGACTCGGTGATTTTTATGAATTGTTTTTTGATGATGCCAAACAAGTGGCCCATGAACTGGAGCTGACGTTGACGGCGAAGAACGGGAAGAATGCTGAACATCCGATTCCGATGTGCGGCGTGCCGCATCATGCGGCGAACGGGTACATCGAACAATTGATTGAACGGGGATATAAAGTCGCTCTGTGTGATCAAGTCGAAGATCCGAAGTTGACGAAAGGACTCGTCAAACGAGAAGTTATTCAAGTCATCACACCGGGTACTTTAATGTCGTCCTTAACGGAAAAGGAAAACCGTTACCTCGTCGCAATCGCTGAACAGGAAGGACGGTTCGGGATTGCCCGCGGGGACGTCTCGACAGGCGAGAGTGCTTTGACAAGTGTTACTTCGCTCGACGCCGTCATCAAGGAACTGAGTATCATCTTGCCCCGGGAAATCGTCGTGACGAATCCGGAGCACACAGCAGCATTACAGTCGTTACGGATCCCGTTGACGGAAAGCACGCGCCGTGAAAGTCATCCACACGGTGACCGGGCGATCGACGCGGCACAAGCGGATGCGTTCGCTGTCCTTTATGCCTATATGCATGATACGCAAAAACGTGCCTTGTCGCACCTGCAACCGGCGCTCGTCTACGAAGCGACGGACTTTATGCAGCTCGAGCCGAATACGGTCAAAAACCTTGAACTCGTCCGGTCAGCACGAACAGGCGACAAAAAGGGTTCGTTGCTTGGATTACTCGACATCACGGGAACAGCGATGGGCGGCCGGATGCTTAAGCGTTGGCTTGAAAAACCGCTCTTGTCGGAACAGACGATTACGGAGCGGCTCGACGCGGTCGAAGAACTGCTTGGACACTACTTTGAGCGGCACCAGTTGAAAGATACGTTAAGAGAAGTCTATGATCTCGAGCGACTCGTCGCAAAAGTCGGCTACGGAACGGCTTCTGCCCGTGATCTCGTCCAACTGAAAACGACGTTACGATTGATTCCACGGATACAGGCAGCGCTCGAAGAACTGCTCAGCCAGCGTCTCGGGCAATTAGCGATTGGACTTGATCCGCATGACGAGCTAACGGCGTTGCTTGATGCGGCATTCGTCGAAGCCCCACCGATTTCAACAAAGGACGGTGGGATGATCCGGACCGGCTTTAACGCTGAGCTCGATGAATTGCTGACGGCTTCAAAAGACGGGAAGACGTGGCTTGCGACACTCGAAGCGAGTGAACGGCAGGCGACGGGCATTAAAACGTTAAAAATCGGCTACAACCGTGTGTTTGGGTATTACATCGAAGTATCACGTGCCAACGCCAAGTTGCTCCCAGAAGGACGGTATGAACGAAAACAGACGCTTGCGAATGCTGAGCGTTACATCACGCCGGAATTGAAAGAAAAAGAAGCCTTGATTCTCGGAGCGGAAGAAAAAAGTATCACGATGGAATATGAACTCTTCTGTGGTGTCCGTGACCAAGTCAAAACACACATTGAGAGCTTGCAACGGGTCAGCCGCCGGATTGCGGAACTCGACGTCCTCGTCGCGCTCGCGGAAATCGCCGAAACACATGGTTACGTTCGTCCGGTGACGACGAACGGTCGAAGCGTAGCGATTGAAGACGGCCGTCATCCGGTCATCGAGACGGTCTTACCACGCGGGGAATATGTCGCAAACGGAATCGCATTAGACGAAGCGCGTGAAATGTTATTGATCACGGGACCGAACATGTCCGGTAAATCGACCTACATGCGCCAGTTCGCCTTGATTGCTTTACTCCACCAGATCGGTTCGTTCGTCCCGGCGTCACGGGCAGAACTTCCCGTCTTCGATCAAATCTTCACCCGGATTGGGGCAGCAGATGATTTAGTCAGTGGACAATCGACGTTCATGGTCGAGATGGTCGAGACACAAGAGGCATTGGCACGAGCGACGGATCGGTCACTTATCTTGCTGGATGAAATTGGTCGGGGCACGTCAACGTATGACGGAATGGCCCTCGCCCAAGCGATTGTCGAGCACATTGCCGATTCGGTCGGCGCAAAAACGCTTTTCTCGACCCACTACCATGAGTTGACGGTGCTCGAGGAAACGATTGCGAAGCTTGCGAACGTCCACGTCCGCGCCGTCGAACAAAACGGACGCGTCGTGTTCTTACATGAAGTCCGGGACGGGAAAGCCGATCAATCCTACGGGATTCATGTTGCCCGTCTCGCAGATTTACCGGAAACCTTGATTTCGCGGGCAGAAGTGCTATTGTCTGAGTTCGAACAAGCTGATCAAAGCGTCAAACCACCGGTCGACGTCACGCCGCCAGTACTCGAGGCACCAATCAATCAGATGAGCCTGTTCGCAGAACCGGACCCTGTCAAGGAAACGATTGCGACGCTTGATTTGATTAACATGACACCGCTCGATGCACTCAATACGTTGTATCGGTTGCAAGCAGAAGCCAGAAAGTGAGGAGATAAGGGATGGGCATCATTCGTGAATTATCGGATTCGTTAGCAAACCGGATCGCGGCGGGAGAAGTCGTCGAGCGACCGGCTTCCGTCGTCAAGGAGCTCGTCGAAAATGCACTCGATGCCGGAGCGACACAAGTCGATGTCGAACTTGAAGAAGCAGGGATGAAACGGATGACGATTCGCGATAACGGACACGGGTTTTATCCGGAAGATGCGGAACTCGCTTTCGTTCGTCACGCGACGAGTAAGATTAAGGATGAACACGATTTGTTCCGGATCAAGACACTCGGTTTTCGGGGCGAGGCATTGGCCTCGATTGCGTCCGTCAGTAAAGTCACGCTGAAGACGAAACGGGCCGATCAAGAAGGGGTCCAATTGATTCTCGAATACGGAAAATTACTCGATCGTTCGGCTAGCGCGATGAACCGGGGAACAGAACTGACCGTTGAACACTTATTCTTTAATACACCAGCCCGCCTGAAGTATTTGAAGACGACACATACGGAGCTTGCGGCAATCACCGATGTCTTGAACCGGATGGCGTTCGCGCACCCGGAGGTCAAGTTCCGTGCCGTCCATGAAGGGAAAGTGTTGATTCAGACGAATGGTTCCGGTGACGTCCGTCAAGCTTTAGCGAGCGTCTACGGGCATCAGACGATTCAAGGGACACTTGTTGCGACAGCATCGAATGCGGACTATCAATTGACGTGTCATCTCGTTAAACCCGAAGTCACACGGGCGTCGAAAAACTACATCACCTTGATTTTAAATGGGCGGTCGGTCAAAAACTTTGCTTTGTCGCAAGCTGTCCTGAATGGTTATCATACGTTACTGCCGATCGGTCGTTTTCCGATTGCCGTCATCGAGGTGACGATGGACCCGCTATTGATTGATGTCAACGTCCACCCGGCAAAACGAGAGGTTCGTTTGTCGAAGGAAGCAGAGTTATGTCAATTGATTCAAGAGACGATTCGAATGACACTCAGTCGCGAGACGTTGATTCCGCAAGTGACGAAACAAAAACCTAAAAAAGACCCGAGTGCGCAGGAACGGCTCGATTTCTCATATAGCGTCGATTCGGTTGAAGATACGTCGTCGCGTGCAGTCTGGAATTATCCGATTCCAAAACGTGAAGCGGTTCATGAGACAGAAGGACGACAGGCTGATCAAGCAGTCAGCTTCGAAGGGGAGCAACGGGAAGAAGTAATAGCGAACGCTGGACAAACGGAGGACAATCGTCCGAAGTTTCCCCATCTCGATGTCATCGGTCAACTGCACTCATCCTATATCGTCTGTTCCGGCGAGGACGGGATGTATTTGATTGATCAACATGCTGCCCAGGAGCGCATCAAGTATGAAACGTACAAAGTGATGTTTGGTCGTCCGCTCGAGCAGCAACAGCAACTGTTATTGCCGTACACGTTCGAAGTTTCATCTGATGACATGAAGCGGATGGAAGAAATCCTGCCTTTATTGTTAGAAGTCGGGATTGAGTTGGAGGCGTTTGGTCCGCAAAGCTTCATCGTCCGTGAAGTACCGACCTGGTTTCCCTCGCACCGGCAGGAAGAGACGATTCAAGAGCTGATGGATGAAGCGTTGATGAAACAAAAAATCGACATCGAACAGTACCGGGAAGATGCGGCAATCATGATGGCCTGTAAAAAATCAATCAAAGCCAATCATCCGTTAAATGAAGAGATGATGCGAAGATTGATCGTCGACCTGTCACAAACCGAGATGCCGTTCACGTGTCCACACGGCCGACCGGTCATCATCGAATGGACGACATATGAACTGGAGAAATTGTTTAAACGCGTGATGTGAGAAGAGTATTTACCTCTCGCAAACGAAAAGAATCTTCCTGAAAAACGCCGATGACTCCGTATGAAAAACGGGATTATCGGCGTTTCGTGTGTCATGGTCCATCCACTTACGCAC
The DNA here is from genome assembly GCF_018618635.1 of Exiguobacterium sp. s102. Classification (NCBI taxonomy): domain Bacteria; kingdom Bacillati; phylum Bacillota; class Bacilli; order Caryophanales; genus Exiguobacterium; species Exiguobacterium sp. s102. The sequence continues at coordinate 427,802 of NZ_JACSML010000002.1, forward strand.
AGTCTCAAAGTATAGGAAACGTAGTCTTTGACAATCATAGCTTCTGTTTTTCGTTGCTTGCCCGCCTCTTATCAGCGCGTAAAAACGCGCTTTTTCCCGTAGGAGTCAACGCAAAAGCAAAGCTTTTTGGGATTACACCGAAAAAAAGACATTTTAGAGCGTGTTTCGTCTTGAATCGCTTCATACACGTTCGTCTGTTCAACAACAGTTCTTGATGCTTAAAGCTGTACTGTATCAAGAAGTCCTTTCAATTCGTGTGAGAACGATTACATCAAACAAATTGACTCATTTCATTGATTGTTCACAAACAGAAGCGGATAATGAACAGTGAATTCGGTTTATACAAGGGGAAAAGGAATTATGTCTACAAAAATGCGCACACTTCTTTCATTGATTGGGCAAGTAATCCTGATCACTTGTTTTGCGACAATCGGTGAACTGATCAGTAAAAGCTTTGACTTAGCGTTACCGGGGAATATCGTCGGACTTTTGTTGCTCTATTTAGCGCTCAAGGCAAAGGTCGTCCAAGTCAAACACGTTGAACGGGGCGGCCGGCTGTTGCTGCTCATCATGCCGTTGTTCTTCGTTCCGGCATTGTCGGGAATCATGGACTATGCGGTATTCTTACGCCAGAACGGCTTACAGATCGTATTGATCGTCATCATGAGTAGCTTGCTGACGCTCGTCGGTTCTGCCTACATCGTCGATCGGCTTGCTCATCGAAAAGATGGGGTGACGCCACGTGATTAAGGCACTATTTTGGTTGATTCTGACGATTGTTATCTTTTTGATTGGATTTGCCGGGTATCGGCGGTATCCACGAGTCTGGACGTTACCGATTTTGACCGTGACGGCAACAATGATTTTGATTTTATCATTGACGGGTGTATCCCACGCGACCTATATGACTGGCGGACAGTATTTGACGAAAATGCTCGGTCCTGCCATCACCGCCTTCGCGATTCCGCTTTATACGGTCCGTCACCATGTTCGGCGTTTCTTGCCGGAAATCGGGCTAGGGGTCGTCATCGGGACGAGCATCGCCTTGACGTCAGATATCCTGTTCGGACTGTTGTTACATCTCGGACGAACGACGAATCTGGCACTGCTCCCGAAATCCGTCACGTTGCCCGTCGCCTTGTCGATTTCTGAGCGTTCGGGTGGAACGGTGACCTTAACCGCGACGTTCGTTCTGATGACAGGGCTCGTCGGTTCACTTGTCGGTCCACGCTTGATGACGGGGTTAAAGATTCGTCACTTCGTCAGTCGGGGTGTCGGACTGGCTTCGATTGCGCATGTCATGGGTGCAACCAAATCGATGACGCTCGACCAACGGGAGGGTGCGGTCGGATTGCTGACGATGGTCTTGACGGCGATTTTTGCGAGTGTCCTGGCACCTTTCATCATTCAGTTTATTTATTAATATTTCTGTAAAGCTGTCCGACGGTTGAAACCGGCGGGACGGCTTTTTCGTATGTACATCATGCTAGGAAAAGGGGAGACGGGGAAATCATGATTATCTGGATTAACGGGACATTTGGAGTAGGAAAAACGACGGCGGCTAAGGGATTACAAAAAAGAATACCGGGATCTGATATCTTCGATCCGGAATCAGTCGGTCAGTTGTTGAGAGAACAATTACCGTCGACACGCACGTATAGCGATTTTCAAGATGAACCGTTGTGGCGGGAACTGACGCGGGTGATTCTCGAACGAAGCAATCAATCCGGCAATCGGACGGTCATTGTACCGATGACGGTGACGAACCCGACATATTTTGATGAGATCGTTGGTGAATTAAGACGCCGGGGGCACCTGGTCCATCATGTTTCGTTAATGGCCTCTAGCTCTACCGTGAAACGACGTTTACTTCGACGATTTGAACGACCGGATTCCTGGGGAGGGCAGCAAGCAGATGCCCGCATTCAAGCATTGACTGATCCGCTTTTCAATCAACACATCCAGACTGATCGACTGACGAAGCAAGGGGTAGTTGATGCGATTGCGCTAAGTTGTGACCTGCATGTAGCACCGCCATGTCGTAAACGTCTCTTTTGATGATTGATTCACCCGAATTCAGGGAATTAACAGGGAGGTACGAGATGGGTTAAAGACATCCCTGTATTTTTTGAAGATAAGTAGGGGGATTTTTTTATGAGAAACTGGATGACCGAAAAGATAGGAAGACAACTGATGGCGATTTTTTATGGGGTATTCGCGATTGGGGCATTGACGTCATTTGCGAGCTACCTATATATCGACGGCGCAGCAAGTCAGACGAAACGTCAAGTACTCGACCAATTAGAGAAAACACAATGGTTCTGGTTTTTGAACTTACTGATTTTCATTTTGTGTCTTGTGTTCATCGTCAGACCGATCATCAATCGGTTGACGGAACAGCTGCAAGAGCTGACGAAGAAAAGTCACCGTCTTGCAGAAGGGAAGTCGATTTCCTTAGAATATGACCGCCAATCGAATAACGAAGTCGGTCAATTAACTGACTCCTTTTACGAAATGGCCGATTCAATTTCGTCCCAACATACCGATCTATCACGACAAAATCAGGAGCTCGAACAAAAACAAGATGATTTGACCGGTAAGCAAAGAGAACTCGAACAGTCTTTGACGGCAACACGATCGAATGAATTGCACTTGAAAGATCGGAATGAATTGATTGAGACATTGGCTTCCAAAGAAAGTTTATTTGATTTTTCTTCCGTCATCAGTACGATTGTCCGTTTGACGAAAACGGAGTTCGGGGCATTACTGTTCATCAAGAATAATGAGATTACGTCGGTTGTACCAAAAGAGATGACCGATGAGCAGCAAGAGAGCTTAAAAACGGAATCGTTACTGTTGAAACGGGTCATGGTCTCAAAAGAAAGTGCACAATCGACGAAGCAAGTGACCGAAGATCGGTTGCTAGGTTACCCGTACTACATTCATGAAGCGGTCATTCCAATCATGGACCCGGCAAAAGATGAATTGATTGCTTGCCTTTATTTAGCACGATTTGATGAAGCGTTCACGGAACATGACATCACCGAACTGGCATCGTTCGCAAAACAGATTGCGATTTCACGGATGCGGATGACGTTATATGAACAGATGGACTATGAGCGGGCTGAAACGGCGCAACTGTTAAATTCTGTCCGAGAAGCGATATTATACGTCAAATATGAAGAACGAGTGATACTCGGTAACCGAGCATTGTTTGAAATCTTCCAGTCGCTTCAGATTGAGGAAGAAACAGATATGACGACGTTTCTTGAAGTGAATCCCGAGACGATGTTCGAACAGATGGATCAACGAGAGGCATTCGCAATGTATTTCGAGAAGGTCCTCGCTGGTCAGATTCCGACAGACATGTTTTCTTTATCGATTGACGACGGCACATACTTTATTCAAGTCTATGCTGAAGGAATCGTTCATGAGGGACAACCAATCGGGACAATCCTCGTCTTCCGGGATGTAACGCCTGAAACAGAAGTCGACCGAATGAAGTCCGAACTCGTTTCAACGGTCTCGCATGAACTACGGACACCCTTATCGTCCATTTATGGTTTTACCGAGCTGATGTTAAAACGGGATTTAGGTCCGGATCGGAGTAAACGGTATTTACAGACAATTCATGACGAATCAAAACGCCTGACTGATCTCGTCAGTGATTTCTTGAATGTACAACGAATGGAATCAGGCAAGCAGTCATACGAGAAAGAGGTATTTAATCTCCTCGATGTCGTCAAAGAGCAAATTCAGTTTCATCAGGCGACGACGGAACGGCACAACCTTCAACTCGATGCGGATCAAGGGCAGACATTCCTAGTAGAAGCCGATCGCAACAGCATGAAGCAACTCCTCGGTAATTTATTAAACAATGCCGTGAAGTACTCGCCGGACGGCGGTGATATCATCATTGGTTTACTCGAGCATGATGCAAACATCGAACTGAGTGTCCGTGATTTTGGTGTCGGGATTCCTGTCAGTTCGACGCCGCACCTGTTTAGTAAGTTTTATCGCGTCGACAACTCGGATAGTCGTAAAATTGGCGGAACGGGACTCGGATTGTCGATTTGTAAAGAAATCGTCCGCGAGCATGACGGAACGATTGAAGTCGAGTCCGTCTTAGGCGACGGGGCACTCTTTAAAGTCATGTTACCGAACGCAACTAAAAAGTAAGCAGGCTACCTGTCTCTTCAACAATTCATTTTGTTGGAGCGGCAGTTTTTTTGTAGGGGATGTTTAAGGTCATCGCGAATGACTAAACAGAAACGAGTAGCTGAAAGGGGATTAAACGATGCGAGAATGGTACGGTGCAGCAGCAGTTTGTGTCAATGAGGAAAATCAAGTATTGATGGTCAAAAGTTATGGTTCTGAGGCGTGGGCCGTCCCGTCCGGTGGAATCGAGCCGGGAGAGACGGCAGGCGAATGCTGTGTGCGGGAAGTCATGGAAGAGACCGGGTATCCGGTGAAGATCAAACAAAATCTGTTTACGAAACAGACCGTCATCCAAACGATTCAAGTCGAAACGACATATTTTGAAGCTATCCGAATCGGTGACAGTCAAGGAATCAACGACCCGGACGAAACGATTGAACAGGTGGCGTGGATGTCGCGTGCGCAACTCGGAACAATTAAACATATGTATCCGGAAGATGTTCTGTTTTTGACGGAGTGGCTCGACGGTCGTGAGAATCCTCATAGTACGCCGAAAGTTCAAAAAGCGTGCCTGGAGCTGAAGAATACGTAAATTCTACAACCATTTCGTGAAAAGTTAGCACGTTTACTTGCAAAAAATCAAAAGTATGCAGGGGTTGCTGCTGCCGAATCTTCCTAGATATAGTAGTCGTACAGACAGAAATAAAGCGATATCTAGGGAGTGATAGTGATGGAAGTGAACACCTTGTACCGACAAGTGATTGAGGAACCAACGACTAACCATGTCCAAGAAAATGCCAACATCGATGGCAAAGCACCACTCGCGAAGTTAAACCGGATCGCGAGTACGGCGGCGCGGGCGATGATGGAAGACTTGCTCGTGACGCCTCGTGTTAAACAAGCGTTGGCGGACAATATCCTCTATATCCATGACGCTGACTACTATGTCACGGGAACGACGACCTGTTCTCAAATTCCGTTAGGCTGCTTGCTGACGAACGGGTTCCAGATGAGTCACGGGTCGATTCGTCCGGCACAAGATATCCGTTCTGCGATGGCGCTCGCTGCGATCATTATGCAGGCGAATCAAAACATGCAGCATGGCGGGCAAGCCTTTCCGAATTTTGATACCGATTTAGCTCCCTTCGTCGAGAAAACATACGCACGTCAAATGAAGAAAATTAATCAGATTGCTCCGAGCTGGTCGAAGGCACGTCGTGCGAGATATGCGCGCCAAGAAGCATACGAAATCACCTATCAAGCATGCGAAGCCTTTATTCATAATACGAATTCAATGCATTCACGCGGTGGCGGACAAGTCCCATTCATCTCGATTAATTACGGGACGGATACGTCGTTTTACGGTCGAATGCTAACAAAAGCCTTACTTGAAGCGACACTGGCAGGTCTCGGAAAAGGGGAAACGCCCATCTTTCCGATTCAGATTTTTAAAGTCAAAGCAGGTGTGACGTTAAATCCAGGTGATCCGAATTACGATTTATTTCAGCTTGCGACAAAAGTCACGGGAAAACGGTTGTTTCCGAACTTTGCATTTTTAGATGCCCCGTTCAACGTCAGCAAGACAACAGAAGAAGTTGCCTACATGGGTTGCCGGACGCGTGTTTTCGAAAATCGTCAAGGAGAAGCTTCCGTGACGGGGCGGGGAAATCTGTCGTTTACGAGTGTGAACCTCGTTCGTCTCGCCTTGACGAGTCAAACGGTCGATCATATGTTTGCGACATTGACTGATTATACGAAACTTGCTTGCGAACAGCTGCTCGAGCGTTATCAGTACCAAGCGAATCGACGGGCGGAAGAATTTCAGTTTCTTTATCAACACGTCTGGCGCGACGGGGAGACGCTTCAACCGACCGATCGCGTTGAGCCGGTCCTGCGTCACGGGACGCTTTCGGTCGGATTCATTGGTCTCGCGGAAGCGCTCGTCGTTTTGACGGGACATGATCACGGCGATTCAGCGATTGCCCATAACATCGGCCGGGCGTTGATTCAGACGATGCGTAACGTTGTCGATCAATTCGGGGATGAGACGGGATTGAATTTTTCACTGATTGCGACACCGGCGGAAGGATTGTCTGGAAAATTCACGGCGCATGATGTCGCAAAGTTTGGTTTGATTGCCGGTGTGACGGATAAAATCTACTATACGAACTCGTTCCATCTTCCAGTGACGGCAGCTGTAACGATGCGTCAAAAGATTCGCCTCGAAGCGCCGTTTCATGCCCTTTGTAACGGAGGACATATCACCTATGTCGAGACGGATGGAGCGCTCGCAGAAAATCCGCAAGCCGTCGAGGATATCGTCCGGATGATGGTGGCAGAAGGCATTGGCTATGGCTCAATCAATCATCCAATCGATCGTTGTTTGACCTGTCGGACGGAACAGACAATCGAGCAGACGTGTCCGGTCTGTGGCGGAGAAGACATTGAACGGATTCGGCGGATTACGGGATATCTCGTCGGGACGATGGCACGCTGGAATGAAGCCAAACGGGCGGAAGAACAGGACCGGGTCTACCATGGTACGACTGCTATCCATCGTCGCTGATTCGGTCGTCGATGGTCCCGGCTTACGGACGGTCATCTTTTTCGCCGGTTGTCCACATCGGTGCCGAGGTTGTCATAATCCATCGTCGTGGTCGCTTGCAGCAGGTGCAACCTACTCGACTCCTGACGTCATCAAGCGGGTCGAGGAAATCGGATCAAAACGGATTACGCTGTCGGGGGGTGAACCGTTCGCTCAAATCGAAGCACTTGAACAGCTCGTCCTGGTATTGCGACCGGACTATGAGATTTATTTGTTCACCGGGTATCGGATTGAAGACTTAGTTAAAGATGAACGCGCGTGTCGAATCTTACGGCAGGTGGATTGTTTGATTGACGGACCCTACATGGAGCAGCTCCATGATACGAGCCTTGCCATCCGTGGCAGTACGAACCAGCGGATTCTCTCCGCCAAACAAATTGAGGAGTATATCAAGAACAGATAGCGGACGGACTGCAGACAACAAAAAAACGCCGATGCTCCCATGTTTCATCCGGAGTCATCGGCGTTTTCATGTCTATTCTTTTCATTCATAACGGAAGGAAGCGAAAGCTACCGTTACGCATATTTTTTTTCGGCGACCGGTTTGACGACCGATAATGTTTCCGATGGACGCTTTTTAATGAAGAACGAAAGGATTAAGGCGAACAAGGCGAGCAATGTCGCGATGAAGAACGTATCGTTAATCCCTTCGACCATTGCTTGTGTCATGATCGTTTTCGGTGCTGTCGTCGGTGTTGCGTTCGCAGCAAGATCCGTTGCGTAACTCGCTGTTCGTGATGTCATGACGGAAATGAGTAAGCCGGAACCGATTGCTCCTGATACTTGCGATAACGTATTGTTGAGTGCCGTACCATGTGGTGTCAAATGTTGTGGAATATGATTGAGACCGTTCGTCATGACGGGCATCATCACCATTGAGATTCCGAGGAAACGTAATGTGTACATGATGACGAGGAACGAATACGCTGTATCTGCCGTCAAACGACTGAAGAAGAACGTTGTTAAGACTGTCAACGACAATCCGATGATGGCAAGCACCCGGGCACCGAACCGGTCAAACAAACGACCTGTGATCGGAGACATAAACGCCATGACGAGTGCACCGGGTAACATCAAGAGTCCAGAGTGGAACGGGGAAATCCCGCGAATCGTTTGGACATAAATCGGCATCAAGATCATCGCCGAGAACATCGACATGTTAAGGACCATCGAAATCCCTTGTGATAAAGCAAACATCGGATATTTAAAAATCCGGAATTCAAGCATCGGTTCGTCGAGACGTAATTGTCGTATAATGAATGAGACGAGACTGATGACGCCGACTGTTAAGGAGCCGATGACAGCGAATGATCCCCAACCGGCTGAACCGGCTGAACTGAACCCATACAACAACCCACCGAATCCAAAACTGGACAACACGAGTGACAGGCGATCGATGCGTAAACTGCTTGTGACGACTTCTTTTTTTAGTAAGAAGAAACCAAGAACAAGAACAAGTGCAGCAATCGGTGTCACGATGTGGAACAGCATCGGCCATTCGTAATGCTCAAGGACCCAACCGGACAGAGTCGGACCGATTGCCGGTGCAAATGTGATGACGAGTCCGAAAATCCCCATCGCTTGTCCGCGTTTCTCGATTGGGAAGCCGGTGATCAAGACGTTCATTAATAAAGGCATCATGATAGCAGAACCAGATGCTTGTAACATCCGTGCACCGAGTAAGACGGGGAAGAGCTCCGTTTGACCCGCGACGATGGTTCCAATCGTAAATAAGCTCATCGCCGTTAGAAACAGCTTGCGGGTTGAGAATTTTTGGACGAGAAAGGCAGACGTCGGAATCATGATGCCGTTGACGAGCATATAACCTGTCGTCAGCCACTGGGCCGTACTGGTTTGAATATCGAGCGAAACCATAATGGAAGGTAAGGCGATATTTAATAGCGTCGAGTTGAGGACGGCAACGAACGCGCCTGCCATGAGGACAGCTAAAATAAGATAAAGTCGAGATGATTGCTTGGTTGATTGCATTTCGTTATGCTCCTTTTATACTACGTGTCTAATTTGTTATACTTCAATTCTACAACCTAGCTATCTTACCGCCTGAAGCAAAACATTACAAATTATTTGCTTTATACACTAAAATAAAAAAGATTGAGGTAAAATCGAATGTACTCAAAAAGATCTTTTACTAGAAGAGGGATTAGAAAATGAACCCAAAAAAGAAACAACTCCTGGATGCTGCATATCGTCTGTTCGTCGAAAAGGGATACCAGTCCACATCGATTCAAGATATTCTCGAGCACAGTAATGTCTCGAAAGGGACGTTCTATAACTACTTTTCATCGAAAAACGAATTGTTCATCGACGTATTTAACGTCGTCTTTGAAAAAATGCGTAATGTTCGAAAAGACATTTTGGTCGGACGCGACGTGTCGGATTATGAGACATTCATCCAACAAGGTAACTGTTACCTTGAACTGATGCAAAAATATAAGCTCTATACCTTGTTTGAAGAAGCTGTCGCTTCGAACGAAAAAGAACTGAAGGCGTTCATGGAAAAGAACCGATTACTTGAAATCGAATGGACCTATCACCGGATGCGTGATTTGTTTGGCGAGGAAAAAGCACCATACTTGCTTGACTTCGCCGTCCTTTATACAGGGATGCTCCAATACGCGATGTATTTTTTCCGTCAATCGGAAAAAAATACACAACCGGAGCGGGTCGTCCGTTACGTCTTTAATCGGTTGACACATTTCGTCGACGACGTCAGTCGAACGGAAGAACAATTGATTCCACCACGTTTCCTCTCCGTTTGGCTCGATCGTCCGCAAGATGAGGTCGTCATCCGGAAAGAACTGTTCGTAAAAACAAATGAACACATGAAACGGTTGATTGGCTTGTCGGCGATTTCAGACGCTTCAAGGGAAGCACATAACGAAGTGCTTGATTTTGTCTATGAAGAACTGCTCGAACGAAAAAAACCAAAAATTCATCTCCTTCGTCGTGCCCTCGATACGCTCGACGAGGATCCAATCTTCTGTGGACAGGACATCATGGCGACGTATAAAGAAATGGTCGATGAAATCGTGATGATCCGGACAAAATCACAATGAGTCTTGTTTGCGTCCCAAAAAGGTACTATGATAGGAAATAGACAAAAAAAGAAATGAGGAATTATATGTTTTCACAATGGAGAAAGGAATGGCTGCTGCAACCTAAAACAGACATTCTATCTGGAATCGTCGTCGCCTTGGCACTCGTTCCGGAAGCGATCGCCTTTTCCTTGATTGCTGGCGTTAACCCGATGGTCGGGCTGTATGCTTCCGTCATTATTGCGATCATCATCTCAATCGCCGGTGGTCGACCGGGAATGATTTCAGCTGCGACAGGTGCGATGGCACTCGTCGTCGTCCAACTCGTCAAAGATCATGGCGTCGACTATTTACTCGCTGCCGGGATTCTCGCCGGGGTCATTCAAATCGTGCTCGGTTTTTTAGGCGTTGCGAAATTACTTCGCTTCATTCCGCGTTCCGTCATGGTTGGTTTCGTTAACGCGTTAGCGATTTTAATTTTTTCGGCACAACTGCCGCAGTTCGAAGGACAAAACTGGATCATGTACGCAATGGTCGCAGCGTCGCTCGCCATCATCTTAATTTTCCCGCGCTTTACAAAAGTACTGCCGGCACCACTCGTCGCGATCACGATTATGACGATTTTGACGGTCGTCTTTTCACTTGATACGCGCGTCATCGGTGATATGGGACAAATTTCTGCGTCACTACCGAGCTTTTTCTTACCGAACGTTCCGTTTTCACTCGAGACGTTACAAATCATTTTCCCGTATGCCTTATCACTCGCTTTCGTTGGTTTGATCGAGTCACTCTTGACGGCACGAATCGTTGATGAGATGACGGATACGACATCAAACAAGGCGACGGAATCACGTGGACAAGGAATCGCAAATATCGTTGCTGGATTCTTTGGCGGGATGCCGGGCTGTGCGATGATCGGTCAATCGGTCATCAATGTCACATCAGGTGGACGTGGTCGTCTATCGACCTTTACAGCAGGAGCATTCTTGATGCTGCTGATGGTCACGATGAATGACTTATTAATGACGATTCCGATGGGGGCACTCGTCGGTGTCATGTTCTTTGTATCGTATGCGACCTTTGATTGGGGTTCATTCAAAATGTTGAAGAATTCACCGAAAAGTGACTCTGCTGTCATGCTCGCGACAGTCATCGTGACGGTCTTGACGGATGATTTATCGATGGGGGTACTCGTCGGAATCTTGCTTGCAGCGATTCTCTTTGCGTCAAAAATTTCGCGCATCAACATGACACGTCGTGTTGAAAACGATCAAGTCACGTATCAAATCAATGGACCGATTTTCTTTGCCTCGACGACGACATTTACTGAACAGTTTGATATCGTAGCCGATGCACAAATGAAACAAGTCGTCATTGACTTTACGAACGCCCATTTATTTGATGATTCCGCGACGGAAGCAATTGAAACGGTTGTCTTGAAATATCAGGCAGCAGGGACGAAAGTAGAACTCGTTGCATTAAATGAAGAATCACAAGCATTAATCGATCGGTTAGCGCACCGGATTGCATAATGAAGGACCGTCAGGATGAAAATCTTGACGGTTTTTTTGTATACATGACCGGGTGAACGGTATACTAAGAAAAAAGGGGGAGTTTTCATGAAATGGTTTCGATTTGAACAAGAAGGACGGGAACGGATTGGTGTGGAGTCGGACGGACACCGGTATGACGTGACGACACAAGCCTATACGGATTCATTGCTCGAAGTCATCACACGGGGGTTTGAGATGGATGTTGATTTAGACATCGCACCATTGATTACAGAAGATGTCCGCTTGCTCGCGCCGTACGTTCCGATGCGTAACGTCATTTGTGTCGGTAAAAATTATGCCGACCATATTAAAGAAATGGATACGGCAGGGGCAGGGAAATTTGTATTGTTCACGAAGGCGCCGAGTGCAATCGTCGGGCCGTTCGATTCCATTGAACGCCATGCTGATTTAACGAATCAGCTGGACTATGAAGGCGAACTCGCCATCATCATCGGGACGACGGGGCGTGATTTGACACCTGAAAATGCACTGGACCACGTTTTTGGCTACAGCATCGTCAATGATGTGACGGCGCGTGACCTTCAAAAAGAACACGTCCAGTTTTTCCGCGGGAAGTCGCTTGATGGTTTTTGTCCATTCGGTCCCGTTATCGTCACGAAGGATACGTTTGATCCGACTGACGTCCTGGTCGAGACGCGTGTCAACGGGCAAGTGCGTCAATCCGGTTCGACGAAGTTGATGATTCGTGACATCGTGACGATTTTGACGGAAGTCTCGCGCGGGATGACACTCGAAGCAGGAGATATCATTGCGACAGGGACACCAGCTGGCGTCGGTCATGGGATGAAACCCCCAGTATACTTACAGACAGGGGATATCGTCGATGTTTCGATTGAAGGAATCGGTCACCTTCGCAATGAAGTCAAGGTATAAAGCACAAACCTAACTGAAGTTGAAAGGCTGATTTACCTGTCTTTATAAACCGTTCACTCATTGAACGGTTTTTTTGTGTAAACCGTCATATTGTGACCGTTTTTGATGTATAATTAGTATGAAATCGACATTACTGTCGAATAAAGTCGTAAAATGAATGTTTTTTAGAGAAATAAATAAAAAAATGAACGTTTTTGGTTGATTTTTAAATGTAAACGCTTTATATTAAAGATGCGGAGGGAAACCAATGTTAACGAAAAAACGCCATCAGCTGATTCTTGAGCTACTCGCTCGAGAAGAAGTCGTCAAAATGCAGACGATCGTCGAACGGACGGGAGCTAGTGAATCGACCATCCGTCGCGATTTATCACAACTGGAAACTGCTGGTCACTTACGCCGTGTTCACGGGGGAGCGACGGCAAACCATCTGCAGATTGATGAGCCGAGTTATGTCGAGAAAACAGATCGTTTCGTCGATGAGAAAAATCAAATTGCCCGAGCGGCGGCTGATTTAATCGAAGACGGCATGTATGTCTATCTCGATGCTGGAACGACGACGCTTGCCATCGTTCCTTATCTCGAACAGAAGGCGATTACGGTCGTGACGAACAGTCTTCCTCTTGCGAATACGTTACTCTACCACCGTATCCCGACGTTCGTCGTCGGAGGGCAACTCAAGCATTCGACGCAAGCACTGGTCGGCTACAATGCACGTGAAGGAATGTTGATTTACCACTTTGATGTCGCATTTCTTGGGATGAACGGCGTTCATCCGACGCAAGGGTTTACGACACCAGATCCGGAAGAGGCACTCGTAAAGAAGACAGCGATTGAGTTAGCGAAAAAATCGTATGTGTTGGTCGACGAAACCAAGTTGGATGAAATCAGTTTTAGTCGCGTTGCACCACTTCGTGCGGCGACGATTATCACGATGGCATCGAACGAACAAACAGCGAAATACAGTCAATATACAGAGGTGGTGAACGCGAAATGATTTATACACTGACACTCAACCCATCAATCGATTATTACGTATCGTTACCGGTATTTGAGGCAGGACAAGTCAATCGTGTCGAACAAGCAGAAAAAGTAGCAGGTGGAAAAGGAATCAACGTTTCACTCGTCTTAAAAAATTATGACGTCGAGACAGAAGCACTCGGTTTTTTAGGCGGAAGTACGGGACAATTCATTCGAAGTGAACTTGAAAAACAAGGCGTACTGACAGCTTTCACACCAATTGCTGACGAAACCCGGATTAACGTTAAAATTCGTGCCGATCAAGAATCGGAACTAAATGCAGCAGGTCCAGTTATTCAGGATGCAGAACTAGAGACGCTGCTCGCAACATTCGAAACAATGCAGTCAGGTGACATCGTCGTCTTCGCCGGAAGTATCCCAAGCAGTCTTCCACATGATTTATACAAAAAAATTGCACTCTTATTAAATGAACGCGGTGTTAAATTTGCCGTCGATACAACTAAAGAAGCAATGCTCGAAGTGCTGCCGCTCGGTCCATTCATGATTAAACCGAATCATCACGAACTCGGGGAAATCTTTGATGTCGATATCACATCAAAAGAAATGGCCGTCCCGTACGCCCAACAGCTTGTCGAACGAGGAGCGGAAAACGTCATTATTTCCTTTGCAGGTGACGGGGCATTGCTCGTCAACAAGCAAGGGGCTTACACGGCGAATACGCCAAAAGGAAAACTCGTCAACTCGGTCGGAGCAGGGGATTCACTCGTCGCAGGGTTCGTTGCCAGTCATGCACTCGGACGTCCGCCGGAAGAAGCATTCCGGTACGCCGTGACGACAGGAAGTGCTTCCGCGTATTCGTTCGGATTATGTACAAAAGCAGACATCGAACGGTTATTGACCGATGTCGAAGTCGTTGAACTCATTCAATCATAATAAAGGAGTGTGACTACTCATGAAAATTACAGATCTGTTAACACGCGATACGATTAAACTGGATTTACGTTCTGATACAAAAGCAAGCGTCATCGATGAGCTTGTTGAAGTACTCGACCGTGCTGGTAAACTAAACGACCGTGATGCTTACCGTGAGGCGATTTTAGCACGTGAAGCACAAAGTACAACAGGGCTTGGTGAAGGGATTGCGATTCCTCACGCAAAAACGGCTGCCGTTAAATCACCGGCAATCGCGTTCGGTCGTTCGACAGGACTTGATTATGAAGCACTGGACGGACAACCAAGTCGCTTGTTCTTCATGATTGCAGCTGGAGAAAATGCGGACAATGCCCACCTTGAAACACTCTCGAAACTATCAGTCTACTTGATGGACAACAACTTCCGTGACACGATTCTCTCGGCTCGTTCGGAAGATGAAGTCATCGCGGCCATTGAAGCGAAGGAACGGGAAGAAGAAGGTCCTGTTGATGTGACACCGGAAACGGTCGATCAAAACGCACCTTACATCCTCGCTGTAACCGCTTGTCCGACAGGAATCGCCCACACGTATATGGCAGCAGATGCTCTCCGTCAAAAAGCGGAAGAGATGGGTGTCCGGATAAAAGTGGAAACGAACGGTTCGACAGGTGTTAAAAACGGTCTGACGGATGCTGACATCCAAGAAGCGACAGCAATCATCGTCGCTGCAGATAAAGCAGTCGAAATGGACCGCTTCAATGGCAAGCACGTCGTTGAAGTACCAGTCGCACAAGGAATCCGTAAACCAAAGGAACTGATTGATCGCGCCGTCAAACAGGACGCTCCTGTCTATAAAGGCAGCGGGTCAGGAAACAGCGGTACACCAGCACGTGGTGGATTCTACAAACACTTAATGAGTGGGGTTTCAGCGATGTTACCGCTCGTCGTCGCAGGTGGACTCTTAATCGCAATCAGCTTCTTCTGGGGAATCAACTCGTCAAACCCGGATGACCCGACGTATAACCAATTTGCAGGTCAATTGATGTCGATTGGTCAAGCCGCATTCGGTCTTTTAATTCCTGTCCTTGCTGGATTCATCGCGATGTCAATCGCTGATAAACCAGGTCTCGCACCAGGTTTGATTGCCGGTTTCCTCGCAAGCCAAGGGAATGCAGGTTTCCTCGGTGGTCTGATTGCCGGTTTCCTTGCAGGTTACGTAGTTCTAGTTCTTGTTAAAGCTTTGAAAGGTCTTCCGAAAGCTCTTGAAGGAATTAAACCAGTCCTGCTTTATCCATTGTTCGGTTCATTCATTACCGGTATGATCATGTTGCTCGTCATCAACGAACCGGTTGCAGCCTTCATGACATGGTTGACAGATTCACTTAACGGACTTAGTGGCGGTAACGCAATCCTCCTCGGTATGCTCGTCGCAGCGATGATGGCAATCGATATGGGTGGTCCGATCAACAAAACAGCATACGTCTTCGGTACGGCAGCACTTACAGCAGGGAACACGGAAGTCATGGCTGCGGTCATGGCAGGCGGTATGGTGCCACCACTTCTCGTCGCGTTCTCATCAACATTGTTTGCACGTAAGAAATTTACACCGCAGGAACGTGAAGCGGGTATCGCAGCTTACGCAATGGGTGCATCATTCGTTACGGAAGGTGCGATTCCATTCGCGGCAGCAGATCCACTTCGTGTCATCCCGTCAAGTGTCATCGGTTCAGCAATCGCTGGTGCACTTACAATCGTCTTCGGCGTCTTACTTCCGGCACCACACGGCGGCGTATTCGTCTTCCCGTTACTCGACGGCCCTTCAGGCACATTGATGGCAGCACTCAGCTACGCAGGTGCTATCTTAATCGGTGCACTTGTCGGAGCGGCAATTCTCTCACTTTGGAAGAAACCGCTCGTCGATCAAGAACTCGCGAAAAAAGAAATGACATCTGGAACAGCTACAAAAGCATCGTAATCAAAACGAAATCACCCTCAGTCCGCTGGGGGTGATTTTTTCTGTTAGGAAATCCTTCTATCCAGCGTACAGACAAAGTGGTGTTGGAGGATAAAAGCTTCTTCCATTTCCGTTGCTTGCCTCTTGCCAGTGCGTGGTCACGCACTTTTCCCGTAGGAGTCAACGAAAAAACGAAGCTTTTTAGGCGATACCGCTAGAAAAAGCAAATCAGACAGTCGATTAAGAGCGCGTTCTGTCTTAAATCGTTTTAGGATTGCCACAAAAGGCGATTCAAGGAGCGAAAGGTGGGTAAACATCACGTCAAAACTGCTGTTATAGTAGTTTGTTTATGAGCTAGATTCATTTAAAGTAAATAGAGAAGAGAATGAAGGGGGGAAACGTCTTGAAAAAAATCATGATTACTAGTTTGACTTTATTTTTAATGATAGGCGGTTTTCTTTTTATAAACAGGGGAGTAGATAAAGAGTATGAAGAAGACGTCAGAGAAAAAATTGTAAACTATATAAACAAAAAGTATGGCGAAGAAAATATTGTTTCAGTAAAATCTGCGTACGACGATAAACATAGAGAGAAAGATAAGAGATATAAGATTGCCGTCAAAATTACCGGTGAAGGATTGAAAGACGATGAATATATGGTTTTTCGCTTGAATGATGGAAAGGTAGTCGAGGAAGGCGTGACCACTGCTTTACCAAAGGAAAATTAGTAAAGTTAGGTTAGATTTTTCTTGTTTTCCATTAGACTAAGTTCGGAGCTAGTCCTTTTCTATATTCTTAAGGAAGATTGTGTGTTAAAGATATGAAATCACCCTCAGTACGCTGGGGGTGCTTTTTTTATTGCGTTTTCATGATATTAAAGGAAGAATAGAGGGCATACTTACATTATGAAGGAGGGATCAACTATGGGGGGTCAATCCTTACAAATTGGACCACGTACCATCAAAACAGGACTAGCCGTTATTTTGGCATTAGTTATTAGCAATCTCTTTAACTTAAGCCCGATTTTACCAGGAATTTCGGCAGCAACGACATTGTTGCCTTCTGTTTATCAAACATGGAAACAATTTTTAGAAGAGGCAGAGGCGAACTTGATCGGTGCCTTTTTAACGTTACTCGCCTTATGGATTCTCGGAGCGAATCCTGCGAACCCACTTGCAATCGGCATCGTCATCATGGCAGCCATTTCCATCCTGCTGGCGTTCGGATTCGGTCGGACGATTCCTCACGTCGTCTTGATGATCATCGTCATCTTGGAGAGTGTCGAAGGGGCGACAGAGCCGTTATGGCAAATCGTTTTGATACGGTATTTACTCGTGATGCTCGGGATTGCATGTGCACTCGGTGTCAATGCATTGATTTTCCCGCCACGGTACGGGAATGTTTATTATCAAAAAGCCTCAAAACTATTTGAGAAGCTGCTCGTCGTCACGCGGGCGATCGCTTTTGAAGGGAAGGTCGCTCCGTATCGCCCGGCAATCGATAAAATGAGTAAATCCCTACGCGAGACACAACAATTATTTAACTTGCACCGGGAGGAAGTACGAGGGACACGCCAAAAACATGTCCCGTTGCTGCGTAACATCATCATCTTACAACACATGCAGTCGTGCTTGGAACGGAGTGTCGCGACGGCGGAACGTTTCCGTGAGCGGGAACAGGCCCTGTCGAACATCGCCGATGACTTACGCAGTGAATTGTTCTACCACGTCATGCATATCGCCCAGCGGCAGGAGAAAGTCCTGTTGACGTATGATTTATTGTTGACGGAAGAACCGCTCGCGATGGAAGACTTAGTGAAAGAAAATATTGCCTTCGTTAAACATTCTTTTCTCGATCGTGATGAGCTCGAAGAAGAAGAAATCATGGAAATTTTACCGATTGTCGTCGCGATGAATGAATGGATTCAAGAACTTGAAGCTTTTGAAAAACGCCTTCATGGCGCGTTAAAACGGCATGCGACGTCATTATCGATTGAACAGAAATCGGTCCGGGACAAAACATTTAATCGGTTTAAACGTAAAAAAGCCATTGACGAAAGCCAAAAGTAAGCGTATAGTCCTTCTTAACAGCACTTTAGTTGCTAAAAGCGTAACAGCATAACAGAACGAAAGACGTAGACGAGGACGAAACCGAAGTAGAAACAATCTCCCTGTTTCAGAGAGCACGTGGCGCTGCGAACGTGTACACAGATTGAATCGAATTACAGTTTCTGAGTCTCTTGCGAAGCAAGCGGAGAAAACCGTTATCCCGTAATGAAGTGATTCGTGCGAAGCATGGATTATCAGGGTGGTACCGCGGCTTTCGTCGTCCCTGTCGGACTTGATGTCCGACAGGGACTTTTTGTTGTTTAATTTAATCCAAGGGGGAACTTCATATGTCTACACCAATCATTCCAAGTCACTTACAACCACACGTCGCACCACAGCATTACGAAGATTACACACCAACGGATCATGCGGTCTGGCGCTACGTCATGCGCTTGAATTTAAATACATTGCAACATACGGCACACCCGGCGTACCTCGAAGGGCTTGCTGCTTCAGGAATCAGCCCGGAACGTATTCCTGATGTCCGCGAAATGACGGCGAACCTCAGTCGCGGTGGTTGGGGAACGGTCGCCGTCGACGGTTTGATTCCGGGTGTCGCCTTCTTCGACTTCCAAGGACACGGTCTCCTGCCGATCGCAACCGACATTCGGAAGGTCGATAACATTCTTTACACGCCGGCACCGGACATTCTGCATGAAGCGGCAGGACACGCACCAATTTTGATGAATCCGACGTACGCTGAATTTGTCCGCCGGTTCGGTGAAATCGGAGCACATGCCTTCAATCATAAAGCAGAACATGATGTCTTTAAGGCGCTGAAAAAATTAACGATTGTCAAAGAAAGTCCATTTTCAACACCGGAAGACATCGAGCAAGCTGAAATCGCACTCGCGGAAACACGGACCCATGTCACAGGGATTTCGGAAGCCAATGAAATTTCACGCCTCTTTTGGTGGACGGTCGAGTTTGGTTTAATCGGTGATCTTAACGACCCGCAAATTTACGGGGCAGGTCTTCTGTCCTCAGTCGGGGAAAGCCGCCACTGCTTGACGGATGCCGTCAAGAAACATCCGTTTTCACTCGAAAAGGCACTCGCAACAAAACATGACGTCACGAGCATGCAAAAAGAATTGTTCGTCTGTGAGTCCTTTGAACAACTGCGTGACGCGTTAGAAGAGTTTGCACAGACGATGTCTTACGTCCGTGGTGGACGCCACGGTCTCATCAAGGCGGTCGAGTCCGGTAACCTGTCGACGCTCGTCTTTGCATCCGGTCTTTCGCTCGTCGGTGTTCCGGCAGCACAAGAAACATTCGAAACACTTGATCTCGTTCGATTTACTGGGCCGACGGCACTCGCTGCGAATGGCGAAGTGTTAGACGGCCAATCCCAGACGGAGCACCCGAACGGATTTACACTCTTGCATGGAGAAGAATTGAACGCGGTTCTCGAGCAAGTCGAAGTCGGCGAGCAACTCGAGTGGATGGAAGGGACGTTACAATTGACGGGGCATATCGCAGCAATCGAGCAAGTGAATGGAAAACGTGCCATCGCTGTCCTGAAAGACGTTCGACTAACGAAAGACGGTGTGACGGAGCAATTCGATCAACTGGATCTCGTGATCGGTGCGATTACGTCAACCTTCCCGGGAACAGAAGTCGAAGCCTTGAAACCGATTCCGGAAACCGTTGAATTTGAACGGATCGAACGTCCATTGACGGCAGCTGATCCGATTTTCGAAGCCGTCCGGTCCATTCGTGAAGGTCAGGCGAGTCAGTCGCGCCTGTCACAGCTGATTGATCAGACACTTGTCCAGTTACCGGATGCCTGGTTACTCCGGCTTGAACTGCTTGAACTGGCAGATGAAGTCGACCAACCGCGTCTCCTTGACGATCTCGAGCGCCTGAAGCAGACGTCACCGGAACGCGACGAGTTGATCACGCGTGGCATCAAGATGCTTGATCTCGTTCATGCATGAAGCGGACGTTCGAGAAATCTGTCCAAACCTGTTAAAATGAATACGGTTCATGGATGAAACGTAAACATAGGGGAGTGGACAGTGTGAAACAACCAAATTATTTTCAAGACGTGAAACAGTTCCATCAAACATTTAATCACCCGGGAGCGGAACGACCAACCCCGCTCGAACTTGAGCGTGGCATCAAACGGGCAACTTGGACGACAGAAGAAGCAGCAGTCGAGTTTCTGCATCAATCGTCTCGGGATGAAGCGGAATTTTTAGCAGCAATCGATTCCCTCAAAGCAGGGATTGACCGGGCTGTTGAAAAATCATTAAAAGAAACCTATCCGACGACTTCCGTCGAACGCCTCGTAGGTCAAGGTGATGCATTGACGGACGCACTTTACTTCATCATGGGTAGCTTTGTCGAAGCAGGGCTCGAACCGGGACCTCTCTTTGAAATCGTTCAACGCGCGAACATGGCGAAACTCGGGCCAGACGGTCAACCGATCTTCCGAGAATCCGATCAAAAAGTCATGAAACCGGACGGTTGGTTGCCACCGGAACCGCAACTCGAGGCCGAAGTGTTACGGCAGATGGATGAAAAAGCATAAGGATGGACTACGATCGAACAAAAAGAACCACTTCCGCTTAGTTAGGGAAGTGGTTCTAGTGTATAGACGAAGTGATAGCGGGAGATAAACGCGTCTTTTTTCGTTGCTTTCCTCGGGCGAGGCGCAAGCCGTTGCTCCTTGCTCCTAGCGGACAACGAGCAGGGTCTTGCATGCCTCTGACAGCGCAAGGACCTTGCACTTTTTCCCGTAGGAGTCAACGAAACGTGACGCTTTTTAGCGGGATCGTGAGAATGCAGACAGTGTAGCGCGCGTTCCGTCTTGAATCGTTTTAAACTTCATAAGTGTAACTTCAGACTGAAACCACTTCCGCTTAGTCAGGGAAGTGGTTCTTTTTTTGAAAGTGAGTAAATATCCGTCCTCTACAATCAGCTTACATTTGATAATCCGGCAGCACGAGCTTGCCGTCCGATTGAAAGACGATTCCTTCCGCTTCGAGGGCCAATTGCTGTTCAATCCCTTGCGAAATTTCACCTTTGGCGTTGACGACGCGATGCCATGGTAAACGTTCCGCCTGACTCATACTATGCAGAATCCGGACGACTTGGCGAGCGGCCCGTGGGTTTCCAGCGAGGCGGGCGATTTGACCGTATGTTGCGACACGTCCTGCAGGAATCGCACGGATGATCGTCACGACGTCCTGCGTGAAGGGGGTCATCGTTCTTCGTTTGTCGAGACGATGTATTGCTGGACTTGATCGTCCTCATCGAAGCCGATCGTGACGTCGGTGATGTCTTGTTGGATCCGGAGTTGCAGTTCGAGTCGGTCTTTAATATCGTCCGCTTGCGCTACGGTCATCGCCGGATCGATTTCAATCTCGACTTCGACGTGGAAGTGGTCACCTTCTTTGATGACTTCAAGTTTACTGATATCACGGACGTCCGGATCTTGCATGATTAAACCACCGAGCCGTGCCGCCATCGTTTCATCGGCTTCACCGAGCGCTCCGGCAGCGTTTTGCAAGAAGACGTTACCGACGACATAAAACATCATCAGACCGATGAGGACAGAGGCGATTCCTTCCGCTTGATGATAAGGTGTCACATGTGAGATGACGACGGCGATCATCGCGACGATGCCACCAGCCGTCGCGACTAAATCTTCTAAGAAGACGAGTCGTGTCGCAGGCTTCGCTTGTTTTAATGATCGAAAACTTTCGAGAATCAGACGTGGTCCTTTTGCTGTCAGTTTTGCATCGTGGGCAATTTCTTTCATCGCCTTAAAGAAGACAGCACTTTCAAGGACGACACCGGCAAATAAGACAGATAGGGTGATCCAGAATCCCGTTGACTCCGTTGGGTCGATAATATGTCCAATCCCTTCATGAATCGTTTCGTAAGCCATGATGCCGACGAATAAAATTGCGCCGAGCAGAACGAGGTTGACGAGTCGACCAAAGCCATTCGGAAAGCGTTTTGTCGGTGCTTTTTTACTGAGCGCTGAACCGATGAAGACAAAGAACTGGTTCGCGGCGTCGCCAAGTGAGTGCATCATTTCGGCGAACATCGCAACGTTTCCGGTTAAGGTGTAGGCAATGGTCTTGATGATGGCAATGATGGAGTTGACGATTCCGGCTGTTAATGCCGAACGATTTCCTCGTCGTAATAACGTAATGAATTCTCCCATGAGTGTGCTCCTTTTGTTAACAAACTATAGTAATAGTAGTAGTCTACACTAAATCGATAGGAGAGACTAGAAAAAAACCGCTCCGCACAAGGCGGAACGGCTGGATATCAAGCTATTACGTCAAATCAACGGTTTTGTTGATTTCGTTCGAGTCGTCATTTCCTGTGACTTTCTTCAGGACTTGTTTGACAGACTTAGTCGTGTTTCCCGTTTCCCAGTACTCGGCAGCTTCCGTATCAATCTTGATTAAGACGACTTTCGGATCTTCGTAGCTTGTCCCGAGATACGCTTCGTAACGGGGGCTCCATAGTTCTTTTTTGCGGGCGACATCTTCGACGATTTCTGCTTTCCCGCGAATCGAGACGTATGATTTGTCGACATAGGCGACGTTGACGCTCGGATTTTTTAAGATTTCATTGTATTTCCCGGTTTCTTTAGAAGTGAGGAACCAGAGATCGCCATCGAACTCGATATCCTGTGTTTGCATCGGACGCGAGACAAGACCTTCATCTGACACTGTCGTCAGCATCGCCGTTTCGATTTTATCGACTAATTTTTTGACCGTTTCGACTGCTTCTTGATTCGTTGACATGTACAACACCCCATCTGTTCATTTTTTTTGCTCACTTTAAGAATGTTCCCTGAATTTAAAATTGAAAACGTCATCAATGAATCAAGAAGCAGTTTTATTGCATTCCGTCGTTTCCGAGGCGTACAGTCTAAGTATGAATTTCACTTCAAAGGAGCGTTTTACACGATGAAATTAAGTATATTGGATCAATCTCCTGTCTCAAAAGGGCAAACCCCATCCGAAGCATTACAAGAAACAGTCGATCTTGCGAAAACAGCAGATGAACTTGGCTACACACGCCTGTGGGTTTCGGAACACCACTTCGCGAAGACACTGGCCGGGTCGAGTCCGGAAGTCTTGATTGCCTACATGGCAGCGGTGACGAAACAAATCCGTCTTGGTTCAGGCGGCGTCATGTTACCTCATTATAGTCCTTACAAAGTTGCGGAAAACTTCCGTGTCCTCGAAGGGCTTGCACCGAACCGGATTGACCTTGGGCTTGGCCGGGCACCGGGCGGCATGCCGCTAGCGACACGTGCCTTACAAGAAGGTTCGTCGCCACGCTTCGGCGGCGCGGACTATGGCGCACAGCTTGACGATCTCGTTGATTACCTAAAAGACGGCGCACCGGCCGATCACCGTTTCGCAGGACTCGTCGCAACACCGGAAGTCGACACGACACCGGAAGCGTGGTTGCTCGGATCAAGTGGCGGTAGTGCGTTAAATGCAGCACAACGCGGATTCGGTTTTGCATTCGCCCACTTCATCAACGGACAGGGCGGACAAGACGTGATGGATTATTACCGTCATAACTTCATGGCGACATCATTCAACGCGACACCGCAGACACTCGTCTCGATTTTTGTGACGTGTGCCGAAACGACGGAAGAAGCAGAACGGTTGGCATCCAGTCTTGATCTGTCATTGCTCTTACTCGAAAAAGGGGTTTCATCAACAGGCACACCGACACCGGAAGAAGCAGCGGCATACCAGTATTCGTTCCAGGATCAATTCCGGATTGCCGAAAACCGGAAACGGATGATCGTCGGAAATCCGGAAGACGTCGCCCGTCAATTGCAAGACCTCGCCGATTCATATGGAACGGACGAAGTCATGATTGCTTCGATGATTGCCGATAAAGAAGCGAAACAACAATCACTCCGTCTCATTATGGACGCGGTCAAAGCAACGGTTTAAATCAATCCGGACGTTCATCTCAGCTTGCTGAGGTGGACGTTTTTTCAGTTTCGGGAATCTGATCTTTTGCAAGACGTTCTGTCCGGACGTCATGCCGTAAGTGGAAAAATCCGATTCCGACCGTCACGAGTAAGCCGGATGAACTGATTGCGAGGATCAGATTGAGCGAGACGTAATCACTTAACAGGCCGAATAACAGCATCCCGATTGGTGTAATGCCCATTGCGAGTGATTCGAGGACACCGATGACACGCCCTAAGTAAGCCGGATCGGTTTGCCGTTGGACGAGCAGTTGAATCGGAATGTTTGACCGGAGAATAATGAACCCTACCGTGAAGGAGAAGATGAGAAAATAAGCAAATGTCCAGTTCGGCGGAACGATACCGAGTAACGGTAATAAAGGGGAAAGGAATAGAAACCCGACTAAAGCAACCGACTGGAACAACGTCATCAATGGACGCTTAATCGTAAAGCGGGGGAGCGCAAGCAACAGCGAACTAAGCAAAAGACCCACACCTAAAGCGGCTTCAATCGTTCCGAACTGAAATGATGTAACGTTGAGACGATCGAGCAAAATGATGGGATAGATGACTTCTAAGGCGATGAAAAAGAAATTCAACACAAGTGCCATCAAGATGAGTGTCGTCAGGACCCGTTGTTTGAATAAATAACGGTAGCCGGATTGAAAGTCTGCCCACATCGAAGGCGGGCTTTCTTCATGAACAGCGGGGATGACGCGGAACGTCAGGCGCATGTTCCACAGCGCAGCGAGAGAAAACAAGCTGAGCGGTAAGAGGGTGAAAAGGTGGATTGGTGCAAAGGCTAACAGGAAACCGGCCAGCATCGGAGCAACAATCGACGAAAGGGAACTGATACTTGAAATCAGGGAATTACCACGCTGTAATTCCGTATCGTCAAGCAAGCGGGGCAGGGAACTCATCAAGGTAACGGAGAGGAATGTCGAAAGAGCCGTTAAAAGGGCACTGACGATCATGTAATGAATCGTATGGACCGGGAAAAAGGTAGCGAAACCTGCAAATATGGCGAGTATGACGGCACTCGTCGCCTCGGTCGTGACGATGATTTTTTTTCGGTTCCAGCGGTCGGACAGCACTCCGGCAATGGGCGACAACAGAATCCGTGGCAGTGTCCCGGCGAGTAAGACGAGCGCGAATTGCAGCCCGGATGACGTTTCCCGTAATACGGTCAAACCCGCGACGAACGTAAAGAGACTCGCTGCGAACAACGAACAAAACTTACCGAACAGGAGCCGTTGTAAATTTTTCGACATCATGATTCCTCCTTTTTGTTCAATTAAATTGAACTTTCCTTTATACTAGAGGAACAGGAGATATTTGTAAATATAAAAGTTAAATTTAATTTAACTTAATCAGTAGAATGAGGTGCCGGCCATGCTTGGACAACGAATTAAAAGTTTACGGAAAGCGAAAAAAATGACGCAGTCGGATGTCGCAGACGGCATCATGACGAAATCGATGCTCAGTATGATTGAGAACGATAAGGCGACGCCGTCCTTACCGGCGTTACAAGCAATTGCGCGTCGTCTGCATGTCTCGATCGATGAGTTGTTGATTGATCCCCGGGCGATCGAAATGAAGCAGCTGATTGAAAAAATCAATGCACGAACAAACGACTATTATGCGGAAGAACAGATCGCCGACATGCTTGCACCCTATTTAGAACCGGCGATTGATTCTTACTGGCAAGGTCGAATCTATGAGATGTATGGAAACGCATTACGTTTTTCGAACACGGAACAGGGCTTACATTATTTCGATTTAGCGGAGGAAATTTACAAGCGGCTTGAATTACGGGATGAACAGATGAATGTACAAATCTCGAAAGTCTATTTCTTATTTTTCCTGCGCCGTTATGAAGAGGCGTACCGAAAGGTGGATGCGATGATGATTCATCAGGACGTCCCACTTGCACCTGAAACGTTTCTTGACTACCAAATGTTACAGGCTCTCCGCGTCAGTGTGAACGAAGACAACTGGAGCCAGTCGATTGACTTTTTACGGGAAGGCATCCGTTATATGCGGGAAAAAGGCGTCTACAGTGACGTCAGTAACTATCACCGGTTGCTGGCGTTATTCTTAAGTCTAGACGGAGACTTTGAGGCAGCCGACCACGAACTGGAATTACTGGAACATTTCTTTTTGTTCACGGAAGCAACAGCATTCGAGCGGATTCTTGTCGAGTTGACGAAAGGGTCGATTGCGGTCCACCGAGAGGATTATGAAGGCGTCCGGTATGCGCGGGAACGACTTGTTGAAGTCAATATTGAAGCGTGCATTCATTACATCGGATACTTCGAAGTCAATCTGTGTTTGTGGAAGGACTCAAAAGAGACACTCCCGTTTGACCTCCAGAGCGGTGTCGCTAACATTTGGCGCGGTGCACATTTATGGCAAGTTGGCGGTGAATACGATCACGCGATGATGCTATATGCACTCGCATTAGCGATGCGCGCCGGGGTAGGGATGGACCGTCGGGCAGAAGTGGAAGAAATGACGAAACAACTGTCACCGGGACGATTCAAACAAGAAATCGAGCAAATCTTAGCGGAATTATCGTAAAAAACAGGGCTGACGCAAAAGTCGCTCCAGACGATTTTTGAGTCCGCGCTTTCCATGGGCGGAAGACCCGGCAGGAAGCGAGGATTGCGCTCCTTTTTCCCATAGGAGTCGAGGATGAACACTCGGCACATCTAAGATGCCTATCGAAAAGAAAAAAAGGAGGCGCTTGCTTCACGCGACGCCTGCAGAAAAAAACGCAAAACTTACGCTGTCAGAGACAAAGAGACCCGACCTCCTGTTCACTAAGGGCAGGAAATCGGATCTTATGTCTCGACTGAAAAAAGGGGGAAAGTGCACTTTTTTAGTCAATCCTGTTGCATCAGAGGGCTTTAAAGCCCAGTAATTTTTGAGTCCAGTACTTTTCCGACAGGCGACTGATGCCGAGTGACGGTGTATTGGCATGGATGAATTGGTCATTGTTCAACATGATTCCGATGTGGGTCGGACCTGCGGCATACGTATTCTCGAAGAAGATGATATCTCCCCGGACCGGCTGACGTAATTTCGACAGCTTCTGACCGAGGTACAGGTCGTTGTTCCAGTAGCCATTGACGTTCGTCCGCCCGACTTTGTAACCGGCCGTATTCAACGTGTAGTTGATAAAACCCGAGCAATCGAATCCGCCGTTGATCGGGCTACTCGACCCCCAGACGTACGGTGTCCCGAGATACTGTTGACCGATTGAAATCGCCCGTTCCATGACACCGGAAGCAGGGACAGTCGAGACAGGAGGCGGTGTTACGGGCGGAGTCGTCGCAACAGTCCCGGTCGTAATGTAGCTTTTCGCGACATAATAGTAACCTGTCCCGATTTTGATTTGGTACCATCCGGCAGCGGAACCCGTCGTTTCACCCATCACCTGAACGCTCGAACCGTGGGCAACTTGGGTGAAGACTTGTGAGGAGGTTGTTGGTGCCGTCCGGACATTCAAACCTGACGGCGCATTGACGGTATACGTTTTGGCTTGGTCGACCGGATTGATCGAGACGCCATTCGTTGCAGGCGGTGTTTCTTTTGCTGATGCAGCAACATAACTCGCGGCGACGTAGAGGACTTTTCCGTCGAGCTTAATTTGATACCAGGCGTCAATCGTACCCGTGACCGTCAAGAGCGTTTTATTCGGAATCGTTTTGTAGATTTGTGCCGACGCCGATGCTGCTAAGCGGGCATTCAGTCCGCCACTTGCGTTGACTGTATATTGTTTGGTCGTATCGACGGCTTTAACGGCTGTTGCGACAGGTGTCGTCACTGGTGGTTTCGATGTCGTTTTGACGGTTGATTTTTTCGCAGTGATGAGACTGGCATGGACGTATGCCGTCTTTTTCTTGTAGACGATTTGGTACCAAGAACCGGTTTTCTTTTTGACGGACACGGCTGCATTTTTAGTAAGTTGTCCGACTTTTTTAGAAGCCGTACTCGCTTTCTCACGAACATTGACACCAGCTGTATTCGTTATGTAAGTCGTTGTTGTCGTCGTTTTAGCTGTCGTCGTTTTTGCAGCAGTAGCTGCTTTCACATAACTCGAAGTGATGAATGCTTTTTTCGATTGATAACGAATTTCGTACCAAGAACCTGACTTCTTAACAGCGGTTACCGTTGTACCCTTTTTTAAGGTCGTGATGATGGGTGCGGAAGTAGTGGCAGCAGTTCGGATGTTGACATTTTCGGTTAACGTTAACTTTGTGGAGGCGGCTTCGACCGCGGTCGCTGAACTGACCAACGCGAGCGTCGTCAAAGCGAGAAGTGTCTTTTTCAAGTTGCGTAACTCCCTTCCAAAATGGTTCGAATAGAATCGTTGTTACCATTTTGTCATATGAGATGTTAATTCCCCTGTTTTTAAAATATATTTTTTATGAAAAAACTTACTTTGATTTTCAAAAATAATGATCTGTGTTTTGAGGCGCGATTAATCTAGAGTCTTCTTGTACACTAGAATTAGCTAGGAGGGGAGTTTACAAATGTTAAAACGATTTTATCAATACTACATACCGCATAAACGCTTGTTTTGGCTCGATTTTTCGTCAGCCTTATTCGTCGGTATACTCGAGCTCGCGTTTCCGCTTGCCGTCCAGTGGTTCATCGATTCTTTGTTGCCAGAAGGCGAGCTGAACTGGATCATCTTAGTCAGTGTCGGTCTACTGTTGCTTTATGTCATCAGTACGATGATGCAGTTCGTCGTCAATTACTTCGGACATAAGCTCGGTATCAACATCGAGACCGACATGCGGCGCCAATTATTCGGACACGTTCAAAAACAGTCGTTCCGCTTTTTTGATAACACGAAAACAGGGCACATCATGAGCCGGATCACAAATGACTTGTTCGATATCGGGGAACTGGCTCACCACGGACCGGAAGATGCCTTCATTGCCGTGATGACGTTACTCGGTGCCTTCTCAATCATGCTGACGATTAATGCGCCGCTTGCACTCGTTACCGTCATTGCTGTTCCGTTCCTGATTTGGTTGATTAGTTTCGCCAACGTCCGGATGAATCGTTCGTGGGACAAGATGTACGGCAATATCGCCGAAGTCAACTCCCGTGTCGAAGATAGCGTCTCAGGCATTCGTGTCGTCCAGTCGTTTACGAACGAAGCCCATGAAGTTGCACGGTTCGAGCAAGACAATGCAACGTTCCGTCAATCGAAGATCAATGCCTATAAAGTCATGAGTACGAGTCTGTCCGGTATTTACTTGACGACGCGGCTGATGACGCTCGCCGTTCTTGTGTACGGTGCCTATTTAAGTTACAACGGCCGCCTTAGTTACGGCGAACTTGTCGGGTTCATTCTCTACATGAATATTTTGCTGAAACCGATTGATAAAATCACGGCACTTCTCGAACTTTATCCGAAAGGGATGGCAGGTTTTAAGCGATTCGCTGAAATGATTGATCAGGATGATGAGCTGAAGGATGCGCCAGACGCAATCACGGTCGATCGTCTGCATGGTGCAATCGAGTTCGATGATGTTAGTTTCGGCTACGAAGCCGATCGATTGATTTTAAAAAATATCAACCTGTCCGTTGAACCCGGTCAGACAATTGCCTTCGTCGGAACGTCGGGTGCCGGGAAAACGACGATTTGTTCCTTAATCCCTCGCTTTTACGATGTTTTAGAAGGAGCGATTACGATTGACGGCATCGATGTAAGGCAGATGACAAAAGCTTCGCTCCGCCAACAAATCGGTATCGTTCAACAAGACGTCTTTCTCTTTTCAGGGACGATCGCTGAGAACATTGCTTACGGAGATTTAACGGCGAATCGGGCAGACATCATCGCAGCTGCCGAGCGCGCCCATCTCGGACAGATGATCGCTGATTTACCGGAAGGGTATGATACACAGATTGGGGAGCGGGGCTTGAAATTATCCGGGGGACAAAAGCAACGGCTGGCGATTGCCCGGATGTTCTTGAAGAATCCGCCGCTATTGATTCTAGATGAAGCGACATCTGCTCTTGATACGGAGACGGAAGCGATCATTCAAGAATCGCTCGCGGAACTCTCGAAAAACCGGACGACTTTAATCATTGCCCATCGTCTCGGGACGATTCGAAATGCGGACCGGATTCTCGTCGTCACGAAAGAGGGCATCATTGAAGACGGTACACATGACGAATTGATTAAAAATGGTGGTTATTTCTCCCGGTTACTTGAAAAACAACGGGTCTGACATGCCTTTAAAAACCGGGTACCGGCTGTCTTTTCATTTGAAAGACGAGGTGAACCCGGTTTTTTCTTTTGAGGAACTTCGACGCGCATAGTCAGATTCGGGAATGATTTGTCAGGAAAAGGGGAAAACAGAACCGAAGGGAGGGCGCTTTGATGTACGGATTATTTTGTGAAAACTACAATAAGACCTATGCCATTCTCCGCGAGGAAACGTCCCACGACTTCCGCCGTTTTTTTGCCTTATCGTATACGATTCAAGACGTCGTGTTCGACCGGGCGGCCTACGATCGCTTAGCGCATGCCATTAAACGGAAGACAACACGCTTTTCAGCACTTCAAAGTCGTTATACGCCACTGCTGATTTCGCAACTTCAACTTTATAGCGACCGACCGGAACAGTTAGTCGAGCAAGTGATTGAAGCTGAAAAGCATATTAAACGGCGCTTCATCAAAGACAAAGCCGTCCGCCCGTTTTTTGCCCTTGGAGAGCTCTTGAATCGACAGCGCGGTACGGACGCTTTGCCGGTCGTCGAACACTTTCGAGCAGAACGCACGGGGTTGAATGTGACGAAACAATACGTCGTCACGGCAGCATTGATGGACCAAAAACAATTGCTCGCATCCTTCGTCGAGGATGTCAAGACGAGTGAAGAATGGCTCAGTAAATGGATGGGACCGTCAAGCGAACGATTGATTGCCGCTCAAATCCTTGCTACGTCAAACAATCAAGCAGAACAAAAAAAACGGATTGAAAATTGGGTGGACATGCTTGAAAAACGGGAAGTTCGCATGTTTGAACGCCTATTCCCGCTACTCGCCCTGTTACGTTCGACTGATCGTGTCGACTTGATATACGTGACACGGGTCGTCGACCGGGAACGGTCGCGGAATCGGTTTTCCGAAGAAGTCAACTGGTTGCTTGCGTTTCATCTATTACTCGCTAAAGCGGGGCATAGCCGGTTGCAGTCAACCTTACTTGTACTCGAAACGCTTGAATTGACGAAAAAACGCTAAAAAGTAGCTCGCCATATATTTGGCGAGCTACTTTTTGGTCAGTCGAACGTCGTAAACGTTGCATGCTGTTCGACAGGATACAACTCTTTCCCGGCGACATCATTTAAAATCAATTGATTTCGCGAGACCGACATCCCTAGATTGTCGGCGGCAGGACCGTGCGAAAGCTCTAAGTTCGTCGTCGCGTACAACTGATGATTTGTTGCGATGGAACGAACAATCCGGTAATTCGCATCGACTTTCCAAGCCTGATCACCTTCGAACTCGATGTTCAATCGGTCAATGAAGCGCGGTAATGCCGGGACGAAACCGGTTGCTGCGACAACGGCATCCGTGTTCGATGTCCGGACTTGGTTGAGTTCCGTATGACGCATTTTAATTGCAAATGACGTATCGTGCGTAATTTGTTCGACCTCAAGATTTGCGCGAATCTGGACGCGGTCTTTTTGATCCGTCGTCAAATCATAGAGGTGTTCGTAAATGGCCTGTAAGGTTTCCGGACTGATCCCGTTTTGCGACCGCGTGAATTTCGAAACGGCCTCTTGCCGTGTTTCAAGTGGTAATTGATTAAAATACGTGACATAACTCGGTGAAAAGATTTCTTCGCCGAGTTTTCCGGTCTCAAGCGTTTCAAAAATCGTCGAACGTGAAATCCACTCGAGTTCGAGATCCGGCGAGCGGTCGCTCGTCAATAGATCAAGGAAAATTTCTGCTGCACTTTGACCCGATCCGACGATGGAAATTTTATTTTTCGACAGGAGCTGTTCTTTTTCCATGACATATTGTGTGTTGTGAATGACGCTTGAATCAAACGTATCGGGAATTGAAGGTTTAGCCCCTGTTCCGATGACGACGTTACGTGTTTCATATGTCTTCCGTTCACCCGTCTTGACGTCTTCGACAAGCACCTCATAACTATCACCCGTGTCCTGAACATCAATGACGCGGGTCGAAAAACATAAGTCATCGAGTTGGGTCGCGACCCATTTCAAATACGAATTGTATTCTTGGCGCGAAATCAATAATTTTTCATAAAAATAAAATGTATGCAAACGATTGATGGAACGCAAGTAGTTTAAATAAGTAAAAGAAGACGTCGGATCAGCAAGTGTGACTAAGTCAGAGATGAAACTCGTTTGCATCATCGAGTCTTTAATCATCATCCCGGGATGCCACGAAAATTGTTCGCTTTCATCAAAAAAAAGTGTCCGTAATGGTGTCGGATGAGCGAGTGCGCTCAACCCTAAATTCATCGGTCCAATCCCGATGCCGATCAAATCATACATAAAGAGAGCCCCCCAAAGATATTGTTCTAAAACAATACCCGATATGGGAGGCAATTGAAACGTCTTGATGTGGAAGATTATAACTGATCGGTTGTCGTCGTCGTTGTTTTAACAGTTGATGTTTTACCATCGCGGATGATCGTCAACGTGATGTCACCGTCCGATTTAATCAGTGCCGTTTTGATGTCGACAAAACTCTCAATCGCCGATCCGTTAATTTTCGTGATGACGTCACCTGTTTTCAGCTTCGCGGAGGCAGCCGGACTGTTCGGTTCAACTGACATGATGACGACACCGGTTTTTTGGGATTCAGGCAACTTGACTTGATCAAGCAAATAACCGGCCGGGAAGGCGGAAACGTCCTGCAAGGCGACACCAAGCGTCGGATGCTTGACTTCACCGGTCGTTTCAAGCTGTTTTAAGATGGGCAGCGCATCGTCGATCGGAATGCTGAAACCAACGCCTTCGACGCCCGTTTCAGCAATCTTCATCGAGTTGATTCCGACGAGCTGACCTTGTTCGTTGATTAAGGCACCACCAGAGTTACCGGGGTTGATGGCTGCATCGGTCTGAATGACGGTCGTATTGAAGTCATCTTGCCCATCGCTGTTCGTGTCGACAGGGACCGTCCGGTCATTTGAACTGACGATTCCACGTGTGACGGAGTTTTGGAATTCACCGAGCGGGTTTCCGATGGCGAGCACGGTTTGACCGGCTTTTAAGTCAGCCGATTTTCCGACCGTGATGACAGCGGGAACGTCTTTTGCGTCGACCTCGAGGACGGCAAGATCGTATGTTGCGTCGCTACCGAGTAACTTTGCACTCAAAGTGTTACCGTCGTTTAATGTCACTTCGAGTTTCGAGGCACCGTCGACGACGTGGTGGTTCGTAATGATGTAGGCCTTTCCGTCTGCTTTTTTATAGATGACACCGGAACCAGAGCCGCTCGCCGCTTCTTCTTGCGTCATGCTGTTACCGGTTTGGTAGTTCGTGACGGTCACGACCGATTTTTGGGCGGATGCGACGGCGTTCGTCACAGGGTCATTTGATGTCGTTGAAACTTGTTTCGGCATCCCGTTTGAAAGAGGTGTATCGGCAACTTGTTGTTCTTGATCCATCAAAAGTGGAAAGGCGATCGTTGCCGTCAAAACGGCACCGATGATGCCTCCTGTCAGTCCGGGTAAAAGTTGTTTTG
The DNA here is from genome assembly GCF_018618635.1 of Exiguobacterium sp. s102. Classification (NCBI taxonomy): domain Bacteria; kingdom Bacillati; phylum Bacillota; class Bacilli; order Caryophanales; genus Exiguobacterium; species Exiguobacterium sp. s102. Next base: position 461,729 of record NZ_JACSML010000002.1, read on the forward strand.
TTTTTCCTGCCATATCGACCATTCCTTCCGTATCAATTTCTATTTTTACTGTATCAGATAACCAAACTGAAAATGAAATTGCGGACGTTTTTCCAAAATGACTCATCATTCCCCACAATTGATCGACAGTTTCTTATAGTTGAGCGAAAAGGATTCGTCCGTTACACTGAGTTTGGTTCTTACTTATATCAACGGGGAGATGGAAGTCATGAAGTATGTTTTACGTTTGTTGTACGGTGGAGGATTATTATTTGCTGGGGTCGGTCATTTTCGAAACGAAAAAGGATTTGTCAGCATCATGCCGTCCTTTATTCCGTTTAAGCGGTTTTTCGTTCAAGTGACGGGTATCATCGAAGTTTTGTACGGCTTCATGTTGTTGACAGGTAAAGGTGTCGATATCGTTCGCAAGACACTACCTGGCTTTTTATATGCCGTCTTACCGGCGAACGTCAACATGGCCGTCAATCCACAACCCATCAACGGTAAAAAATTGCCGGCCTGGGCGTTATGGACACGTTTGCCGCTGCAATGGGTCTTAATCGCCTTAGCCAAACGTCTGAAATGAAATGAAGCCGCCGAGTCGATGTGATTCGGCGGCTTTCTTTGGATTAAAAACGTTTATTTACAGCGAGCAGGGAAGCTTTCGCAATTTGTTCGTACGTTGAATCATTCGGGTGGAACTGATCACTTGAGAGATCGCGTTTGACGTCACGGACTAGGTTGAACGTATCGATGACTTCAATATCATATTCGAGTCCGAGTTGACGCGACTCGGCATTCCAATTTTGGACGATTGCGTCAAATGCCTCCCCATTTTCACTGGCACGGAAAGGATTATACAGTCCGACGTAGAAGATGACGGCATCCGGATTTTCATCTCGGAGGATTTTAAAGGTCTTCTCCAAGTTGGTTTGAGCTGATTTAATCGTATCAGCAGTCTTTTTTGCATCAAAGTTTGCGACACCTTCACCACGGTTGAACAAATCATTCCCGCCAATCGTCACCGAAATGACTTTTGCCTGGCTAAGGGAGCGAAGGACTTCTTTTTGTTCAAGTTGCTTCAGTAGATCTTCCGTCCGGGCTCCGCTGACGGCGAGATTTTGGAAACGTTCGACGGTGTTGTCTTTTGTAAGTTCTTGACCGACGATTGCTGCATAACTGTTTCCGTTCGAAGCACCGACGCCGCGTGTCAACGAGTCACCTAAAGCGACGTAAGTCCCGCCTTTTGCAACGGGTTCTTCTTTCGTTGGTGTCAAGACCGCCCGTTTTGGTGGATTAACGACGTCGTTATAGGCGCTTGCAAATCCGTACCCGAAAAGTGCGGTCAAGATGAGCGAAACGCTTAAAAATAAAGGCCAAGCATATCGTTTCATGAATCGTTCCTCCTTTTACTGTTACGATGATTGTAGCAAAACTTTAGAAAATGTGCGGTTTTGAAGTGCTTAGACGAGTCAAATCATTCATTATTCCGCTAGAATAGACCATAAGAGGTGAGAAACGTGAATCCAACTGTAAAATTAGAATCGGTCACGAAGGTGATTGGAAAGAAAACGATTATCGATAACATTTCGTTTGAAATCTTCCCAGGTGAAGTCTTTGGATTTCTCGGTCCGAACGGGGCAGGGAAAACAACGACGATCCGGATGCTCGTCGGATTGATTAAACCGACGTCGGGTAAAATCACGGTCTGTGATTTTGACGTCCGCAAACAATTTGTTCAAGCGATGGAGCGGATCGGCTCGATCGTCGAAAACCCAGAGCTTTACAAATATTTGAGTGGGCGCGAAAACTTGCGTGTCTTCGCCCGGATGTTACCGAATGTCGATGAAGCTCGGATTCAAGAAGTGATTGACTTGGTCGACTTGACGGCGCGGGTCGACGATCAAGTCCGGACGTATTCCCTCGGGATGCGTCAACGCCTTGGAATCGCCCAAGCCTTGCTCGGTCGTCCAAGTGTTTTGATACTCGATGAACCAACAAACGGACTCGATCCGATGGGGATTCGTGATTTACGGCAATTCATTCGGAAGCTCGTTGATGAGACAGGATTATCAGTTTTAGTCTCGAGCCACATCCTGGCTGAGATTGAGATGCTCGCTGACCGGGTCGCCATCATGAGTTACGGCAAAATCGTTCAAGTCGGGACGGTCAAGGAGCTCGTCGAGTCGCTTGCTCCAGGTGTCGACTGGCGGGTCGATGATGCCTTCAAAGCAAATGAAATTTTATCCGCGTCTGAAGACGTCCAGGTCTCTGAAGTCGTTGACGCGAATACCGTCCATACATTGATGGATTCAAGTAAGACACCGGCACTCAATAAACAGCTGTTTGAAGCCGGCGTCGAAGTCTGGACGATTGAACGAAAAGTCCAGACGCTCGAAGATCTCTTCATCACCTTGACGGGGGGAGATCATATTGCGTAATCCGAACATGCTTGGTCTCGTCCGCAACGAAGTGACGAAAATTGCTTCGAAAAAGCGCTTCGCCGTCGTCGCGATCATTTTAGTCGTTCTTGTGTCGATGTTTACGTATGCACAGTATCGTGACATCCAAGAACAAATTAAGAAACAAGGTACGCTCGATTGGCGTGTCGAACTGCAACAAGACATCGTCGATACACAGAATCGCCTGGCCTCGAGCAGTATTCAAGACGAGTTCCGCCAGTTTTTAGAATTTGATTTAAAACAGAATCAATACTACCTCGATAATGATATCAATCCGAACTATCCGGGTGCGCCGACGTTCATCCGCATTTTCTTCTCACAAGGATTAACGTTAATCTTACCGCTCTTCATCATCGTCATCATGGCGGACATCGTCAGCGGGGAGCAAAACGACGGAACGATCAAGACGCTTCTGTCGCGACCGGTCCGGCGCTGGAAAATTTTGATGGCGAAATGGATCACGGTTTTACTCTATACCTCGATGCTGATGGCATTGACCGCGTTCGTCTGTTACGCGATTTCCGGCATCGTCCTCGGGTATGACGGCTGGACCGCCCCGATTTTGACCGGGTTCCAAGCATCGCCGAGCGGGACGTTCTCGACCGAATTCGTGCATACGATTCCGATGTGGGAATACCTCCTGATGGCAATCGGTCTCGCCTGGATCGTCACAGCCGTCGTCGGAACGATTGCGTTGATGGTCTCTGTCCTCGTCAAGAATACGGCGACCGGGATTGGCATCATGATGGCAGTCTTGATTTCCGGAACATTGTTGACGACACTCGGTTCGAGCTGGACAAGTTCGAAATACCTCGTTAACGTCAACTTTGGACTAATCAATTATCTGGATGGTCAAGCACCACCGATTGAAGGCATGACGTTGCCATTCTCGCTTGCCGTCCTTGGCTGTTGGACAGTCGCGACACTTGGAATCGCCTTTTGGAACTTTACGCAAAAAGATATGTATTAATAAAAAACCCCCTGTCCCGAACTCGGAACAGGGGGTTTTCGCAACGGGCAAGCCCGTCACTTGGAATCGAGAGGCAGAGCCTCTAATGGAAAGCCGATGCAGGTCAACTTCCGCGCTACGTACCAATCGTATCTTAATCATAGCGATTCCATTAATTGGTGTCAAACATGCTCGAATGGGTTTACAGTTGTCGCAAATTGTAAAAAGGTAGATAACAGATAAAAGAGGAGGGGCTATGATGGCAGATTGGGGTATTATGTTGACAGGGTTAGTGATTTGCGGATGGTGTGTATTCAGCGCAATTTATGACGACTTCATTCGTCGTGTCTAATATTTTTTTCGTAACAAATAGGGTACATGTCCTTTTTCTTCAGGATAGGTGCTCTTTTTTTGTCTTAAAACGGCTACGGCAGAATTGTGAATTATGGTACACTGACATCAAAAATGATCAGTGTAGGAATGGTGATGCATAGTGAAACAACCAGTCATCGTCATCGTCGGTCCGACTGCGGTCGGAAAAACGAAGACAGGTATAGAATTAGCGAAGCGCTTGAATGGTGAAATCATCTCCGGTGACTCCGTTCAGGTCTATCAAGGAATGGACATCGGTTCAGCGAAAGTGACAGAAGAAGAAATGGACGGTGTAGCGCATCATATGCTCGACCTTGTCAATCCGGATGATGAGATGAGTGTTGCTCGTTTTCAGACGCTGGCACGTCAGGCGATTGCGGACATTGCAGGTCGAGGGAAATTGCCAATCATCGTCGGCGGGACCGGGTTATACATCCGGGCGATTTTGTATGACTATCAATTTACAGCACAAGCGGAAAATAAAGAATTGCGGCAGGAGCTGGAACAATTTGCAGCGGAGCAAGGCGTAGTCGCACTCCATGAACGCTTGCGTCAACTCGATCCGAATCGGGCAGAGGAAATTCATCCGAACAATGTGCAACGGGTCGTCCGGGCGATTGAAGTCGCCGAGAGTGGACAGACACAAACGTCCGGTAGTGAACCGAGCTTATATGAGAGCTTGCTGTTCGTCTTACATATGGACGACCGGGATCGCTTATATGACCGAATCAATGAGCGGGTCGATTTGATGGTGGGGCAGGGACTCGTCGAGGAAGTCCGGCAGCTTGTTGACGCCGGCTTCGCCGATACGAAAGCGATGCAAGCAATCGGCTACAAGGAAATCGTCCCTGTTTTGAGTGGCGCGCCACTTGAACCGGCGGTCGAACAGCTCAAACGTAACACGCGACGCTTCGCAAAACGGCAGTTAACCTGGTTCCGTCATCAATTTGATGGCGTTTGGGTAGAAATGGGAACGATTTCATTTGAACAAAACTTCAAAATTATCTATGATAGAACAGTAGGGTTTCTGAAAGCGGTTAACTCGGACTGGCCTGAAGACAGAAACAGATAAAATAGAGGGGGCACGGGGTCTTATGAAAGCGACATACAACATTCAAGACTATTTTTTAAATCAATTACGAAAAGATGCGGTTCCAACAACCGTCTTCTTAATCAGTGGGTATCAATTACGGGGATTAATCAAATCATTCGATAACTTCACGGTAATCCTAGAATCAGAAGGAAAACAACAACTGATTTATAAGCATGCCATTTCGACGTTCGCGCCGGCACGTAACGTGACGTTGTACGAACAAGAGGAAACGGAAGAAGTATCGCGTTAAACAAGACGGCCGCGGGGGCCGTCTTGTAAGAAATGCAATCCATTTAGATGAAAGGTCACTGCGAAGTGACTCTTCATCTTTTTTTGTGGAGGATGACGAATGGTCCAAGAAAAAGATGCCGGCGTCTTGTACCATTTGCCTTTACAGCACATTCATCATAATAACTCTTTTAATTCTTCAAATGCTTCCGCGTATCGTCTTAACGAGACGTCTTTATAGAGACATGTCTTCGTCAGGCGGTCTTCTGTCGTCATCTCGTCGACATACGTTTTCAAGATGAAGCTGTTACGGAGCATCGACGGGGTGATCAATCGTTTGTTATCCGACCGTTCATTGAGTTGCCGCATCATTTTCGTGATCATGACGATCGAGAGCTGCTTCGGCGCATTTTTACTATAGAGCCAGCGGAACGTCATCCGGGCGAAGTCGAAGGCGACGAAAAACGGGTCCGTTGTATGATAACGTGGACGGACGGGTTCCGGAACGGTCTTCAAGTAACGGAGCATGACGTCCTGATCCTCGCGCTCGATATGCAATTTGTACGTGTTCCCGAGCCGGTCGTGGACGAGCATCTCTTGCTGGGCAAAATTGAGGTCTTGCATCTTCAGCCCGATGATGTGGTGAACGCGTAGTCCGTACCGGTAGAACAACCGTAAAATCAATTCATTGCGGTCGATCAAGTACGGGCGGGCGACGAGCTGATGATCGGTCAAACCGCGGTCGGACTGATTCGTCCGGATCAACTGGTCATATTCTTTCTGCGACGCGACATGGTGTGGACCGAGCTCATGGGTCGGCTGGGCATACTCAATTAGTTTTGCTTTTGATTGTCGGATTTGATAGTTCAATTGATTGATGACGGTGACGATCCGGGCGACCGTCGCTTGTTTATAGAGTTTTTCTTCGATCAAGTATTCGTTGATGAATGTCTTCCAGGCATCGAGCGAAATTGCTTTGAAATCATCAATCGTCTCGAGCGGTTGGTCGACTTCCGTCATGTACCGGTGAACCTCGATTAAATCATAACGGTAGCGTCGGACGGTCGAGTCCTGTCGACCGCTGACCGTTAAATAGAGGAGATACCGTTCGATGAACTCGGGCAACGTATAATCCAGTCGTTCGCGTGCCATGTTCCGCCTCCTTCAACCTTGTTATTCTTATCATAAACCGAACGAATGTTTCCTGTCCAAAAAAGTTCAGACGGATAGCGGCGTGTGGTATGATTAGGGACGCAGAATGTCTTTATCTTGAAAGGAATGATTTTATGTCAGAACGCGTTATTGTCGTCGGTTGTCAGCTCCCCGATGTGGCAGACCATATTTATGCAGAATCGGTCGCGGAGCTTGAAGCACTCGTCACGACTGCGCACGGGGTCGTCGTTGGACGACTCGATCAAAAACGGCAGGCAGTCGATCGGCGTACATTTATCGGAAAAGGGAAGGTCGAGGAACTGGTCGCGCTAGCGGAAGAACTCGAACCGGATTTAATTATTTTTAATGCAGAAGTCACTCCCGGTCAGATGAAGAACATCCGGATTGCACTTGAAGACCCGGAATCGATCAAATTGATTGACCGGACCCAATTGATTCTCGATATCTTCGCCGGACGTGCCCAGTCACGGGAAGGGAAACTTCAAGTCGAGCTCGCGCAAATGAGTTATTTGTTACCGCGTCTCAGTGGACAAGGAACGCAACTGTCACGTCTTGGTGGCGGAATCGGGACACGTGGTCCGGGTGAATCGAAACTTGAGACGGACCGTCGACACATCCGTCGCCGTGTCGATGAAATCAAGAAACAGCTTGAGACGTCGGTCGCACACCGGGCCCGTTACCGGGAACGCCGTAAAGAAAATCAGACGTTCCAAATCGCGCTCGTCGGGTATACGAATGCCGGGAAGTCGACGATTTTCAATCGCTTGACGCATGCTGACACGTATGAAAAAAATGAATTGTTCGCGACGCTCGATCCATTGACACGTCAGTTCGATTTACCGGAAGGCGGACAAATCCTGTTGACGGATACGGTTGGTTTCATCCAGGACCTTCCGACGAAACTGATTGCTGCCTTCCGTTCGACGCTCGAAGAAGTGCTTGAAGCCGATTTGATCCTCCATGTCATTGATGCTTCGAGTGAACATTATCTCAACCAAATGCAGACGACGAACGATGTCCTCGATGAGCTCGGAGCGGGTGATATTCCGCAACTCGAAGTCTTCAATAAAAAAGACCAGTTGACAGACTTGTTCGCCGGCGGAAAATTGCTGATTTCAGCACTCGATCCGACTGATATCGAACGGTTAACGCTCGAAATCGAAAAGTCGATCAGTGAGATTTTGGAATATCTCGAAATCCGGATTCCGGTCGAGGCGTTTGCCCACTACAACCCGGCAAAAGAAGTCATGATGAATTTAAAAGAACAATATGAAGAGGATGGATCGGTCACGCTCAAAGGGTACTTGCGTAAAGACACGCGTCTCTACTCGACATTGAAACAATACGAGGTGTAAGCATGTTTACAGAATTAACGCATTATGAAACGATTCGTCCCTTCATCGAGACGGCGGAGACGCGAATCGCTCCCGGGATTAAACGGACGCAAGAAATCGCGGAATACAATCAGTTTCGCGTCTTGAACGCGTTCCGGAAACACAAAGTCAGCGATTTTCACTTCATGCCGTCGACAGGTTACGGCTATAACGATGAAGGGCGCGATACGCTCGAACGGATTTATGCCGACGTCTTCGGTGCAGAAGCCGGACTTTGCCGTGCGCAAATTATCAGTGGGACCCATGCGATCGGGATTGCGTTGTTCGGGTTACTCTTGCCGGGCGACGAATTACTGTATATCACAGGCAAACCGTACGACACGCTCGAAGAAATCGTCGGCATCCGGGGTGACGGGCGGGGCTCGCTAAAAGAACTCGGTGTCACCTATGATGTCGTCGAGATGAAACAGGCGGAGACGATTGATATCGATGCCGTTCTCGCCCGGATCACAAGCAAGACGAAAGTCGTCGGGATTCAACGGTCGAAAGGTTATGCGACACGGCGCAGCTTACCGGTCGAAGAAATCGGTCACGCGATTGCGACGATTAAAGCCGTCCATCCGGACGTCATCGTCTTTGTTGACAACTGTTACGGCGAGTTCGTCGAGACGATGGAACCGACCCACGTCGGGGCTGACTTGATGGCAGGCTCACTGATTAAAAATCCGGGTGGGGGTCTCGCGAAAACAGGCGGCTACCTCGTCGGACGGACGGACTTGATCGAACGGGCATCGTTCCGAATGACGACTCCGGGCATCGGCGCGGAAGCGGGACCGTCGCTCTACTCGCTCCAAGACATGTATCAAGGCTTCTATATGGCGCCGCACACGGTCAGCCAGGCATTGATGGGGGCGATGTTCACGTCGAGCATGATGGAGCAGTTCGGTTTCGATACGGCACCGCATTACGCAGCAGAGCGGACGGATTTGATTCAATCGGTCTCGTTCCATGCCCCGGAACCGATGATTGCCTTTTGTCAGGCGATTCAAGCGGCGTCACCGGTCAATGCTCATGCTTTACCGATTCCGGACTATATGCCCGGATATGCGGATGATGTCATCATGGCAGCAGGGACATTCATCCAAGGGTCGTCGATCGAATTGTCGGCAGACGGACCGATTCGTGCGCCCTATACGGCTTACGTCCAAGGCGGGTTGACATTTAGTCACGTCAAAATCGCCATCATTTCTGCCGTCGACCATTTGATGGAAAAACAATTGCTTCCGCAAACGCGGGTTTAAAATAATTACAAACTGTGAAAAGACCTTTGATGACAGGTTGTCTGACTTGTGGGAAAGTTGTGTTAACTTTCCTGACATAGCTTGACAACTTGCCTCACAGAGGTTTATTCTCATGGAGTAAGGAAAAAGGAGGAACGACATGGCAGACGTAACACGACAGTCCAAGCCACTGTTTCCGATCGGAGTCGTTCAAGAGTTGACCGCGTTATCTGCCCGGCAGATCCGTTACTATGAAGAACAGGGACTGATCAAACCGGAACGGACAGAGACGAAACGCCGCCTCTACTCGTTCAACGATGTGGATCGTTTACTGTCGATCAAGGAATATTTGGATCAGGGACTGAATATCGCAGGGATTAAAATGATTTTTGACAATGATCTCATCAAACGAGAACGCGTTGCGGAAACGGTCGTCAAGACACGTCCGGAACTATCCGATGGAGAGTTGTATAAACTCCTGAAAAATCAACTGAAGGAAGCAGGTCAACCTGGAAAAACGTCGCTCATCCAAGGTGAGCTCGGGCGTTTCTTCAAGTAAGTACCTGTTACCATATATGAAAAACAGAATCGGAGAGGGGAACTGTTACATGACACGCCGCAACATTACACGAGAAGACATTATGAAAATCGCTAAAGCTGAGGACGTACGGTTTATTCGTCTACAATTCACAGATATCCTCGGTACAATCAAGAACGTTGAAATTCCAGTAAGTCAATTGGAGAAGGCACTTGATAATAAGATGATGTTCGATGGTTCGTCGATTGAAGGATTCGTCCGGATCGAAGAATCAGATATGTATCTCTTCCCAGACTTAAATACATGGGTTGTCTTCCCATGGACTGAAGATGGAACAGGTAAAGTCGCACGTCTCATTTGTGACATTCACAATCCAGATGGCACATCGTTCTCAGGTGATCCACGTGGTCAATTGAAACGCGTACTTAAAGAAATGGAAGAGCTTGGTTTCTCTTCATTCAACGTCGGACCAGAACCGGAATTCTTCCTCTTCAAAAAGGATGAAAACGGTCGCCCGACACTTGAATTAAACGACCAAGGTGGATACTTCGACCTCGCACCTGTCGATCTCGGTGAGAACTGCCGTAAAGAAATCGTCATCGAGCTCGAAAACATGGGCTTTGAAATCGAAGCGTCACACCACGAAGTCGCACCGGGTCAACACGAAATCGACTTTAAATATGCGGATGCGATCACGACTGCCGATAACATCCAAACGTTTAAACTCGTCGTTAAGACGATTGCTGCGAAACATAACTTGCACGCGACATTCATGCCGAAACCGCTCTTCGGTGTCAACGGTTCAGGTATGCATGCGAACATGTCCCTCTTCAAAGGAAACGAAAACGTCTTCTTCGACGAAGAGAACAGCAACATGCAACTCTCTGACGATGCACGCGCCTTCACAGCAGGTATCCTGAAGCACGCTCGTGCCTTTACAGCTGTCTGTAACCCGACAGTCAACTCGTACAAACGTCTTGTTCCTGGTTATGAAGCACCTTGCTACGTCGCATGGTCAGCCCGTAACCGTTCACCGCTCGTCCGAGTTCCTGCTGCACGTGGTCTTTCAACTCGAATCGAAGTTCGTTCAGTTGACCCGGCGGCTAACCCGTACCTTGCACTTGCGACATTGCTTGCGTCAGGTCTTGACGGAATCAAAAACAACTTGCAAGCACCTGCACCAATCGACCGTAACATCTACGTCATGGACAAACCAGAACGTGTTGCGAACGGCATCGATGATTTACCATCAACACTCAGCCATGCACTCGAAGTACTCAAAGCAGATGACGTCGTCATGCACGCACTCGGCGATCACATCGCGGAACACTTCGTTGAGCTCAAAGAAATCGAGTGGGATATGTTCCGGACACAAGTCACGGAATGGGAACGCGATCAGTACATGGTCTTGTTCTAAGTCTACTGGAAACGCCCGAATTTATTTCGGGCGTTTTTTAGCGTGTGGACAAAGCAACATAAAGTGATAAAAGCATCTCTCTTTTCCGTTGCTTTCCTCGGGCGAGGCGCAAGCCGTTGCTCCTTTATCCTCTCGGACAATGAGCAGGGTCTTGCCTGCCTCTGACAGTGCGTTAAAAACGCACTTTTTCCCGTAGGAGTCAATGGAAGAGAGATGCTTTTTAGACCGTCGTGCAGCCGTTTTGAAGATGAGACGAGACAGGAAAGTGCAACACGCAAGCATATCGGTATAAACCTTTCATTAGAGTTTATCTACAGCCTGAGAACGTCTGAATTTATTTCGGGCGTTTTTTGTGAGAATTCAATTGATGGATGCTTACATTTTTGTGATTTTATTAATTTTTTGATTTTCGAAAGGTGCATGCGTCTATTTAGGGAATAGAAAAATATACTAAGGAGGCGTTCCATATGAAGAAAGGCTATGAGGGAAAAGACGTGACTGTCTACTTTGATCCAGAAGTGTGCATTCATTCCGGTCACTGCGTCAAGAGCCTGCCTAGCGTGTTCGATGTCAAAAAATGACTATGGATTGAAGCGAACCGTGCGGGAGCAGAAGAAGTCATGCGTGTGATTGATGGCTGTCCAAGTGGTGCTTTATCTTATGAACGGAGGGAAGCAAATGGAACTGAAACGAGCAGAACGTAAAATCGAAGCGCATCAGGAAGGTGCAGTGATTGGAGAAATCACCTACAGCGACACGAACAACGGCATGTGGATCATCGATCATACGTATGTCGATCCCGCGCACCGGAACCAGCAAATCGGCGAACAACTCGTTGCCGAAATCGTCAACTGGGCACGGGAAGTTAACGTCAAGCTACTGCCGTTATGTCCGTTTGCGAAAAAAGAGTTTGAACATCAATCGGATTATCAGGACGTACAAGCAAATACGTGAACACAAAAATCTCCTCCAGTCTCTCAAGACCAGAAGAGATTTTTTCGAGTCATTGTTTGTGAGCCCTGACTTTCATTTTGCGAGAAACAACCATCGCGCCGAAATAGGCGACGACGTACAACGCGACCAGTCCTTGTTTTAGCATATAGGGGATATCCATTTGACTCGCGATCAGAAAAATCGCGCACAGCAATATCAAATAGGATACAAACTGCTTATTCGGCACATCAGGACCTCCTTCACTATCCATTAATTTCTATTTTAAAGATAACACAAAGGATGCATCGAAACATGTTAAAGATGAATGAAGTGCTTACAGATACAATCGTAGAAATGCCATGGTGACGACACCGGTCACGACCGTCCAGGATAGACTTTTGCTGAAAATTGCCACCGCCATCGTCGGTAGTGCTGCGAAGACATGAAGCGTCGAAATCGTCGGAAACGCGTCGTCTTGCGCGATGAGTAGATTTTGAAAAAAGAGGGCACCAAGCAGGCAGACCGGAATGAAGGAGAGCCATTCCGTTACGAGGCGTGGTAACGTCAGTCCATGAAGGACAAGAAACGGTAAGACGCGTGGAATCCAAGTGACGAGTCCACAAGCTAAAAAAAGAGCGATTAATTCTGGACGGATTTCCATCGTGTGATCACGACTCCTATACTTGCACCACCGAGCGTCGCGCAAAGAACGGCGACTTCTGGAGAAAAGTAGCGCATGGTTATGTAAAGCAATAGTAAGACGATCAGTAAGAGGCAACTGTTCACGGCAATGCGGGAACGTTCTCCTTCGAACTGTAAGTACAATAAGCCGATGAACATCGCCGTCAGGGCAAAGTCGAGACCGAAGCGCTCCGGATCAGGGAACCAACTGCCGACGAGTGCTCCGAGAACAGTTGCGACGATCCAGCTGAGATACGCAGTCAGGTTCAAGCCGTGCATGAAAGACGGGGAAAGCGTTCCTTTTTGCGCAGTATTCATCGCGACAGCGAACGACTCATCTGTCAGTAATGTCCCGACGCCGATCCGATCACGGATATGCCGGGTCTCAACATGCGGTGCAAGCGTCAGACTCATCAATAAGTGCCTGAGATTGACGATGAACGTCGTCAGGATGATGGCAGAAGCGGGACTATTCAATAATAAAAGACTTGTGATGATGAACTGGGCGGCACCGGCGTAAATGAAGACGGACATGAATCCGACTTCAAGAGGGGATAAACCGGAGGCACGACCGACGATGCCGGCAGAAAAGCCGATTCCGATATAACCGAGAACAGTTGGTAAACAGGCTTTGATTCCTGCTTGGAATGAAGAAGACACGATACAATTCCTCCTTTTTTGACATGTAAGATGAGCATAGCATCCGTACTCAAAAATGGACACTAAGTGGTCAATATTTTCATATGTTTTCTTGACATAAGTTTGCTTGAATTGTGGTAAAGACTAAGTGGTAGTGCAAAAATTCGTTAGACGAAGGAGCGTTCAAGATGGATAAATTAATGCAAGATGCCAACCGATTCGTATCAGATATGGTGGAAGGTCTCGTTTTAGCTCATCCGGATTTATATGCGAAAGTCGACGGCGTCAATGTCGTAAAACGAAAAGAACCACTGAACGGAAAAGTTGCCCTCGTTTCGGGTGGCGGCAGTGGGCATGAGCCAGCCCATGCTGGTTTCATTGGTGACGGGATGTTAGCTGCAGCAGTTTGTGGAGAGGTCTTCACCTCGCCGACACCAGATATGGTCCTTGAAGGGATCAAGGCAGCAGACGCTGGTAAAGGCGTACTTCTCGTCGTTAAAAACTATTCCGGGGACGTCATGAACTTTGATATGGCGAAGGAACTGGCAGAACTTGAAGATATCGAAGTCGAGACGGTTGTCGTAAAGGATGACATCGCCATCAAAAAAGAAGAAGATCGCCGCGGTGTCGCGGGTACAGTCTTTGTCCATAAAATTGCTGGTGCGGCAGCGGCGGAAGGCAAGTCGCTTGCTGAAGTCAAAGCAATTGCCGAGAAAGTCATCGGAAGCGTGCGTTCGATTGGGATGGCACTTTCACCGTGTTACATGCCGGAAAGCGGAAAACCTGGTTTCGACTTACATGAAGATGAGATGGAAATCGGAATTGGAATCCATGGTGAAAAAGGAATCGACCGGAAACCGGTTGCGTCCGTTGAAGCAATCGTCACGGAACTGCTCGACCGACTGACAGCAGAAGTAACAGACAAAAAAGTCGCTGTCATGGTCAATGGTATGGGTGGAACGCCGGAATCGGAACTCTACATCACCTACAAGTATGTCGCGGAACAATTACGAGCAAAAGGCTACGACATCGTCCGTCCATACATTGGAAACTATATGACATCGCTTGAGATGCACGGTTTCTCGATTACGTTACTTCCGGTCGACGACGAGCTCGTCGGTTACCTTGACGCAAAAACGAATGCAATCGGTTTTTAATCAAACTAAAAATTTTTAAAAGAAATAGAAGAGGTGGATTGAAATGAAGTTAACGACAGAACAGTTTCGTGAAAGCTTACTGAAGGCAGCAGCACAGATTGAAGCCCATAAAGATGAACTGACCGATCTTGATCGTGAAATCGGCGACGGTGATCACGGGATTAACATGTCACGTGGTTTTCAAGCCGTCCAAAAAGAACTAGAAGCACATGGTGAGTATGAAGATTTAGGTGATTTGTCAAAACAAGTTGGGATGACGTTAATCAAGACGGTCGGTGGGGCGTCTGGTCCGTTATACGGAACAGCGTTCGTCAAGTTCGCCGGAGCCTTTAAAGGGAAAAAAGAAGTGGAAGGGCAAGAACTGGCACAAGCTTTTGTTGAAGCGACGGAAGGCATCAAGATGCGTGGAAAGTCTGAATTCGGTCAGAAAACAATGGTCGACATTTGGACACCTTTCCATGAGGCCTTGAGCAAAGAGGCGGATTTAAACGCTGCACTCGAACAAGCGCTCCGTGATACAAAAGAACGTGTCGCGACGAAAGGGCGGGCTTCCTACTTTGGAGACGCGACAGTCGGCGTGCAAGATCCAGGTTCTTTATCGAGTGCACTCTTGTTACAAGAAATCGTGGAGGTGCTACATGGTTAATGTAATTCTCGTTTCACACAGTGAAAAACTGGCGACTGGTCTAAAGGAACTGCTTGCCGAAATGGCACCGGATACACCAATCCTGCTAGCGGCCGGTTTAGCGGATGGAAGCATCGGGACAGATGCTTCGCGCATTGAAGAGACGTTGAATGCGCTCGACGATGACGGTGTCATCTTGACGGATATCGGTTCTGCAACAATGAATACGGAGTTGGCCCTTGAACTGTATAGCGGTGATAAAACGGTCCAATTTGTCGAGGCGCCGCTCGTCGAAGGGGCATTCCTCGCGGCTGTTTTAAGTGGTCAATCGAAGTCACTGACTGAAGTCGTTGACGGATTGAAAAATGAATTCGCCTAAATGATTCGCGTAAGACCGTCTCCCTTCTAAGTCAGGTATCTGCCTGTTCGCTTAGAGGGGAGTTCTTTGGTGTGGATTGAGAAGTTGTATGAATTAAGAGGTCAAAGACAAAAAAAGAAGCGATTTCGAGTGATATCGAAATCGCTTCTTTTTAATAGAGTGGTGCAAAAGTCATCGTTGTTCGATTAGACGTTTGCGTTGGCTGCTTTTTTGTTCGGTGTGAATGCCATTGTCGCTTCGACCGCTTTTTGCCATCCGGCATAACGTTTTTCGCGATCGTCTTCTTTCATTTCAGGTGTGAATTGATGGTTGAGTTTCCACTGCTTTTTGATTTCAGCTTTATCTTTCCAATAGCCGACAGCGAGTCCAGCGAGGTAGGCTGCACCGAGTGCCGTCGTCTCATTGATTTCCGGGCGGTCAACTGGAACACCGAGAATATCCGATTGGAATTGCATCAAGAAGTCGTTGGCAACGGCACCACCGTCGACGCGTAACGTTTTCAGTTCGATGCCGGAATCTTGCTGCATCGCTGTCAAGACGTCGCGAGTTTGGTAAGCGAGTGACTCGAGTGTTGCGCGGACAAAGTGCTCTTTTTCCGTCCCGCGTGTCAATCCGAAGATGGCACCGCGAACGTCGCTATCCCAGTACGGTGCACCAAGACCAACGAAAGCAGGAACGACGTAGACGCCGTCTGTTGAATCGACTTTCAAAGCGTAGCCTTCTGAGTCTTTTGCATTTTTCAACATTCGGAGACCGTCACGCAACCACTGGATTGCAGAACCGGCAACGAAGATTGAACCTTCGAGTGCGTATTCCACTTTGCCGTCGACGCCCCAAGCGATCGTCGTCAAGAGTCCGTGGTCTGAAGAAACGGCTTTTTCGCCCGTATTCATCAACATGAAGCAACCTGTACCGTATGTGTTTTTCCCTTCGCCCGGTTCAAAGCACGTTTGACCGAACAAGGCAGCTTGTTGGTCACCGGCGATGCCGGCGATTGGAACTTCGAAGCCGAAGAAGTGATACGGGACTGTGTTGTCATAGACTTCACTTGATTGACGGACTTCTGGCAACATCGATTTAGGGACTGTCAGGATTTCAAGTAACTCGTCATCCCATTGTTGTTCGTAAATGTTGTACATGAGTGTCCGTGAGGCATTCGTGTAGTCTGTGATATGTGTTTTTCCACCTGAGAGCTTCCAGACGAGCCACGTATCGATTGTACCGAAGAGCAGTTCCCCGTTCTCTGCTTGCTCACGTGCACCATCGACGTTATCTAGAATCCATTTGACTTTTGTTCCTGAGAAGTAGGCATCGATGAGTAAGCCAGTTTTATCGCGGAATTTTTGATTGAGTCCTTGTTCTTTTAGCTCATCACAAATGTCGGCCGTTTGACGCGATTGCCAGACAAGGGCATGATAAACTGGTTTTCCCGTTTCCTTGTTCCAGACGACTGTCGTTTCACGTTGGTTCGTGATTCCGATGCTCGCGATTTGACTCGGTTTGATGTCAGCCGTTCCGAGTGCATCCGCCATGACTGCTAAAATCGAACCCCAGATTTCATTTGCATCATGCTCGACCCAGCCTGGTTGTGGGAAGTATTGTTTGAATTCACGTTGAGCAGAGTTGACGATTTGACCATCATGATCGAAAATGATGGCGCGTGAGCTTGTCGTTCCTTGGTCGAGTGCTAAAATATACTTGTTTTCCATCTGTGAGTCCCCCTTGAATAGTTAAGATACCTAATGCTCAATCAAAATAGCAGTTGATAGATGAAGACGGCGATTGCGCCTCCGATGATTGGTCCGACAATCGGAATCCATGAGTAACCCCAGTCTGATGATCCCTTACCCGGAATCGGTAAGATCGCGTGGGCGATACGTGGACCAAGGTCACGGGCAGGGTTGATTGCATAACCCGTCGTACCACCGAGCGAAAGACCGATGACGACTACGAGGAGACCGACGATCAATGGATTGAGTCCGTCTGCAAACGTATTCGCTCCAAGCGCCAAGATACCAAAGACGAGAACGAATGTCCCGATGATCTCAGATACTAAGTTTGATCCCGTATGACGGATTGCTGGACCTGTCGCGAAGACACCGAGTTTTGCGGCTTGATCTTCTGTCGCTTCAAAATGTTTCATGTAATGAAGCCAAACGAGTACTGCGCCAAGGAATGCTCCGACAAGTTGAGCAGCGATATAGATAGGTACATCTGCCCACGGTAAGTCAGAATTGAGCGCGAGCGACAAAGTAACCGCTGGGTTCAAGTGGGCACCACTGGATGCCGCGACGTAAACACCGGTCATAACGGCGAGACCCCAAGCGAGCGTGATGACAATCCAGCCACCATTTTCAGACTTGGTTTTCTTCAGAACGACACCGGCGACGACGCCATCCCCGAGTAGGACGAGAATCAATGTTCCCATCATCTCACTAATAAAATTACTCATGCAAAAACCCTCCCTTTGGATTAAAGCGAATAATGCCTTTCTATTTAAACCTAACCCGAATTGATAACGTTTTCAATACAAATAATTGAAATATAGGAATCGAAATTTTCAATATTTAGGTTTAAAAAAATTAGAATTGGATAATAAAAAGACTTTTTCCATGATTGAATGGAAAAAGTCAGGATCGACGTTTTTTTCGTTTCTTTTTAGGGCGGAACCAACTACTCGTATGATCAAGGATGATATGAATCGTACTTGCGGTCATCACACCGATAATAAAAGCAGGCATGACGTCAATCAATGAGTCGACCGTGCTTGCTTGGATGATTTCACTATAGAAGGCTAAAAAGAGTAGCGGAATCAATAAAGCGGCACTGTAGAGTAGGCGGATGACATCTCCGATGATTAAGCCATGCGACCAGATGGAGCGGTGCGGCATAATTTTAACGTATGGCATCCAAAGGACACGCAAAGGGCCAAAACGATAGTAAGGTTCCGATTTTAAGTCTAAGTCGGGCGAAAGCCATAAGGTCCCGACGGCGATTCCGACAGCGGTCGGGAGCCAATCCGTTTGGTTCGTTGCGACCGAATAAACAACATATCCCGTTAGGGCAACGGAGTTGACCGTATCATGTACATTTCCAGAAGGCATGAAAAAAGACCAGCTTAGCTGGTCCCTCTCTTAGTGAATCGTCCGGTAAACGCCGATGACCTTGCCAAGAATCGACACGTTATCGAAATACATCGGGTCCATCGAGTCATTTTCTGGTTGAAGACGTACCTGTTGATCTTCTAAGAAGAACCGTTTGACTGTCGCTTCACTATCTTCGGTCATCGCAACGACAATCTCCCCGTTTTCTGCTGTGTTTTGTTGACGCACGATAACACGATCGCCATCAAGAATACCTGCATTAATCATCGATTCGCCATCAATCGTCAACATAAAGACGGTTTCATTTCCTACATAATGTGCAGGGAGTGGGAAATGCTCTTCTATGTTTTCAATCGCAGTGATCGGAAGTCCGGCAGTTACCTTGCCGATAACGGGGACATGGACGATCGCTTCGTTGATTTCTTCAGGTTTATCAAGCAATATTTCAATCGCGCGTGGTTTCGTCGGGTCACGGCGAATCAGTCCACGTTTTTCTAGACGATCCAAATGACCGTGTACCGTTGAGCTTGAAGCAAGACCAACAGCTTCACCAATTTCGCGAACTGAAGGTGGATAGCCCTTTAACTTCACTTCAGCGATGATGTAGTCAAGGATTTCTTGTTGACGTTTAGACATTTTCCGCATACGAATTGCCACCTCTTTCCGGATTGGTTTTTTTTAGGATTTAGGAATATATGTTTCTAGAATTACTATAACATAGAACAAATGAGCGTACAAACAATTGTTCGATGTTTTTGTATTGACCGAACACTGGTTCTGTGTTTATTATAGATTATGCGAACAATTGTTCCGAGAACATTTATTCTAATAACCTATTTGGAGGGATTCATGATGATTCATTCTATTCGTACTCATGCCTTTTCAATTCTGTTTTATACGCTCAGTTTTGCTTTCATTCTTTTTCTTTTAACACCACGACCGGATGAAAAGGTCCACCGATTACTCACGGCGTCAGTCACGGTCGATGAGAACGTAACGGTCGAACAAGTTGCAGAAGTCTACAATGATGGTTCGATGACGAACCAGGAATACATCGACTGGCTGATCAAGAACAATGAACTCGAAACAAAACATGTCATTTCGAAAGACAAAATCGTTGTACCAATCGCACAACAATGACAGAATATAAAAGTTGTTGAATGAACGAACAGGGGTGTGAGGTACGATGAAAGTAGTAATCTACTGTCGCGTCTCGACGGAAAAAGAAGCACAAGAGAGCTCACTGGAGCGGCAAAGAGCAGAACTGTCGGGACTCGCTTTAACAAAAGGATTTGAAATCATAGATATCATCGTCGAAAAAGAAAGTGGCTATGATGTAGAGCGAGAAGGGATGTTGACCGTTCTTGATTATGTAACGCGTCATCTGGTGGAAGCGGTGCTCGTGACGGACGATACACGAATCGGAAGAGGAAACGCCAAAATCGCGATTTTGCATACGTTCAAAAAACATGATGTCCAGTTGATGACGATGGAGTCAGACGGTGAATACAAACTGGCAGATGCGGAAGCGATGGTCCTCGAAATCGTTTCACTCGTTGAGGAATACCAGCGTAAGCTCCACAATGCAAAAATCGCACGCGGCATGCGACGGGCTGTCGATAATGGTTTTAGACCCGAACAAAATCTCAATCGGCAAGGCGAGAATGCCGGCCGCAGTCGAAAGGAAGTCCCGATTGAAGAAATCGTTCGATTACGTGAACTTGGTTTGACGTTTGCTGACATCGCGACGACCTTACGCGGCATGGGGCATGATATTTCGAAAGCGACGGTCAACCGGCGTTATCTTGAATATAAAGAAGTTGTCCAGTCTTATGAATGAAAGCAGGTGTTGTGTCATCTTGACGCGACAAACTTGCTTTTTTTTTTCGGGTCTTTTACAGTAAGGTTACTATTAAAGTGCTCCGCGTTGAGTCAAAGAGAAAGAGGGATATTATGTTATCACAAGAACAACTCGATCGAATTAATGAACTTGCCAATAAATCAAAAGTCGAACCGTTAACGGAAGCTGAGACGGCGGAACAAAAAGAATTAAGAACGGCCTATTTAGAAGCATTTCGTGGTTCGTTCAAAAATCAAATGATGGGCATCAAAATCGTTGATGAAGAAGGAACGGATGTTACGCCTGAAAAATTGAAGCAAGCACAAGAAGAAGAACGCAATAAACAGTAAGCAAGTTTTGTATGAACGAAAGCTGCGTCGCTCAATCCGTGAGCGAGGTAGCTTTTTTAATGGGAAAATCAGTAATGTGTATCATGAAAGTCGCTTGTAAAGGGCAATAGAGAGCGCATTCATTTTAATGTGACATACTATTTAGAAAAGTTGTATCACATTTCTGTGTGTGCTAAAATGATATAGAATTTGTGAAAAAGAGAGAGGATGATTGTTTTGACGAACATGACAACAGTAGAATTATTAGCAGTAAATACGATTCGTACCTTATCAATTGATGCAGTACAAAAAGCGAACTCGGGCCACCCGGGAATGCCGATGGGTGCAGCACCGATGGCATTTACATTATGGGCGGATCATATGAACCACAACCCTAAAAATCCAGAATGGTTTAACCGTGACCGTTTTGTACTTTCAGCAGGACACGGTTCAATGCTTCTCTACTCACTCCTCCATTTATCAGGATACGACCTCGCGATGGATGACTTGAAGTCATTCCGTCAATGGAACTCAAAAACACCGGGTCACCCGGAATACCGTCACACAGCAGGTGTCGATGCGACGACTGGTCCACTCGGACAAGGCATCGCGATGGCCGTCGGTATGGCGATGGCAGAACGTCACCTCGAAGCGAAATACAACCGTGACGACTTAAACGTCGTCGATCACTTCACATACGGCATTTGCGGAGACGGTGACTTAATGGAAGGTGTCTCTGCAGAAGCGGCTTCACTCGCAGGACATTTAGGTCTTGGTAAACTCGTCGTCCTGTATGATTCAAACGATATCTCGTTAGATGGCGACTTGGACAAGTCATTCTCTGAAAACGTCCAACAACGTTTTGAAGCATACAACTGGCAAGTCATCCGTGTTGAAGATGGAACGGATATCGATTCGATTTCAAAAGCACTCGACGCGGCGAAAGCGGAAACAACAAAACCGACATTGATCGAAGTCAAAACGGTTATCGGATTCGGTTCGCCGAACAAATCAGGGAAATCGGCTTCACACGGTGCACCACTCGGCGATGCGGAAATCAAGTTGACGAAAGCAAGCTACGTTTGGGATCATGAAGAATTCTATGTACCGGAAGAAGTCAAAGACTTGTTCGAGGAGCGCATCGAAAAACGTGGCGCTGATACAGAAGCAGCATGGACGGAAAAAATGGAGCAATACAAAGCAGCACATCCGGAATTGCACGCTGAGCTTGTTCAAGCGATCAACAATGAATTGCCGAGCAACTGGGAAGCAGATCTTCCGACATATGATCTGACATCGAAAAAAGCGACACGTCAGACGAGTGGGGAAGTCTTAAACGCTCTTGCGAAAAACATTCCATCAATCTTCGGGGGATCAGCTGACTTAGCTGGTTCGAACAACACGATGCTAAAAGGCGAAGCTGACTTCGATATCGATCCAAGCGGGCGTAACATTTGGTTCGGTGTCCGTGAGTTCGCGATGGCAGCAGCTGTTAACGGAATGGCACTTCACGGTGGCGTCATCCCTTACGGTGCGACATTCTTCGTCTTCTCAGATTACTTGCGCCCGGCAGTCCGTCTTGCAGCATTGATGGGGATTCAATCAATCTTCGTCTTGACGCATGACTCGATCGCAGTAGGAGAAGATGGTCCAACACACGAGCCAGTCGAACACTTGATGAGTTTCCGTGCGATGCCGAACTTGACGGTCTATCGTCCGGCAGACGGAAAAGAAACGATTGCCGCTTGGAAAACAGCTGTTCAATCGAAAAACAAACCGACGTTGCTCGTTATGACACGTCAAGGTTTACCTGAACTTGAAGGCACGACAGTCGAAGGTGCTGAAAAGGGTGGTTATGTCATCGCAGGTGACGTAAACACAGCAGATACAATCTTGATGGGAACGGGTTCAGAAGTTCACTTGCTCGTCGAAGCACAAAAACAACTGGGTGAAAAGGTTGCGGTCGTTTCACTTCCATCATGGGAGTTGTTCGAAGCGCAAACAGCTGAGTACAAAGAATCTGTCTTACCAAAACGGATCACGAAACGTCTTGCGATCGAAGCAGGCGCGTCACTCGGTTGGTACAAGTACGTGGGAACAGAAGGACAAGTCATCGGAATCGATCGTTTCGGCGCATCAGCTCCAGGAGACCTTCTATTAAAAGAGTACGGCATGTCTGTCGAAAATATCTTGGAAACAGTCAAGCAACTCGGATAAGTGGAACAGGTGCGCGTTCATGCGCACCTTTTTCATGCATTATCTATGCAAACGGTTAGAATTATAGTATAGTAAAAAGCGACGTTTTAAGTTAGAGGAGGAAGCAACTTGGCTACATGGATTTGGATTTTAATTGCCCTTCTTTGCTTGGTAGCAGGTGTCGCCCTTGGTTTCTATATCGCTCGTCGATACATGATGAACTATTTGGAGCAAAACCCGCCAATCAACGAAGATATGATTAAGACATTGATGATGCAAATGGGTCAAAAGCCATCACAAAAGAAAGTCAACCAAGTGATGCGTTCAATGAGTGGTTCGATGAAATCACCTAAAAAATAAGCAGTTTCAAAAGGAGACCCTTGTGGTCTCCTTTTTGTTTGCTATTTACTGGAAAGATGGCTAATCTAAAATGTGAGACTATTTAAAATACTCAATTGATTTGAAAAAGGGGGGGAGACTTGAATGGGAGTCTTCAAGAAATTAAGTTGGTTTTTCCGACTTGAATGGAAAGCATATAGCATCGGCATCATTTGTTTGATTTTTGTCGCAGGTCTCGAAGTGATTCCACCAAAAGTCATCGGGACGACGGTCAATGGATTAAGTGACGGTACATTGACGAAAGAGCGATTGTTTACACTCGCCGGGGTGCTCGTGTTGATCGGAGTCTCGACCTACGTTATCCGTTACTTTTGGCGTTTTCACATCTTCGGCGCATCGATCCGGCTGGGCCGGTTGTTGCGGAGTCAGCTTTATGGTCACTTTTCAGATTTAGACCAATCGTTTTATAAGAAATATCGAAGTGGAGACTTAATGGCGCATGCGACGAATGATGTCCAAGCGGTTTCAATGACGGCAGGGGCAGGGATTTTGACGCTCGTCGATTCTGTGACAATGGGAGGTTTTGTCGTTGTCATGATGGTGACGACAATCAGTTGGAAACTGACGCTCGTTTCCCTTCTGCCGATGCCGTTGATGGTCTACTTGACATCGCGTTACGGAAAGATGCTGCATTCCCGTTTTCATGATGCACAGGAAGCCTTTTCTGACTTGAATGACAAAGTAGCAGAAAGTATCAGTGGCGTCCGTGTTTTAAAAGCGACGGGTGAAGTCGAGTCGGACGTGACGACATTCACGTCGTTATCGGACGATGTCGTTCAAAAAAACCGTCGTGTCGCGAAAATTGATGCGTTGTTTGATCCAACGATCTTTGGACTCGTCGGTTTATCGTATATCATCGCCGTCGGGTACGGAGCATATTTGTTACAACAAGGGGAAATCCGGATCGGTGACATCGTCGCCTTCACTACATACTTAGGTCTCTTGACGTGGCCGATGCTTGCATTCGGCTGGTTATTCAATATCGTCGAACGAGGACGTGCTTCGTATGATCGAATCGAACGGATGCTTGCCGTGGAGCCGGAAATTAAAGATGCGAAGGAAGCGGTGACGACCGTCGATTCACCACGACTCGATATCGCGATTGACCGTTTTATCTATGACACACAGCCGGTTCTCGAACAGATTGATGTCACACTCGAGCCTGGAAAGTCGCTCGGAATCGTCGGGCGGACAGGTGCTGGGAAGTCGACGTTTGTCCGGTTATTAACCCGCGAATATGATGTCAAACAAGGGGCTATTCGAATGGGAGGGCAAGATATTAAACAACTCCTCCGCGAAACGGTCCGGAAGCAGATCGCCGTCGTCCCGCAAGACCATTTCTTGTTCTCAGCATCGATTGCGGACAATATCGCTTTTGCGAAACCGGACGCTTCGATGGAACAAATCATGGAAGCAGCTCGTGTTGCTGCTGTCCATGACGATATTCTTGGTTTTAAAGAAGGTTACGCGACGATGGTTGGAGAACGCGGCGTGACGTTATCCGGTGGACAAAAACAACGGATTTCGATTGCCCGGGCGTTACTCGCCGACTGTCCGATTTTAGTGCTCGATGACGCGTTATCGGCCGTCGATGCGAAGACAGAAGAGGCGATCATCGATCATTTCCGGACAGCTGATAACGAACAGTCGCAAATCATCGTCGCCCATCGTTTGTCGGCCGTTTCCCATACGGACGAAATCATCGTTCTCGACGCGGGACGGATTATCGAACGGGGGACACATGAACAATTGTTGCGGCGAAAAGGCTGGTATAAAGAAACGTATGACCATCAACAACTCGAATCATTAGTTGAACAAGGGGGTGGACCGTTTGAATCATGATATCAATGAAAAAGACGTCTTGAAGCGTCTGCTTCGGTTTGTCGGTCCCTTTAAGAAACAAGTCTTTCTGGCATTCCTTCTCTTATTGGTCACGACGGGTGCGAAACTCGGAGGACCTTATTTAGTTAAAATCTTCATTGACAACTATGTCACGACTGGCAATTATCCAGTCCAGGAAGTCGCCTTATTATTTAGTGCCTACCTCATCTTGCATACGACAGGGATTATCGTCGATTATTTGCAAGCATTTGAATTTCAAAAAATCGCGTTAAAAGTCATTCAGCGCTTACGGATTGATGTGTTTCGTCACGTCATGCACCTGCGACTCGCTTACTTTGACCGGACACCGGCTGGGGTTTTAGTCTCGCGGATCACGAATGATACGGAAGCGATCAAGGAACTCTACATCGGCGTCCTCTCGACGTTTGTCCAAAGTGGTGTCCAATTAATCGGAACTTATATCTTCCTCTATTTCTTGGACCCGACGCTTGCGACAATCGCACTTGTCCTACTGCCTGTATTTTATTTCGTCATCTGGATCTACCGCAAGTACTCGACGAAATATTATGCAGAAGTCCGCGATTTGTTATCGAAAATCAATGCGCAGTTAAATGAATCAATCAACGGGATGGCGATCATTCAGCAATTCCGCCAAGAAAAACGATTGATGGCGGAATTTGAAGAGACGAACGTCGCCCACCAAAATGGTCGTTATAAAAACTTAAAGCTCGACAGTTGGTTACTTCGTCCAATCATTGAACTGATGCTGGCGCTTTCAATCGCGACACTCGTCACGTACTTTGGGTTCTTATCATTTACGGAGACGGTTCAAGTCGGTGTCGTCTATGCCTTCATCAGTTATCTTGAACGCATTTTCCAACCCGTTCAACAAATCATGCAACGGTTGTCTGAATTTCAACAGGCGATTGTTTCGGCCGACCGTGTGTTTAAGGTTCTCGATACGGATGAGCCGGAACCGACGAAAGGGTTGCCTGGTGCAGCGAGCGTCACGGATGGACATATCGTCTTTGAAGACGTGCGGTTCAGTTATGATGGAGAGACGGAAGTCTTGAAAGGGATTACCTTTGAAGCGAAAAAAGGACAGACGATTGCCCTTGTCGGTCAGACGGGAAGCGGGAAAAGTTCAATCATCAACATCTTAATGCGGTTTTATGCCTATCAGTCGGGACGAATTTTAATTGATGGAAAGCCGCTCGAACAGTTACCGGAAGATGAATTACGGCGTCACGTCGGACTTGTCCTGCAGGATTCGTTCCTCTTTACGGGAAGTGTCGCTGATAACATTCGGTTGTTTGACGATCGGATTTCGTTCGGAACCGTTGAAGAGGCGGCCCGTTTCGTTCAGGCGGATGGTTTCATTCACCAACTTGACGAGGGATACGATAGCCCGGTCGCCGAGCGCGGGGCAACGTTTTCAGCCGGGGAACGGCAATTGATTTCATTTGCAAGAACGATGGCGCGTGATCCGAAAATCTTAATCTTGGATGAAGCGACAAGTTCAATCGATACGGAGACGGAAGAGAAAGTCCAGACGGCATTGAAACGAATGCGGGAAGGGCGGACGACGATTGCAATCGCTCACCGGTTATCGACGATTCAGGACGCCGACTTGATTCTTGTGTTACATCAAGGGGAAGTCGTCGAACAAGGAAATCATCAAACGTTGATTGCGAAAGACGGACTCTATAAAAAAATGTATCAATTACAGTCGGGTCATGTGACTTCGATTACGTAAATGCACACAAAAAGGCCTGCCAGGCGATCTCGCCCGGCAGGTTTTGCTGTTACTTTTTTTAATTAGTAGACAGTTACTGTGACGTTTTGGCGTCCCCAGTTGATGGCTTCTTGTTGTGAACCAACGAGAAGGTCAAGTTTGTTACCTTGAATTGCGCCACCACGGTCGAGAACGATTGCTTCACCGATACCTGAAATGTGCATCCGTGTGCCGATCGGGTATTGTGAAGAAGCTGCTACGATACGCATACCATTGTACGTGATCGTGTTTGTTACATCATAACCGCTAGCAGTCAATGCACGACCGTTGTAAAGCTGGCTACCGTTGCTTGATGGATCGTTCGTGTATGCACTTACGTTCATCGTCACTTTAGTACCAGACTTCGCTGAAGTCGTTTGTTTAGTTGCAGTAGCCGGTTTAGCCGCTGGTTTTGGTGCTGGCTTAGCTGCTGGTTTTGCTTCTGCTTTAGGAGCTGGAGCTGCTGAAGTCGAAGCAGTAGAACCAGAAAGTGTAGTGTAAGCACTATGCACATAGCGCGTTTTACCATCGATTGTTGTTTTAATCCAAGAACCGACTTTACTTTCTACGTTTACTGTTTCACCTTTATACAAGTTACCTACATCTTTCGAGTTCGTAGTAGGTTGTGTCCGAACGTTTAATACTGCCGTAGTGACTGTAGCTTTTTTAAAGTCGAATGATGAGGCAGCAGTAGTATATGCGCCATGTACATAACGTTTTTGGCCATTGATGCTTGTTTTGATCCATGCACCAGAACGTCCTTCGACATTTAAAGTTTGCCCTTTATATACGTTACCTACGTCTGCTGATGCTGTTGTAGGTGCTGTGCGAACGTTGAGTACTGCTGTGTCTACTTTTACCGTCTCTGAGGCAGCCTCTGTCTCTTGGGCGAATCCTACTGATAGAGCCGTTGCTGCAAGTCCTGCAGCGAAAACTGCTTTTTTCATTATTGATGTCCTCCTGACATATGCTGTGTTTACTGTTCCTACTCTACACCCCGAAACCGGGTAGTGCGTTTACAGGTCAATGTCATTAAAGTTACAAAAGAGGTCAGTGTGACAAACAGATTGCAAAAAGCGTGTTTTTGTCATTAGTAGGTCATAAAGCATGGTTTTTAATTAGGTTCATAAGTCTTTATGCCTATATAAAGAATAAACGGAAGCGATTGTAATGTACAAAAGTCATGAATCAATCCCTTGTCTAAAAATAAGTTGAACCATCTTCTAATCAAACCGGAGGCGAAGTTTGAGAGAAGAAGGAGGGCATGACAATGAAAAAGCGATTGAACAAAAACAAACCCTCTGAATGGAAAGAGGGTTTGCTTAAAAAGGATTAGTGATCAAACAAGTACACTTAATGGAAGGTGCCACGAAATGACTGCATTGAATTTTCGTTTTATGTGAGGAGCCGCTCATTTGAAGAGCCAACGGCATAAGTTTGCATAATCCGTGTGTACTCGACTAATAACAGATCGAGTTCATGACTGAGCTTCAATACATGTGGGGAGGTGAAACTAGACCGATCTGCTTGAAGATACAGTTCGCTTCGTTTTGCTTCAATTGCTAAGGTCAGTAATTGTTGGCTTGTCATAGCAGTCTCCCTTACATTGGTGTCGTATCCATATTCTAGCAAGTGATTATTCGGAGTGCAACGAAATTTTAGTAAGATAAAGTAAATGTAATTTTTTTGTAATTTGAGAAGTCACGAATCTTTCTTATCTTTTGTGAGATAATAGGTGCTAAATGATGCGGAGTTTGGCAAAATAGAGAAGAACTTCTTCTTATAGAAAGGAGCTGCTGAAATGGAGCTCTCGCTGTGGTTAGCATTTGGGGCAGGGTTACTGTCATTCGTGTCTCCCTGTACGCTACCGTTGTATCCGGTATTTCTTTCGTACATTACCGGAGTATCTGTAACGGATTTAAAAGAAAAAGGTGTCCGGGAAAGACGTTCACTTTTCCATACACTCGCCTTTTTAGTCGGGTTCGCACTCGTATTCGTCGTCCTTGGATTATCGACGTCACTCTTTGCGGACGTCTTCATCACGTATCGCGATACATTACGGATGGTTGGGGCCCTCGTGATTTTCGTCTTCGGGATCGTCTTAGTCGGTTTATGGCAGCCGACGTTCTTGATGCGTGAAAAAAAATTGAATCTTGGTGAACGCAAGGGCGGTTACATCGGTACAGTCCTCGTCGGAATCGGATTTGCGGCAGGCTGGACACCATGTACAGGTCCAATCCTTGCTGGTGTCATCGGTCTAGCGGCGACGAATCCGAGCCAAGGTATGCTCTACATGCTGTTTTATGTCCTTGGATTTTCGATTCCCTTCTTATTAATGGCCTTTTTTGTTGGACGTTCGAAACTCCTTGTCCAGTACAGTCTCAAGATGACGAAATTCGGTGGCGCCTTGATGATGGTCTTCGGGGTCATGTTGTATTTCAATGGCTTGAGTAAATTTGCGGCCTGGATGAGTGATATCGTTGGATTTACAGGATTTTAATCGAGGAAGTGATGAGATGATTTGGATATCAACAGGGGGCGCGCTCGTGATGGGGTTACTCATCAGCTTCATACGGGTGAAGGCGTCGGCGAAACCGACAAATGCCAAAAAGATTTTAATCCCTCCGTTCGCGATGTCGACCGGGATGTTGCAATTTTTATACCCGGCATCTCGTCTGACATGGACGGAGGTCGCAGAAGCATTGATTGTCGGGATGATTTTCAGTGTCTTCTTGATTAAGACGTCAAATTTTTATGAAGCAGAAGGTCAAATTTATTTGCAACGTTCAAAAGCATTTTTTATCGTCTTATTCGGAATCTTACTCGTACGGACGGTCGCAAAATTTATGATCGGGGGTCAAATCGATATTTTTGAGACAGGTGGAATTTTCTATCTCGTCGCGTTCGGAATGATCGTCCCGTGGCGGATCGCCATGTATCTGAAGTACAAACAAGTTAAGTCGGGGATTGTTCCCGTCGAACATTTACCACAATCATGAAAAATGACCGCCTTGTCCGATTTACTGGACAAAGCGGTCATTTTTTGAATCCATCATATAGAATCTCGTTCACTCAAAGTGGATTGATTCTGCCATCATTAACGTTGGAAGTAGAGTTCGTATTCACGCCAATCGATTGCGTGTTCTTTTAAGGCTTTTTTCAAAAAATTATGATCACGTTTTGGAGTCGCTGAAATATATCCTTTGACGACAAGCTCTGACGTCATGACCGATGCACGTTCTTCAAGTGCGAACTGACCGATCCGTCCGGCAATTTTCCGCCGTGCGACGTCACGAAACGCCGCCGGAACAGGCATGACGAGGGCATTCAATAACTCCATTGTCTCGTCCGTCCACAAGTGTCGTGTTTGGTCGATGTACTCATCTTCCCAATCCATCATCGATTTGCCGTCTTCTTTCGGGAGTTTTTTTAAGAACTTCCGGAACATGAAGAAGCCGCCAATCGCCATTAGTGTAATCATGATAAAGCCCCAGAGCAAAATTCCGTTCATGAACCATGCCATCCGTGACTCATCCCCCTTTCAACATCATTTATAGATTAGCATAAATGGTTTTCTCATGCTATGATGAATGACGGAGAAAGTGAGGAGAAGAGATGTTACAGCCATATGTACAATTAGATGAATCCGGACGACCGCAAAAGGGGAACTTACCCGAGACAGCAGACGGTCGCGTCGTCGAATTTTATTATGATACGAGTGGAACGGAAATCACGGTCGTATTCGTGACAATTCCTGCTTTTGATGCCAGTCGCAAGCGGGCATTTACCGTCGGGAAGACGTTTAAGACGATCTCGACTCTTGAAGATTTTACATTAGTGAAATATGACCTTATAGATCATCAGATCCTCGCGACACTTGAAATGTTCGCCGATGGATCGAAGCGCCAAATCGACGCTTCGAGATTGCTCGACTATTAAAAAAAGAAGGAGACGCGGATTGCCGCGACTCCTTCTTTTTATTTCGCGTTCAGCGTGATTTGATCATGGTCAAGCTCGGCGATCCCGCCAATCGGGAACGTAAATAAAGGTTCCGTGTGACCGAAATCCGCATTCGCGATGACGGGGATTGTTTTAAGTTGCGGGTAGAGACTGACGAGATAACGTAAATGTTCTTCCGTCATCTTCGTTGTCAGTTGGAACCGGCCGAAGACGATCCCGCGGATTTCGTCAGCGCCCGGTTGTGCCAGTAACGAAGCAAAATCACGGGCAAACGTCGCCGGATGGACTTCGTAGTCGTCTTCTAAGAAAAGGACGGCTTGACGTAAATCGGGGAAAAACGGCGTTCCTTGTAATAAGTTCAACGTACAAAGGTTCCCCCCGAGAATCCGACCACTCGCTTTTCCACTCGCTAAAACGAGGTGCCCGTCGTTCAACGACGTGACGGTCCGGCCGTCAAACGAGTCATGCCAGTTGACGCTCGGACGAACGGAGATCACTTGGACGTCGAAGAACATTTTTTTGAAGTAGTCTAGCGTATAGGCGTCACGCGAACTGAGTGCCCGTAACATCGGTCCTGAGTAGGTGACGAGACCTGTTTTTGTGAAAATCGCATTACTGAGCGCCGTAATGTCAGAGAAACCGCAAAGAATCTTCGGGTGGGTCCGAATTAAATCGTAATCGAGTCCCGCAAGCAATTCGTTTGAACTGAAGCCACCGCGTACGCAAAGAATCGCGTTGACGTCGCTGTCGGCGAAAGCGGCATGTAAATCGTCGATTCGGCAAGCCGGGTCGCTCGAACCGAACGGATTGACGGCGCGGGCATGTTGACTGATTGAGACGCGGAGTCCGAGCGTTTCTAACAGTTCGATGGCGTCATTGATGATTTTTTCATCGACACTCGCTAAGCTCGAAGCAGGCGCAAGGAGACGGACATGCGAACCTGCCTTTAGTTTATCCGGAGTAATCGGCGTCAACTGGCTTTCGATACACTCGATCCGGTTTCCGAACGGATCCTCCGTAAACAATCGCCGGCGCGGTGCAAGCCGATCGTCAAACGTGACCGGGTGACCGGCTTTATTCAAGCGCTCGGCGACACCATCCAAGTCGGGAAACGTAAGGCCGGGATGTGCTTTTTTAGCCGGCTGAAAATTTTGTTCGATGCCAACGTGAATCGCTGCAGCGTGACTTGTAAACCAAACGCCACCCGTCGCACGGACACCGACGGGCTTTTCGACTTCTTTCATATGTAATAGCCCGGCATAAAAAGCCCGGGTCGCATCTTCTGAAGCAGGTGGCGCAGCTAACTGAACATGATCAAGCATGACGACACTTCCTTTCGTGGTGCATCAACCGACAAATTGTGTGACCCGTTTAAGTTCACGTTCGACAAAGTCTAGATAGAAGGAACCGTCAATGCGGTGGTCAAGACTTTGGGCAATTTCATAAATATTCGAACGGAGCAATCCGAGATAGCCGGCTTCTTCTTTACGGGCTGATCGGTAAGAGGCTGCGTAATGAGCGAGTAAGAACTGAAGGTAGCCGCGATCTGTCAAAAGCGGAATCAATTGTTTTTTCTCTTCCATCGACCAGACGTAATTCGGGTTGTAATACATTTCGGCATAAAGGTGATACGGTTCGTCGCCACCTGTGAAGAGCGGCTTGACGCGGCGTACTTCTTGTGTGAGTTTCTCCATCCAATCGAATCGGTCCTGTTTACGACTGATGAACAATGGCAAGATGTACGGATGTGCCTGGTCCGGCATCCGTGAACAACCGCGCTCGTGTCGGATTGCTGCATACAATAGAAGTGCCCGGTCTTCGAAACCACGTTCAATCGCGTACGTCATCCGGCTGAATCCTTCACACGAAGGACAATCACTCAGTTCATCGGAAGGGGCATCAATCCATTCTTCCAAGTATTGATCCGCTTGTTCTTCGTCACCAAGTTTACTGTAAATCATGAAACCGATATAATCACGGGTCCGCGCAAATCCGTTGGCGTCACAAAAGTCGCTAAAACGTTCATAATCCGCCTCTAACAAAGCGATTGAGACGTCTTCTTGTTCAGCGGCATAAATCAAATACGATTTATAGTTCCAGTACAGGTCAAGCTCCTGTTTATGTGTCAGTGTCAGTTCGTCCTTACGAATCCAGTCCATCAATAATGAAAACGAGACGAGGAACGAGCGGAAATGTCCGAGATCAAACTGGTTTTGAGAAAAGGTCCATAATGCTAAGGGGCGAAGTGAATCGTCGGTCGTATCTTCAAAAATCGTCCAAAGTGATTCGCCACGTTCGAGTGACGGATTTTCCTCTTTCAATCGAAGATATAGGCTATTGAGTTCTTCATGAGGGTTCATCTGTACCCCTCCTTTCTTATATGAGTATACCACGCAGCGGATGAGAAATCGTTGATGATGCGGGCGCAACAAAAAATGATTCCGCTACGCATCAATTGCGCCTCGGAATCATTTCAAGAATTTGTGGATGCAGTTCATTTGCCGGATGCAATAAATCCTGGATCGTATAACTATTAAGTACCTGATGGAACGCTTCAATCGCTTCATCAAAGGCAGTTCGTGCAGGGTCAAGAGATGGATGTTCCACCATTCCCTCTTGCGGGTCCAAAAAATGAGTCGTTGGTTCGAACAATTGTACGACGTCACCGAGATAAATTTCATCCGGAGGACTTGCTAAGCGAAATCCACCACCACGACCACGGACAGAATGAATCAGACCATTTTGTCCTAAACGATAGACGACTTTCATCAGATGATTTTTAGAAATGTCGTAACAATCCGCTACTTCCTGGATTCGGACAAGTCGATCCGCATGTGTGCCTGCAAATAAAAGCGACCGGATCGCATAGTCCGTATAACGTGTCATGCGCATATATATCACCTACTTATCCTAGATTCTAAAATGGATAGGAAGGAAGAACAAGTTTAAATATGTTGTATAAAACAAGTATTTTTTATACCTTTTTTGAAGATTGTTTTTATCTAGGGGTTCGGGCATAATGAGGGGGGAAAGGTAGGTCATGGTATGCATTTTGATCAAGCATTACACCTCTTACAAAAGATGGGTCCGGAAGTGGATAAACGCGGTTTCCGCATCGCGAGCCGGTTTTATGATCAGTTAGAAAAAAATCATAGCCGACAGCTTGAACAAATGGGACAGCAGGACATGCGTTTACAAAATCGTGAACTTCGGATTTTACGCCTCAGTCGCCTGTTGCATCACGTGACGAACCAACAAGAACCGAGCGAGTTGTTTAAACTCATTTTACTCGAAGAAATCAATCAAACGAAATCGTTCATTCTGTCTTACCCAGAAATCGTCAGTCAGGAGATCCTGCTCGCCGTGCAATGGGAATTTGAGCTTGAAGCGACAGACCCGTTGCTCGAGGCATGGTCTGTCGTCCATCACCAACTCGTTGATACGTGTCGTCACTTTTGCAAATATTCATCAAACGCAGACTGGAGACAACTCGAAGTGTTGTTGATTGCAGAAACACATCATTTAGGTGCTGTCATTGACGAAGCAAGGTATGCTTTGACGAATCATCGGAAAACGACGCTTGTCCATTTTAACGACATGAAGGCGCTCTCGGCTAAGTTGATGATGACACTCGAAGGACTTATTCAAAAGGGACTTGTTTTCCATACTATGCACCAAAATAGTACGGATGAAGGGGCGGTTGAATTTTTAGAGATGATTGCAAGCGACGACCCGATCGTATTCGTCAGTGGATCGAGTCGGTTCATCGCGGATGTGCAAAGGACGCTGGAACCGCTACCGGTTATCTTTGGTCCATTTATCGCAGATAATGCATTGCCGTCTTAATGAAGGATTGCCTGAATCGAGTTATTTCAGGTACGAGAGCGGATACCCCGATGTTTTCGAGGGATGTCCGCTTTTTTTGTCGAATTAGCGTTGCTCGTGCGTAAGCTGGTTGGAACAGCGGACTTTTTCAGCTGAAAGAGGAGAACTGATCGTTTTTCTTGAAAGGTATTAAAAGTATCAATGCCGGAGTATTCTTTCAAACTTTCAGGAGGGGTGACATGATTAACATCGAGAATCTGACGCAACAGTTTTCAAACGGAAAAGGAATTTTTGATGTCACGATCAATGTGGAGAAAGGCGAAGTATTCGGTTTTCTCGGACCGAACGGTAGCGGAAAATCAACGACGATTCGTCATTTGATGGGATATATGAAGCCGCAACGCGGGCGGGCGACGATAAAAGGGCTCGATACGTGGGCAAATCAGGCGCAAGCGCGAAGTCACGTCGGTTATTTACCCGGCGAAATGGCGTTCCTTGACGGAATGACGGGGCTTGCGTTCCTCAACATGATGGCCGGTATGCAAGGATCAGACAATCCGGGCAGACGTGACGAGTTGATTAAAAAGCTCCAATTCAACCCGAACACACCGATTCGCAAGATGTCAAAAGGAATGAAGCAAAAGATTGGGATCGTCGCGACATTCATGCATGACCCGGAAATCTATATCCTCGACGAGCCGACGTCGGGACTCGATCCATTGATGCAGAACTTGTTCATCGAACTCGTCCTTGAAGAAAAAGCACGTGGCAAGACCTTCTTGATGTCGTCTCATAGTTTTGCTGAAATCGAGCGGACATGCGACCGGGCAGCGATTATTCGTGACGGCAAAATCGTCGCGACAAAAAATATTCATGAGTTGCAGACGATGCAACGAAAATCATTTAACGTCACGCTCGATGAAGAAGTGGCTGTAGCCGCTCTGCTTGCTTCCGCCTTGACGACGGAGCGAATCGACGTGCGGACGGTCCGGGTCGAACTCCGTGGGAATTATGATTTACTCATCCAAACGCTCGCCCCGTATCACGTCAAGAACATCAGTGCCGATGACCAAAGCTTGGAACAAATTTTTATGGATTATTATAATCAAAAGGAGTTGGGGAAATGAATCTCGCCCTTTATCGTCATATGATGCAGCTCCATCTGAAGATGTTTTTTGGTTTCGGGGTCGGCTCAGCCATGTATGTCACGTTGATTACCTCCCTTTATCCGTTGCTCGACGACAACATGGAACAGATTGACGACATGATGCAGATCTTACCGGAAGGAATGATGCGGGCATTCGGAATGGAGTCGATCAGCAACTACGGTCAATTCATCTCGGCCGAATACTATGGTCTGTTTTATCTTTTAATCCTGGGTGTCTTTAGCGTGATGGTCGCGATTCAACTCGTCGCACGGCTCGTCGATCGCGGTTCGATGGCCTATCTTTTATCGACGCAGGTCTCACGAACGAAAGTCATCGTCACACAAATGCTCGTCTTAATCAGTGGTTTAATTGTGATTCATGTTTTGACATTCGCAGGCGGGGCGCTCGCAGCACGGTTCTTAATCGATACGGACCGAATCGCACTCACTGAGTTTTTCCAAATCAACTACGTCGGGTTTTGCTTATTTTTAGCCGTCAGCGGTTATTCGTTCTTGATTTCCTGTTTGTTCAACGATGAAAAAAATGCTTTTGCGGTCGCGGGTGGGATAACTTTTCTATTTTACGGGATGAACATGATGGGGAAAATTGTCACGAAAATCGACTGGATTCGGCATTTTACGCCGTTTTCGCTTTATGAACCCGGAAAAATCGCCAGTGGGGAAGGAGAGGTCCTCGTCTCAGTAATCATTTTAATCTTGATTGGTCTGCTGAGCTATGGTCTTGCCATCGTCCTTTTCCGGAAACGAAACTTGCCGTTGTGAGGAATGAATCGAAGGGGGGAGACTAAAATCACCTTCGGCTTGCCTGTCTCTTGAGCAGCGTGCGTTTAGTCGCTTTTTCCCGATGAAACTAACGAAACTAACGGAAATGGGGAGATTTGAAGACGAGTCGAGGAAGAGCGTTCCGCCCTAAACATAAGAAACAGGGACCTCTTCTTTCTAAAACAGTAAAAGGCGCATTCGACTTTTCGTCAGATGCGCCTTTTTAAAATAAACGTTAACTTACGCCGACTCGGACAACCGTTTCGCACGGCGAATCGAACGATCGAGTGCCAAGTAGACAAGTCCAGATAAACAACACGCGACCCCGATGGCGCCAAGCGCATAGTCGCCGTGACCGGATTCGAGGAACAACGACCCGAGGAGCGGTGCCGTTACGCCACCAATCAACCACTGCACGCTCGCGGCACCATTATACGTTCCCCGTAAGTGAACCGGCGCGATTAAAGCGATGAATGTCATTTGGACCGGTGACATGATCATTTCACCGACCGTATAAAGGGCGTATATGACGAGTAAGAGAATGACGATGACGATATAATCCGTTCCGAGCGAGAAGAAGTAGGACGGGACGAAGGCGAGTAAAATCATGCCGAGTCCGAAGATGCTTGCGCCGAGTAACATGACTTTCCCGAACGATTTCCCGGATAGCTTCGCAGCAATCGGAAATTGGAACAAGACGACCATGATGCCGTTCAGTCCCATCAAGTACGGGAAAGGATTTTTTTCATCCGGTAATCCCGGTAAGGCTTCTTTTAAGAAGACGGGTAACATGTTTTCGACGAGCGTGAAGCCCATCGAGATGAAGACACCAGCCGCGATGAAGATTAAAAAGACATGGTCCTTTCGTAAGACAGTCAGTGAAGAAAGTTGTGGCGTATCCACCGGATGCTCGATTTTTTCAGGTTTCGTCTCACCGATGAACAGCAGGAGGACGAGGGCATAAAGTACATAAACAATAGCTGCTCCATAGAAAATTAAGGACCGATCGATGAAGAGGACGGCACTGCCGATCAATGGACCGAACGCGGCCCCGATGTTATGTCCCATCCGTAAGAGACCAAACGATTCATTCAACCGTTCCGGTGGTGTGACATCGGCGACCATTGCGCTCGCTGCCGGGTGGAACAGAGAATTCGTCAGGCCGAGCGTCGCATTTAAGATAAGCAACGGCCAAAATGTATCGGCAAACGTAAAACCGATTAGGGCGAGCGCATCCCCGACGATGGCGATGACCATCAACGGTTTGCGGCCGTAAATGTCGGCGAGGTGCCCTCCGAGGAAAGAGCCGAATAAAGCGGCAATCGGCCCGATCGCCATGATGACGCCGACGAGGAGGTACGAATCGAGTTGATCGGCGTAATAGAGTACAAGAAATGGTGCAATCATGAACATCATGATGCCGGTTAACGTTTCCCCGACGAACCGGATCCAGATGTTACGGTCGAGCAGTTTTAATGAGTTGAACATAAATAAAACCCCTTATTATTCCGTTTTTAGACAATAGAAAAGACGGATACGCACAAATATGGGCATACCCGTCCTGATATAAGGGGGCAGCATGTACGTATACGCATACGCACACCCTGCTTAATTTTTAAAAAATTAAACGATTGGGTGACGTACAATGATCGCAGATGAGTTTGATACCTGAATCTGTCGCTGTGCTTGTGGCTGTTTCATGTGTACGTCTCCTCCTTCTAGTTAGTTAACTTCCTCGTCATCTTATAGAACATCAGGACGAGTTGTCAACTAAAAATCTGAAAATTGAGTCAATCGTGTGAAATAGACGAATAGCTGAAAATTCGGTATGATAGATTAGTTGCGAAAAATGAGCTGGTTACAAGTATTGAATTTATCGTGAAGGGACTTATTATACATGACAAAATTACAAACTGAAGTCGAGAAACGCCGGATTTTCGGTATCATCTCCCACCCGGATGCCGGGAAAACGACATTAACAGAAAAATTCTTACTCCACGGAGGGGCAATCCGGGAAGCGGGATCGGTCAAAGCCCGGAAAAATTCAAAATTTGCTAAATCCGACTGGATGGAAATCGAGAAACAACGTGGAATCTCGGTGACGTCATCGGTCATGCAATTCGAATACGATAAAAAAATCGTCTCAATCATGGATACACCGGGTCACTCGGACTTCGGTGAAGATACGTACCGGATTTTGACGGCCGTCGACTCGGCAATCATGGTCATCGATGCGGCGAAAGGGATCGAGTCACAAACGAAAAAACTTTTTCAAGTCTGTCGGATGCGCGGTATTCCAATTTTTACATTCATCAACAAGATGGACCGTCAAGCACGCGATCCGCTCGAACTGATGGAAGAGCTTGAAGAAGTCCTCGGGATCCCGTCGGTTGCCGTCACGTGGCCGGCAGGTTCAGGACAACAGTTCGAAGGGGTCTACGACCGGGTCAACGAGAAGTTCCACTGCTTCAAACAAGACCGGAAGACGATTGAGCTTGGGGAAGAGGGGCTCGCAAGCGACGAACTCGCTAACTCAATCAACAATGAAATGTACGACACGCTCGTCGATGAAGTTGATTTACTCGACGGTGCCGGCAATGCCTATGACGAGGAATTGATTGCGAAAGGTGAGCTGACACCGGTCTTCTTCGGTTCAGCACTCGTCGACTTTGGTGTCACACCACTGCTCGAGCACTATCTCAACTTGTCCCCGTCACCGACACCACGGGAATCGAACAAAGGGAAGATCGAACCGGCACAAGAATTCTTCAGCGGATTCGTCTTTAAAATCCAGGCGAACATGAACCCGAATCACCGGGACCGGATTGCGTTCATCCGCATCTGTACCGGCAAATTCGACCGTGGGATGGATGTCGTCCTGACGCGGACAGGTAAGAAAATGAAATTGTCGCAATCGACGCAGTTCATGGCAGATGAGCGGGAAACGGTCAACGAAGCCTTTGCTGGAGACGTCATCGGTCTCTATGATTCGGGCAACTATCAAATTGGCGATACAATCACGAATGGTGATCCGTCACTCCAATACGAAGCCTTGCCGACATTCGCACCGGAATTATTCTTGAAGGTCTTTACGAAAAATGCCCTGAAGTCAAAACAGTTCCAAAAAGGGATTGAACAATTGGCACAAGAAGGGGCAATTCAAGTCTATAAGACGGAATACAACGAGGTCATCCTCGGTGCGATCGGTCAACTGCAGTTCGAAGTCTTCGAACACCGCCTTAAAGGCGAGTATGGCGTCGATATCTTAAAAGATGCGGCGAACTTCCAGGTCGCGAAGTGGGTCAAGGTGACAGAAATCAATGAAGTGAAGAAATTGACGGATTCACGGACGGTCCTCGTTTATGACCGTTGGGAAAACCCGGTTCTCCTCTTTGCGAATGATTTCGTCTACGAACGCTTCGTCCAAAAAAATGAAGGTACGATTACATTAGTCGATTCGCCGCAACAGCTGAACGATTAATCGAATCTTGAGAGAGCTTTTCCGCGTCAGCGGAGGAGTTCTTTTTTTTACTGCACTGTTTTGCTTCAGAAGAACATGGGTAAAAAAGGGAAGTAGTCCGATTCATACATTTTGTGAGAGGGATGGTGGTAACGATGGCGAAAAAATTCGTAGGCGTTTTTCATGATCAATCCAGCTTGGAGCAAAAGATGCATGCTTTAAAAGAACACGGACATAAGGACTCTGATTTTTCAGTTGTCGGACGGGATGAAGCGGCCGAAGAGACATCGGGTGCGTCTTGGGTCGATGAAATGAAAGCGAAGTTCAGCAAGGAACCACCGTTACGTGAGACGCTGAAACGCGTCGGTCATTCGGACGACGAAGCGGCAAAACATTACGAAGAAGTCGAGCGTGGCGGCATCGCCTTGTTCGTCAAGGAACGGGACGATCACGACCACAATCATGACCATGACCATGATGAAGGACATCGACATGAGGGAAAAGTCGAAAATCCCGGCGTCAATGACTATGAGGCGGAGCAGGATGCGAATCACGAAAAAAGTACGCGGACGAAATGGGACGCAGACGATTTAAATAAATAAGGGACGAACACGGATTGCTTTTTCTAAAAGTAACCCGTGTTTTTTGTTGGAGAAGTGTCTTCGCTACCGCCAGGAAAAAGGCGAGTGCTATACTGGAAGCACTTATTGAAGAGGTGAAAACATGAAAAAAACAGTCGCAACACTTACAGGGCTCGGTTTACTCGGAACGGTCTTTATGACGCGTTATCCATTATTCGGTCGCCGACCGTCTAAAGCCGATCAACAGGATTACAGACGATCCGCCCAGTTCAAAAATGGAAAGTTTCAAAATGAACTGCCGTTTCAACTGAAGATGGAATGGGAGACAACAAAAAGTATCTTAAAAGATTATGGGCGGAAATTGCCGTCTTTAAAACCGGTCAAACCGTTACCGGTCAAACCGTTTGAACAGCGGACGGACGGGACAGAACCGCGTGTGACCTGGTTCGGGCATTCGGCATTCCTGCTCGAACTCGATCACCAGACGATTTTCTTTGATCCGATGCTCGGTCGTGCGCCGTCACCGTTCCCGAAACTCGGAGGCGGACGGTTCCAGACGACGGCACCGGTCGACCTCGATGCCTTGCCGGCAATCGATCTCGTCATTTATTCGCATGACCATTATGACCACTTGGATTACCATTCGGTCCTGGCATTAAAAGACCGGGTCGGACAATTTATCGTTCCGCTTGGTGTCGCGAGCCGCCTGAAAGGCTGGGGCGTCGACGCAAGCCGGATCACGGAACTCGATTGGCACGAATCGATTGAGACGAATGGCCTCCGTCTGACGGCGACGCCGGCCCGGCATTACTCCGGTCGTAACGGGCTTGATCAATTTTCGACGCTTTGGGCATCATGGGTAATTGAGGGATCGAAGAAAGTCTTTTTCAGCGGCGACAGCGGCTACGGTCCCCACTTTGAGGCGATCGGTGACCAGTATGGTCCGTTTGACTTGACGATCATGGAGTGCGGTCAATACGATACCCGTTGGTCCAGTTCGCACATGTTACCGGAACAGACACTCGCGGCACATCTTGACGTCAAAGGGGACGTGATGATTCCTGTCCATTGGTCGGCGTTTACACTGGCGTTTCATCCGTGGTACGAACCGGTCGAACGGCTGTTGAAGGAAGCGGCGAAACACGACGTACCGGTCGTGACACCGATGATCGGCGAAAGCGTGACGGTTGCAAGTCAGACCCGTAAATGGTGGCGCGAAGTGCGGTGAAGTTAGGTTAAGTTAAGTGAAACTCGTCGTCCTTTCCTGTGCTTTCCTGTAGGAGTCACGGGAAGAAGCCGAGTTTGATGGACTGCTTTCATCTGATTTCAAACACAAAATCCCCACTTTGTCGTGTTTTACGACAGAGTGGGGATTTTACTTTGACATATAAATTAACTGGCAAGCCGTTCTGATTGAGCATCACGTCGCACGCGCAAACGTTCGATGACTTCAAAACCGAGGACGAGCATCGTCCCGATCAATAAGCCATTACTGAAGAACGGACGTAACGTCAGTGGCAGAATTTCTGCCAGGACCGTCGATTGCAACAGAATGCTGATTCCGATGACAGCACAAATCGCAAAGGCATGTTTCCGGCGGCTTGTCGTCATGCTACTTTCAGCCGACTGCCAGGCAATCAGGAACATGTGCGGTAACGTGGCGAGCAACGCCGCACTGGCAACACTGCGCGGCAGTGTCGCGATGATGCCGATAATGCTCGGGAAAAAACCGACCAAGGCAATGACGAGTGAGGCAATCAAAAACGGTCGGCGGTCCTTACTGCCTGTCTGGGCGATGAAACCACTCGTGATCGGCAAGGGAACCGGAACGAGTGTCGAGAACGTCGCCGCGATCAAGTGAATGATCCCTTCGATCGTCAGTCCTTGATGCAAGGCGCCTTGTTTCTGAATCGTCGCTTCGACGGCGCTGAGCGCAGCAATCAAGTTGACGATTAAAAGAATTGCAAACGGAATCGCGACGAGAAACGCACTGCCGTCAAATTGCGGCATCCCGAACGGTAAAGCGGTCGGGACGGAAAAGACACCGGATGCTTCCGGCAGTGACGGGCGACTGACCAACCAGCCGACGACAATGCCGATCATCAAAGCGAACGGACGGAGCCGTGCCGGACCAAACTGGCTCAGTCCGAGGACAAGCAGGAATGTCAGAACACCGGCAAGACGTGTCGCTTCGACGGCGAGAACGGCACCCAGCATGACGCCGGTCAGTTGAATACATAATAAAAGCAAAAACGTGCCGCTGACGAGCGGGGTGAAGACCGGTAATAAAAAGCGGGTCCATCCTGTCAACCCGAGGAAAATCAGGACAACACCGGCAATGACGACCGCGGCCATCGCAATCGTGAAGGCCGTCT
Source organism: Exiguobacterium sp. s102 (assembly GCF_018618635.1). NCBI lineage: Bacteria > Bacillati > Bacillota > Bacilli > Caryophanales > Exiguobacterium > Exiguobacterium sp. s102. The sequence continues at coordinate 504,583 of NZ_JACSML010000002.1, forward strand.
TTGAATCGACCGGCAGAGCGGCGATGACAACAAAGATACTGACCCATGAACCGGCAGGGCCGGACACGATCGGTAACCGGTGACCGAACACACCATGAAGAAAACAGGCAATCCCGCCGACAAAAAAGGATCGCTGGACAAGCGCGGCCGTTTCGACACTTGAGAGGTCGAACAGACTCGCGACGACGATCGGCAAGGCAATCGTATTGGCTAATAAGAAAATAATCCACTGGACTGTGGACGTCGTACGTTTCACAAAAATCGTCTCCTTTAAAAATCGCTGATTTCAGCATCGTATCATATGATTGATGTTATGATTCATACATATTTATGACTGAAAACATATGAGAGAGATGATGAATATGGATTTACGGCAATATCGCTATTTTTGTGCAGTCGTCGAAGAACAATCGGTCACGCGGGCAGCAGAACGCCTGCGGATGGCTCAGCCTGCCTTGACGCAACAAATTCGGAAGATGGAAGAGTTGCTTGGCGTACGGCTGATTGAACGGGCGGGACGCGGCATCCGGATTACAGCGAGCGGTGAGCGGCTCTATGAACGGGCCGTCTCACTATTGCGCTATGAAGCGGAAACGCGGATCGAAGTCAGTGACATCAAGGAAGGGCGGACCGGCATCTTACGGATCGGCGTCAATACGTTGTCCGCCGGCCGCTTGACAGGCTGGGTGAGAGAAATGAAACGACGGCATCCGCGGATTACGTTACAGATTCATCAGGGCGAGTCTGCTGCTTTGATTGATCGTTTGAAGGATCATGCGATCGACGTGGCACTCGTCCGGCTGCCGATTGAGGCGCAAGGTGTCACGATCGAGTGGATGGAAGAGGAACCGTTTTACCGAATCCATCATCCTGATTTTCCGGATGCCGATATGATTATTCCGAGTCAGGAAGGACTGGGTGTCTTTCAGACGCTCAGCCAACAGTTCGGGGTCGTCTCACAGGAAACGTGTTCCGACGTCTTGACCTTGATTGGCCTCGTCCGGTGTGGACAAGCGGTGACGCTGTTACCGGAAAGTACGCTCCGCGAACTCGACATGACGGGACTGGTGCGGGAACGGTTACCGGACGCGACGAGTACGACGGCTCTTGTCTGGTTGACGGAGGACGGTCAATCGGCGCTGACCCAACAATGGGTCTCGATTGTCCACGAGTAAGAACGAATTGTTAAAAAAGGGATTTTATAGGATACTTGAACAAGAGACAGGAAGGTAAGGGGGAGGATGAAATGAAGACGATTCGCGGAAAGTACGGCGAAGCGAAGATTTTTACACACAATGTCGATGACACGACGATTGAACAGGTGACGGGGATGCTGAACGAAAACATTGCTGTCGACGGCAATGTCCGAATCATGCCCGATTGTCACGCCGGCAAGGGCTCGGTCATCGGCACGACGATGCGGATTCACGATAAAGTGGTTCCAAATCTCGTCGGTGTCGACATTGGCTGCGGCATGTTATGTACACAAATCAACCGTGAAGGAACAGCCGGCGTCGATTATGAGAAGTTGGATGCTGCGATTCAGGCACTGGTTCCGAGCGGCATGTCGGTTCGCAATCAGCCGCACCGGTTGTCGGAACAGATTCCGTTTGAGCAGGTGTTGGCACCGTTTAACGAAACACGGGCCCGGTTATCAATCGGCACGTTAGGCGGCGGGAATCACTTTATCGAGCTGAACGCGGACGACGAGGACAATCTCTATCTCGTGATTCATTCCGGCAGCCGGAACCTCGGGAAAACGATTGCCGAGCATTATCAAAAGCTGGCGGAAAGCTCACAATTCACCGTCGATACGGCGTCGGTCGTCGCCTCACTGAAAGATCAGGGACGGGAGCAGGACATCCAATCGACGTTGGTCGAGCTGAAGAGTCAGTTCAATGAAACGAATAAAGATTTAGCGTACGTGTCCGGTTCCGATATGGACAACTACTTACATGACTTAAAAATCGCTCAAACGTACGCAGCGCTGAACCGTCAAGCAATGACCGACGTCATTGTTGAAGCGATGGGCTGGTCGGTCACGGAACAGTTCGATACGATTCATAACTATATCGATCTCGAGCGGATGATTCTCCGCAAAGGTGCGATTTCAGCGCAAGCCGGTGAAGTCGCCATCATTCCGATGAACATGCGTGACGGTTCACTGATCGTTAAAGGAAAAGGCAATCCGGACTGGAACTATTCGGCGCCGCATGGAGCAGGACGGATCATGTCCCGTTCGAAAGCCTTTAAATCCGTTGATCTGAGAGAATTTGAAGCGACGATGCAGGACGTCTGGTCGAGTTCGGTCGTCGAATCGACACGTGATGAGTCGCCATTCGTCTATAAACCGATGGAGGAAATCATCCGGAACACAGAAGATACGGTCGAATTACTCAAAGTCATCAAGCCGCTCTATAACTTTAAGGCGAAGTGAGCCGGCAGGTGTCTGCGACTTTGAACCAGACCAAATCCCCCGACCTTCTGATTGGAAATGAATCAGTGGTGAGGGGATCGGTTACATAATATTTACTCGTTGTCAGTCTTTACTACTGCCGTACCAAAGTCGGCGTTGAAGGCACGGCACCAAATCACGACGGTATTGTACTTCGTGAAATCGACATCTGGAGGGACAGCATAATTTTGATTGCCGGTATTGCCTTTTAATGCCCCTAAGTTGATGCCTTCTTTTGGCTCCATACCCGGTTGAATGAGATAGACGAATAAATCTGGACCATTCGTCGTCTTGAAATCTTCAAACCGGAGATACTGACCGTCATCTGCTTGAATCGTTTTGAGTGTTCCTGAGGTTTTGTAGTTTTTTTCTCCATCGACGAATTTACCGGAGAACGTAAGCTCTTCCTCCTGCGTGCCAGGTGTCGTAGTTTCCGTTTCATCTTCAGTATCCGGTGTCTGTTCTTCCGTTTTGACGTCAGAGGAAGTCGGGGGAAGTCCTTCGTCAACTGCTTTATCAAAAAGAAGCGGCGAGACTAACCGCCAACTGATTGCCAGGATACCGACGATGACGACGCTAAGGAGAATCTTCGTGATTGTTTTCATGTGCATCACTCCACTTCAGAGGTTTTTCAGTGCAGCTTTTAAACATCCGTGTATTAGTTAAATTTTATCATAGAATGTAGATCATCCGTTCATCCGAAGACGCTAGTTACTTAGATATTTGTAAGACGCCCCATCATCAGCGCTGCGGAGAAAGCCTGCTTTTACAAGTACGGATTGGGAGGCACGATTATCATGTTCTGTATACGCGCAGACTTGTAAAACTTTCATCTCCCGCAGTCCAAACTCGGTAACGGTCTTGACGGCTTCCGTCATGTAACTGTGGCCGCGGAAGTCCGGTTTCAGGACATAGCCGATCTCAGCAATGTTGTTTTTGTAGCCGCGGCAAAAACAGCAGTTCCCGATGAATTCACCGGTCGACTTTAAGTACAGTCCCCACGTAATCCCGTCCCCATTGAAATAATCGCGGGCAATCTGACTCAAGATGTTGACTACGTCAAGGCTGTTTTTTGCCTGTTGCCCATCATAGACCGTAATCTCAATCATTTGATTCGCTTCACTTAATCGAATTTCTTTTAATAACAGCCGTTCGCTCGTCAGTTCAGGAAAGACGTCAAAATAGTATTTTTCTTTCATGGGGCATTCCTCCTTGAATTTGCTTCTTACCTCAAGTGTACGTTATCCGATACGAATCGGAAGCATAACATCATCAAAACTAAAAATCCGTTCATTGATCAGGAGGAATTTACATGCAAAAGAAAGCGTTAGTCGTTATTGATATTCAAAATGACATGACAAAAAATTATAAGGAAGTCATCGGTACGATCAATCAGTCAATTGATTGGGCAGTTGAACAGGACATGCATGTGGTCTATATCCGGCACGAAAATTTATCAGCCGGGACAAGAACGTTTAAAACCGGGACACGTGGTGCCGAGTTAGCACCCGATTTAAATATCGTTTCAGATCATGTATTCACAAAATATAAGGGGAATGCTTTAACAAGCGAAGCGTTCGCGGCGTTTATTGAGCAGCACGAGATCACCGCCTTTTATCTGACCGGTGGAGACGCGACAGCTTGTGTCAAATCGACCTGCTTCAACTTACGTAAACTGGATTATGACGTGACAGTGATTACGGACGGGATTACCAGCTATGACAAAAAGAAGCTTCCGGAGATGATTGAATACTATGAGAAAAAAGGCAGCAGCATCATCCAGTTCAAGGATTTACTTTCGGTTGATTAACGCTGTTGAAGGAGGGGGGTAACATGAAAAATGTAATTAAAGTACTGATTGTTTTGTCCGTCTCAATAGGTCTGATGTTGACAGGTTTTCCGTCAAACGAAGCCGTGGCGAAAAACAAAAAAGAAACACAACATGACACCTTTAAAAAGTTAAAAATGAATGCCTCGATGACCAGTGTTGCGAAAGTCATGTATGGCAAGAACTATAAAAAACATCTGTGTGACCGCTCAGAAGATGAGGTGAAAGTTAATCTTTTATGCAGTGGAGAGGTATACGATTCCAATACATACGATAAAAGCGGGAAGCTAAAATATTTGAAGTATGAGTTTTATTTGTATCCGAATCCAAAGGTGCCGAATGAATCGGACAATACGGATGAAGTGACGTTCCAAACCGTCCGGATGTTGCTCGTATTTAAGTCGAAAGAGCACAGCAAGCAGTTAAAGCTTGTCGAAAAACATTGGTTTGACGTATCCGTCGAAAATTCGAAACGTGTCTACAACAATCAAAAAATTGAAAAAGGCATGACGAAAAAGCAGTTGGATGACGTGCTGACTGGAACAGGGCTCGGGAGATACGAAGCCGTCTCGTATATCGACTATTCAAAAGTCGGAAAGCAAGCCGGTAAACAACAGCCTGTTTTTTTAAAGGCGTACAAGACGTATTCGTATTCTGTCTTGAATCAGAAAGAGAATATTCTGTACTTCTTCGAGATGAAGTACAGTCGGACGAAAAAAGAGTATGTCGTTTCGTATGTGGAGTCCTGGAGGGAGAACATTAAATGAAATGGAGAAAAAAATACTTGATTTTGTTATCCAGTGTTTTTTTGATTGCGGGATGCACAGACGATGCTGTGACATCTAAGCCTAAATCAGAAAAGAAAAAAGTCACTGTTTCGAATCAAAAAACAGATGAAAATCAAATCATGAATCATGACCAGTTTGAACAGCTGTTTGCACACATGAACGAACACTTGAAGATTGATCATTTTCAGCTAAAAGCAAGTACGCGGCGTTCAGATTTCACAATCATCGACAAGGAATTAAGCTTTGGTAAAAGAAATTGGTTAACCGTTGATGGAAGTAGTGATAGTGCCTCAACACAAGAAAGCCTATATCTCGAAGATAAAAAACAGACGACGCAGTTGTCGGTCCACTTTGCCTACACCGACCACTACATAGGCGAAGATATGATCCAGTATCCCAGCAGCTCGGGCTATGACAAATTGAATCAAAAACTCGCGAATCAATCTGATTTAATACTTATCAGCTACAAGAATTTAGTGATTTCCGTCCAACAAAATAAATTAAGTAAAGTAGACCCGGAAACGACAAAACTTGCAGTTGAGCGAGTCATCAAGGAGTTAGGACAATTAAACATACATTGAATCCCCTGACCGAAAGGGAGAACAGAAATGACAAACAGAATATATTTCATATCAGGTCCAGCAGGAGTAGGGAAATCAACGACGTCAACCATTTTAGCTGAAAGAATTAAGAGAAGTGCTTATATTTCGGGTGATCTTATAAGCCACCTCCCAGTTTCGGGACATGAAAAACCTTGGGAATCAGTTCAAGCAAAAAAACTCGTGTGGGAGAACCTGATTGCACTGACAAAAAACTTTATTAAGTCTGATTTCGATGTGATTATTGATTGGATAATTTCGTTAGAAGATATCCGTATCTATGCCCCTGAATTGTTCTCTTTAGATGTTGAGATGAAATTCGTCATTTTGTGGACGGATGAGAAAGTCAATGTAAATCGCGACAAAACGCGTTCTGAAAATGAACAAATGGGGGAGCGGGTAAAAATATTGAGAACTGATTTTCTCTCAGAAAAAAATCAACATCCTTACTTTTTGGATACTACCCATTTAGAGCCTAAGGATGTTGTCACCTCCATCATGGAGGAAGAAAGTTATCTTATTGAACTTTAAAACAAATCAAATGAAGGATGAAATACGATGAAGATAGCCACTTTTAATATTTGGAACAAACAGGTTGAGTGGGAAAAGAGGATAGAGGTTATTTGCGGTGAAATCCAAAGAATAAATCCAGACATAATTGCTCTTCAAGAAGTGAAAACTTTTATTAGTGCAGAAAGTAATATGAACGTAGCTCACTATATAAGTGAAAAACTAGAATCATTTCACTGTATTTTTAAAGAATATCCTGATTCACCAGACGAGGGATTGGCTTTTTTAAGCAAATTTCCAATAACATCAACGGATATGATTTGGAATACGGATACAGATGAGTCTAATTACTGTGCGATTAGAATAACAGTTAAACATGATGACTTAGACTATGGAATTACTAATGTTCACTTAAATTGGAGGACGGAAGAAATTCGTCAAGAGCAAATCATGACCGTCAACCAGTGGATTTCCGACAATCAAAAATCCTACGAAATACTTTGTGGTGACTTTAACGACGTGCCTGATTCTAATACACATAGATATTTAATCTATAATGATTGGTCTGATGTGGCATTAAATTATGAGAAAAGAGGATTTAAAGCTCAACCAACCTTAGACTACACTAACAATACATACCTAAAGAACGAAGGAACCTCACAAAAAACGTTACGGTACGATTGGATTCTTCTAAAAAGTAAGACATCTTTAAAAAGTTGGCAAATAGATTCTGTAGAAATATTTGGCGATAAGTTGCTGGGCAAATATGCTGTTCTTCCAAGCGATCATTACGGCGTGATAGCAGAAATTAATTAATCTCTTTTTGCTTTGTCACTATAAAAGGTAGTTGGTACATTAAGTCCGTCAGATGTTGGAACGGGCATCGAAAAAAGTGACTCCCACAAGACCAATTTCTTTTAAACGAATTTACGTTATTCAGTTTTCACTTCGTAATCAGCTAAAATTTTATTTCCAAAAGTAGTAAGCATTTCTGAGCTGACGAAAGATTTCACTATGAAAAGTAAGTTATCTTTGCTGAAAACAGGATTAATCAGTAGTGCTTTTTGTTCAAAAGCAAAGCGGTTATGATCATAATTGATAATCAGGTCTTTCAGCCCGCGTAGATCACTTTTTGAAAGATCGAATAAGATGACAGCTTCATGTATCGTTGTGTTTTCCATTGCATCCGGTTGTAAATTTCCGAGTAGAGTCAGTAACGTTTGATTGTGAAATTTCAGCTTTTCGATTTCCTCTATCAAATAGGTATAATTTTTATCTGACATATTTGAACTCTCCCTCTTTTTGGCTCCATCTGATAATATTGTATCAATTTACCAATGGTTACCGTAGGCGATGTTTAAATTTCCTGAACAGAAATGAGTTGGAGGTGTCGATGACATGCAGTTGCCTACACGACTTGGCACCGATGAGGCCGGCTATATTATGAATCAAACGAGTGTCGTGCGTACTCAAGCGATGTTTCGACCTGTCATTGAAGAAGTGATGGGTCTGTTAAAAAAACAGTTTGGTGAAGTACTTCACAGCGTTTACGTATACGGCAGTATCGGTCGCGGTACAGCCGTCCCTGGAAAATCAGATTTAGATTTGACGGTGATTTTAAGAGAAGACGTTCAAATGGGTTCTTTAAGAGAAGTGACACAAAATTTGTTAGAGCGGCATGCTGAAATCATAAAAGTTGATTACGACATAGGCACACTTGATACAGTGCTCAGTCCTGAAAATCTGTATGAATGGGGCTTTTGGATACGTCATGTCTGTTCCTGCATCGAGGGTTGCGACTTATCTGATCAGTTTCCGAATATGAAACCGGACGTGCGGATCAGTCGTGCTCTAAATCGGGAGCTAGCTGCCCAGTTGCGTAAAGCTCATGAAAAACTAGAGGCAGGCGACATGGCTCAAACGGAAAAACGATCTCTCGTTAAGCGGATGATCCGTGGTGCTTACTTAAACATCAATGTAAAAGATCAAAGTTTTGTATCAACCATTGAGGACAGCCTGTCGATACTGCAGCTATATTTTCCTGAAGATAAACTGATTGAGGATTTAGCGATAATGGCGGACAAGATAGTACTGTCAGACGAAGAATTATACGGTGTGTTGCTTCGATTTGAAGCAGCGTTTACTTAAAGATCGTAATTTGTCACACAGAGTAACATGGCTAAAAAAAGCCCCCGAAAAAACGGGGGCGAAGCATATACTTTATCTTTTCAGTTCACACCGTCTCATCCGTAAACGTTTCACCGGTCCGGCGCACGGTCGCTCCGAGTTCAGCCGCAATCGCATTGATCGCTTCTGAATCTTCATTGACTTCACTGATGATGATGACACCGTAGTGATCGGCACTGATTTGGTTCAGCGTCCGGTTAAATAAATCAAACGAATCGCGTTCGTTTTTTTCGTCCCGGTTTGCGCCGATCAAGTATCCGGCAACAGAACCGACGAGCATCCCGAATGGTCCACCGACGACACCGACTGCCATCCCGATCATTGAGCCTTTGAACGATTGATCCTGCTGCGTAAAGTCGATCGCATCGATGAACGAAAACCCGTCCGTCTCATCGCGTTTCGCTAAAACCATCTGCTCCATCTCGATTTCTTTAATCGCTTCGAGGTCCTTGATCATCTCAAAGCCAGTTTTGGCTTTTTCTAAATCGTTGAAAATAATCGTCGTAACGACGTGGGTTGCATCATTTTTATATTCTGCCATAATTTCCGCCTCCAGAAAGTTCTGATGTCGTTCTACAGTTTAGTAGTACCCGGAACGGAAGTATCGAAAACTAGAAACGTTAACTCCGCCTAAGCATATGATTGATATAACTTCTCAATTAGGCGATAAGGAAAACTTATCACAAGTCTTTTGTTCTTTCAAATTGTAACGAGACCCATATTATACTATGATAGAGCTGTACAAGTAAGCGGTATCAGGGGCTTGATGTCGTCAACACTTAAAGGGGGAATCAGCATGAAACAAACGCAATCAACGCAAGACGTGTTTGGTGCACGCCGTTCGTTTGAAGCGAACGGTAAAAATTACAACTATTACAGCCTGGAAAAATTAGAAGAACTCGGACTAACGGAAGTCAAACGTCTTCCATATTCAATCCGTGTCCTGCTTGAATCGGTTCTTCGTCAACAAGATGGTCGCTCAATCACGAAAGAACACGTCGAAAACTTGGCGAAATGGGGAACTGCCCAAGTTTCGAACGATATCGACGTCCCGTTCAAACCGTCACGCGTCATCTTGCAAGATTTCACAGGTGTTCCGACTGTCGTCGATCTCGCATCACTCCGTAAAGCGATGCAGGACCTCGGTGGAGATCCATCAGTCATCAACCCGGAAGTTCCAGTTGATCTCGTCGTCGACCACTCGGTCCAAGTCGATGCCTACGGTTTCGCTGGCGCACTCGCTGAAAACATGGATTTAGAGTTTGAACGCAACGAAGAGCGTTACAAATTATTACGCTGGGCAACGACGGCATTCGACAACTACCGTGCCGTTCCACCGGCAACAGGAATCGTCCACCAAGTCAACCTCGAGTACTTGGCATCGGTCGTCCTTGAAAAAGAAACGGCAGACGGCACAGTCGACGTCTATCCGGATACACTCGTTGGAACAGACTCACATACGACGATGATCAACGGTCTTGGTGTCCTCGGATGGGGCGTCGGTGGAATCGAAGCGGAAGCCGGCATGCTCGGACAACCTTCATTCTTCCCAGTTCCTGAAGTTATCGGTGTCCGCATCACAGGTGAAATGCACCCGGGAACAACAGCAACGGACGTCGCACTTCGCGTGACGGAAATGCTCCGTCAACAAAACGTTGTCGGTAAATTCGTTGAGTTCTTCGGTCCATCACTTCACTTGATGTCATTATCTGACCGGGCGACGATCGCTAACATGGCACCAGAATACGGTGCGACATGTGGATTCTTCCCAGTCGATACAGAAACGTTGACGTACCTTCGCTTGACAGGTCGTGAAGAAGAGTTGATCGAGAAAGTTGAAAACTACTCGAAAGCAAACGGCTTGTTCTACACACCACAAAACGAAGATCCAACGTTCACGAAAACAGTTGAACTTGATCTTTCAACAATCGTTCCTGCGCTTGCTGGACCAAAACGTCCACAAGACCGGATTGATTTGACAGACGTCCACACGTCATTCGAAAAAGCGTTGACAGCGCCGCAAGGCAATGCTGGATTCGGTCTTTCTGAAGACGAAAAAGATAAAGTCGCAGTTATCCAGTATGAAGACGAAGCTGTCGAGATGCGTACAGGGGACCTCGCGATCGCAGCCATCACAAGCTGTACGAACACATCAAACCCGTACGTCATGATCGGTGCCGGACTCGTTGCGAAAAAAGCAATCGAGCTTGGTTTGACGGTTCCAAAATACGTCAAGACGTCACTTGCTCCGGGATCAAAAGTCGTAACGGATTACCTTGAGAAATCAGGACTTCAACCGTACCTCGATGAGCTCGGATTCAACACGGTCGGTTACGGCTGTACGACATGTATCGGGAACTCGGGTCCACTCGACCGTGCTGTCGAAGATGCAATTCTCGGTTCAGATCTGCTCGTCTCATCTGTCCTCTCTGGTAACCGTAACTTTGAAGGTCGGGTTCACCCGCTCGTCAAAGCCAACTACTTGGCATCACCACCGCTCGTCGTTGCATACGCAATCGCGGGAACAGTTGATGTTGATATCATGAACGCATCACTCGGAACAGGTAAAGACGGACAAGAAGTCTTCTTCGCTGACATCTGGCCGTCACGTGACGAAATTCAGACGATCATCAACACAGTCGTCACACCACAAAGCTTCCGTGCTGAATATGATTCAGTCTTCACAGGAAACGAACGTTGGAACAACCTCGACGTCCCGACAGGCGATCAATATGACTTCGACGAAGCGTCGACATATATCCAAAACCCGCCGTTCTTCGAGAACTTGGCGAAGGAAGCTGGACATGTTGAAGCATTGAATGATCTACGTGTGTTCGGTAAATTTGCGGATTCTGTTACGACAGACCACATTTCACCAGCCGGATCATTCTCGAAAACGACACCAGCCGGTCAATACCTCGTCAATAAAGGCGTTGCACCAAAAGACTTCAACTCATACGGATCACGTCGTGGTAACCACGAAATCATGATGCGCGGGACATTCGCGAACATCCGGATCCGTAACCAAGTCGCACCGGGAACAGAAGGCGGATTCACGACGTACTGGCCAACTGGTGAAACGATGGCGATGTACGATGCTGCGATGAAATATAAAGAAGATGGCACAGGTCTCGTCATCCTCGCTGGTAAAGACTATGGTATGGGCTCGTCGCGTGACTGGGCAGCAAAAGGAACGAACTTGCTCGGCGTTAAAGCCGTCATCGCTGAGAGTTTCGAGCGGATTCACCGTTCGAACCTTGTCATGATGGGTGTCCTACCACTTCAATACGTCGCCGGTACGTCTGCTGAGTCACTTGGTTTAACAGGTGAGGAAGCAGTCAGTATCACAATCGACGAATCTGTCCGTCCACGTGACATCATTCAGTTGACAGCGACAGCTGCTGACGGAAAAGTCACGAAGTTCGAAGCGATTGCCCGCTTTGACTCGGAGGTCGACATCGATTACTACCGCCACGGTGGAATCTTACCGATGGTCCTTCGCGAACGTCTTCAAAAATAAGGGATTGTCGTTGATTGAAAAGGTGGGGGGAACCCCGCCTTTTTCTATAGGAGGGAGGCCAGCCGATGAGTCGGTTCAAAAAGTGGTTTCAGCCGAAAGAGGAAGAACCTTTACCGATTCGTGATGTTACGCTCGATGAAGTCAAACAAGCGACCCACGAATTTGAGTTGACGTTACCGAAAGGGACGAACCGGACGGTCTTACTCGACGAAGCACAGAAAATTGATTTAGACCGCCTGGCTGTCCACCTCGGTGTTCGGTCGACACAAAGCTTTTACATGTCGCGGGAGACGTTCGCGATCATGGAAGCAAAAGACCGGGACATCGTCTATGAGATGGATCACGTCCAGCTCGCCGTCGATCGCTATTTTGATAAAGAGGGTAAGTTACCATTAAAGAAGTATTCGAAAACGTTTCAAGTTGATTGTGCGATGTTGTTTGCGACAGGCTATTTACGCGAATTGCCACAGCATTCGTATTATCTCGTCGACGAATCGATGATCATCGCAAGTGAACCAAAAGAAAATTAACCGAAGACGGGATGAATCGCGAGCACGTGATTCATTTCGTCTTTTTTTGTCAATTTGTATGTTCGATGAACGGAATCGTTCAAAAGTCTGCCGTATTTCCTCAGAAATCAGTTGAACTTAGACAAACCCTTTGTATTCTAGGCGTAAAACCGATACCATTAACTATGAATCGAGACTGATTAGGATGGTGTACATGGCATGACGAAACGAACGAGTACATGGATTGCTGTAGCAATCGTGGCAATGGCGATACTCCTTGCCTATAATTTTTATTTACTGAATACGACACAGACCTCTAAAGAGGATGAAGCGACTCCCGTCAAACCGTTCTATACGATGTCCCGCATCCAGTATGTCGAAAAGAAATTATCGACGAAGGAAGATGCACTCGAAGCACGGACGTACGAAGTCGTATTTGACGATCAGGGTCATTTCCGAACGGAAGTCATTGAAGGACCTTCGACAGGCACGACGGCGATTTGGGACGGTGAAATGTTCCGGGAATACGACGCTGACGGCAAGCTAGTCAATGAGACGGAAGCATCGAAAAGTGTCAGTGCGCCGCGCCCATTCTTATCGCGTGGCTTCAATGAACAAATCCTCGACTTCATCGATAAAGGTGACTTTGGTCAAATCGAGGGCGAGGCGGATATTGCCGGCAATGCAGCAGACGTCTACGTCAAAAAAGAACCGGCAAGCACGGTTCCGGATGAGTGGATTAAACAGTATCCATCGTTCTTCGATAAAGAAGACAATCAAGAAGAAGCGACATATTATGTCGCATCCGACCGTTCGAAAGTCTTAGGGGCGGAGTCACGGAATAACGGTAAGTTATTCTATTCCGTCAAAATGAAAAAAATCGAGTCGTTGGATGAATTTGATCCAGCTTGGTTAAAAATGAAGTAATCGAAAAACCGACTTGAACGTCGCACATCGTGGCGACAAAAGTCGGTTTTTTCGAGAAGTAGGAGGGACTAAAGCGATGGAAGCATTCTCGAAAGAGGAGATGTTCAAACAAATTGAAGCCTGGGAACAGGGTGAAAAAGTCGAGGAGGTCCGCGCCTTACGCTACGCACAAAGTAGTCGGCTGTTAAAAGAGACGGAAGCACTCGTCCGGATTCTCGCGCTACTCGTCGAACACCGGTACATCATGACGGGACGGATTGATGCGCTGGCAGAAAGCTGGATTCAAGAAATCAAACAACACGGTCGCTTACCGGAACGCTTGGAGCAATTGATGATTGAACAACAATTACAAGGCAGTTATCAACTGCTCGTCGCGAACACGTTCCCGACGATCCGTGAGACGGATAATGCCAATGCGAAACGATCGGCGACAAAAGATATGATTCAGCAGGCGAGTCAAATCGTACAAGAAACAGAACAAGTCGTCGAATTGACGGAACGGCTGCGGCGGATCGATGCGACGCGCTGGACGGAGTTGTTTGAGGCGGCAAAAGCGCTCCTCTTGTCGAGTGCCCGACTCGAACAGACGGCGACGGACTTTGTCAACAGTTTACAGGAACGCTTTTATTCACGCGAAGCCTTTCGGGAGATGACAGAGCTGAAGGTGACGGCGACGGAAGAATTACGCCGTGTCGTCTCACTGCTCCCGATTGAGATCAAACAAGTCGAACGCTCGGCACTCGAGGAACTCGATGCGATGATTGGACTCGAAGACATCAAGTTACGTGTCCATCAAATGTACCGTTTCTTGAAGTACCAGCAAAAACGGACGGAAGATGGTTACCGGTCGAGTGACCAGCCGTCACTGCACATGATTTTCATGGGCAACCCCGGTACCGGGAAAACGACGCTCGCTCGTCTGATGGCGAAAATCTATCATGAACTCGGACTGCTTGAACGGGCGGAAGTCGTTGAGACGGATCGGTCGTCGCTCGTCGGTGCATTCGTCGGTCAGACAGAAGAACAGGTCATGAGTAAAGTCCGCGAGGCGGTCGGTGGTGTCCTCTTCATCGATGAGGCCTATGCCTTGAAACGGTCCGGTCAAAGCGGGAATGATTACGGACAGGCGGCAATCGATACGCTCGTCGCGGCGATGACGAGCGGGGAATACGCGGGACGTTTCGCCGTTGTCCTCGCCGGTTATCCGGAAGAGATGCGTGACTTCCTAAAAGCGAATCCGGGACTCCGGAGCCGTTTTCCGGAATCGAACCATTATCTGCTCGCCGACTATACGGATCAGGAATTGCTTGAAATCGGTCGGTCGATTGCGACGTCTAACGATTATGTCCTGACGGATCAAGCGGAGCGGACGCTACTTGCGCGACTCGAGCGCGAACGGGTCGACTCGAGTTTCGGAAACGGGCGTGCCGTCCGCAACATCGTTCTCGATGCAATCTTCAAAAAGGGTGCGAGTCTCGGCGAAAGTGCGAGTCATGAAGACTTTGCCCTGCTCGAACAAGCGGATTTCGAACTCGCGGCACCGGAAGACGAGTCGATTGATGCAAGGTTAGCGTCACTCGTCGGTCTGACGGAACTCAAGGCAGAACTCAAACAAATCCAGGCACTGCTCTCGATGCAACAGCGTCGCCAGGAAGCAGGCTTTAAAGTCTTACCGGTCGAACTGCATGCCGTCTTTAGCGGCAACAGCGGAACGGGTAAAACGACGGTCGCCGCCCTTTATGCTGACGTTTTGCGTCAAGCGGGATATTTGAAACGCGGACATTTGAAAGTCGTCAGTCGCGCCGACCTCGTCTCCGGTTATGTCGGACAGACGGCGCAACAGACACGGGACGTCATCCGTGACGCACTCGGTGGTGTCCTCTTCATCGATGAAGCCTATTCGTTGAACGGTGGAGCGAATGACTTCGGAAAAGAAGCAATCGATACGCTCGTCGATGAGATGACGAAACATAACGATAATCTCGTCGTCGTTCTCGCCGGTTACGAGCAACCGATGCAGGCACTGCTTGCAAGCAATCCCGGTCTGAAGTCACGCTTTAAGCGGGAACTTCACTTCCCGAACTACGCGAAAGACGAGTTGATTGAAATCATCGTCAATTACGCGGAACGCTACGGGTATGTCTTGACGGAAGAAGCGCGTCTGGCGTTAGATGAACAGATTCAGGTCGTGCCGAACGGAAACGCCCGTGCCGCGATTACGATCGTCGAGCGGGCAATCGCGAAACAGTCCGTCCGATTGATTGACAAAGCGAGTGTCAGCGGTTCAGAATGGTCCTATCTTGAAAAAGAGGATTTTTAAGGGGGAAGCTACATGCACACGATTGAAATACCGGTTCGCTATGCGGAAACGGACATGATGGGGATCGTCTATCACTCGAACTATCTCGTTTATCTTGAAATCGCCCGGACGGAGCTGATTAAGTCGCTCGGTCTTGATTATAAGGAAATGGAAGAGGCAGGCTACGTCTCACCGGTTACGAACGTCAATCTCGACTACAAACGGTCATTGACGTATGGCGATACGGCGACGGTCTCAGTCTGGATCAGCCATTACGACGGACTTCGGACGATTTACGGCTATGAAGTCAAAAATGCGGATGGTCAACTTGCCGTCGCTGGAAAAACGACGCATGTCGTCGTCAAAAAAGAGAATTTCCGACCGATTCGTTTACCAAAGGTCTTTCCGAACTGGCATGCCATCTATGAACAGATGAGTGCTGAGGATGCACGACTCGTTTCGAACTAAGCCTAAGCCCTCAGCAGGATTTCTTGCTGGAGGGCTTTTCTATTGCGTCAATTAGAGGTAACATAGAATAGCACGAAGGAAGAGGGGAATACACGATGAAGAAAATCGTAGCAGTCAGCACGTTAGCGCTCCTCCTTGCAGGATGTAATCCTGGGGATCAAGGCGCAGAAGATGCCACTAAAACAGAAGATGCGACAAAAGAAAAAACGGATGACAACGTCGCCCAAGAAGATAAGAAGACAGACGCAGAAGTAGCGAAAGAAAAAGAAGCAGAAGAAGCAAAAAAAGAAGCGGACGCGAAAGCAGCTGCTGACAAGAAGGTTGCGGAAGAAAAAGCAGCAGAAGATAAGGCAGCAGCAGACAAGAAGGCAGCAGAAGAGAAAGCCGCTGCTGATAAAAAAGCCGCAGACGATAAAGCGACGGAAGATAAAGCAACTGAGGATAAAAAGGATGATGGTAAAACAACATCGTCGCAAGATCCTGAGCCGGATAAAAAGTCTGAACCGGAATCAGAGACACCGGACGTCGATAAATCGGATACGAAAGCCGATTTAGGACTCAATGAACTCGTCGTCGTCAACAAGAAATACAGTCTGCCAATCGACTACAAACCGTCTGATCTCGTCGTTCCAGACATCAGCTTCTCTTACTCGGGTGTGCTCGAACAAAGTTACATGCGCGCACCTGCCGCAAAACAAATTGAGAAGATGTTCGCAGCCGCTAAAAAAGACGGCGTGACATTGAATGCGGTCAGTGGTTTCCGGTCTGGTCAACGCCAGACGGTCCTGTACAATAACTATGTCGCACGAGACGGGAAAGCAGCAGCCGATCAATATTCGGCACGTCCTGGTCACAGTGAACACCAGACAGGGCTCGTCTTCGATATTTCAGCCCCGAGCGTCGGAAATGGCTTGACAGCTGAACTCGGCAACACAAAAGAAGGTAAGTGGATTGCGAACAATGCGGCGAAGTATGGTTTCATCGTTCGTTATGATAAAGGGTTCCAAGCGCGGACAGGGTATACGTATGAACCATGGCATATTCGTTACGTCGGTGTCGGTCCTGCAACACAAATCAAAAATAATGGACAGACTCTCGAAGAATATATGAAGGTCGGTCATTAATACTTTGGAGGTTGACCATGATTGAAATCATTGGGATTTTGATTCTCGGCTATCTGCTTGGATCGATACCATTTGCGTTACTTGTCGGAAAATGGGGACACGGGATAGATATCCGCCAGCACGGGAGCGGTAACTTAGGAACGACGAATACGTTTCGTGTCTTAGGTAAAAAAGCCGGGATCATCGTCTTGATTGGGGATCTCGGTAAGGGGGCGGTCGCGAGTCTCGTCCCAATTCTGCTCGCGTCAGAACTCCATCCACTCTTTGCCGGTATTGCGGCAGTCATCGGACATATTTATCCGATCTTCGCAAAGTTCAAAGGTGGAAAAGCTGTCGCGACATCAGGTGGGATGTTGCTCGTGACGAGTCCACTCTTATTCTTGATTTTGCTCGTCTCGTTCTTAACGACGCTTCGTTTCAGTCGAATGGTGTCGCTCAGCTCGATTGTCGCGGCAAGCATCGGAATCGTCGCTGCCGTGTCGATCGGCATCGTACAACACGACTGGATCGTTCCGACGTTCTTTACCGTACTTGCTTTGTTCGTCATCTTCAAACACCGCGATAACATCGGTCGGATTCGTCAAGGGACCGAGTCGAAGATTCCGTTGTTCGATAAAGAAAAGCAATAACAGTCTGACTTTAGTCCACCTTTATTCATGTCATCCGTGAATAAAGGTGGACTTTTTTTGTCTGAGGGACGTGTTAATTCTGAAAAAATGAGGAATTCAACAACAATTCATAGGAAGCACACGTTTTTTTACACCGGATTTACAAGACCTTTACAGACGTTCGGTACACTAGAACTAGTACTCGTTAATGAAGGGGGAAGGTCGTGTGTCGTTACTCGGAGAAGAACGAAAAGGACAAATCATGAAATGGCTTGAAGAAGAAGGGAAAGTCATGACGAAAGATTTAATTGATCGATTGGATGTTTCAGGGGAGACCGTCCGTCGCTACCTGGAGGAACTCGAGCGGGACCGCCAACTCAAACGTGTTTATGGGGGAGCCATCTATCAAGGCGGGAAACCGGAATCGCCGATTTCCCGTCGGACGGATCAATTGTCGCGTCGCCTCGCGCGTTACGCGAAAGGCTGGCTCAGTGAATACTCCTGTATCTTTTTAGGAAAAGGGGAACCCGTCGAGCACTTATTGCCGTACTTAACGGGAACGGCGACGATTGTGACGAACTCGCTGTCGATCGCAAACCATCTGGAACAATGTCGTAAAAATGGACCGTTCAGCGGTGAAATCCGCTTACTTGGGGGAAC
Source organism: Exiguobacterium sp. s102 (assembly GCF_018618635.1). Classification (NCBI taxonomy): domain Bacteria; kingdom Bacillati; phylum Bacillota; class Bacilli; order Caryophanales; genus Exiguobacterium; species Exiguobacterium sp. s102. The sequence continues at coordinate 523,065 of NZ_JACSML010000002.1, forward strand.
TGTCGACACCTATGGTCAAACGGTCGGTGTCGAAGTGTTGCAAGCACTTGATTCCTATGCGTTTGATGCCTGTTTCCTTGCATTTGACGGCGCAGAAATCGAACGAGGCTTCGTTAGTGACGACATCGAGTCATCCTTGATTCAAAAAGCCGTCATCGGTTGTACGAAAGACGTCTATGCCTTTTTAGCATGTGACGAGTTTGAGGGGAACCGCAAGTATAAAGTCGCCGAGTTCCGACGGGCTAAAATCGTCCTGAGTCCTTCGACCTATCCACCATCATGGGAGATGAAGTTGTTTAACGAACGGGTGAACTGGACCGTCGTCTCGTGATACACTGATGCGGGAGGGATGTACATGTTAGAAGTAATCGCAGCAACCGTCGAAGAGGCGACGGCTGCAGAACAAGCAGGCGCAGATCGACTCGAGCTCGTATCTGCCTTATCGGAAGGTGGACTGACACCAAGTTACGGATTGATTCGTCAAGTTCTTTCAGCGGTCGAAATCCCGGTCCATGTCCTTGTCCGGCCACATAGTAAGTCATTTGTTTATTCAGAAGCGGATCAGGAAACGATCATCACCGATATCGATCTGATTCGTGAATTAGGGGCTGCCGGCATCGTCGTCGGTTCGTTGACAGCGGATGGACGGATTGATGAAGGATTCCTTGGTCGCGTCATCAAACACAAAGGGGAGCTGTCGCTGACGTTCCACCGGGCCATCGACAGCAGCCGTGATATCCACGAAGCAGCAGAGGTCTTAGCCGACTTCCCGGAAGTCGACCGTATTTTGACGTCGGGTACCAAAGCAACGGCGCTCGAAGGACAAGCGGTCATCGCGGAACTTGTTGAACGCCACGAGGAATTGACGATTTTACCGGGCTCCGGCATTACCGTCGAAGCAGCAAAAGAGTTATTGGAAACGACGAAAGCGACCGAACTCCACGTCGGCTCAGCAGTTCTCGTCAACGGAAAAGTCGATGCATCAAGAGTGTCGGCTTTGAAATCACTTCTTTAAAGAAACATCGGTTACGAGAGGCGCATCTTCCCTGAATGGGAGGGTGTGCCTCTCCTTTTGTTTGTTGCTGTCGTCCGTCCATCTTTCAGTAGTTTGTCACAACTTTCTCTGAAATCGAAGCACGTCCCTATTTTTTCAAGCGGGACTACGTTAAAATCAAATGGGAAAGTGAAGTGAGAAGGGGTTTATGATGACAAATTCAGCGTACAAAAAAACAGCACTCGCGACATTAAAAGGCAACTGGTTTGTTGGGCTAAGCATTTCAATCGTCTATTTTGCGATTTTTGCCTTAGCGGCCAGTCGAATGTCGTTTGATCAAGAAGACATCGGAAGTATGATGAAGTTCGTTGGCTTGAACATCGTCGTCACGATTATTTTGGCACCGGTCACGGTCGGACGGACGATTTCCTACTTACGGTTCGTTCGAGGTGAAAAAGCCGGCATCGGAACGTTGTTCGAAGGATTCGCTTCGTTGAAATCATATGTCCGGACGATTCTTTCGTACACGGTCGTCACACTGCTCGTCTATGCAGGATCATTTTTGATTTTACCGGCGATCTATTTCTATCTTGTTTACCGACTCGTCCCGTATATTCTCGTCGATCGTCCGGAACTGTCGTTTATTCAAGTATTAGGAGAGAGCCGACGGATGATGCGTGGACAGAAACGACGTTTGATCAAACTCTACATCAGCTTCATCGGTTGGGGAATTCTCGCCTTGTTGAGTACGGTCGGTGTCATCTTCCTGACGCCGTATTTCGATACGACGATGGCGCATTTTTATGAGAAATTAAAAGCAGAACGGCCGACAGCGGCTGAATGATTGGCACGGATGGGTCCTCTGAGAAATCGGAGGACCTTTTGAGTTGGACTGGATTCGAAGTAAACCGACCGGTCGCTCGTTCCAGTCTTGCCTCGTCTCCCAAGCGGCAGTGAATTTGTGCCGCTTCGCTGCGCTGCAGGGTCACAAACGCACTGCTATTCGCTAGGGAGCGATTCAAGACGGACGGCTCGGTTGAATCGTTCTGTTTTTCAAGAAGGCAAAGATAATATGCTCAGAGGTATGCTGTTTGTGAGTCATGTAATGGTAAATTCGGAGTAAACCGACCGGTCGCTCGTTCCAGTCTTGCCTCGTCTCCCAAGCGGCAGTGATTTGTGCCGCTTCGCTGCGCTGCAGGGTCACAAATGCACTGCTATTCGCTAGGGAGCGATTCAAGACGGACGGCTCGGTTGAATTGTTCTATTTTCAAGAAGCCAAAGATAATATGTTCAGAATCGCTTCGCTTTTCGTGACTCCTACGGGAAAAAGCGCAAGGTCACCTTGCGCTGTCAGAGCCAGGCGAGACCCTGCTCCTTGTTCGTCAGAAGCAAGGAGCAACGGCTTGCGGCTCGCCCGAGGAAAGCACGGGAAGCAAGAAGCGGTTGCCGCAACAAACGGACTTTGCCCTTTATGATTTCTATGTGGAAAGCACGGGAAGCAAGAAGCGGTTGCCACAACGAAGGCACTCTCTTCTTATGATTCCTGCATGAAAAGCACGAGAAGCAAGAAGTAGTTGCCACATACGATTTCTCATTAATCGATATCAAGTAATCAAAAAAGGTCCACCCAACTGAATCGGGCGGACCTTTTTGTTACGGTTGCTGCTGCTGTGACTTTTCAGCGAGTAATAAATAGAGTGCTTGTGTACCAGACTCACCGTGCCCCATCGCTGCGAGCTCGTCATACAGTGATTTGACGAGCGCGAGACCCGGTGTCGAAATTCCCATCTCATCCGCCCGTTCAAGTGCAAGACGCATGTCTTTGATGAAATGTTTGACAAAAAATCCTGGTGAATAATTCTCCGCGATGACACGCGGAATCAAGTTCTCGAGTGACCAGCTGCCGGCAGAACCACTTTTAATCGTCTCGACGAACTGCGTCGGGTCGATACCGGAGCGCGTGACAAACAATAACATCTCAGCTGTCCCGATCATTGAACCGGCAATTGCAATCTGGTTTGCGAGTTTCGCCGATTGTCCTTTTCCGGGACCGCCGAATAATGAAATCGAGCGTCCCATCGCCTCAAACAATGGTTTGACGTCAGCGAAAGCCTGTTCTTGACCACCGACAAGAATCGCGAGTGTCCCGTTTTTCGCACCAAGGTCACCACCTGTGACAGGTGCATCGAGTGAAACGAGCCCGTTTGCTTGTGCCTGCTCCGCGATTTTGACGGCGAGCGCCGGGCTTGATGTCGTCATGTCGATGACGATCGTCCCGGGCGCAGCATTCGCTAAAATTCCGTCTTCACTGAAGTAAATCTGTTCGACGTCTTCCGGGTACCCGACGATTGAAATGACGACGTCTGCGCCGGTGACGGCTTCTTTAATCGTGTCGACGATCGTCGCCCCGTCCTGTTCGAGCGGTAAGCCTTTTTCTTTTGTCCGGTTATAGCCTTTGACGGCAAAACCGGATTTCAGTAAGTTCCGCACCATTCCTTGCCCCATGACACCGAGTCCAATAAATCCTACCGTTTTCGTCATCCGTGATTCCCCCTGATTGCATCGGTCTGACCGATGAATTGTTGCGTTACGAGTTTATTATACAAAACATTCGTCTCGACGAGGGTGTCGTGTGTCCCGATGCCGGAAACCCGTCCGTCCTCAAGAACGATAATTTGATCCGCGTGACGGACTGTCGCCAGGCGGTGAGCGATGACGAACGTCGTCCGTCCGCGCATCAAACGTTCGAGTGCTTCCTGGACGACACGTTCCGATTCTGAGTCAAGGCTTGACGTCGCTTCGTCGAGCAGTAAGAGTTCCGGATCACGCAGCAAGGCACGGGCGATCGCAATTCGTTGCCGTTGTCCACCCGACAGTTTGACCCCGCGTTCGCCGATTTCCGTCATGTAGCCGTGCGGGAACGACTCGATGAAGGCATCGGCATTCGCCATTTCTGCAGCATCGCGGATTTCCTGTTCCGTCACGTCACGGACGAGTCCGTACAGTAAATTATCACGAATCGTTCCCGACAAGACGGGTGAATCCTGGGCGACGTAGCCGATTGCCCGGCGCCAGCTTTCAAGTCGGAACGTCTCGATGCCGTCCGGTCCGAGTGAAATATCACCTGACGTCGGTTGATAAAACCGTTCGAGTAACGCAAACAACGTCGATTTTCCAGAACCGCTTGGTCCGACGATCGCCGTCGTCTGGCCGTGCGGCAAAGAAAAGGACACGTCATGCAGTAACGTCGTCTCATCATAGCCGAACGAGAGCTGATTGAATTGAACCGCTCCGAACGGACGGGTGACGTCACGCGTTCCTTGTTGCTCCGGCTGTTCTTCGAGCAGTTCCGAAATTCTTTCTGTCGCCCCGCGTGCTTTTTGGAGCTTCGAAATGAATTCGGTCATCGTCACGAGCGGGGTCATGATTTGGAACAAGTAGAGTGAAAAGGCGACGAGCTCACCGGCAGAAATTTGGTTCGTCGAGACCCGGTAAGCACCGAAGCCGATGATGATGATCAGCATCGATGTCAGCGTCACGTTGAACAGCGGTAACAGAATCGCTTGAATCCGACCTTCTTTGACGCCGAAGCCGAAGAGATTCTCAATCTTTTCGTTTCCACGGTCCATTTCGTAAGACTCGGTCGCTTGCGATTTGATGAGCCGGACTTCGCTCAACATCTCGGCGAAGAAGCCGGATAATCCGGCGAGTTCTTTTTGTGTCGCCCGGGAAATCTCATGCAGTTTCCGGACGAGCGGGATGATGATCAGTAACGTCAACGGAACGGCGATCACCATGACAAGCGTCATCTGCCAATCGAGGAAAAATAAAATCGTGATGGCCCCGATGATGGAAACGACGGATGTCAACAGGCGGACGAGCTGCTCCGACAACAACTGTTGTAACGTCGTCGCGTCATTGTTGAGGCGGGAGACGAGCTCCCCTGATTTTGTTTCATCATAAAACGGAACCGGTAGACCGAGGAGATGTTTCCACAGTAATGTCCGCAAGTTGGCGACGATGCGTTGCCCGGCAATCTGGAGCCAGTAAATCGAAAAGGCATTACTGACGAGTTGGACGAGAAAAACGACGATGAATAAGGAAATCAGTCCGGGTGTCAGCCGATCGACCGAGAAATTATCAATCAGTGATTTCAGAAACCACGGAATCATCAGTGCCGCTAATGCCTGGATGACCGAGACGGCGACGGCTGCTGATAGCAGACCGACCGGGGGATTACTTTTTTTGAGAAGATGTAAAAATGATTTGAATGTAGCTTGCTCCATACGGGCACTTCCTTTCCTATCTATTGTCTTGCGAAATCGGACTCGGGTCAACTTATAGCGATTCGCTTGACAGTGTTTCTGTTTCTCGCGGACACTTAGGACAGATAGGTAAACAGAGAGGAAGAGGGAAATGAAAGTATTAGTCGATGCCGATGGGTGTCCGGTCGTTGATTTGACAATCCGGTTAAGCGCCGGGGTGGACGTGTTTTTAGTCTGTGATACAGCGCATGAATTTAACCGGGCGGGGGCGACGACGATTACAATTGGACAAGGTCCGGATGCGGTCGATTATGCAATCGTCAACCGGATTTCACCGGGTGATATCATCGTCACACAAGATTATGGACTGGCGGCACTTGCCTTAGCGCGTAAAGGACGACCGATTGACCAGAATGGACGAATTTTTACAGATGACAATATTGATTTTCTCTTGCATACGCGGCATGTCGGCCAACAAATTCGTCGGGCCGGCGGACGGACGAAGGGACCGAAAAAGCGAACGCGCCTAGAAAACGAGCAATTTGAAGTGTCCTTCCGCTCCTTACTGAAGCAAGAAGAATTCAAATGATGTATGCCGGCCTTCTCATACGCGTGGTATAATTTTAGAAACGATTTTTCAGCTAGGAGGAAAAAATTCATTGAAAAAAGTCATGCGGTACCGTCCAACTAAAAAAACACGACCATATCGTTTGAAGAGTGGATCGTTTCCTTCGATCGAGCAAAGTGCGGATGTCACGACGGATCAGCAACAAATCGGTCAGCTGAAACACGACTTGCTCGCAGCCGAAGATAAATTAAGACACCGAAATGAAATCATGGAAACACTCGCGACACAAAACGTCGAATCTGCGTGCGAGACGCTTCTGTTGAAGCTGCTTCCGCTCATCGGATTGACGCGTGGTGCAATCATTCTCTACCGGCGCGAACAACTCAGTCATGTCGTGACAGAGGCGGTGGAAGAGATGGAGTTGATTGAAAAGGACTTAGATCAATATTCCGTTTTGCGCCGTGCATTCGTGATGCGAAAGTCCGTCCAACTGCCGATTGAAACAGGAGGATATGAGTCCGCGATTCCAATCCAGTCACCGAGTAACAACAGTGTCGTCGGGTTGATTTATTTAAAGCATGAGTTCGAGCAATTTAATTTAGAACAAGTCGGAGACATCTTAGACTTGTCACGCAAGCTCGGGATGACGTTAGAGCGACACCTCTTGTTCCATCAGATGGAGCATGAAAAAATCAAGACGTACCAGTTACTCGATTCGATTCGCGAAGCAGTCCTCTACATCGAGAGTAGTGGCGAACAAATCTATGCCAACCAAGCGTTGCTCGATATGTTCCCGCCAAAACTGTTGAATCAAGCACAAGGATTTCGGCATGCCTACGAGCGGGCGACATCGCTGTTTGAGCACGTCGACCAACCGGATGCGTTGCACGATTATATTGGTCAGCTGATGAACGGTGATATACCGGGTGAAACGATTGAACTGTCAGCATTTCGAGGCAATCTCTTGCTCAGTGCCTATGCGGAGCGGATTGCGATTGCAAACGTCGAGTGGGGCATGATGCTCGTCTTGCGCGATGTGACGAAAGATAAAGAACTCGACTTGAAGCAAGCTGAATTCGTGTCCATCGTCTCTCACGAACTGCGGACGCCGCTCTCTTCAATCATGGGATTCACAGAATTGTTGATGAAGCGTTCCCTCGACGGACCCCGTCAAAAGAAATACCTTGAGACGATTTATTCCGAGACCGTCCGTTTGTCTGAGCTGATCCACGACATCCTCGAAATTCAAAAGGGTGAAGATTTGACGCAAGGGGCAACGAAAAGAACGATTGATTTAAAGAAACTGCTGATTGAAATGAAAACGATGTTCGAGTTAGCGAGCAGTGAACATACAGTTCGGATGGCGTTCGGTTCAGGGGCGCATCTCTTGATGGCAAGCGAAGAAAAAATGAAGCAATTGTTTACGAACTTAATCATGAATGCAATCAAATACTCACCGAATGGTGGAAACATCGAGATACGTACTGAAGTGACAGCGCAGGACGTCCGGATTGAAGTCGAAGATGAAGGAATTGGAATTCCGGATAAGGCGTTACCGTTCATTTTTGATAAATTCTACCGGGCCGATAACTCGGATACCCGGAAAATTGGCGGAACAGGTCTCGGACTTGCGATTTGTAAAATGATCGTCATGGACCATGGGGGTTCGATTTCTGTTCAGTCAGAAGTTGGTGTCGGAAGTCGCTTCATCGTTGAGTTCCCGATTCATCCGATGTCATGATACGAAAGGAGGCAGCACAATGGATAATTCTCAAAGCCGCTACGAAGCCTTACATCCGCTCGTCGAAGAAATTTTAGAGAAACTCAGTGAAAAAATTGGCGTCAATTCGTTATTTTTCGCACTGAATGATTCAAGTAGCAACTTCATCGTCAAAGCAATCAATCAAGATCAAGAATTGATTGAAGAAGGATCGACGCATGTGTTCAACCACGTCCTTTGTAAACTGGTCATCGATGAGAATGCAGGAAAAATTCAAATCAATGAGTTGTTGACGAGTCCATTGACGGTCGACCATCCCGTCACAAAGGCATTAGGAAACGGGAGCTTTCTTGGCGTCGCAATCAAAAACGCCGACAATGAGAAAATCGGAACGCTTTGTGCTTTTGACGATCGACCATATGACTTCTCAGCGAGCGATTTAGCATTGATTGAACATTACGCTGATATCATCAGCAAATCGATCAGTGTCGAAACATACGTCATTAAAGATGCCTTGACGGATGTGTACAATGAACGGTACATGAACCGTTTGATTTCAAGTGTGACGATTCATCCGGCATTTTTAATGGTCTTGAACCTGGATAACTTTCACGCTGTCAATGCCAAATTCGGATACCGTGTCGGCAACCGGGTTTTACAAGTCCTCGCCGACCGGCTGAAATATGTTCCGATTCCGAATCATGTTGTCGGACGGAAGGACGGCAATGAATTCATCATTCTTGCGCCGCTTGATGAACGAGAGTTTGAACAAACGGGTGCGATGTATGCCGATTACATCATGGCAGCAATCGAGGCGCCGATCGCGGACATCGGATTTGAACCGATTCATTTGACGGCGTCGTCCGGTGTCAGTTTGTTGACGGGGGATTATACGAACCGACAGACGCAAGTCTATGCGGCAGAGGCCTTGATGCAACAAGTGAAGCTCGATGGGAAAAATGGAATGCTGTTCGTCAATCAACAGCGGGAGTTCGAACAGCATCCGTTCGCTTCCGTTCTTGAAGAAGAGTTGACGCATGCGTTAGAACGCGGGCAATTCGAACTGTATTACCAGCGGATTCTTGATATGAAGCGAGGGGTGACCGTTGCGGTCGAGGCCTTATTACGCTGGAATCATCCTGTGCTCGGATTCGTCAGCCCGACTGACTTCATTCCAATTGCAGAACGTATGGGGGTCTTTGGCGACATCGGTCGATTTACGATTCGCCAAGCGATTGCCGATCGCGAACGGTTCGAAGCAGAATTCGACTTACCGGTTTCGGTTGCGGTCAATCTTTCCGCGAGTCAATTCCAGTCGAATCAACTGTTAGAAGAACTCTTGTCCTTTTCGAAGCAAGCAAACTTTAAACAAGATCGTGTCGTCCTCGAGATTCGGGAAGAAGTATTGCAGACGGGACGGAAAAAAGCAATTGAGCGCCTTCAACTGTTACGAAGCGCGGGATACCGCTTGACGGTCGATCATTTCGGTAGCCATTATGCATCGCTCAATTCATTGCTTCATCTACCGGTCCAGGCGGTCAAGCTCGATCCGATCTTCACCCGACGTTTGGCTCAAAATCAGCTCGAACAGTCGATGATTCGTTCGGTCTATGCTTTGACGGAAACATTAAAGATTTCACTTGTCATTCAAGAGGTCGAGACATTATCGCAATACAAGCAGGTAGAAATGCTAGGCGAACGTTTATATGTCCAGGGGCACTATCTGCATCATCCGCAACCGCTCGATAAGTTGATTACGGACTTTGCGAAGAAAATGCAACCTCTTGATGTTTAACGGAAATCGTTCAGGGAATACTCTTAACTGTAGCTTAATTTTGTTAAGGGGGATTTCTCATGAATGAACAACACGATAAAGAAACAGATCCGATTACATCAGGTAATCAGATGACGAACGATGAAATTGCGGGACGTGATAAAGACGCGGCACCGGATACTCGCGACAAGCACGATCAAGCAAAAAACCAAAAAGCGGATGCTGAGAAATCAGACGATGCGTCCGAACAACCGGATCTTTCGCATGAAGCAGACGATGACTCTGACGTCGAAGCGAACGAGGAAACGAATCAAGATAACTAAGTGAGCGAACCGTATTCGTTCCACGCACCTAAAAGGCATCCACTCTTTCAGATGAGTCGATGCCTTTTTGAATGCAAATAAAGAGGTAGTCTGGCAAAGACTTCTTTTTCGTTCAATCGGGCGGAACGGGACCTCGCTTTTTTACGGCGAGCAGATGGAATGTTGCATTTACTTCTGCATATTCAGTATATGTGTCAGCGAGCGTTTCCCATTCATAAGGAGAATCAGAAAGAATATTTTTTAATACCTGTTCGCGGTTTGTCCCTTGCAACATGCAATTGACGAAGACTGCGCCTTCGCGCAACTGGTTCAAGATGTTGTTTACGAACGTCGTTTCGTTCTTTAAATCAATTTTATGGAAATGCAGCATCGAGTCTAACAACACGACATCGATCTGTTCGGAAATCGGAAAGGCATAAGCATTGCCGACAATGCCTTCGACAGCATAGCCCTTTACTGAAGCGTGTTGGTTGAGCTGGGTGATGCCGACGACGGAATGATCGACACCCGTCACGGTATAACCCAACTGTCCGAGTAACAAGGCGTCCCGTCCTTGACCACATCCTAAATCGAGCACGTGTCCCTTCGGTTGATATTCACTGAAAAAAGAGACGAGTCCCGGATAAGGCTGTCCGAAATAATTTTCATCTAAATAATACGTATCGTACGCAACTTTTTTCATGGGAAACCTCCTGTAGGATCATCGTCAAGCATCGCTACTGCTACTCCCCGCATCGCCGTCAAATCCGCCGTCGACCATTCCGCCATCTGTCGCATGCGACATGTCAGTAATATCGATTGGAAACAGTAAAAAGGGGACTGTTTCCGTCGCCATGTCGTCGATCGTCGGAGCGAGTTGAGCAAACAGTTGTTGCAGTGTCGGATGATTCGCAAGATAGAGCCGGACAGCCGTTAAAAAAAGTAAGTCTTTTCGATGCTTGAAGTGGACATCCGAGCGGAGTTGCTCGACGATTTGGTCGAGTTTTGAAGCATGTTCGGCAGGATCACCGAGTAAAGCGAGCAGACCGTGGAATGCAAGTGGGATGTGAGATTTACGATAACGTGCGCGCGACGCCCGTAATTGGTCGACATACGCCTCGAAATCGTCTTCAGGTAAAAGTGAAAATAGAAGAGCGACGATATAGGTCTGTTGGGCGCGACCAAACCGTTTCTTCAACAGATCGTAAGCATCTTCCACTCGTGCAAGAAGATGCTCGACCTCACCGCGCTTGTAACATTGGAAAAAGAAGAATGAGCCGAGTAAAGGGGAGACGATGAAACGGTGTTGTTGTTTGGCGAGTCGGTAAAGGGATAACGTCCGATGTAAGTGAGCATCCGATGGATTAAGCCGGCTGATCAGCAGAGCGGTCGAGAAGGCATTTGCAGGATGCGTCATGCGATGCGTCGCAAAAAAACTTTGAATCGACATCATTTCCGTGATGCGCTCAAACGGAGACGCATCAAAAGCGTGGATTTTCGACGCGAGGAGCAGTGCCTGGGTCTGGTGCGAATGTAAGTGAAGTTCGATGTAATCAGCAGTCTGTTCGAGCGTCGAAAATTCTGTCGCATAATGACCAATCGTTTGATCAAAAGCGAGTTCGATCAAGATAGTGTCTTGGTAGCTAACAAAATACTGTCCTACGTCTTCAAGCTGATGCAAAAAGCGTGTGCTTTCCTCCATCACAGCCCACCCCCATCTCCATTTTCCCTATTTTACCATGAGCACCCGGTAGAAGTTAACCGTCGAGTTGATCAATCATCCGTTCGGCAGCACGTCGATAGAGATTGCTCATATGTGCAAGTGAAAGGATCTGTTGCAGCTGATCGATTGGTTCGTTTTCATCAGCCGACGCTTGCTCAGCTTCGAATGTCTCGAGATTTTGTACCGTGTTTTCCAGGTAGCTTGCATAAAAGGCTTCCAGATTGAGCGTCTCGTTTGCGACACCTTGATTCAATTCAGTCAATGTTGCTTTGATGTCATTAATTGAGACGGTTCCTTTCAGTTGATAAATCAAGCTGATTAGAATGAGATGATTCTTCGTATACTTTTTATTCGTGACGGGGAAAAAGAGTTTCTTTTTCGCGTAATTGTTAATCATCGTCTTCGTCAAAATCGTTTCGCCTTCTGTCCGCGTCGTTGCTTCAAATGTCCGTTCGAACAATTGAATGACTTGATCCATATATAAGTCGATGTTCGGAATATCGTCTAACTGGAGTTGGCGATCGAGCGGTCGCGATTTGTCGTCATCGTGTGTCATTAAAAAAACCTCCATGAAATTTACAGGTAATGCTTTCTATTTCTCTACTATATGATAAGATATCTATATAACGCCATGTAGTATTGAAAACTACATAACTTTTGGAGGGTAACTTATGAAAACGTATATGCGCGAACCGATTAATGGATTGACTCATCTCGGGGGAGCCGTCTTTGCCTTTGTCGGACTTCTTGCTCTAGTCATCAAGGCCTCACTTGAGCGGGGCGCGGCCATCGCCATCGTCGCAGCCATCATTTTCGGAGTCAGTATGATCGCCCTGTATTCCGTCTCGGCAACTTATCATATGGTACTTGCAAGTGACCGGGCGATCGCGATTTGGCGCCGCCTTGATCACTCGATGATTTATTTATTGATTGCCGGATCCTACGCACCGTTTTGTCTCATCAGTTTGAACGGACCGACCGGTTGGGTATTGTTCTCGATCGTCATGTTGATTGCCGTCTTCGGAATCACATTTAAGTTAGTCTGGTTCAACAGTCCGCGTTGGTTATCGACGACGCTTTATATCGGAATGGGCTGGATCATGGTCTTCGCGATCACGCCGCTTGCCGCAGTTCTGTCGCCAGTCGGAATCGGCTTACTGTTCCTCGGCGGAATCTTTTATACTGTCGGTGGAGTCATTTACGGATTGAAACCAAGCGCATTATCGTTCAAGCACCTTGGTTTCCACGAAATTTTCCACGTCTTTGTCTTACTTGGAAGTCTCGCGCACTTCTGTTGCGTCTATTTCTTCGTCATTTAACGTTCATGAACCGGGTACGATGGAGACGTCGCACCCGGTTTTTTGGTTAAAGGGCGCAGGATTCGGGAAAACTATCAGTGAACTGGAATTAGAGAATGGAGGGTGAACGATGCAAGAACAGGATAAAGCATTGATTGCGCAAGCTGCACTCGCATATGTAAAACCCGGTATGACACTCGGGCTCGGTACGGGTTCGACGACACGCTATTTTATTGATGCTGTAGGAAAAGCAGTGGACGAAGGATTAAAAATCGAAGCGATCGCGACGTCGATTGAGACGGAAGAACAGGGCAAGCGGCTCGGAATACCGATGCGTCAGTTACGTGATGTCGAACAGCTTGATCTCGTCATCGACGGGATTGACCAGATTGATGAACAGTTCCAAGTCATCAAAGGTGGCGGCGGCGCATTGTTCCGGGAAAAGCTCGTCGCGCTGCAAGCACGCGAAGTGTTGTATCTCGCAGACAGCTCGAAGTTCGTCCGCCAGTTGACGGGACCTTTACCGGTCGAAGTCGAACCGTTCGGACAGACACACGTCGAACGACTTCTTGCGGACAAAGGAATTTCCTATACACACCGCGAAACGGCGGGAGAAGCATTCGTGACGGATGGAGGCCATTTGATTTTGGATGTCGCCCTGGATCGTGTCCCGGACGTCGCCCATTTCGTCCGGGAATTGAAGTCATGGAGCGGTGTCATCGAAACCGGTTATTTTGAGCGGCAACCGGATCATGTGTTGACTCTAGAACACGGAAATATCAAACTGCTTGCCCACCCGACGCTACGGAGCGGTGGCGGAATCGTTTGAACTTGACTCAACGTAGTCGGGATAGATAAGTAGTGCATCATTACTCGTTTTTTTAAGGAGGAACAGTCATGAAGCTACGGAAGCGATTTTTATTTGGAGCCGGTGTATTGGCAGGTACAGGACTTGTCATGAAAAAAATGAAATCACGCCGCCCGCCGAGTCATTTGAAGGAGTATTTGGACCACCTCGATCAAGATGAGAGTCAAGATGCGGATAAAGACGAGGATGAAGTAGGATTGACGAAGCTTGATTCGATATACCGATCAGAGTGGCAAGCGAACGGATTCCCGCGTTCGCAACAAGAACTCGATGAATTAGATAAATAAAAAAATGACAGAAGTCCGCTTCCGGATTTCTGTCATTTTTTTTAGTATGTAAGAGACCCGGCGATGATTAAGCCGATTGATAACGAGAGGAACAATAACAATAAACCAACGGCTTCGTTGTTGGCATCGATTTCCTTCGTCATGCTGAGACGCGGAATGAGCAGATCGGCAAGATAAAACAGGACGATTTGGAAAACGATCGCGAGAGCCCCCCACAAAACCATGTCGAGGATGCTGACAGAGTTTGCGATACTTGAATAAAGCACGATCGCAAGTCCGAGAATCCGTCCGCCGAACGCATAGACGGCTGCTTTTTTACCTTGACGAATCAATTCCATTTCCTTTGATTTCGTCGTCACTTCAAACAGGACAACACCGATTGCGAGCAAGAGCGTCGCTACACCGATATAGGCGAGTGTTGATAAAAACAAGTCACTGAATGCCATACCATTTCCCCCTTAAGAACGTTTCTTGTTGTTGCGGTCTTTTTTTTGCTGAATCGCGACATAGAGCTCAAGTAAGGCACCTACTAAAATCCCGGCGGATACATACAGATAAAAATTATCTCCGATAAATCCAAACAATAAACCGAGGAGAAGACCAATGAAAATGTACGGTCCTTTTGTTAACTTCATATTCTTCACCTGCCTTACTATCAAACGTAGCTGATTTTTTTGATTACGTCCATCCTTAATTGAATCACGTCGTCGTCGCGATCTCTTCTTGTACGGAATGGAGCGTGACTTGGTTTCGACCGGATTGTTTAGAAGCATACAGTGCTTGATCGGCATGGCGGACTAAATGATCAATATTTGCAGTCGTCTCTTCAAAGCTTGCGACACCAAAGGATGCCGTCACGCGGAGTGTTTGGCCGGTCTGTGTCGTGAAAGGGGCAGTTTCAATGCGCTCACGCAATTCTTCAGCGAGGGTCAAGACGCGCGTTAACGCAAGATTTGTGATGATGAGTGAAAATTCTTCACCGCCGTTTCGTGACAGGTAGCCAGTATCTCCGACTCCATCACGTAACCGTTTTGAGAATTGACGTAACACGTCGTCACCAGCCTCATGCCCGTACGTATCATTGACCGACTTAAAGTGATCGATGTCAATCATGACGAGGGCGACCTGCTGCTCATTGAAGATACTTTGCCGTTTAATGTCCGTTAAGTAATCTGAAAAAGCACGCGAGTTGTGAAGACCCGTCAAAAAGTCGATTTGCGCTTTATGTTGGAACGTCCGTAACGCAAGCTTCGTCATCCGGATGTCTTGGATGATGAGCAAAGTCAACCAGCTACTGACGAAAGACGCAGGGGTGATGACTGACAGGATTTCGACGATTTGACCGGTATCGCGTAAGACGATTCCTAAAATGACAGCGTGCAGAAGCGTCGCATAAAGCGTCACCGTCATGAAGGTCTTTTTTGAATACAAAGGCATCAGTTTGACAATCAGGGAGATGCCGACAGCGAGACTGATGATGAAAAAACATGCTGCATAAGCTGCAAAATTCGTACTGATGGTAAAGCGGTAAACGATGATGGCGACAGTCACGATGAACGTCGGCAATGGGCCAGCGAAATAGGCGGCGACAATGACCGGGATATGCCGTAAGTCGACTAAAATTCCAGGGGCCGGTTCAATCGTCATCTGCATCAACACAATCGCGAGGACACTCAAACATAGACCATACAAAATACGCAGTGACTGTTTAGAATCCTGTGTAATCGGTTGAGAAGATAATTTTCCGAGTAAGTAAAATCCACTCATTAAAAAAGTGATATTGTGAAGAACATCGTAGATGATTGTTTTCATATGTCGTGGACTCCTTTTAAACCGATTATGTCTATTGTACTATAATGCCGACATCGATTTTCAAAAAAAAATCATTAGTGCTTCGTCTAATCGTTGAGAAGTGGGCATATGCTCTCATGACTTCAAAAAAATACAGGTGACCTCAACGGTGAACATGAGATGTATGTGTTTATTTGACTGAATGATTTATTTAATTAGCGAGATAACGCGGGAAAGAAAAAAAGCATTCGGCATGACAAGGAATGGGAGCTTACGATAGAATGGAAAATGGCAAAAGGGGGGAGGGCACATGATTACATTACATACGGTCAGTAAAGCATTTTCCAAACAACCCGTTATTCAATCAGTATCCTTAATGATTGAACAGGGGGAGATACATGGCATCATCGGTGCGAGCGGAGCAGGTAAATCGACACTGCTTCGGCTGATGAACCTGCTCGAACGACCGGATGAAGGCGACATTGAGTTTGATGGCATCAATTTGCTTGCTTTACCGCACCATAAATTGCGGGGTGTTCGCCAAGACATCGGGATGATTTTTCAAAACTTTAATCTGGTCGCGAATAAGACGGTCGAACAGAATATTTTGGTATCCCTCGAACTCGCGCGCGTGCAGAAGCAGGAGCGTTCCGCGCGGGTTCAGGACTGCCTCCGATTCGTCGGATTGGAATCCTTTTCTGACAAGTACCCAGCCGAACTGAGCGGCGGTCAGATGCAACGTGTTGCAATTGCACGTGCGCTTGCCAATCGGCCACGTGTACTCTTATGTGACGAACCAACGTCCTCCCTCGACCCAAGTACGACGTCGGAGATCTTATGGGTTCTTCAAAACATTAATCGGACGCTTGGTGTCACCATCGTGCTCGTCAGCCACGAAATGAACGTGATTCAGAGTATTTGCAATCGCGTCACGATTATGGAGAACGGTCAGATTCGCGATACGGTCGCGACAGAACCTGCAGGTGTTGCCGAAATCACGAGTGATGCGGGTTGGTTCTTAACGCAGTTGACCGAACGGGGGAGCGCGGATGCCTGACATATTAATCAAGTACGCAGGGGAAATCAGACTTGCCATCGGACAAACGTTCGTGATGGTAGGGGTCTCGATTCTTGCTGCAGTGCTGATCGGACTGCCGGTCGGAACGTTGCTGTTTGTATCGCGGAAAAATCAGTTACTCGAAAATCGTTTCCTGTTCTCCGGTTTGAATCTGCTAGTCAACACGGTCCGCTCCTTTCCTTTTTTGTTACTTGTCGTCTTTTTGATTCCGTTTACACGGTTGATTATCGGTACAGCCATCGGGACGGCAGCAGCGACCGTTCCACTTGCGATTATCGCGATCGCCCATTATTCCCGGCTCGTCGAACAATCGTTACTTGATGTACCAAAAGGCGTCATCGAAGCAGCGATCTCAATGGGCGCGTCGACACGAGAAGTTGTCGTGAAATTTTTATTCGTTGAGGCCCGGTCCGGACTCGTTCTCGGTCTGACGACATCGATCGTCAGTTTTATCTCCTACTCGACGATCATGGGAGTGGTCGGTGGAGGGGGCATCGGAGATTTTGCCGTACGGTACGGGTATCAGCAATTCCAGACTGAGTTGATGATGTACATGATCCTGATTATGGTTATCCTCGTTCAATTGATTCAATTCATAGGTACGACAGTAGCACGATTGATTGACAAACGTTAAAAGAAAGTAGGAAATGAAATGAAAAAACTGATGATGATGTTGACAATAGTTGTCCTGGCCTTAGCAGGTTGCGGAAATAGTGATGACAGCGATACCGGTTCTACGGAAGAGACGAAAACCTTGAAGGTCGCGTCACTGATTAAACCGATGACGGAAATTCTTGATCTCGTGAAACCACAGTTAAAGGAAGACGGGATTAACCTGGAAGTCGTCGTTCTGAGCGATAACGTTCAGCCAAACAGTGCGCTGGCAGCGAAAGAGGTCGATGCAAACTTCTTCCAACACGTTCCGTATATGGAGGAATTCAATCGGAATAACGATGCGAACCTCGTTCCGATCGAACCAATCTATTTTGCCAATTACGGTGTCTACTCGAAAGAATATAAATCAATCGATCAACTACCGAAGGGGGCCGTCATCGCGATGGCGAACGACGTCTCGAACATCGACCGTTCGCTGTCGTTACTCGCCCAGCATGACGCGATTAAATTGAAAAAGAAGACAGGATCTTACTATACGATGAAGGACGTCGTTGAGAATAAACAAGATTACAAATTCAAGGAAGTGGACTTATTGATGCTCGCGCGTCTTTATGATGATGCTGACGCGGTCGTCATGACACCGGCTTATGCAGCACCGCTCGGTCTGACGCCGAAACAAGATGCACTCGTCACGGAAGGCATCGAGAATGACTTTGCGATTACCCTCGTTGCCCGGAAGGACAATCAGGATGCGGAAGCGATTCAGAAGCTTGCGAAAGAGATGACGAGTCCGGAAGTCAAAAAGTTCTTAGAAGAAAATTATGATGAAACGGCGATACCGGCTTTCAACTGATACTCAAACAAAAGTGACTTGTCGACAATCGCTAGAACTCAGTTTAAAAAATCACCCGCTTCACACGTCTGCTTGGCGTCGTGTAAAGCGGGTGATTTTTTAAAACGATTGTTGATTAAAGCAAAGTGGACGGTCTCCCTGATCAACTCAAAACCGCTTCATTGTGCCGTCAATTGTTTTGCATAACCGCTTTGCTCTAAAATATCGCCTGTCGGTAGATGCGTCCATTTTTCAACGGAAGTGTCGGGATTTTTCTGAATGAAGTCGGTCATAATCGTATTTCCGATTGCATAATTCGACCAACCGGGGATCTGCAAATCAGAATTGCCGTTCTGTAAGTCTGAGAATTTGGCGTGATACGAATTTATTTCATGCAGAACATGCTTAAAGGAATGGTCGAGCAGCGGTTCTGTCCAAGCTGGATTGACATCTGGATAAAGACCTTTCGCAAATAAGTCCGCTTTTCCTTCCGAAATGATATTATCGGCAATCGATGAAATTCCAAGCTTTTCGAGTAAAACGGTGTGATGGTATTCATGGGCAACTGTATAGGCAAGCATCGATTGATCGACATCACGATCGATGTAAAGCACTAACAGGTTTTTGGCGAGTGCAATTCCTGTCACACCACCCATCCGCTTGTTATTCACGGGATTATCTGAATTAATTGGAGCGACTAGTATGACTAAATCGTTTTGGCGGGGTAACTGTTTCAATGCTTGTTGTAACGATTGTTTGATTTGTTGCTGTATCTCGGTTTGATGCTGCTGTAAGTAGGTAACATTTTCTTTTAAGTGTTTGAGATCGTTCATCGGTCGGTCGAGCGGATTATAGACACCAAGCTGTTCCGAAACCTGCTCCTGCTCACGGATACGATCGTTTTCCTTTAAAACGTATTTTTCGAACAGCGCTCCGTTTTCAGTCGGAGCTTTCAGTGCTGCATCGACATATGACTGATAGGCATCATACAGTGGGATGATCTTAATTGTTTTATCATCTTGCGTGAAGGTAATACCCGTCGGCTTGGTTTTTTGTGCTTCCGGTTCCTCGGAGCACCCGGCGAGTAAGCTGGCCAAGGCGGCACTCACGATCAATCGTTTCATTCCGATCACATCCTTTCTTTTGGTCTGTGGGAGAACGTTCGAAGAAACCATTTTTTGAAACATTTCTTCTTTTGTTAGCGTATAGTAAGATAATGTAAGAATCAATTTGATTATGGATTTTATTGGATTACACACTAGGAGGGAACCGCGTGCGGAAAAGTTATGAATTCTTTTTGCTTTACAACAAAGAAATGTTCTTCAATAAGTTTGCTTACCTCTATACGCTCGCCGTACCCCTCGTCATCATTCTCCTCAATCACTTCGACTGGTTCAAGGATTCCCCGACGTGGACGGTCTTTCAGTCGGCGATGATTCAATTCTTTGCGATCATGATTGTGTTGACTGCAATCAATGGAATTGGCATATCATTACTCAACCAACGGGAGAGCGGCTTTTTGAAGATGTATACGTTTTTGTCCGGGCAAAAATTCCCGGTCATCTTCGGACGTCTCATATCGCAATGGTTTTTCCTCACGTTGAACATGTTCGCTGCCAGCCTGATGATGGCGGTTTTGTTTCATCAACCGTTGCTAAAGACTATGCTGATGACCGGATTGCTTGCGCTCATCATCCCGTTACCGGTCTTTGCCTGTAGCCTGCTGATTGCAGCACTCCCATTGAAGCCGGAGACGATGACACCGCTCGGGACGATTTTAATTTTTGCCGTCTTCATTTTCATCGATGTATTTGAACTGACGGATAATCGATTGCTTGCGTATTTTTCATTCCTGAATCCGGCGAATTTAATCTTGAATGAAGCCCGCTTCCTGACAGGCAGTGTCAGTGACGGGAT
The DNA here is from genome assembly GCF_018618635.1 of Exiguobacterium sp. s102. Taxonomy (NCBI): domain Bacteria; kingdom Bacillati; phylum Bacillota; class Bacilli; order Caryophanales; genus Exiguobacterium; species Exiguobacterium sp. s102. The sequence continues at coordinate 543,097 of NZ_JACSML010000002.1, forward strand.
GATGGGCTTGTCGATTCTGACAGGTATCATGGTTTATTTAGTAGTCGGCTACGTTGCCTATCAGCGGTTGTCGATTACGTCAAAAACAAATCGTTAACGGAAGGGGACGGACAAATGCAACTCGGGACAATCGAGTACAGCTATGATGAAAAACGGATGATTTTAGATAAAGCGGATCTTGAGCTCGATCCGGAACGGTTGAACGTCGTGATTGGTTTAAACGGTTCAGGTAAATCGACGTTGTTTGACGTCGTCGCCGGGGCGCTCCCGGCGGACGGGTTTCAACCGCCGTTTAAACGGACGGAGATTCTTTATCAATTGCAGCAGGCACCGCTTCCGCCGATGCTGAAAGGAAAAGATTTAGTCCGGTTGATTTTGAAAAGTGACCGGACGGAGCCGTTCCGTTCGTTATGGGATACATATGTCGCCTCGTTACGCGAACAGGAACGAAGCCGGTTAGAGCGTCTGCAAGACTTACGGCTCGGTCAGATGTCAGCCGGTGAAAAACGGTGGCTGGTCATCCGGACGGTCTGTCATCTCGATCGTACACTCTACATCTTTGACGAGCCGACGGTCGGGCTCGACCCGGAGTCACGGCGTTTCGTCGTCGAGGCGATTGGTGCGCTACTCGACCGTCAAAAAATCGTGTTATTGTCGACGCACATACTGCATGAAGTCGCCCACCTGCCGTGCAAGATGCATTTTCTCCATCACGGAAAAATCGTCTACAGCGGCTCCTATCATGCCTTCATCGCGCGTTATGAGACCGATAATCCAGACATCGCGTTTGAGCGTTTCTTGTCGGAGCAACCAACCGCCTAAACTAACCTGTTCAAGATGCATTCGAACGCGAGTGTATCTTTTTTTTGCGTTGAATTACTCGAATTTCAAAAAAATGAAATAAATTTTAGTACGGGATTGACAAATTTAAGGAGTATAATGCTATATTGATAATGAAAATGAGATTCATTATCAATTGAGGAGAGTGAGACATATGTTTATCCAACTGAAAACCATTCGTGTTGAGCACGGCTACGCGGAGACAATGATTGAACGATTTGCAGGAGAAGGCATCATCGAACAGCAGCCAGGATTCGTTGATCTGAGCGTTTTGAAAAAAAAGCGGACACGCGGCGATGAGGAAGTCGTGATTTTAATCCTCTGGGAATCCGAAAAGGACTGGAAAGCCTGGGAAACAAGCGATGTCCATCTCGCAGGTCATCGGGAGCGCCGTGGTCAGCCGGCACCGTCCTATATACTCGATAGCATTCAAGTATATTATGAGATGCTCGGTCAAAAAACGAAAAGTGTGTAACATGTGACCGATTCGTTAAAGCCTTGACGAATCGGTCACACTTCATTTACGAAAAAGCAATACGATAAAGTACGGTGCACCGAGAACGGCGATGACGATCCCGACCGGAATATCGGCCGGGGCCAACAGATTTTTTCCGATTAAATCAGCTAACAATACGAGTAGACTACCGACAAGCGCGGCAACCGGAATCAGACTGTAATGGTTCGGACCGACGAGTCGTCTCGCGATATGAGGGGCGAGCAGACCGATAAATGAAATCCCTCCGCCAGCCGCCACGCAGGCTCCAGCAAGAGCCGCAGCCACGAACAGAATACGTTTACGGGTACGTTCAACCTGAAGTCCTAAGGTTTGTGGCAGTGAACCGCTCAATTGCAATAAGTTCAACGAACGACTATGCATAAATGCGAGTGGGATGAAAAGGACGATCCAGGGCGTAAGCATGAAGACGGACGACCAATCTGCCTGCCAGATGCTTCCGGTCAGCCAGACGGTTGCTTGCTGGAAATCTCTTGGATCCATCTTCAACTGAAAAATGATTAAAAGGGCACCGCATAAAGCATTGATCCCGACGCCGACCAACAACAGGCGGGCAGGCTGTAGTGAAGTCGCTCCTGCCAGCCGATAAATCGTCCAGGCGACGAGTATTGCACCGAAAAAAGCGACGAATGGCAAAAGCGGGAGCTGATGTAAAGCGGAGCGAAAATAAAACAGGGTCATGACGACAAACAGCCCGGCCCCTGCATTAATCCCGAGAATACCCGGGTCGGCCAAAGCATTGCGTGACATGCCCTGAAGCAGTGTCCCGGAAACAGCAAGACCTGATCCGATCAAGAGAGCCAGCAGCATCCGGGGCAGTCGCAGGTCAATCAAGACTAACCGTTCTGCATCCGTTCCTTGCCCGATTATGGTCCGGCTGATTGAACTGAACGAAACGGGAAGAATGCCGGTTGAGAGGCTGTATAAAAATGTAACGATAAGAAGAACACATAAGCTAAGAAACGTAAAACGTGATTTTTGAAGAGCGCTCCACATATCCATCAGATCGCCAACTCCTTCCGTCGTGCAAGGTAAAGAAAATAAGGAACCCCGATTACGGCCGTAATGGCTCCAAGTGGTGTTTCAAACGGGGGATTGACCAGTCGTGCGAGTAAATCGGAGACAATGAGAAGTGTCATCCCGAATAATGCGCTGACCGGCAGGAGAAGATAATAATTCGTTCCGACAAGAAAACGACTGATATGTGGAATGACAAGACCGACGAAACCTATGACACCAGCGATGGATACAGCACTCCCGGCAAGCAGGACGATACTGCAAAATCCGAGAACCCGGACTTTCGTTAACGACGATCCAAGACCTGCCGCGACCTCTTCTCCAAGCGAGAGAACGGTCATGCTTCTCGCGATATGTAAGGAAATCGCCATACCGATTAAGACGATGGGAAGAAGAACATGGACATGTTCCCACTTAGAGCCGGATAACCCGCCAGCATACCAGAAACTTAAATCTTGGGCAACTTGATGGAACAAAGTGATGCATGTTGAAAGCGCACCGAACAATGCACTGAGTGCGGCTCCGGCGACGGTCAACGTGACAGGTGAAAAACAGCCACGTGCAAAAACCGTAATTAGAACGATGAGCCCTGTACCAAGGGCTGCACCGCCAAAAGAGAACATCAGCGAACTGAAGAAGGAATGGGCAGAAACAAAAGCCAGGGAAATCGCGACCCCAAGACCAGCCCCGTGGGTAATGCCGAGCAGGGACGGGTCGGCCAATGCGTTACGGGTCAATCCCTGCATCATCGTTCCTGACAAAGCCAGGGCAATTCCGACAAGTCCTGCGCAGATTAAACGCGGCAGGCGGACTTCTTGAATCAATTGGTGCTGCAGGTTATTGGCATCAAACGAATGGAACGATGCGAGGACTGTATCCGAAGAAACCGGAAAAGCTCCGTAAAAGAGTGATAATCCGCTACATAAGAAAAACAGAAAAAGCGTAATCAAAAGAACGATAGCTGTAGGGTGAGGGCGTGCAGATGCATCCATAATCGTCTCTCCTTTTTAAATGAGAATTATATTCATTATCAACGCGATTAAACTTACATCGAATAGCAAATTTTTGTCAAATGTTTTTTTAGGGAGCAAACACTATGGAAGTGAATTTAAAGCCATTAATCATCCAAAAATACTGGTTGCTGGAAGGGGACCGGCAACCGGTCAATTCGGGCATCATCATTGTTGTTGTCGGCAAGGTGTTTTTATATGACGGCCGCCAACGGCTACAACCGGGTGAAAGCGCCTGGGTCGATCAAACGCAGGAGGTACTGGCAGCTACGAAAGAGAGCAGTCTTGTTTATCATCTTGCCGTAACCGGAGACCGTTGCCCACTTTACCGGCAGGATCCAGAACAACTTCACGCACAGTTGCGAAGAATGAGTACGAGTCCGACGACCGTCAAGGGGATGCTACGCCAACAGCGTCTCGTTTATGAGTTGCTTGAGACATTAAGCCACGAACAGGAAAAACATGTATTCGAACAAGTGACGAAAGAATGGCTAGAACAACTAGGCGATAACCGTCCCGTCAACGAACTGGCAGTGGAGCTCGGGATGTCTGTACCGACATTTAATCGGCTGTTTAAGGAGCGATATGCCGAAACACCTAAAGCGTACTTAAATCAACTCCGCATTCGAACGGCGAAAGAGTGGATGCTGACGTCGCCGGACATGACGTTGGCACAAATCGCTCAAAAGGTTGGTTTGCAAGATGAATTTTATTTTAGCCGTTTATTCAAAAAGCGGACAGGTTCGTCTCCCACCCATTTTTTGAAGCGTGCTTCACCCCGCATCGGTATCGCCAGCCGTCTTTTATTGCAGGACCACTTGCTGGCGCTTGGTCTGCAACCGATTCTTGCACCAAGTTATCCGACGGAATACGGTGCGAGTGGCCTACCTGTATTTTTAACCGATTTGGAAGGTACCCAGTTTTATGACGCCAATCGCCCCGCACCGCGGGAAGTGTTTGAATCGATGCAACTGGATTTGATCATCAAGACACCAGATCTCGATAAACAGCATGATGTCAGCTGGTCGCCGCCAGAACACGTCCTCGAATTGCCCCGCCAGACGTGTTGGAGCGAGTATCTGCGTCTGCTGGCAATCGCAACAGATCGGGAAGAGCGCCTCGAACCGATTATGAAAGAGGTCGACCGGTTGGAACAAACCGTTCGGGAACGGATAGCGTGGCACCGGACGGGGACGTGGGCGGTAGTTTGGATTCGCCCGGACGAGGTGCGGCTTTATGGAACGGGTCAGCATACGATGCTTGATTTTTTGTTTCACGATGTAGGGATGACAAGTGCGACCGGTTTACCGAAGACGGTTTACCAATCTGTCACATTATCAGAACTGAAAATGATTGAACCGGACAATCTATTGATTTTATGGAGCCAACAGACGGATATCGAACGGATTCAACATGATGCCGCCTGGCAAACGCTCAAAGCAGTCAGCACGCATCGCGTCTTTTGTCCGGACAGTGTTGACTGGGATCCATGGGGACCGCTCGGACGGATTCATATGTTACGCCAATTCCTGATTTACATCGAACAGGACAAACGATTGATTTGTCCATGAAAGTTGACGGGTTCGTCCATGTCGTTTTTAAGTGATAATGATTATCATTACTAATGAAGAACGAGTTTGAGAGGAGAAAAGATAATAATGAAAAAAATCATAGGGGTAACATCAGTCCTTGCGACATGTGCAATTTTAGCTGCATGTGGAGGGGAAGCAAGCGAACAGCCGGCTAAGCAGACAACAGCCGTCCATACGGTCGAACATATTTTCGGGAAAACAGAAGTTCCGGATAATCCGAAGAAGGTCGTCGTCTTATCGCACGTCTCATGGGAAGGCTCACTTGTTTCAGTCGGCGTTAAACCGTATGCGGTCATGGCGTATGACAATGAGTTTCCGCCCCACTTGACGGAAGAACTGCAAGGAACGAAAGCCTTACCATATGCCGACGAAATTAATCCGGAAGAAATCGTTAAGCTCAATCCGGATTTACTGATCATCAGCGACCGTTACAAACCACTTTACGATAAACTGGCAAAAACGATTCCGACTGTAGCAGTCGAAGTCGGCGGGGACTGGAAAGAAGATCATTTGAAAGTTGCGGAAGCTGTCAACAAAAAAGCGGAAGGGCAGGCAGTCATCGATGACTTGTCGGAAGAAGCGAAGAGTATCGGACAACGCATCAAGGACAGTGTCAAAGACGAAACGTTTATGGCCGTATCGGTCAATAAAAAAGATATTCGTGTTTACGGTCTGACAAATCATGCGACAAACTCATTGTTGTTTGACGATATCGGATTAACACCGACGAAAGGTTTACCAAAAGATTTCGGGGAGAACATTTCCATCGAAGGGTTGGCGAAATACAATCCGGACCATATCATCGATTTGTCCTACTTCAGCAGCGGTCCTTACTACGATGAAGTAACAAACGGAAAGGTCTGGAAAGGATTAACGGCAGTAAAAAAAGATCAAGTCCATCAGCTATCAACGACATGGGGCTTTTGGGACCCGATTGAACGTGAAAAAGGGTTAAAAGAGCTGGAAGACGTCTTACTGAAATAATCAATTACAGAGCAGGAAGAGGAACGGGGAAACCCGTTTTTCTCTTTTTTTACAATGAGAATCGTTATCAATTGATGGAAGGATAGTGGCAGTCATGACAACACGACAAGAACGTATCGATGAGATTGCAACCCGGGCAACGCTCCAGGCATTTGCGAATAGTTATCTCCGTGAAGTCAAAACAGTTGATTGGTTCATTCCGAAAGAGGAGGAGAGAGAGAAGTGCGGTAAGAGTGGTTGCCGAATTGATGTGACAACAGTCTATATCCTCGAAATCCGTCATCGTTCACGCATTGGACGACATGAAATCGGGCGGATTTATCGCCAGACTCCGAGCGGATTGGTGGAAGAAGCACCTCTTGTCTTCATCATAGCGTGTTGCCAACATCTTCAACGGCTTGTACCGGGATTAACGGATTTACTATACCGGGTCCTCGATAGCCATCGGGTAATGTGTCAAGTCATCACACATCAGTTGGACGAGACGACGCGAGCTCAGACATTCCTTGAACATGAACAGACAGTTCGGTTCGGACATTGGTTTCACCCGACGCCGAAAAGTCGGGTGGGAATGCATGACTGGGAACAAATCGCATATGCTCCGGAATTTAAAAACGGTTTCCAACTCGATTATTTTGCCGTCGATCGGACTTTACTGATTGAGGAAAGTGCGACGGATCGGCTGATCAGTGAGCAGATGTGCAAGCAACTCGAATCAACGGTAAAACTTTCAGCTGGGGAAGCGCTTCTGCCGGCACACCCTCTGCAAACTCAGTTTTTGTTGACGCAAACGATTGTTAAAGCATTAGTGGCACAGGGACGGATTCGCCACCTCGGGCAGCTCGGTCCACTGTATTATGCGACATCTTCAATCCGGACGGTTTTACATACCGACGGCCTGCACATGTTGAAGTTTTCAATTCCCGTCCAGGTAACGAATTCACGACGAGTCAACAAACGACATGAACTAACGGCAGGGATAGTCATGAAACGTCTCGCCGGGCATTTGACGTTGCCCCGAGGATTTTCAATTACGCATGATCCGGCATACGCCACACTTTGGACGGATACGGAAGAATCCGGTTTTGAAGTAATTTACCGGGAAGCACAAGCCGACGCGGTCAATGTCGCTGCACTCGTCCAGGAACCGCTGGAAAATGAACCTTCCGTTTTGATGTCGCTCGTCCTCGAAGCGAAACAAGCGGATCAGTCATTGGAAGAAGCTGCATGGGACTGGTTTGCAACGTATATTGAACTGACACTCGGGGCGTTGCTCGAGTTGTACGACAACTACGGCATCGCGCTTGAGGCACACCAACAAAACAGCCTGATTACTGTTGAACAGGGACGGCCTATCCGTTATCAGTTCCGCGATAACCAAGGGTATTATCTCGCCCTGTCCTGCGAAGAGAAATTATTGTCTTTGGAACCATCATTGGATCAGGCACGAGAACTGTTTTATGACGAGTCGACGATTGAGGAACGGTTAACGTATTACATGGTCTGGAACCATTTGGGCGGACTGCTTCACCGTTTTGACCGAGACGGACTCTTACGGGAACAGGACATGCTCGATTGGCTCGGAACTTGGCTTGATCAACGACAGCAAACATTGTCGGGTCCGGCTCAAGACTGGATTCACTATGTCCGCTCACGTCAGACGCTACCGTACAAGGCGAACTTGCTGACACGTCTGCATGCACTCGACGAGCTGGAAGTCAGCGGGGAGCGGGTCATCTTTATTGAAATCGCTAATCCATTACAACGGGAGGTCCCTCATGAGGCAAACGAGCGAACAACGTGTCTGCAAACAACTTCTTGAAGCACTTTTATTCGAACGGATCGAGCCGTTCAGTGAACATCCGCGACAAGACGGCAATGCGACGTTTCGATTCATCCGTCCCCCGTATGAACTGACGATTAACGGGAGGCGTGGGGCATTTGACCGGATTTGGCTCGAACTTTCTACAGGTGTGCTGACCAAAAACAATCAAGTTCAACCGATGACACTGGCGCAAATCATCGCGTGTTTTCAAATTAAGGATTCGCTCCGGCAAGAGCTCGAGCAAACGGTCGCGCTTGATGAGAGCTGTCCCGTCCCCATCGTTGTACGAACGCAAATGACATACAGTGCTTTAGAGCAGGCGTTGATCGAAGGACATCCGTATCATCCATGCTTCAAGTCCCGCATCGGATTTTCGCGCGCCGATCATTGGCGATATGGACCGGAGTCAGGACAGCGGTTTCGTTTACGGTTCGTCGCACTTCCGGCTACTACTGTCCACATGACACAAATGAATGGCGTGATGGAACAGGCATTCGGTCAAGCGACTCTTGAGTGCTTAAATGCACTTCTAATCCGCGCAACAAATGATTCCGCCGATTATCAAATTGTTCCGGTCCACCCGTGGCAATGGAGATGCGTCGGGATGGATGTCCTCGAGTCGGGCGGCATTGACCTTGGAGAAAGCGGTCCCCTGTTTCAAGCGACTCAATCAATCCGGACTGTTTTCCAACCAGGCGTACCGGATGCTCCGCATATTAAGCTCCCGCTTGATCTCATCCAGACGTCGGCGAGACGGACGTTTGACGTCCCGAGCATTGTTGCGGCACCGGTTTTATCCGATTGGCTGATCAGAAGAGCGGAAAAGCTTCCCGTAACGTTGCTCCGCGAATTCGCCAGTCAGGTCGTCGAGACGAAGGACGGAAAATTATCAGGCCGCATCGGCTGTCTCTATCGCGACAATGTCCTGACGAATGTCACAGCTGAGGAAACAGTCATCCCTTTTACGGCGCTTGCCCTCAACGAAGCGAACGGGGGACTGTTTCTTGACCCGTGGTTCAAGAAATACGGGATGGAACAGTGGGTAAAACAGTTTCTGACCGTTTATTTACAACCGGTCTTCCGTCTCGTCGCCGAAGAAGGGCTTGCTCTCGAAGCACATGCCCAAAATAGTTTACTCGTGTTAAAAGACGGCTGGCCAACGCGACTAATTTTGCGGGATTTTCATGATAGCGTCGAATATGTCGGGAAATTTGTCCGGCATCCGGAGGAGATACCTGATTTTAAGACCATCCATCCCGCTTTTAATTCGCCGGTCGGGACATATTACGAAATGAAAGAGGTCGAGGCATTACGCGAGCTCGTCAGCGATACGGTATTTGTATTTCATTTGACGGAATTATCGCATCAGTTGGAGGACAAGTACGGCTTGAAAGAAACAACATTTTTCAAATGGGCTGCCGCGGTACTCGACCGACTCGAGCTGTCGCCGGATCGCTTTGCCGCCTTAGGATTCGGCGAAGCGACCATGTACACGGAGTCCCTCTTCGCGCGTAAATTCGAGACAGGGCAGTGCCGGCATCTTGTTTGCAATACATTATATACAAGGACGCAGAAGGGAAGCGAAACGCATGTTATACATTGAAGAGACGCTTTATACCGAACAAATGCTGACAGATCATCCCGTTTGCCAGTTAAGTTGGCTCGCTGACCCCGGGACTACAGTTGTTGCAGTTTGTACTAAAGACACGGCAGCCTGGATTGCCTTTTGTTTACTTATGAAAAGAACACAAGGAACGGTCGTACCGCTTCATCCGGACTTACCGGAAGCCGGTGCACGCGATATGGCGGAACGAGCAGGGTGTGACTTTTTAATTTATGGTGATTTTCAACAACCGGTTCGATTGACGCAGGCAAAACCTCGTCCGGGAGGTCTGATTCAATTCAGCTCCGGTACGACCGGAGAGGCGAAAGTGATTCACCGGACATGGTTGTCGATTGAACAAGAAGTGACAGCATACAATCAATGTTTTCCGTTACCGCATGCAACAGGAACGATTGTCGCCTGTCCGACATCACATTCATTCGGCTTGATTTGCGGTGTCATGGCGACGCTATATCGGGGGGCAGTACCCGTCATTCTCGAACATACGGCACCGCGACATGTCTTGCGTGTCTGTCGGGCACATCCGGATGCGATTTTGTATGCGGGACCGGGGCTTGTCTATCTGCTCAGTCAGTTTAAGCAGCGGCTATTTGCAGTGATGATTTCCGGTATGACGTTGCCGAATAGTTGGTTTGAAGCGATTCAGGACGTGACCGATCATCTTTTACAGCAATACGGATGCTCAGAAACCGGTTGCATCGCATTACACCCTGATCCGAAAACAGCGCAGGCGATTGGCTATCCGTTACCACATCTTCAAACGGAGGCTGGAACTATAAATCAACCGGCTGAATTGCTAGTCGAATCAGATGGAACCTGGACGGGTACGAAGGATTTGGTCGGAGCGTCGGAAAACGGCGAATTGTTCTTCTTCAGCCGGTTGGACGAAATGATAAATGTATCTGGTCTATCCGTTTATCCAGCAGATGTTGAAGATGTATTACTACGTCGCGCCGACGTCAACGAAGCCGTCGTCTTCAAGAAAAGTGATCGTCTGCAAGGCGAACGAGTCTGTGTCCAGATCGTCAGTTCGGCGACCGAGGAGACATTACGCTCGTTTTGCCATGCGCATCTTGCTCCACATCAATGTCCGACTGACTGGACGTTTGTTACGGAAATAAAAAAACTGCCGAACGGAAAAATCAGTCGAATCCGACTGGGGGTGACGTCATGAGTTCCTTCCTCGACCAGCAAAGATTTCATCAAATCGTCGAGGCGCAACTCGATGTCATCTTACCGATGGAAGTGACGGGACAGGAGCGGCTTCGCGATGAACTGCAACTGGATTCGATGCGGTTGTTGCAGTTGCTCGTTCATCTGGAGCTTGAATACGGTCTCGTTCTAGCCGACGAGCAACTCGGACAGCTTCCACAGATGACGGTTGAAATGTTCTTAGCTGCGCTAACAAAAAAGGAGGTGCTTTGATGATAAAAGTTCACTGTCTCGTCAGTTGTGTCTGTGAAACAATCAAGCGGTCGCAAGCAGATCATCGTCCGTATTATTTCGGGATTTGGGACGCCGACTTTGGCTTGACGTCCGATTTTGTTTTATCGCATCATGCCCCGGAGATTAATCATGAAGCGATGCTCGAGTGGTACCGTTTACTGTACGGGATCACAGTCCATCAGTGGTATGACCGGACCCTGTCACGGGCTACGAATATCATGAACCTCGAACGACTCATGAAAACGAAACGACCGGAACAATCGATTATCGTCATGCTGGATCTCGCGCAGTTACCGGAGCGGGAAAACAAGTTTCACCATGACGTGTTTCCACATTATGTGATGCTTGAACCAACGGATGACGAAAAGACATGGCGGATGATGGACCCGGATTTTAGATATGAAGGTGAAATGGATCGCGTACGGATCATCCAGGCAATCGATCAGCCGACTGTCGCCGGAGGGTTCTGGTTTGACGGGAGTCACGTCAAACTTCCGGATCGGGAAACGGTCGCAGCTTACTTCATGAGTGGTCTCAAGCGGCACCACCCGTTGACGGAAGCAGTCGGAAAAATTGTCTCGCATCATAAGAAAACACCAAATCGCTTACCTTCTGCGCTAAAACAACTTCCGGTCATCGCGATCCGTAAATATGCCTATGAACATGCTTTTGCTTATTTTTATGAACAGTTAGGTCTCGATTTAGGCTCTTCCGATTTCGACGGGTGGTGTGATCGAATCGAACGACTCGTCAATCAATATACTGTCATCCAGTACCGGACAATTAAATACAGTATGACGTGCGATCCAGCTGTTTTGACTGAGATTCAAGCGTTGCTCGCAGATCAGGCGATGTTAGAAGATACGATCAAACAACAGCTCATCGGATTATTTAACGAATACTGCCGGAAAGAAGGGGAAACAGATGAAAATTGCACTGTGTACCATCAGCTATCGCCATCATCTCCGCTCGTTTGACGACTTATTATCCTACGCATTGGCGGAGCAGTTTGATGCGTTAGATGTTTGGGGGGTTCATGCGAAGCATTTACAGGACGATGAAATATTGCGTTTACGCGAGCATGCTATAGAGGTCAGTATGCTGAGTCATTATCTATCGTTTGACGCACCATTATCGGTGTTGCTTGAACAGACGAAAGCGTTATCCCGTTTAGGACAACGAATCGGAACAAGGCGTATTCGGATTTTTGCGGGCAACAAGTCAAGTCAGCAGTTGACCGAACCGGAACGGGTCCGGCTCGTCTATCAGTTGCAGGGCGTTTGTAAGATTTTAGATCAAAGCAAGCAACTGCTGTTAATTGAAATTCATCCAAATACGGCAGCGGACACGATTGAATCGACGGAACGGTTAGTACGCGAAGTGAACCATCCGGCTTGCCGGCTGAACTTTGATGTGTTGCATGTCGTCGAATCAGGTGCTGATCCGGTCACTGCTTACCGTCGTCTTGAACCAGTCATCGAACATCTTCACTTGAAGTCGATTGCCCGGACGGATCAATTCGAAGTCTTTAATCCGGCAAACGTATATGCGGCAGGTGGAACACGTGACGGTATGGTACCGCTGTTTGATGGAATCATTGATTACGAAAGATTTTTCGAAGAACTGAAGCAAGCGTTAACATTGAAAACGGCCAGTCTTGAATGGTTCGGTGATAGTCCGGATGAACAATTAAAAACAGATTGTCGTAAAGTACGCGATGTATTAGAAAAATCACAACTGCAGTTCATGTAATGGTCATACAGATCAGCGTTTAAGAAGCGGCGCGAACAGGGAAACACTATTGTGTACGTCATTGTTTCGTGTTTTCTCGGAAAGGATGTTGATTATGTCAGAACGTGTCTTCATCAGCCCAAGCAAGTACGTCCAAGGAAAAAACGTCATCGACCGGCTCGGTACATACGTGAGCTCGTTCGGTGACAAAGCTCTGTTGATCGCAGACGATGTCGTCTTTAAAATCGTCGGGCAACGGATTCATGACTCCTTTGAAACAGAAAAAATTGGTATCGAACAAGTCGACTTTAGCGGCGAAGCATCGCGCCATGAAGTCGAACGGATCACGAAGCAGGCGAAAGAAGCGGACGTCCGCTTTGTCGTCGGGGTCGGCGGCGGGAAGACGCTGGATACGGCGAAAGCCGTCTCGGACGAACTAACGGTGCCTGTCGTCATCGTGCCGACGATTGCTTCGACCGATGCACCGACGAGCGCGTTATCAGTCATTTATTCAGACGCCGGGATTTTTGAGAGCTATCGCTTCTATAAAAAGAATCCCGATCTTGTCCTCGTCGATACGAAGCTGATCTCGGAAGCACCGGCGCGATTCTTCGCGTCCGGGATTGCCGACGCGCTCGCGACCTGGGTCGAGGTCAGAAGTGTCATCGCATTCGGCGGGAAGACAATGGCCGGTGGTCGGCCGACGATTGCGGCGGAAGCGATCGCGAAACGCTGTGAGGAAGTGTTGTTCGAACATGGTCGACTCGCGTATGAGTCGGTTCAAGCAAAAGTCGTTACGCCGGCTCTTGAAGCAGTCGTCGAAGCGAATACGTTACTGAGTGGACTTGGTTTCGAAAGTGGGGGACTAGCCGCGGCACACGCGATTCATAACGGCTTTACAGCACTTGACGGGGACATCCACCACTTGACGCACGGTGAAAAAGTTGCGTTCGGGACGCTCGTCCAGCTCGCACTTGAGCAACACAGTCAAGAAGAAATCGAGCGGTATATCGCATTTTATATGGACCTCGGGTTACCGGTCACGCTCGAAGACGTCAAACTCAAAGATGCCTCGCGCGACGACATCTTGAAAGTCGGGAAAGCGGCGACGGCAGATGGTGAGACAATCCATGATGGATTCGATGTGACGGCGGAAGAAGTGGCTGATGCGATCATCGCCGCGGACCGTTACTCGAAAGCCTATCAAGCAAAATTAAAATGAGTCAGAAAACAAACACCCCCGACCGGATGTGGTCGGGGGTGTTGTCTTATAAGTAATCGAGCGGATTGACACTGCTTGCAGCGGAGGTTGCGCTGTAGACATATGTACCACGGTGAAGCTCGAAATGAAGGTGTGCTCCGAAAGCATTTCCTGTTTCGCCGACCGTTCCGATCAGTTGTCCTTGCGAGACCGTTTGACCGACTGAGACGCTCCGGCTGTTTAAGTGAGCATAGAGGCTTGTGAAGGAAGATCCGTCAATTGTATGAGTCATCATGATGTAGTTCCCGTACGCGCCATAGTTTTTAGACGTCGTGACTTTACCGGCAGCTGTCGCATAGACGGGCGTTCCTTTTGCTGCACCATAATCGATGCCGTTATGGAACGTATAACCGTAAACGCCGCTCGCTGCCCCGTAACCTTGTGTAATCGGTCCGCTTGTCGGTGTGACGAAATCTTTTGAGGCTTTACTAGCACCTGAATTCGTTAATTTTAAGACCGCGTATTTTTTTACATAGTCGGCGTGCACATAACGCTTTTCGCCATTATAAAGGAACTTAATCCAGTCGCCTTTTTTGCCGAGGTAGCGGTACGTTTCTCCACTATCGACCGAACCGACCTGCTGGCTGTTTGTCGAAGAACTTGTCCGGACACGAAGGTTATCCGCCATTACCTTGATTTTATAATAACGTGTGACTGAATATTTTTTGACATAAGACGAAGAAACATAAACTTTACTTGACCCGTATAAAATTTTTGTCCAGTTGCCGGTACGCCCGAGATACTTGTAGGTTTCTCCCTTAGCAACACCCGTAATGACGCTTGATGAAGTAGAGGGGCCGGTCCGGACGCGTAAACCGTCATCCATGACTTTAACTTTATAGTAAGTTGTCGCAGCATCGACTTTCGGGACTGCAAATGTTGTCAGTCCAGCTACTGCAATGGCAGATACTGTTAAAGTCGTTAATAATTTGTTCATCTATGTATGTCCTCCTTGAAACTCAACACGATAGGTCAGTTGTTTGTTGAAAATATGTTCTACTAAATTTCATAAATGAGTATAACATTACTTAAAATGTTTAAATATTACATTAACATTTCGGAAATGTTTCAATAGAATATATTTAAGCTATCCAAAAATAACATATGACATTTATTGGTTTTTCTATATATATCAACACATTTTAGATGTTTAAAAAATGTTCACACACTAGGGAATTAATAAAAAAGTGTGACAAGTTGAGGTCGTTTAAGATAAAGTTGAAATGGAAATAATAGTATTTTTTAAAATTTGAATTTTTGTAATTTTGATGTTTAAAAAATTTTTTAAGTTTTCAAAATAGGAATCCAAACAAAAAAGACACCTGATTAGAGGTGCCTTTCTTTGGTTTAAAGTAAGTTGAGTGGGTTGACACTACTTGCGGCTGAAGAGCTGCTGTAGACGTAGCTGCCACGATGAAGTTCGAAGTGAAGGTGAGCACCGAACGCATTACCTGTGCTACCGACTGTTCCGATCTTCGTTCCTTTTGCAATCGTTTGACCCGCATAAACTTTACGTGAATTGAGGTGGGCATAAACACTTGTGTAGGTTAAACCGTTCACCTTATGTGACATCATGATGTAGTTTCCGTACGCGCCTTGATATTTTGAGGAGATGACTTTCCCAGTGGCTGTCGCATAGACAGGAGTTCCTGTCTTCGCTCCGAAGTCGACACCGTTATGGAACGTATATCCGTAGCGGCCGCTTGCATTGCCATAGCGTTGCGTCAGAGTCCCGCTTGTCGGGCGAATAAAGCTAGACGAGACGGATGCTTTTTTTGCAGTGCTAGTTTTAGACTTGAGGCTGTACTTTTTAACGTATCCTGAGTATACGTAGCGTTTTTCTCCACCGTAGATGATTTTCGTCCAGTTTCCTTTACGTCCAAGGTACTTAAACGTTTGGCCCGAGTTGACGCCTCCGATGATCCGGTATTTTGTTGAAGGGCCGGTCCGAACGCGAAGTCCGTCTGCCATGACTTTTACTTTATAAGAAGTACCAGCCGCTTCAACCTTACCTGTACCCGTAGCTGCAAATCCTGAAACGACAAGCGCGCTCATCGTCATAGTTGTCAAAATACGTTTCATGTTGTAAATCCTCCTGATGTGAAAACAAAGTGACGGGTTAATGAAAAATGAAATGACTGAGTCATTAAATAGGATGTGTTGTATATAGAGTAGATTGAGTTAGTAGAGTGAGTGGTGCTTTCGAACAAACTGAGTATAGCATTCGGAATTTACAAATCGATATTTCAATTTTATTTCTAAAATATCTTTAGATAATATATATTGTAATCTTCGTTTTGGGATAATTACGCAATCCCTTGAGACGAGGGTTTGTCCATGTCATCTGTTTGACTTTTTTATTACAAAGTCAATTATGGGAAATTATGATATTGTATCGAAACATAACAAAGGAGTGTGGGACAGTTGGATATTAACTTTAAGTTTGAGAAGCAACGATTCAATCACCGGGCGGCTGCCGTGATCGTCAAGGAAGGGTGTCTCTTAATTCATCGGAATATTCGAGATGCTTTTTGGGCATTACCAGGGGGACGGATTCAACTGATGGAGAGTGGGGAGACAGCGGTTGTCCGTGAAATCAAAGAAGAATTAGGATTAGAAGCACAAGTTAAACGTTTTTTGTGCGTTCACGAAAATTTCTTTACATATGAAGACGTCGCTTTTCATGAAGTCGGTTTTTATTACGAAGTCGAGTTGTTAGATGAGATCAATGTGACGACGGAAGATTTTTACGGTGTCGAGGGCGAGGAACTGATTTACCGGTTCGTCCCGATCGACGAATTGCCATCCATCGAATTCTATCCCCTACAGCTAAAAACGATGCTGAAGACAGGTGAGTGGGACCGTCTAATAAAAGAATGAATTCCTGGAGTAAGACTTGTATGCACCTTTTTTTGAAGGAGATTCTGGCTGTAGACAACGTGCGATTGGGAGATCAAGCGTCTTTTTTCGTTGCTTTCCCCGAGCGAGGCGCAAGTCGTTGCTCCTTGATCTTCACGGACAACGAGCAGGGTCTTGCCTGCCTTTGGCAAGTCGCGTTAAATTCCCATAGGAGTCAACGAAACATGGCGCTTTTTAGGTAATACCGTGACAGAACTCTAGGCATGCAGACGGTTTAGCGCGCAATTCGTCTCGAATCGCTTAGAACCGCGAAAAGCAATCGGTCGCGACTCTGCAGCTTTGGAGACGAGGCGAGATAAGGCAGCGCAAACGAATTGCCTCTTTTTATAGCCTGTTCACGCTTCATAAGAGTTTGTCTGTAGTCTGTATCCCCTTTTTGAAGGGGATTTTTTTTATGGAATGACGTTTATTCATACATGGCAAGGGAATGTTAACTAAGGAAGTCAATTATCACAGTAGAGGGGATGAGTGAGATGCGCGAAAAGCAACTGAGGGATATGCATGAAGAAGCAAAAGGGCAAACACAAGATCATCAACCAGGAATCGAGTCCGAAATGAATCCTGAACCGATTTATGACGATCCCGAGTATGTCGGCTCCGGGAAGCTGAAAGGGAAAGTCGCGCTTATCACTGGCGGTGACAGCGGGATTGGTCGCGCCGTCGCGGTCGCTTACGCAAAAGAAGGCGCAAATGTCGCGATCGTTTACTTAAATGAAGGACAGGACGCGGAAAAAACGAAGCAGTTAATTGAAGGGTACGGAGTTAAGGCCCTTGCATTTGCGAAAGACGTCAGCCGGCCGGAAAACGCAAAACCAGTCATTGATCAGGTGCTTCAGGAATTCGGTCAACTGAATATTCTCGTCAACAACGCAGGAAAACAATTTCCGCAAGATGATTTTTTAGACATCACACCGGAACAGTTGCAGGAAACGTTTGAAACGAACATCTTCTCGATGTTTTATTTGACGCAGGCTGCCGTACCGCATCTGAAAGAAGAAGATACAATCATCAATACGTCGTCCGTGACGGCTTATCGCGGGGCACCGACGTTGATCGATTATTCGGCGACAAAAGGGGCGATTACGACGTTAACACGTTCGCTTGCATCGAGCCTCGTCGAAAAAGGCATTCGTGTCAATGCCGTCGCACCGGGTCCGATTTGGACACCGTTAATTCCGGCGACGTTCTCGAAAGAGAAGGTCGAAGCACATGGGGAAGACACGTTACTGAAGCGTCGGGGACAACCTTCAGAAAATGCTCCAGCTTATGTTTACCTCGCGTCACGCGACTCGAGTTACGTCACGGGACAAACCATCCATATCAATGGCGGCGATTATATTACATCATAAGGAGGTCTTTTTTATGAAGAAGAATCCGAACGAAGTACCGGAGCACGAACCGAATCACGAACCGAATGAAGTGCCGGGAACACCACCGTCGGAAATTCCGGACACGCCGCAAGAAGATCCAATCCGTCAGCCGGAGCCGGATACTTTTCCGGAACCGACAGAAATACCGGATGCACCACAAGAAGATCCGACACCGTATTGATGGTAGCGATGACCTAACTAGCTGATTGACACCGATTGCTTTTACTTATGGGGAGGTAACAGTATGACGAATAAAAAAGAAGAACAAATGAAGGCGCACCAAATCGATAACACGAAAAAAGCGGGACTGACGACGAATCAAGGGTTGAAAATGGCGGAAGATGAATTTTCGCTAAAGGCAGGACTACGGGGACCGACATTGATTGAAGACTTCCACTTTAGAGAGAAGATGACACACTTTGACCATGAACGGATTCCGGAACGAATCGTCCATGCTAGAGGTGTCGGGGCACATGGTGAATTTCAGGTATACGAACCGCTAGCTGAGATTACGAAAGCGGGCTTTTTGAACGATCCCTCGAAAACGACACCGGTCTTCGTCCGTTTTTCGACGGTCCAAGGGTCACGCGGTTCAGGAGATACGGTCCGTGATGTCCGTGGTTTCTCGACGAAGTTTTATACGGATGAAGGCAACTACGATTTAGTCGGGAATAACATTCCGGTATTCTTCATTCAAGATGCCATCAAGTTTCCTGATTTCGTCCATGCCGTCAAACCGGAGCCACATACGGAAGTTCCGCAAGGCGCAAGCGCGCATGATACGTTTTGGGATTTCATCGGTCAAAATCATGAGACTGCACATACGGTCATGTGGGCGATGAGTGACCGTGGAATTCCACGGAGCCTTCGGATGATGGAAGGGTTCGGCGTCCATACATTCCGACTCGTCAACGCACAAGGGAAGGCGCACTTTGTTAAGTTCCACTGGAAACCAAAACTTGGTGTTCATTCGCAAGTCTGGGATGAAGCACAAAAAGCACTTGGTAAAAATCCTGATTTCCACCGCGTTGATTTATATGAAGCAATCGATAAGGGGGATTTCCCGGAATGGGAGCTCGGACTGCAATTGATTGCGGAAAAGGATGAGTTCAAGTTCGATTTTGACATTCTCGATCCGACGAAACTATGGCCGGAGGAAGAAGTACCGGTCCGACTCGTCGGTAAAATGACATTGAACCGCAATGTCGACAATTTCTTTGCGGAAACAGAACAAGTAGCGTTCCACCCAGGACACATCGTTCCGGGAATTGATTTTTCAAATGATCCGTTGTTGCAAGGGCGGTTGTTCTCATATACGGACACACAGTTGTCCCGACTCGGAGGACCGAACTTCCATCAAATCCCGATCAATCAGCCGGTTTGTCCGTACCATAACAATCAGCGGGACGGCATGCATCAGATGGCGGTCCATAAAGGACAGACGAGCTATCACAAAAATGGTTTGAATGAAAATCAGCCTGAGCCTGTCCCGGTCGAAGAAGGCGGTTTTGAACATTACCAGGAAAAAGTCGACGGCCATAAAGTGCGTGGCCGGAGTGAAAGTTTCCTCGACTTTTATTCACAGGCGAAGCTCTTTTACAACAGCATGACTGCTGTTGAACAACAACACATTCGTGATGCCTACAGCTTCGAGCTCGGAAAGTGTGAATCTGATGTTGTCAAAACGAATGCCGTGGATTTGCTGAATCATATCGACCATGCCCTCGCGAAAGAGGTTGCGGAGAACATTGACGTTGCGGTACCGACGACGGATGAAGGGGTTCAATCAGAGAAACGCTCAGATGCCCTCAGTATGGAACATACGATTCGAAAAACGGATACGCGCAGTGTTGCTCTGTTGCTTGCAGGGGACGTGGATGCAAATCAGGTGAAGGCGTGGGTCGAAAAACTGGCGGAGCATAACATCAATTACAGCCTCGTTGGTAAAAAAGCCTATACACTAGGTGAAATGAAAGTAAAAGAAACGTATGATACGGTCGATTCAAGTTTGTTTGACGCCGCATTCTTAATCAGCGCATCTTCAAAAGTAGCGGACGACGTGCTCGAATTTATCGAGAACACGTATAAACATGCTAAACCGCTGGCGTTACATCTCCATGATGACTCAGTACTCGATAAGTGCCGTGTTGAAACGGATCAACCGGGTGTCTTCTTATTCAAAGAACATAACTTGGATCATTTTGATTCGTTCATCGAAGGCATCGCCCAAGCACGTTTTTGGGACCGGAAATAAGAATAGTCAAGGACTTCCAGTGTTGCGGGAGGTCCTTTTGACGTCGTCAAAATAACGTATGACTTCAATCATTATGTAGATAAGGCTCTTTTTTTGATGCAGACGCTTCACCCCTTTATAAAAGAATCGTATAAGCCTTTGGTAAATGACAAAATAATCAAAAAAACAGGAACTTTTTAGGTGGGTATCCGTAGAATAGGTTAAACAAAGGGGGAAGTTCGGATGGAAATCATTTTGGGGATCATTGCAGTCGGGGCAGCATTTTGGTTTTTCTTCAGTTACTTACTTGGCTTCAAAAAGAAAAATATCACGATGACGTTTGACGATCGTTTTTATACGCTCGATGAGCATGTCAAAGCAATTGAGCAGAAATTAAAGCAGGACGGAAAACAGGTCGAGTACTTAGGAAACCGCCGCTTTTTAGTAAGCGGGAAACGTTATCTGTTCGTTGAACGGACGGTTTCGATGTCTGGTGTTCCGATGCAACAAACGATTTTAGAGTTTGAAAAATAATCGAAAAAGCACGATGCCGTCCTGGAAGAAAGGGGCATCGTGCTTTTATTATGGGTATGAATAGAAGCTCAAACGTTAGTTTCCCTTTCGTACTACCAGTTACCAGTGTATAGGATGCGGGTTCATTGGATCATTATGTTCAAGTTACTTGATTATGAGCGCCGGTCGAGTCGGAAGCTGATTGCAGTCAACAACGCGGCAAGCAAAGCGACAAGTCCGCCGACGAGCGCCGTATTCATCATCGGTCCGCTCGCGTAAACGAGTCCACCGAGCGCGGAGCCGAAGGCGATCCCGACGTTACTTGCGACCGGCATCAAGGACGCAGCGAGTCCTTTTGCTTCCGGGTTGAACTTTTCCGCCAAGTCAATCAGATAGATTTGTGTCGATGTCGTCAATAAAATCGACATCAGTGACATCAAAGCGATATTGATCAGTCCGAGCGTGACGGATGACGTCGTGACATATAAGGCCGCCAAGACGAACGCTTGCACGACGAACACAAACCGTAACCGACCGATCGGATTATGACTGGCGATTTTCCCGGCCAGAATGTTACTGAAAATCGAGACGACGCCGTACGCGAGGAGGATTGGACTGATCCAGGCCCGCGGCAGCTCGAGTTCAAGTTCGAGAATCGGCACGAGGTACGTGTAGACGACATAGGTCGCACCAAATCCGAACGACGGGATGAAGAAGGCAATCATGATACGTGGGTTCGCGAGCAGGCGCAGTTGATCCTTAACGGAACTTGTCGCCGTCGCCTGTTGCCGTGGAACGACTTTGAAAACGGCGAAAAAAGCAATCAGTCCGAGAGCTGTCGTCAGCCAAAACGTCGCTTCAAAACCGGCATGTTGCCCGATGAACGTGCCGATCGGGACGCCGAAGACGTTCGCGAGCGTGAAGCCGCCGAAGATGAACGACACGGCGACACCGCGTTTCGCGACCGGGACACTGTCACTCGCGACGACCATCGCAAGCGAAATCAAGACACCGGTCAGGACGGCCGTGACGATCCGTGTTGCGAGCAGTAGCGAGTAGGTGTCGGCGATGCTGCTGCAAAAGTTCAAGACGACCCAAACAAAGATCAGGCTGAGCATCAATTTGCGACGTTCGAAGCGTCCCGTGATCGACATCGTGAACGGTGTCCCGATCGCGAAGGCAATCGCAAAGGCGGAGACGAGTGTGCCGGCTTTCGCAATCGTAATTCCGAGGGCCGAAGCGATTTCTGATAAAATCCCGACAATGACGAATTCGCTTGTGCCTAAGACGAACGTCAGTAAGGAGAGGGTGGCGATTAAAAGCCAGTCCGTTTTACTTAAACGGGTAGTAGATGACATATCAATTCCTCAATTCTAGCGCTAAGCAGCGCGAAACTATCGTTTTTCAGAATAGCATGATTCGTGTGTCAGGTGAACGGGAATCGGATGGAAACGGAAAAGAAGAATTATTTTGAATAGCATGTCAATTTTCTTCAGGTGAGACTACGCTATAATGAAGGAGAGCGAAGCGAACCGAACTAAAAATCGAAAGGTAGTGAGAAAAATGCAAGCGACGATTACATGGAATCACAAGATGGGCTTTAGTGGAGTGACGGAGTCCGGACACCAACTGGCAATGGATGCAGCACCTGAAAATAACGGGGAGAACGGAGCACCACGACCAACTGAATTGTTGTTACACGCCGTCGCCGGCTGTACGGGAATGGACATCGTCTCCATTTTAGAAAAAATGCGTTTACCGTTAACCTCGTTTGAGATGGACATTGAGGGAGAACGGGCGACGGAACACCCGCGCCGCTTTACGACGATTTCGATTCATTATCGTCTCGAAGGCGACTTACCGGATGATAAAGTCCGCCGGGCCGTGTCGTTATCAAAAGATAAATACTGTTCTGTCTCGAAATCACTGAATGCTGAAATTGAAGTCTATTATTCAATCAATGGCGTCCGAAACGAGGAACCGCTTTGAAACCGATTTACGTGCTTTTAACGGCTTGCTTTTTGACGGCATGCGCGAGTGAACCGCCCCAAACCGAGACGAAACCGGAACCGAAGACGAGTCAGCAACAGCCGGTCGCTGACGAACCGACGGCTGCCGACCAGGCGGAGCAAGACATCAAACGTCAGCTCGCCAAACTCTCGACTGCTGAAAAGGTCGATCAATTGCTGTATATCGGGATCAGTGGGACGACGTTATCGGACGCGGACCGAAGTCTGTTAAACGATCACGCGATAGGCGGTGTCCTGTTACTCGGAGGCAATATCACGTCAGACGCCCAGCTGAAAACCTTGACGGCAGCAATCAAGGACGCACAAGACGACGAAGCGCTCGCGTTCCTCGGCTTCGATGAAGAAGGAGGACGTGTCAGTCGTGTCCCGGATCAAACGTTTCATTTACCTCCGAGTCTGACGCTCGGTCAGAAAAACGATCCGGCATTGATGCAAAAGGCCGGACAGGCGCTTGGTGCGATGTCACGGTTTTATGGATTCAATATGGATTTTGCCCCGGTTCTTGATGTCAACAGTAACCCGGTGAACCCGATCATCGGTGACCGGGCACTCAGTGCTGAGCCGGATGATGTCGCCCGGCTCGGTGTCCCGTTAATGCTGGGAATCAAGTCGGAAGATGTCGTGCCGGTCATCAAACATTTTCCCGGACACGGGGATACGACCGTCGATTCGCATGTCGGCTTACCGACCGTGACGAAGACGAAAGCGCAACTCGAGCAACTGGAACTCGTCCCGTTCAAAGCGGCAATCGATGCCGGAGCGGAAATGGTGATGGTCGCACACATTTTATTCCCGGCGCTCGACCCAGACAATCCGTCGTCGTTATCAGAGCCGGTCATGCAACAACTGTTGCGTGAAGAGTTGAAGTTCGATGGCGTCATCGTGACGGACGACCTCGTAATGGGTGCGATCACGAAACAATATGGTCTCGCCCAAGCTTCGCGTCTCGCCCTCGAACGTGGTGCCGACATGGCGATGTTCTCGCAAGCCGGTGCTTACACGGATGTTCATGCGGCAATTATGCAGGGGATCAAGGACAAGTCACTATCACAGGCTGACCTCGACGCGAAAGTGACACGTGTCTTACGTCTGAAACAAACGTATGATTTAGCAGACACGAAGCTGATTCCAACGCGTGAACAATTGACGGAACAGGTCAAAACGGTCACGGATCGGCTGAACTGACAAGTCAGACTAGAAATCAAGCGAGCGGTCATGGTAGACTACGAATGAACCAACCAACACTAAATAGTTCTACACTAGGGGAGTCTCGCAGCAGACTGAGACGGAAATATCCGGACCCTTTGAACCTGATCTAGTTCGTACTAGCGGAGGGAAGTGGCTTCTGATTATCATCCTGTCTCAGGTCTTACCTGGACATTTTTCGGACCACTCCATCATGTTCATGGGGTGGTCCTTTTTGTGTAGCAAGGAGGAGAAGGTATGCGTCCGAAGTTACATATTGTGACGACCGGGACAAAAGAGCTGACACATCTTCTAGAAGTCTTGCCGGCTGTTGTGCCTTATGTCGACATGATTCATATCCGGGAACCGGGTTGGTCGGCGGACCGACTCGTCCAATTGATCGAGGAGCTAGTATGCGCCGGTGTTCCAAGTGAAAAACTAATCGTCCATGACCGGCTCGATGTCGCCCTCGTGACGAAGTCAAGTGTCCAGTTGACATCGCGCAGTATTCCCGTCGCTGTCGTGCGGCGTCAATTCAGCGAGCTACAAATCGGCCGATCAATCCACTCCTTGACGGAAGCGCTTGAGACGGGCAGCGACTTCGTCATGTATGGTCATGTCTTTGCGACGGCGTCAAAACAGGACGTCGCCCCGCGCGGACTAGCGGCACTCGCGCAAATCGTCACGTTTTCAAAAGTCCCCGTCATCGCGATTGGCGGGATTCAGCCGGAGAATGTCGCGGGTGTCCTCGCGACCGGAGTTGCTGGCATCGCTGTGATGTCAGGGATTCTCGGTCAGGCAAATCCGGTCGAAGCAGTCCGGTCGTATCGCGAGGTGCTTGATCAATGAAAGCAACAGAGACGTTAATCGTCGGCGCAGGCGTAATCGGTTTGACACTCGCCTACGAATTGCTCAAACGAGGACAACCGGTACGCGTGCTTGAGCAAAATCGTTCCAGTGAAGGAGCGACGCGAGCGGCAGCCGGCATGCTTGCGACGGATCATGAACTGATCCCTGCCTTACATCAACTGGCGGCAGCGAGTCGACAGCTTTATCCCGACCTCGTCCGTGAGCTGTTTAATGAGACCGGCATTGATAGTGGCTATAAAGAAAACCCGTTTCGACTGATCCGTGCAGACGGGGACATCCGGTTCGCTTCAGTCGGTCAAATCGATCCCGTCCAGTTGACGCGTTCGCTCCGTCACGCGATTAAAGCCCGCGGAGGTGTGATTGAAGAACAGACAATGGTCACGGGACTGCACCGGGCAGGGGCGACCGTCGTCGGCGTTGCGACAAGTAACGGTAAGCGCGAAGCCGGGAACGTCGTGGTCGCAAGCGGTCGGGGATCAGAAGCGTTACTCGCGACGAGTGGTGTCGAGATCGCGACGGTACCGGTCAAAGGCGAATGCCTCGCCGTCCGGCTTCCGGGGCATGTCTTGACCGAGACGTTGTTTAGCGACGACGTGTACCTCGTCCCGAAGTTTGACGGACGGATCATCATCGGGGCGACGGAACGGATCGGTGACGAGACGACAGGGGTCAGCGTCAGCGGGATTGAACATCTCCTGCAGGCGGCGGTGCGACTGTTCCCAGCAATCAGAGAAGCGGAAATCGTGGACATCTGGTCCGGGATTCGTCCACAAACAGCGGACGGATTGCCTTATCTCGGGCAGGTCCCGGGAGTCGGGCACCTATTCGTCGCGACCGGGCATCATCGGCACGGGATATTACTCGCCCCGATCACGGCGTCCGTCCTGGCAGACGAGGTAACGGGAATCACGCCGAAATATGAGCTTCGTCCGTTTTCATTACATGAATCGAGGAGGAACACGAATGCAACTCACCATTAATGGTCAACCGTATACGCTTGACGGAACGATTTCGACAATCGACGGATTGATTCATCATCTCAATTTGACGGAAAAAATGGTCATCATCGAACAGAATCGACAGATTGTCGAGCGGACAGCATACCAAAACACACCCATTCAAACAGGCGATTCATTTGAAATCGTTCACTTCGTAGGAGGCGGTTAATCATGTTAACGATTGGTCAAACGACATTTCAGTCGCGGTTATTACTCGGAACGGGCAAATACCCCGACGTGACGACACAGCAGCAAGCAGTCGAGGCATCAGGAGCAGACATCCTGACCTTTTCCGTTCGCCGGATGGATATCTTCGAAGCGAGTCAACCGAACTTTTTAGAGGCGCTTGATTTGAGTCAGTATCATTTATTACCGAACACGGCGGGGGCGAAGACAGCGGAAGAAGCGGTTCGGCTGGCAAAACTTGCCCGCGCGTCCGGACTGTGCGACATGGTCAAAGTTGAAGTCATCGGCTGTGATAAAACGCTGTTACCGGACCCAATCGAAACGTTGCGGGCATCGGAAGAATTATTAAAAGAAGGATTCACCGTCTTACCGTATACGTCAGACGATCTGTTGTTGGCACGAAGACTGGAAGAACTCGGGTGTCACGCCATCATGCCTGCCGCGTCCCCGATCGGATCCGGACAAGGGATTCTTAATCCACTGGCCTTAAGCTTCATCATCGAACAGATGACGGTCCCGGTCATCGTCGATGCAGGAATCGGTTCACCGACCGATGTCGCCTACGCAATGGAACTCGGTGCAGACGCCGTCTTACTTAATTCGGCCGTCGCCCATGCGAAAGACCCGGTCAAGATGGCGCGAGCGATGAAGCTTGCCGTCGAAGCGGGACGACTTGGCTTTGAAGCGGGACGGATCGAAAAGAAACGGTACGCGACGGCGAGTAGTCCCGAGACAGGGATGAGTCGATGACGGATCGTTATTCACGGCAAATCCGGTTTCGGCCGATCGGTCAGGCGGGACAAGATGAGCTGACAAAAAAACATGTTCTCCTCATCGGCATGGGCGCACTCGGAACGGCAAGTGCCGAACAACTCGTCCGTGCCGGAATCGGCAAGCTGACGATCGTCGACCGTGATTACGTCGAGTGGAGCAATCTCCAGCGGCAGCACCTTTACACGGAGGACGATGCCGCGCAGCATGTCCCGAAAGCGATCGCGGCGGAGCGCCGCTTAAATGCCATCAATCAGGAAGTCGAGATTATAGCCCACGTCACCGATGTCACGCGTTACGAATTACCGCAATTGATTCCTGGTGTCGATTTGATTCTTGACGCAACCGATCACTTCGATATCCGGATGCTGATCAATGATGTGGCGGCGCAACACAAGATTCCGTGGATTTACGGCGGCTGCGTCGGGAGTTACGGCATGACCTATACGGTCCTCCCGGACGAGACCCCGTGCCTGCATTGTTTGCTCGAACATTTACCACGCGGGCAAGCGACGTGCGAGACGGCGGGTGTGATTGGTCCGGCGATTCAACTCGTCGCCGCGTATCAAGTCGCGGAAGCCTTGAAGCTCCTCGTCGGTGCGACGGACGCGTTACGGCGGGAATTGCTCGCGTTCGACGTCTGGACGAATGAACAGAGCCGCATCAATGTCGCGTCTTTGAAGAAGGCATCATGCCCGTCCTGCGGAAAGAACCGGACCTATCCGTATTTGACGCACATGCCGGTGCAATTTACAACATTGTGTGGACGCGACGCCGTCCAGGTCCGTGGAGATGAGGCGCGTGACTTAGAACGTCTTGAACAGAATCTGAGCCCGGTTGTCAGTATCGTCGCGAAAAATCCGTACTTGCTCAGTTTTAAGACGGAGACGCATCGATTCGTCGCCTTTCGTGACGGACGCGTCCTGATTCACGGGGAACAGGAACTCGTCCGTGCAAAACAGCTCTATCACGCCTTTTTCGGTTAAAAAGTCATAAAAAAATCAAACTAACATTCAAAATATATGTTTTAGATGTTTTGAAAAGAGGTAAATAAGACTTCAAGACACAAAATGGCGTTTTAGGTAGACTGAAAGCGAAGAGGAGTGATTAGGATGAAACAAGAATTCGATAAAGTGGTCCAATCATCGGACCAGACGAAGCGGACAGAACAGACAGCTGAACCGGTTCAGCAGGCGAATTGGAATCCAGATCGGTACCGGACGAACTTAAATCCGTTCTATCTGTCACCTTGTAGCGTCGAACGACGGGAAGATGTTGAAGCACATGCCAATCATCTGATCGAAGTTGAACCAGACGCGTCCCCTCTTGCCCAAGTTTTCGAACAACAACACACAGCCCATATACCGAACAAACATCAGAGCTCAAAATTCACGACAGGAATTGTAGTCGGTGCTATCATCGGAGGATCCGTCTCCATCATCACTTCTGTCAAGCGGTTGCGGCACAAACATTAAGGAAATGAATGCATGGAATGTAAAGGATAGTAAGGTCCGGTCGCGTCCGGTCTTTACTGTCTTTTTTTTTGATTATAGACGCATGCCGGTTCGAAACGTATGTGCGGACGAGAGTCGTCTTGATCGTTTCAGACGTGTTAAACTGGACTTAATATATTAGTAAAGTGAGGGTGAGGAAACATGAAATGGATTCATACAGCGGATTGGCATTTAGGAAAAATCGTCCACGGCGAATCGATGATTGAAAATCAACGCGCCGCGCTCGAAGCATTTTTAGCGTTACTCGACCGGGAACGCCCGGACGCGGTGGTCATTGCGGGCGACTTATATGATCGCGCCGTCCCACCGACCGAGGCGGTCGAACTGCTCGACGCGACACTCGCGGACATCGTCCTCGATCGCGGGATTCCGGTCATCGCGATCAGCGGTAACCACGATTCGGCGGAACGGCTCAGTTTCGCGACGACCCTGCTCGAACGGTCAGGTCTGCATCTCGCCGGTAAATTAACACCGGTGATTGAGCCGATCGAGATTAAAGGCGTCAAGTTTTATCCGGTCCCGTTCGCAGATCCGGCGATCGTCCGTTACGTCTATCAGGACGACACGATTCGGAATCATGACGAAGCGATGCGAAAAATCATCGAACCCTTAACGATTACAGGACCAAGCGTCCTCGTCGGTCATGCCTTCGTCATCGGTGGACTCGAGACCGACTCGGAGCGTCAACTGTCGGTCGGGACGGCAGGGCAAATCAGTGCCAGTACGTTTGCGCCGTTCACTTACACGGCACTCGGTCACCTACATAACCCGCTCGCGATCCGTTCCGAGACGATCCGGTACAGTGGATCACTTTTAAAGTATTCCTTTTCGGAAGCGAGTCACGTCAAAGGCGTCGATATCCTGACGCTCAATGATGCAGGAACGTTTGATCGTCGCTTTGAACCGATTGCTCCGCGGCGTGATTTACGGGAGTTGACGGGAACGCTTGCCGAACTGATGGATCCGACGTTCGTCGCGACACAATCGACGGACGACTACATCAAAATCAACCTGACGGACGCGGAAGCGTTGATTGATCCGATGGGTAAGCTGAAAAAAGTTTATCCGAACATCCTGCATCTTGAGCGGACCGGTTTTACTAGGGAAAGCGCACGATCCGTCCAAGCATCGCGCGACCAGGTCAAGACGGCGACGCTAACCGATTTATTCAG
The DNA here is from genome assembly GCF_018618635.1 of Exiguobacterium sp. s102. NCBI lineage: Bacteria > Bacillati > Bacillota > Bacilli > Caryophanales > Exiguobacterium > Exiguobacterium sp. s102. The sequence continues at coordinate 572,702 of NZ_JACSML010000002.1, forward strand.
TGAATTTTATGAAGCAGTCCGGGAAAAACGACCGACGGATGCGATGCAGACCGTCCTAGAGGAGGAAGCGACATGCGGCCAGAACGATTGACCTTACGGGCGTTCGGCCCGTTCGCAGAAGAACAGACGATTGATTTCACGGCACTCGCCGGACGGACGATGTTCGTCATTTCCGGTAATACGGGAGCCGGCAAAACGACGATTTTTGATGCCTTGACGTTTGCCCTTTACGGGGAGACGTCAGGCGGCGAACGGGAGATGACGGATTTACGGAGTCATTTCGCGCGCCCTGATGTCAAAACGGAAGTCGAACTGGAATTTTTACTGAAAGGTGAACGCTATCGTGTGATTCGCCAACCGAGCCAACCGCATCCCGTCAACAAAACGGACTATGCGCACGAGGCAGAACTGGCACGGTTCGACGGGACGGCGTGGCAACCGCTCGCCGTCAAAATCCCCGAAGTCAAGCAACGGGTTCAAAGTCTCTTGCAGCTCGACCATAAACAGTTTTCGCAAATTTTGCTGTTGCCGCAAAATAAATTCCGGGAGCTGTTGATGGCGGAATCAAAAGACAAACTGCAAATCCTGAAGCAACTGTTCAAGACGGAGCAGTACGGTGAGTTCCAGCAACGCTTGCACCGGAAAGCACTCGATCTTGCTGCAGCAATCAAAGAGACAAAAACGAAACAGCTCGCAAAACTGGAGGAATTGCCGTTAGAAGTTGATTGGGTCAATCAAAATGAGACGACGATCCGGAGCGTGACGGATGAATTGTTAGCGTCGCTCGATGAAACGATCACTGCCGCCAAAACAGTCGAACAGCAGGTGCGTCAAGACGTCAATCAGGTTAGCGAACGCTTCCGCCAGGCGGAACAACTCGAACATGCCTTCGTCGAACATGAACGGCTGTCGCGACTCGAGCAAGAACTCGCCGTGACGTTACCCGACATCACGCGACAAGCGAACCGGTATGAGATTGCGACACGTGCCGCGGCCATCACGGGACGATACGATGCCTTCTTGTCAGAGCAGCAGACGGTCGTCCGCCTGGAGACGGCGCAAACGCAATTGACGTCAGAACTGACGACGTTGCAAGGACGTCTTGACCAAATCACCGGTCAAGCGGAACAGTTAGCGAGTCGCGAACAAGAAATTCGTGACGGGGCCCGACGGATCGACCAAATCGAGACGGAATTGAAGCAACTGCGCGAACAGGAACACCTGCAACAAAAACAAAAAAGTTTAGCGGAGGACGTCGCACGCCTGAACCCGCAAGCATTACTGACAGAGCGTGAGACCAAACGTGCGGAACGGACCCGCATCCAAGCAGAACTCGCGGCACTGGCTGACGTCTCGGACACGCAACTGACGTTGCAGGAACGGCGCTTCAGCCTTCAGACTCTCGAACAAAAGCGGCTCGAGTGGCAACGGAGTGAAACGGAACGGCAACAATTGATTGAACGCGGGACCCGTGTCCGGAAAGAAAAGGATGAAGCGGAAGCGGCCTATGCGGAAGGGCGGCGAAAAGAACGGATGCAACTCGCGTCCGAGCTTGCTGAACATCTGCACGACGGGGAAGCGTGTCCCGTTTGCGGGAGCCGTGAGCACCCGGAACCAGCGGTGAAGACACAGCTGGATGACGTCGAAGCGTTGCATCAGCTGTATTTAAAAGCGCAGACGGCCCACCAGGAATTACAGGCGACGTACCGGACAATCGTCGAACGGAAACGACAACTCGAGCACGATATCGCAATACTCGGGCAAGAACAGACGCTGCCGACGGAACTCGATCTGATTCGGACGGAAATCAACCGCCTCGTCGCAGCAGAAGCAGAACAAAAACAGCAACAAGATAAAAAACGTCAGCTCGAACAACGCTTGCGGACGCTCGAAACAGAACTTGAGACACTGACGAGTCAAATCGATCAGCAGTTCGCGGCACAAGGGAAACTCGAACTTGAGCTTGCCCGACTTGAGGCATTGCTGACGAAAGCAGGCGAGCCGTCAGCGTCGAAAGGGGTTCTCGAACAGGAACAACAGACATTGCAGGCGAAACAGACACAATATGAAACCGACCGGGCGATGGTCGATCAACAAAAAAATCAACTCAATCGGGAAGTCGCAGAACGACAGGGACGCCTTCAACACATTACCGAAGAGGCGACGACACATGTTGCAGCGCGGACGCAAGCGAAGGCTGACTTGGAACAGGCCCTGTCGGAAGAGCATTTTGAGACGTTAGAACAATTCGAACAGGCGCGATTGTCCCGGCAGGAGATGCAACAACTCGCAGCGATGCTTGAAGCGGATCGTGTCAAGCGCCAGGAAGTCGCGACAGGACTCGAACGCTTGAAACAACAAATCAATGCCGCGGCATGTCCGGATCTCGCGCATTTACGGACGCTTGTCGAAACAGCGGAAGGACGCTTGGCGGAAGCGACAGACCAACGTGTCGGTGCCGAGAAGGAACACATCCATGTCAAACAGCTGATCGATGCCTGGGCGACGCTCCAACAAACGATTGAAGCCGAGGACGCCCGGTACGGGATCATCGGGGAGCTGGCACGGGTTGGAGTCGGTGAAAATGCGCAACGGATGACGTTCGAAACCTACGTCCAGACGGCGTACTTCGATGAGATTCTCCAGGCGGCGAACCGCCATTTGACGGAGATGACGTCAGGTCGCTTCCAGCTCGAGCGGAAGACGGAAGCCGGTAAAGGCTTGAAGAAGTATGGCCTCGACCTGAATGTTTTTGATGCTTATACGTCACAGACACGGCATGTCAAAACATTGTCCGGTGGCGAAAGCTTTAAAGCGTCGCTTGCGCTCGCGCTTGGTCTCTCGGAAGTCGTCCAAGAAGCGAGTGGCGGCGTTTCCCTTGAGACGATGTTCATCGATGAAGGATTCGGGACACTCGACCCTGAGTCGCTCGAACAAGCGATCGAGACGTTACTGTCGATTCAAGCGAGCGGACGGATGGTCGGGATCATCAGTCACGTCCAGGAGCTGAAGTCACGCGTTGATGCTAAAATTGAAGTCACGCAAGGAAAAACAGGCTCGACGATACAGCTTGTCGTTGAATAAGGAGTGAGACGGATGGAAGTCAATCAAATGGTAACGAAGTCGGATTTAATCCGCGACCTGAAACAGCTCGGGGTCGAACCAGGGATGAAAGTGTTCGTGCACAGTGCGATGAAACAGATCGGCTGGGTTCCGGGCGGGGCGCAAGCGGTCATCGAAGCCGTCCAGGAAGTCGTCACCGAGACGGGCTTGATCATGATGGCGACACAAAGTACCGATAACTCGGACCCGAAAAACTGGAGTCGTCCTGCGGTACCGGAGGAGTGGTGGGAGACGGTCCGTCAAGAAATGCCGGCGTATGATAAACGGAAGACGCCGACGCGGAGCGTCGGCAAAGTGCCGGAGTTGTTCCGGACATTTCCGGATGTCGAACGCAGCGACCACCCGATGTGGTCGGTCGCAGCCTGGGGGAAAGATGCGGCCGAGTTCGTCGCGGACCACACGCTCGAGAACGGATTCGGTCCCGGCTCACCGATTGAACGGTTCATCGAGGCGGACGGTCAGATTCTGCATATCGGCTCACCGTGGGATGCGACGACGGTCTGGCATTATGCCGAATACGGGATTGAGCGTCCGGACATTGAGAGCGGGTGTAAAATCAAACAAGGCGATGACGAAGTATTCGTTCACTATTGGCACCGCTTGATTGATAGTGACCCATTCGGTCCGATTGGCGAAGGGTTCACGGACGAACCGTTCGTCACGAGCGGAAAAATCGGTCGTGCGACGTCGCACCTCGTTTCTGCCAAAGAATCAATTCCCGTCGTCATGTTCCAGCTGAGTGCTTTAAATAGCTGGTTAAGCTGAAACATTTTCGGGAACGATTCGTAATAAGACACAGAGAAATTAAAAGGAGTGAACGCAAGATGGCATCACGATTTAAAGTTAACCCAGCGCTGCGCCGAGGTTTTGAGACGGCACGGGCTGGCGAACGGTCGATGACGAAAAGTGGGACGATGAGTAAGATTTTCTTAATGCTCGCCCTCGTCACGGCAGCAGCCGGAGGAACATGGTTCTTTTTAGCCGCGAATCCGCAATTTTTATTCCCGGCTTTGATTGGCGGGATTGTCCTTGGACTGATCCTTGCTCTCGTCATCACCTTTAAACCTCAAACAGCACCTGTCCTGTCGCCCGTCTATGCGCTGGTCGAAGGGGTCGCAGTCGGAGCGATTTCCTTGATGTTCGAAAGCATGTACCCAGGCATTGTCGGAAAAGCAGTCGTCGCGACGTTCGTCGTATCGTTCGCGATGTGGTTCGTCTATACGACCGGCATGATTAAAGTGACACAACGGTTCCGTTCGGCTGTCACGGCAGCGATTCTGTCGATTCTCGTCTTATACGGCGTGAACTTGTTGCTCGCCTTGTTCGGTGTCGACCTTCCGTTCATGACAGGCAGCTCGCCACTCGCGATCGGGATTCAGTTCGTCATCGTCATCGTCGCCTCGCTGTCACTCGTGATGGACTTCGACTTCATCTCGCGCCAAGTCGAGGCACGGGCACCGAAGTCGATGGAATGGGTCGCCGCATTCGGTTTGATCGTGACAATCATCTGGCTGTACATCGAGTTGCTTGATTTGTTGTATCGTTTAGCGGCTCGTGACTAAATTCTGTTTAACGCATCGTTTCCGTTTTGACGGGGACGATGTTTTTTTTGATAGAGCGTTGCTGGGTAAATGCTTTTTTCTTCCCGTGCTTTCCTCGGGCGAGGCGCAAGGCGGCAGGGTTGATCCATAAATTATCCCCAGATAAATCCTTGAAACGGATGTTTCCGTCATCCTCGCTTTCCACGGGCGGAAGGTAAGCCGCGGCATCCCGCATTTCATGCTCGCATGCCGGGTCTTACCTATTCCTGACAGAAGCGCGAACCGCGCTTCTTTTTCCCATAGGAGTCGAGAATGGACGTTTCCATCCCGCTTCAATCGAATAGCCGATGAGCTCACTTTTCACAAGAAGCAAAACGAGCGCTTTGAATCTTGTTAGGGAATAAGACACGCGCAATTACAAGTTTAAAAAGACTCGTCCTGATTTAACGCAAACATTTATAAGCTTATAAGAATGGTCGGGTTTTGACATATAAGGAAGTCTATCATTTGCTTGGAAAGAATCAATCGCGTTGTCATTTTTGGATGTTTTTGTAACAATGGATAGGTTGAAGAAAGTAATCGCTAACGCGTTTGACTGACAAATCGAAGAAGGGAAGAATGACATGGATTTAATCTTCATGATGAAGGAACGGCTCGGTCTATTTGCATTTTTATTCGGATTCCTGCTCCTGAACGCCCTGCTCCTCGTGGCAATTTGGAAAGTAAAAGTTCAGCTGCCAAAACCGTTGTTGGTTCTGTTGACGATGTGTTGTACGTTTTTCATCTTTGCGACGATTGGTTTCATCGTCAGCACGTTGTCATTTGGATATAATTCATAATGATGTTTAAATTATGACTATGATTGAAGTAAAGCAAATAATTTATCCACCGAATTAAACAGGCAAACTTTCCACTCACTTAGGGAAGGTTTGCCTGTCTTTTTAGTTTGATGAATCAAAATGAAGAGAATCGACATACTGCTTAGCTTCGAGTAATGAATAACCAAGTTGATTTCGGACTAGTTTAACAGCCTCCACCATCTGATCCTCTTGAAGAAGGTGTTTAACTTGATGTTGGAGTTTAACCTCATCCGCATCTACTCCCGGCATTCCAAGGTGAATTTGAATACGTTTAATTTCCTTCGTTAATTGCTGTTGCTGGATCCGTTGCTTGGCTAGTTGTTGTGAAATCGATTGCCAGATGATGGCAAGAAACAAGACGGGCAACCATGTGAATAAAGCATCCATCAATGCATCCACCTCCTTTTGTTCACCGTAGCATAGATTGTACCATGTAACAAATAGTGGAAAAGTCATGAGAATACGTTTATTCTTAATAAGTGGTAAATAAAGGTTTTTTAGGTGAAAGGAATGAAAAAAGTGGAAAAAATCATTGTATCGTTAATTCCGTTGTTAGTCCTCATAGGTGGTGTCATGTTCGGTGGTTTCGTCGTGACGCTCTCAAGTCTGTATTACTTACGGCGCCGCTCATTTGAACGAAGTACATATAAGCAAGTAACACAAGAACGATTCCTCAAAGCGGTCCGTGACAAAGGGCTGTGGGGCGAATATTTGACGACACGCCAACTAGAAAAGATCGACGGATACGGAAAGTTTGTCATCAATACATATGTACCAAAAGCACGGGGGAAAGGCCTGACGGAAATCGACGTCACGTTCATTCATGAGAGCGGGATTTACGTCCTCGAATCGAAAAACTACAGCGGCTGGATTTTCGGGAAAGAAGCGGACCGCCAGTGGACACAGATGTTCAAGAATCGGTTCAAGCAAAAATTCTACAACCCGATCAAACAAAATGAACAGCACTTGAAGAGTCTTCAAAAGTTTTTGTCTGAAATGGTTGAGGCAGATGTTTTTAAATCACTGATCGTCTTCAGTGAACGGTGCGAACTGAAGAAAATCACGGTCGATTCGAGCCATGTCCATGTCATCAAGCGGAATGAGTTACGCCGGACCATCAATAAACTGGCGACGGTTAATCGTTTGACACGAGCACAAGTCGATAACGTTTACGAGGAGCTCAAGCAACGGTCGCAAGTCGATCAAATGATTAAAGACGCGCATATCGAATCGATAAAATCGTTTACGTCGTAAAAAATCAAGTGAGACACGTTAATGAAAAGGAAGTGAGAGCATGGCTATTCATCAAGAACCTATCGATTATATTGACATCGATGCACCTCAACATAGTCGAGATGCGTACTATCGGATAATTTATGGTGATGTCGACTGGGAAGAAAACGGGGATTTTAAACGGGCCATTTATGTTTTGATGGGATATGGTAAAAAATTAGCTTATCGGAGAGTTGCTCACATTTTGACGACGCCAAATACACCACACGATCTTTCGGACTTAGAAAAAGTGTTAACTGCAATGGAACGGTTGAAAAATCGAAATTCAACATACAATGATAAAGCAAAAACTGCAGACAAACCGGAATGATTGTTTAATTTTAATTTCATTGACAACTCCTCTTCCTGACCAGTATAGTGAGTAAGTCGAAATAATAAGTAGTGCAACTATTTATCGGAAAGAAGGGGAAGCATGTGAAGGAAGTCGATTGGTCGCTTGGCATGCAGCTGTCGCGCAGCTATCATTCATTTAAACGGGCGGCGACGAAGCGGATGGACGTGCACGGTCTGACACCGGAACAACTCTCTGTCTTAAGTGAATTGCATAAGCAAGAAGGTGTTTCCCAAAAACAGTTAGCGCTCGTGACGGAACGGGATCAAACGACAGTTGGGAAGATTCTTGATAAGCTTGTCAAAAAAGGGTTCGTCATGCGAACGTCTGATCCGAGAGATCGCCGTGCGTTCATTCTTTTGACAACAAAAGAGGGTGTCCACGTGCTTGAATTGCTTGAACCGACGCTTGATGCGTTGCAAGAACAAGCGTTTCAAGGGCTGACGAAAGCGGAGATTGAACAGTTCATTCGGACGCTTGAAACCATTCACAAAAATGTGACGTGAGTGGTTTTCTTTTTTGGTTTAATAGTTGCACATGCTATTATAAGCAATGCATATAAAAAGGGGATACAAAAAATGAAGACAATGAAAGACGTATTTGCAATCACACAAACAAAAGTCGGGCTGATGTTCGCCCTCGTCGTACCGGTTCTCTTCCTGGTCGTCTGGATGACAGGGTACCAGGGTGCGACGGAACGACTGGATCAATTACGCGTCGCGGTCGTAGCGGATCAAGGCTCGGCAGATTTCTATCAACAGTTTAAAGCTGAAAGTCCATTTACCGTCTTGCAAGTCAATTCAACAGAAGCCGGACTGAAGCAACTCGACCAGGGGGATGTCGAAATGGTCCTCGTCGCGGATTTGACGAATGAACAGCGCTTGACGTTCCATGTCAATCAGGCCAATGCAGAGTTTGCTAATGGAATCTTGAAACAGGGAGCGGGACAAATCGTCAATCAACTGAATGGAGACGTCCCGTTCACATCCGATATCATCATCGAACATCACGTGTCAGAATTCTCGACGTCGATGTTACCGATCATCCTTGGCTTCGTCATTTACATCGCTGTCATGACGATGGGGATTCAGTTTAATCTCGTGACACAAACTCTTCAGAAGCAACATCAAAAGTGGTCGCTCTTTTGGAGTAAACAATTGTTGCATGGCATCGTTCTTGTCGTCGTTCCACTCGTCATGGTGACGATTGCCTTCTTGTTCTCGGATAGTGCAGCATCCTTTTTAAAAGTCTGGGGATTCCAAGTCTTATTAACAGCAGCCTGTATCAGTGTCACGCAAATGAACTTTGCGATATTTGGACCGATCGCGCCGCTCGTCAACGTCGCGTTGATTCCGTTCCAGTTGATGACGGTAGGAAATATCGTGCCACCATCGATGCTCGCACCGTTCTATCAGTTGCTCGGTCAGTTTCTTCCCGTCCCGAATGCAGTCGCAGGACTGACACGATTAATTTACTTTGATGGAGATATCTCGAAGTATGCCTTTAACCTGGTAATGATCTTAATTGTGACGTTAGGCGTTACGTTGATTGTAACGGCAATCCGTCGCGAACAAGCACACATCGTTGAAGTGAAACAAGCGTCATGAAAAAACGAGCGACCTCCGGAATCGGGGTCGCTCGTTTTTCGTTTTATGCAAATACGTCAGCGATGGGTGTATCGCCTTCGAGGAGTGTAATTGTTTGACGGGATGCCGTTTCTTGTCCGATTGAAGCAACGATGACGGCTGCGACATCTTCACGGGCAATCGATTTTGTATCCGCATCAGACGGGTCGGTCGTGACGGCACCTGTTCCGGCATCGTCTGATAAACCGCCGGGACGCAAAATCGTATAGTTGAGTTTGCTGTCACGTAACAACCGGTCGGCATAGTGTTTTGCGACATAATACGGTTTCATGCTGTCAGACCAAGTTTCCGGCGAGTCGGCGTTCAAGGCACTGACCATGATGAATTGTTTCGCTTCTTGTTGCTCTGCTGCCGCGATTGATTTAGCGGCACCGTCTAAGTCAATCAACATCGTCTTATCGGCACCGGTGTGTCCGCCGGATCCCGCTGTGAAGATGACGACGTCGCTATCTCCGAGTGCGTCCTGGATCGATGCCATGTTCTGCTCGAGATCAAGCAGGACAGGAGTCAGTCCGAGTGCTTCAAAGTCAGAAAACTGGTCAGGTGACCGCAGACCGACGCGGACTTCATGAGTTGAGTCACTCAATTGTTTGGCGACGTGCCGTCCTACTTTCCCGTTCGCTCCGATAATGAATACTTTACTCATCTTACATTCCTCCATTTCGCTAATTGATTCTTTTTTATTATGGAAGAACGGTAAGCCGGAATGCAATCGAGAGGGCTTGGCACAACGCATCGAATGGAACCGATTTGACGAAATAATCAAAAAAATCTTGGATAACATAACGCAATATGATACTGTTTTGAGTATTACACAGAAAAAAGCGTCAGACAGAGAGAGGAAGCGAGCAGAGTGAATAAAAGAGGATTAGCACTTGGAGGAAGTCTGTTGCTTTCTGGTCTATTGGCAGCAACACGATTAAAAGATATCACCGGTCCGTTCAGTGTCGGGAAACAAAACGTCTTCACGACGAAAAAGATCGTCGTCGGAACGACCGGAGATTATAAACCGTTTACGTACTTGAACCGTCAGACGAATCAATATGAAGGGTTCGATATCGACGTCATCCGCTCGTTTGCCGAGAAAGCCGGACTGGAAGTCGAATTCGTCCCGACGACATGGGGGACGCTGACACGTGACTTACGTGCCGGGAAATTCCATATGGTCGTTGGCGGCGTCACGAAGAACATCGAACGGGAGATCGTCGGCGACTTCACGAAAAGCTATCTATCGTTTCAAAAGACACCTCTTGTCCGCGCTTCCGATCTCGATGTATTGACGTCAATCGAAACAATCAATCGTCCCGATGTGACAATCGGCCTGAATCCGGGCGGTACAAATGAACAGTTTGTCCGGCAGACGTTCGATCAGGCGCATATCGTTATGTATGCGGATAATTTGGCGATTCCGGCGGCAGTCGCGACGGGAGAAGTGGATGTCATGATCACGGATACCGTCGAAGCGATTTATTACGCATCGCTTGATGTCCGGTTAGGTGCCCCGAAAATTAAGGAAAAATGGATTCCGGCCGAAAAAAGTTATCTCATTCAAGATCGGCAAACGGAAGTCCTGGATGTCATGAATCTTTGGATGAACTCCTATGAAGGAAAACAACGAATCGAACAATTAAAAGACAAGTGGTGTGTCGCTTCGGTCGCACACGACGTGGTATAGAAGAAAATCAAAGCAACGGGCAAATCCATTTGGGATTTGCCCGTTGTTGTGCAAACAAGTTAACAGATGATGAAACAATAAAATAATTGTCTTAATAAAGAAAGGACGGATGACCGTGAATGAAGTAAAGAGGGATAACGAGACAAACAGTCGATCAAATTGTACTTTATGTATACGGAGAAAAAATAAGAAAAATCACATCTCAAAACTGATGTGTAGCGTTGCTTTTATTTGAGATGAAAAGGGAAACTTCTTTTTTATAAGAACAATTAAGTAATCTTTCGAAACGTTTCGATAAAAAGGTTGCGCCTTTTAATGTAAGCGCTTATAATTTTAAATAACAGGTGAAACGTTTCGACAAAATAACAATTTTTCTAAAAAGGGCGGGATGAGATGAACGTGGAACATTTAATCAAGCAGATGACGCTTCAAGAAAAAATCGGACAGTTGATTCAAATTTTACCGTCCGTATATAGCGACGATCATGAAGACGTCATCACTGGACCGGTCGCGCAATTGATGAAAGAAAGTGGTATCACAAGCGAAAATCGATGGGAGATTGGTTCGGTCATCGGGATAAACAATGCTGCGCAAGCACGTTACATCCAATCCCAATACTTAGAACACAATCGATTACAAATTCCTTTACTATTCATGGCAGATATCATTCACGGTCATCGGACAATCTATCCCGTTCCTCTTGCGATGGCTTCGTCTTGGGACATAGAGGCAATCGAACAAATGGCAAGACAATCGGCATTCGAAGCAACGGTTTCCGGATTACACGTCACCTTTTCACCAATGGCTGACTTGACACGTGATGCTCGATGGGGTCGCGTCATGGAAGCGACAGGCGAAGACGTTTGGCTGAACGGAGAAATGGCAGCGGCATTCGTCAGAGGGTATCAAGGAACGGATTTAAAAAATGAAGGAACCCTCGCAGCATGTGTCAAACACTTTGCTGCTTATGGTGCCCCTGAAGGCGGACGTGATTACAATACGGTTGATATGTCCGACCGCGAGTTACGGGAATTTTATTTGCCGGCCTACAAACGTGCGTTGGACGAAGGTGCCAAACTGGTCATGACAAGCTTCAACGTCGTAGACGGTATTCCAGCGACTGTCAGTACCTATCTGCTACGGGACATTCTCCGGAAAGAGTGGGCGTTTGACGGTGTGACGATATCGGATTGGTCGTCAATCAAAGAAGTCATCTTTCATGGTGTAGCAGAATCCTTGGCGGACGCCGGTCGATTGGCGATGGAGGCAGGTGTCGATATCGATATGATGTCAGGAGCATACCTCAATCACTTAGAAGAAGCGATTGAACAAAAGAGAATCTCAGTCGGTAAGTTGGATGAAGCTGTTTTACGCATTTTAAGATTAAAAGATGAACTCGGCTTATTTGAGCATCCATACCGGGGAATCGAGACGATGACGGAGAAAGCGGTCCATCTCGCACCAGAACATCGTGCTCATGCTCGGGAATTGGCTGAAAAGAGTATTGTTTTATTGAAAAATGAGGATATTTTGCCGCTTTCGAATCAAAAGATTGCTTTGATTGGACCTTTTATCACCTCGACTGATGTTCTTGGTCCTTGGGCCGAAAGCGGGAAAACGGAAGAAGCCATTCCGTTGATACAAGCATTTCGGGAGAAGGGGATACCGTTCTCGTATAGTCCGGGTTCTGATGTAGAAGAGGAAATCGATTGGGAGGTGGCAGTCGAAACGGCACGGCAAGCAGAGGTGATCGTCCTCGCGTTAGGTGAAGCTTCTTGGATGAGCGGTGAAGCGGGCAGCAAAACGGATATTCGTTTACCAAAGACACAAGTGGATGGATTACGAAAATTAGCCGCGTTAAATATTCCAATCGTTACAGTACTCTTTAATGGACGTCCACTTGATTTACGTGAAGTCGAACGTTATTCTACGGCCATTCTCGAAGCGTGGTATCCGGGAACGGAAACAGGACATGCGGTCTACAATCTCTTATATGGTCATCAATCACCCTCTGCCAAGCTGACGATGTCATTCCCACATCACGTCGGTCAAATGCCGCTTCGTTATGATGCCTTGCGGACAGGACGCCCGGCAGATATTGAAAATGCAGATATGCGTTACACGAGCAAATATTTAGATGCACCAAACGAAGCGTTGTTCCCGTTCGGTTTTGGAATGAGTTATGCGCAGTTTGACTATGAGCAATTAACCTTGTCACATCGTGATTGTGGGCACGGGGACATCACCGCTACCGTTAAAGTGAGCAATACGAGTACGGTGGAAGGTGATGAAATCATCCAATGGTACATTCAGGATCAGGTAGCAGAAGTGTCGCGTCCAGTCAAACAGTTAAGAGGGTTTAATCGAGTGACGATTGCACCGGGGACGAGCATCGAGGTCGAGTTGACGATCAGTTTGGATATGCTGGCTTATCTGCATCCGGACGGAAGCCGCCGTGCGGACGACGGATACTTCACGCTGTTTGTCGGACCAAGCAGCACGGAAGGATTATCTGCTGAATTTGCATTAAATCGAGTCGTAAAGGAGATTCAACATGAACATGATGACGAAAAAACTTCAACTTCAGCAAGGTGAAACGTTGGTCACGCTGACTCCGTTCGGAGATATCCAACAACTTAAATACGGTCAATTGATGATCAATCAGCTGATTCATCATCCGCTGGACGGTTCCTTGATGAACTTTTATGTCCGCTTCAATGGCGGCGAAGCACTGCCGTTACTCGGAATCGCTTCACCCAGCACGTTTGAATTGTCGGACTCCCACATTCGTTGGTCTGGAAATCATGGCGATTTCACTTACACGGTGACTGCACTTGTACACTCGGACGGACTTCGGTTTGATCTATCGTTTGACGGTGAGGGACGGTATGACGTGACGTATGTGCAGGATCTCGGTCTCGCCGATGAGGAGGGTGTCAGAACGAATGAAGCTTATATGGCACAGTACATCGACTATGCTAAATACGATTCGGTTCTTTTAGCACGGCAAAACCAACAACAGTCAACGGGGTTCCCAGGTGTTCTGATGGCGTGTTCTGAAGACATTGCAGAGTATGCGACAGACGGATTCGATGTCTACGGAACGGACTACCGAAAGACGAATCGTCCGGAAGGGTTAAATGGACGGCTGGCGTCCCGCATTTACCAGTATGAGTTTGCCTTACCGACCATCCGGACGAGAGAACTCGATCTGTCCGAAACAGACACGTTATGGTTTGAACTGCGGATTGCTCCGCATCTTGAAGAAGCCTTATCTGAAGACACAATCGGATCCATGCCGGAGCTTCGAACGAAACTTTCAGCAGGATGGGAACAGATAACCCGGCCGTTCGCTCATACTCAAAACATCACATTAAGCGGTGACCCAGTATCTGAGGACCGTTTACAGGAGTTATATCCCAATCGTCAGCTGGAAGAGTACGTGGACGGACAATTGTTGTCATTCTTTACGCCGGATGGAGGACACATTGTCTTGCAGGAGAAGGAACGGCTTGTGGAACGAAGCCACGGGAACATTTTATTGACTGCCGGCAGTCTGATGCCTGCTGCGCCCAAACTCGCGACGACGGTCTTCATGAACGGGGTCTTCAATTCACATATCGTCTGGGGTAATACCAACTACAATAAATGGATGACGAACATTCGCAACCCCTTGAATATCCCGAAAACTTCCGGCCAACGAATTTATGTCGAATACGAAGGAACCGATCATTTGTTGACACTTCCCTCACTGTTTGAAATGGGAATGCAGGAGGCAGTATGGCATTACTTCATCGGTTCCGAGACCATCACGGTACGGACGATGATTGGTGCTGAATCTCCGGTGATTCAATTGTCAATCAACAGTACACAGCCGCTTCGATTTAAGGTGAGTCAACAGATTGCGATGCACACTCAGGAATATGTAGTGCCGTTTCAAATGCAGCAACAGGACAAACGTCTGCTGTTTTCGGCTGATCCCGATGCGGACAGTTCGGCACACTTGCCGGATTTGACGTATACGATCGAAGCCGATCAACAGTTTACGATCCGACAATCATCAGACGGTTTTGACCGGGACTTCGAGGATGATTTGATCTGGATGCAATTTGATGAAACGAACATACTGACACTTCGCCTTGGTGTAGGGAAGGACCGGCTTGCCTTCGAAGAACAAGAGGAAAAGCGTTTGTATGACGTCTGGATGAACCGTTACCGAAACGGTCTTCATTTTGAAAGCGAAGCCGATAAATGGCAGGCGATGGACATGCAGGTGCGATGGTATGTACAAAATATGCGGATTCATTATCAATCACCGCATGGGTTGGAACAGTATGGTGGTGCAGCCTGGGGAACGCGTGATGTCTCGCAAGGTCCAATGGAATTTTTGTTGGCAACGGGTCATTTTGAGGAAGCCCGTGCGCTCGTGTTGACCATCTTTTCACATCAGTTTGAAGCAGGGGACTGGCCGCAATGGTTTATGTTCGATGAATACGAAGGGATTCAGCAGGAAGACAGTCACGGGGATGTCATTGTCTGGCCGCTTAAAGCTGTCTCCGATTACTTGATTCGAACAAACGACCTCTCCTGTTTGGAAGAAATCATTCCGTTTCGTAACAAAACAGGCGAGGTCGTCAGCGAGAAGTCATTGATACATCATATTGAACAGGCGATTCAGAAAATCGAGGACGATTTCGTAGGAGATTCCGTGTTTTCAGCTTACGGTGGAGGTGACTGGGACGACACGTTGCAGCCGGCGGATGAGGAATTGAAACGCAATTTGATCAGTACATGGACGGTCGCCCTGACCTATCAGATGATGGATCAACTGTCGAGTGCGCTCTCAAGCATACAGCCGCTCAGTTTGAAACTGGAACGACTCAGTGCAGAAATCAAACGCCAATTCGAAAAAGAGATGATTCTTGATGACGTGATACCGGGTTTTCTTCATGTGACGGATCAAGGCTACCAACCGATGATTCATCCGTCCGATGAGACTCTCCGGATGAAGTATCGACTCCTGCCCATGACACGGAGTATTATCAGTGAACTGGTTTCAAAAGAACAGGCGAATCAAAACATGTCGCTGATTGCCGAACACCTGAAGTTTCCGGATGGCGTTCGTTTGATGGATAAGCCGGCTGCATATCGCGGCGGCATCAGTCATCATTTTATGCGGGCGGAACAAGCTGCCAATTTCGGACGGGAAATCGGTCTTCAGTATGTCCATGCGCATATCCGATATATCGAAGCATTAACAAAACTCGGTCGGTCGGCTGAGACGGTCACTGCACTTGAAGTGATTAATCCGGTTTCGATGACTGCCGTTCCAAATGCAGCTTTACGACAACGAAATGCGTATTTCAGCAGTTCAGACGGAGACTTTAAGACCCGCTACGAAGCTCAAGACCAGTTTAATCGTTTAAAAGAAGGCAGTGTTGCTGTCAAGGGAGGCTGGCGCATTTACTCCAGCGGTCCAGGTATCTGGTTTAATCAATTACTGTCACATGTCTTAGGTATTCGTATACATGAAGACGAATTGGAATTTGATCCCGTTGTCTCGGAGCCGGTCGAGTTTTCGCTGCATCTCTTTGGAACTCCTTATCAGATTCAAATTAAACAAGGGAAGTCGTTTTCCATTGCATGTAACGGACAAGAATTAATCGGAACGTCCGTATTGAACCCTTACCGGACATCCGGACGCCGTGTCTCGCGAGAAGAACTGGAGCAGACGACCGGGGACATCAACCAAATCATCATTACAGTGGAGGGATGACGCAATGCGTCTTCCTTTTTTTGGGAGGTAAATCATGAAAACACATATTCAAAATAAGATTATCTATCACATCTATCCAAAAAGTTTTCAAGATTCCAATGACGACGGCATTGGTGATTTGAACGGGATTCGCAGTCGGTTGGATTATTTGTCCTGGTTAGGGGTGGACCTCATCTGGCTCGGTCCTGTCTATCGTTCACCGGGTTTTGATAACGGGTACGATATCAGCGACTATTATGATATTGACCCGATTTTCGGAACACGCGCAGACATGACGTTCTTATTGAAAGACGCGAAAGCACGGCAGATAGGTGTCATGATGGACATTGTCGCGAACCACACTTCCCATACACATGAGTGGTTTAAAGCATCTGAACTGGACCCGTCCGGTCCGTACGGAGAGTATTATATTTGGCGGGACAAGCCGAATGCGATGAACTCATTTTTTGGAGGCAGTGCCTGGACGTATTCTCCGATCCGTAAACAATACTACTTTCATTCATTTGCACCGGAACAACCGGACTTGAATTGGGAACAGGAACAAATGGGGAAAGAATTAGCCGAAGTCCTGTCATATTGGGTAAAGCAGGGCGTCAAGGGGTTTCGATTCGACGTGATCGATTTAATCGGAAAAGATGTCGACACTTTGGAGTGGTTTTGTTTCGATAAAGTAAAAGCCGGTTTGAAGACGCTGCTGTCGCGTGTCGATTCATCCGGATTGGTGCTGGTCGGTGAAGCCGGTGCTTTAAACGCCGGACAAATCATCGAACTTCAACAGGCATCTCTGCTTGATATGGTCTTTAATTTTGAGGTGACGGCGTTAGATGAACAGACGGGGAAAGGGAAATGGGAGCTGGCTCCGTTTTCCAGACGACGCTTCAAAGACACACTGATCAGCTGGCAGGAGCGGTTGCAGGACGGTGGATGGAACAGCTTATTTTGGAATAACCACGATCAACCACGCGCAATTTCTCGTTGGTACGCTGACAGTCTGGAGGCCGCAGCGATGCTGGCGGTCCTCCAGTTCGGTCTGAGGGGAACGCCTTTCATTTACCAAGGTGACGAGATCGGGATGACGAACGGGTTGATTCAACTGGAGGATTATAAGGATATCGAGACATTAAATTACTTGAAAACATCCGATAATCTGGAAGGAGTCCGGATGAAAGGACGCGACCATGCCCGGATTCCGATGGCATGGAAAAGTGGATCATCTGGATTTTCTAAATCCGAACCCTGGTTAAGAACACTGGAAATAGAAAGCGGAAGAACCGTAGAAAATCAGCAACAAGACAAAAGCAGTTTGATGTTCCTGTATCATCAATTGATTGGATTGCGAAAAACCTATCCCGTCCTGATGAAAGGGCAGTTTTGCGTGATGGAAACGAATGAACGTCTCCTTTGTTTTCAACGAACTGACCCCGAGGAACGGGCAGTGACGGTTCTAGTGAATCTGACGGATCAGGAAGTAAAACATCCCTTTGAAATCGAACGTGTACTTTGTGCGACACACGAGCAACCATCATCACTTTTAAGACCGTATGAAGCGGTCATATGCTATACTTTTTGAAGAAGGAAGTGATGAAAATGACGGGGATAAAAGATATCGCCAAGGCAGCAGGGGTCTCAATTTCAACTGTTTCATACGCACTTAATGGCAGTACGAAAGTAACGGAGAAGACAAGACAACGAATCGTTCAAATCGCCAATGAGCTTAACTATATTCCGAACGCGGCGGCACGGACGCTCAAGACGCGGAAAACACATATCATCGGTGCATTTCTCGGGGATTACTCGGGATCATTTTATGGAGAATTGTTAAAAGGAATCAACTTGGAATTATCAAACACAGGTTACGAACTAATCGTCTGCAATGGTCCGGAATCCCATCGACTCATGACGGAGCGGATTGTGGATGGAGGGATTATTTTAGGACATCGTTTCACGGAAGAACAAATTATGAGTTTTGCCGACCGAGGGCACCCGCTGACATTACTTGATCGGGAAATCATCCATCCGAACATCAGTTGCGTTCTCTTGAATAATGCGATGGGAATGGAGCAGGAGATGGAAGCAATCGTAGCGACACGTCCAAATCACATTCATCTGTTGAATGGTCCCGTCGGAAACCATGATGCGATCGAGCGGCGTGAAATCGTCATGACCCATGCATTACAGGCTGGAATCATCGTCATGGAATGGGACGGCAACTTCACTAAACGTTCGGGCATTCGGGCGACAAGTGATTTGTTGGAAGACTTGAAAGACGGCGATGCCATCGTCTGTCTCAATGATGACATGGCGCTAGGTGTATATGATGTACTACAAAACACGTCTTTTCGTATCGGGCAGGATGTTTCATTGGCAGGATTCGACAAACTGGAGATTACGAACTATACACACCCGAAAATCGCGAGTGTCAGTTATTCTAAATTGGAGTGGGGACAAAAAGCAGCTCATTCACTCATGCGACTGATTGATGTAAAAGAAAACGGCATCGAAAAAATCGACTCAAAATTCATTGTGGCTGAATCTGTTTGTCAAAGAAAATAAAATTTTATTTATCTATTGTAAGCGTATACATTAATGATTATAATGTTTATAGAAACGTTTAACCTGTTTTTTTGCAGAAAGACATTTGTATAAACATTATTTTTTTGATATTCAATCGAAACGTTTCGATTGAATGAAGAAAGGGAGGAAACAAATGATGAAAAAAGTGGGAATCGCTGTAGCTGTAAGTACGTTGGCACTATCGGGTATGTTGGCAGGGTGTTCATCGGGATCTGAAGAAGATGAAAAAACATTGACTGTCTGGGCAATGGGGGAAGAAGGAAAAGCATTGCCTAAACTGGTCAAAGAGTATGAACAGGCAAACAAAGGAGTCACGGTCAAAGTTCAAGCCATTCCTTGGGATACAGCACATGATAAGTTACTGACAGCAGTCGCCTCTAAAAACGGACCAGATGTCGTCCAGATGGGGACGTCATGGATGCCTGAGTTTGTTGAAGCGGGTGCACTAGCGGATATGAAGGACTACGTCAAAAAATATCCGGAACTTGCGGAAGATAAATTCTACAAAGGCTCGTTCGATACAGTCAACTTGAAAGGCAGCGTCTATGGAACACCATGGTATACCGATACACGTGTGCTCTATTACCGGAAAGATACATTAGAAAAGGCCGGTTATAAAGAAGCACCGAAAACGTGGGAAGAACTGGAGGCAGTCTCGGCTAAATTATCGGAACGTAAAGGTGACGATATGTATGGAATCACACTCGATACGAATGATCAAATGCTGTCCTTCATGTTTGCCCGTCAAAACGGATCTGAACTGCTGACGGATGAGAACAAACCGTTGTTCAATCAGCCGGAATTCGTGGAGAGTGCGGACTATCTATCAAACTACTTTAAAGAAGGATATGCGCCAATCGACTTCGGAATGGACATCGTGCAGGCCTTTGGCGCGAAGGAGCCGAACGTTCCGATGTTCATCAGCGGACCATGGATGATTAACATCATCAATGAGCAAATGCCGGGTATTGAGAAGCAGTGGGGAACTGCTGTTTTACCTGCCAAAGAAAATAACATTTCGTTTTTAGGCGGCGCCAACCTCAGTATTTTCGAAAGCAGCAAGAAAAAAGATCAAGCTGCCAAATTCATTTCTTACATGAGTCAACCCGAAACACAAACGAAGTGGATGGAGATGACGAAATCATTGCCGTCGACAAAAGAAGCATGGAAAAATGAGACGTTACAAAATGATGAAAAGTTGAAAACGTTTGGCGAACAAATGGAAAATGCTCAGCCGATGCCGTTGATCAGTTCGTGGGAAAAAGTATCACAAACCTATCTGCAGAGTTTTGAGAAGATGTATCGAGGCAAGGCAAAGGTCGAAGACGAGGTAAATGTATTCCAGAAAAAGGCTGAAACCATCCTCAAGTAATCAAAACAAGGGGATGCTTATCCCCTCTTGTTTTGTGAAAGGAGTCACTTCATGAGACGTTTGCTGAACGATCGCGCGCCCTATCTACTAATCGCTCCGACGGTTTTATTATTACTTTTATTTTCGATTACGCCGTTGTTCGTCGCCTTTGTCATGAGTTTTACGAATATGGATTTAGCGGGTATCGCCAATTTCGCTAATGTTGACTGGATTGGAATGACGAACTATCTGGAAATTTTCAAAGATGAAGTATTCCTTCAAGCCTTATCAAATACAGTCGTCTACGTTGTGATCGGTGTACCGCTTGTGATTGCCTTGTCCTTATCAATTGCGATCGCGATTAACTTTGGTAGAGGAAAGGTCTTTGAATGGTTCCGGGTGGTTTTCTATATGCCTTCAATTACGAATGTCGTTGCTGTCGCCGTCGTATGGGGCTTTTTATTTAATCCCCAGTATGGGTTGTTTAACTTTATTCTGAACACGGTCGGTTTGCCGGATGTTCCTTGGCTTCAGGATCCGTTCGTCGCGAAGTTATCATTGATCTTGCTTGCACTTTGGCGTGCGGTTGGGATCAACATGATCATCTTCTTGGCTGCTCTACAAGGGATTCCGCGTACTTATTATGAAGCTGCAGCATTGGACGGGGCAAATACATTTCAACAGATGTTTAAAATCACGATTCCGTTGCTTCGGTATGCGATCTTCTTCGTAACCGTCACGACCTTGATTGGCTGGATTCAATTTTTTGAAGAACCGTTCATCATGACGGAAGGTGGTCCCTTAAATTCGACGACTTCCCTTGCACTGTTCATTTATCAGAACGGGTTCCAGCTGAGTAACTTTGGATATGCAGCGGCCGGGTCGGTGGTCCTGTTCGTTCTGATCATTACTGTGACGATGATTCAATTTAGAGTGCAAAAGAATGAGAATCCATATTAAGGAGGGACCGTCATGATTCCAAAAGAAAAACCGGTTGCGGTTAACGTAAAACCGGAACGATTTTCTCCGATTCCGAAAGTAAGGATAGGAAAAAAACGTAATCGTCCGCAATGGTTACTGGGACTGGTGTTAACCTTACTTGGTCTATGTTTCATGTTACCGTTTTTCTGGATGGTCATCTCTTCAGTCAAGACAGATGCTGAAATTTTAGCTCTACCCTTGACGATCTGGCCAGATCAAATCACGTTTGAACATTACGTGAACCTGTTTGTAAATTTAAACTTCCTGACCTATTTAAAAAATACAATCCTGATTGTCGTTGCGTCGTTTTTTGGTTTATTGCTGACTGCGATGGCCGGCTATGCATTTGCTAAATTTACGTTTAAAGGCAGCAAAGTCCTGTTTATCGGTGTTCTGGCGACAATGATGATTCCGGGACAAGTGACGATGATTCCGGTCTATTTGATGTTAAACCAGATGGGATTGACGAATACGATGACCGGAATCGTATTGCCGGGATTAGTCGGTGCGTTCGGAGTATTTTTGTTCCGGCAGTTCATGACGACGATACCGGATGAACTTTTGGAGGCATCCCGCCTCGACGGAGCCAGCGAATTTCGGATTTTCTTCTCGATCATTTTACCGATGTCGAAACCGATCTTGGCAGTTCAAGGTATTTTGACATTCATTGGTGCTTGGAACAGTTTCCTTTGGCCGCTTATCATCGCGAATGATGAATCGCTGTACACATTGTCAGTTGGTCTTGCGTTGTTACAAGGACAGCATGGTGGGAACTATGGACTGCAAATGGCCGGAGCAACATTTATGGTCGTACCGATTATTATCATCTTCATGATCTTCCAAAAATACATCATTGAAGGATACAATATTTCAGGAATGAAATAATTGGAGCATTCAAACAGCAGGGTGTTGTTAATCAAATGACAGGCGGGGGCGAATTGAAATCGCTCTCGTCTTTTTTATATACGCTTTAAACACGGCAGTAAAAAAGTATGAAGGTTTCGAAAGACCTAGAGACCGAACGTTGTGTCAGCTCCTTTTGGATTGTTCGCATATCCTAACCTCAAAGCGGGAAAAGATAGAAGAAAAATACGTTCAGCAAACTCTATAGCCGAAAGGACGGATGACCGTGATTGAAGTAGAGCAGTTGACGAAGGAGTACAACGGGAAAAAAGTAGTCGACCAGATATCGTTTCACGTAAAAAAAGGAGAGATTTTTGCTTTTCTTGGACCGAACGGCGCCGGCAAGTCGACGACGGTTCAAATGCTGACGACGTTGATTGCCGTCTCGTCCGGTCACGCGACGATCAATCAATACGATATCGAACGTGATCAAAAAAACGTCCGGCTCCAAATCGGCGTCGCTCTGCAGGAAACAGGTATTGATAATGATTTGACGGGGCAGGAGTTGCTCGTACTGCAAGGAAAGTTGTTCGGTTTTTCCCAAGAGAAAGCAGTCGAACGAGCCCATGAATTATTGGAGCTTGTTGGTTTAGCAGAAGATGGCAAACGCCGGTCCGGGACGTATTCCGGCGGGATGAAGCGGCGGCTCGACTTGGCACTGACGCTCGTTCACCAACCGACCGTCCTGTTTCTCGATGAACCGACGACGGGTCTTGATCCGGCAAGCCGGTTACAGATTTGGACGGAAGTCCGGCGCTTGAATGAAGAATACGGGACGACGATTTTCTTGACGACACAATACTTGGAAGAAGCGGATCAGCTGGCGGACCGGATCGCGATCATCAATGACGGCAAGTTGATCGCTGAAGGAACAGCGGCAGAACTGAAAGCGATGAACGGAGCTGAACGAATTGAAGTTGTCCTTGAAGACGAATCCGCCAGTGAAGCGTTTCGAGCGGCATTTTCGGGACGGATTGAAAAAGAGACCGTTCTCCTGCCGTCAGATGGAACAGAGACGCTCAAACAAGTCGTCCGCTATTTGGATGATCACCAGCTGACGGCACGCTCGCTCGTCGTCAAACAGCCGTCACTCGATGATGTGTTTATTCAGTTGACCGGTCAAGCGTATAAGGAGGACAAGTGACATGTGGCGGGAAACCTTGATTTTGACAAAACGCAGTTTACTCGTGACGTTACGGAATCCATTCTCATTCATCCCGAATTTAATCATCAGCGTCTTTTTCCTGCTCGTCTATACGAGCGGATTATCCGGCATCTCGAGCTTACCCCAGTTCGGGGGCGTCGATTATTTGAACTTCATCTTACCCGTCTCAATCGTCTCCGGTGCCGTCGGTGGAGCAGGGGGCGCGGGACAAGCCCTCGTCAAGGATATCGAAAGCGGGTATTTTGCACGGCTGCTGTTGACACCGGTTTCGCGGACAGCAATCGTCCTCGGACCGATGCTTGCCGGGATGTTACAATTGTTCGTTCAGACGTTGTTAATCTTCGGCATGGGCTTTTTACTTGGATTATCGATTCCTGCTGGAGCTGCAGGTTTTTTCTTGACGATTGTCCTTGCGCTTGGCTTCGGACTTGCCTTTGCCGGCTATTCGGTCGGGGTCGCCCTGAAAACACGCAATGCACAGGCCGCACAAGCCGGAACGTTGTTGTTCTTCCCATTGATTTTCTTATCGACGACGTTCGTCCCGAAAGAGTTGATTGAAGCGGAATGGTTAAAAATCGCGGCGACACTCAATCCGACGACCTACATCATGGAAGGGATGCGTGCCGTTTTATTACGTGAGACGATTGACTGGAGTATCTATACGCAAGGGGTGCTTGTCGCGGCCGTTCTCAGTCTTGCGATGGTCGTGTTTGCGGCACTGAATGCACGGGGAGCATTAAAAAAATGACACAAACAAGCACCTGTCAGAGGACGATTGTCCGTTCTTTGACAGGTGCTTTCGTTACGCGTCAAAAATCATATCACTTAAAGCACCTGTATAAAGACGTGTATCTGTCGTCAACACAATTTGATTCTTTCGCATCTTGATGGTTCCGGACAAGCATTCATCCTGCTCCGACATGAAGGACATCCGTCCTTGCTCGACATACCGTTTTCCTTGTTGCTGTAAGACGTGGGTCTGCGTATTATCCGTCGAGACGAGATAGTCCTTATAAATAGCAAAATCTGTGAACGGCCGTTTCGGTGCGTGGAACGCCTGACTCGTTCCTCCTTGCAGTTGAACGATCCGGTAGTCGGAGTAATAAAAGAACCAGACATCATTCGCAGACGAGACGTTCATTGCATAACAGTCATCGATGGGATAGTCGCGATTTTTAAAGACGACTTTCCCCTGGTCGTTAAAAGCGACGAGGCCGAACGACCCAACTGAATTGGTCGCGGCGTCAGCAAAGACGCCTTCATCGAAATAACTGACCCAAATGTGGTCACGCTCATCGACTTGGACATTTTGAATTCCGTCGTCTAGACAATAACTGTTAATCAGATGACCGACTTGATCGTAAATAAAAGCATTTGGTAACCATGATCCGTCGACATCGTCATCACAACGCGAGGCGACGAGCAGGATCCGTCCGTCGGAAAACGATTCGACATAACTGAATTCAACGTCTTCCTGGGCGATGATGATCGTATTGCGCCACTGGTCATGAATCCGATGGACATGCAAGAAAGGGCGGTGTCGTTTTTCATCGTAGATTTGTTCGACGAGTAGAATATGACCGGCAATCGTCAGTCCCGTCGCGATATGCGTTCCACGGATATGTGAGGCAGTGACACGATCCAGATGCATGGTTACGGTTTTTGATGTCTCCAATAGAAATCACTCCTTTTAAAAAAAGCCTGTCGCAGTAGGACAGGCTGTAAACGGATTACGTCGTACGTTGGCGTTTCTTGAGGGCGACGTACAAGACGATCATGACGACCGCTGCGATTAAGATGCCGTTCGTATAGGGAGCGGCGACGCCTTTAATCGAGCGCCAGTTCGTTCCGAGTGTCTCACCGAGATAGAGAAATAAAATCGACCACGGGATGATTGCGAGAATCGTGTAGATTGAGAACTTTGTTTGATCCATTTTGGCGAGACCTGCCGGAATGGAGATCGCATGGCGGACGACGGGGATGAATCGTGCCCCGAAAATGACCCCTTGTCCGTATTTGACGAACCAACGTTCTGCGAGATCAAGATGGTGTTCCGTGATCAATACATATTTTCCGTACTTCAAGATGAGGGGACGACCGCCGTAGCGGGCGAACCAGTACAAAAACAATTGCGAGAACAATCCACCGATGACGGCGGCGACGATAGCGAGTGGCCAGCCGATCGTCCCTTGAGAAATCATGAACCCACCATAGGATAAGACGATCTCACTCGGGATGATTTCAATCATCAAGCCAAGCGCGATTCCGACATAACCTAAGTCGGCTAAATATAGTAAGACGGTATTGACGACGCTAGATAACACGTTCCACACTCCTTTAATTGCACTTCATCCCTTCATTTTAGAGAAGTCCACGCAAAATGGAAAGAAAAAAATCACCCCGTCGTTAAAACGAGATGATTTCTTCATTAAAGAATGACAGCAGCAATCGTACCGAAAATCAGCAATGGTAAGTTGTAGTGTAAAAATGTCGGAATGACCGTTTCACGCATGTGATCGTGTTGTCCGTCAGCATTCAATCCGCTCGTCGGTCCGAGTGTCGAATCACTTGCCGGACTACCGGCGTCACCGAGTGCACCGGCTGTACCGATGATGGCAATCGTCGCCTCGAGACTGAATCCGTACTGGATGCAAAGCGGCACGAAGATGGCGGCGATGACCGGAATCGTCGAGAAACTTGAACCGATTCCGACAGTGACAAGTAATCCAATCAATAGCATGACGAAGGCAGCGACGAGCTGCGAATCGCCCATTAACGATTTTGAGTTTTCAACGAGTGGTTCGATATCACCTGTCTCACGTAAAACGTTTGAGAAGCCATTCGCTGAAATCATGACGAATCCGATGAACGACATCATCCGCATACCGCGTGTGATGACATCGTCTGCTTCGCTGAAGCGGACGAGTCGTAACACGAGGAAGAGCAGGAGGCCGGTCGTCGCGGCGATGATCATCGATTCCGTCGTCAATTGGACGACGAGCGTCGCGATGACGACAATTGAACTCAGTAATAATTTGGATTTCGTGACGACAGGAATCTCGTAATCGTCCGGTGCGATGTTCCGCATCTCATATTCACGCGGTTTCCGGTAATTGTATAAACCGAGTAACAATCCGAACAACATCCCGAGCGCCGGAATCGCCATCGCTTTGATGACTGATGCGCCAGCGGTGTCCATCCCGTTTTCTTGTAAGTTCGGTAACAGAATCTGATTGAGATAGATATCACCGAAACCGATTGGTAAAAACATATACGGTGTGACGAGACCAAACGTCATGATGATGGCCATCCGGCGCCGGTCAATTTTCAAATCATTAAACAGACCGAGTAATGGCGGGATGATGATCGGAATGAAGGCGATGTGAATCGGCAAGACGTTTTGTGAACTGATTGCGAGTAATAAAATCGCGAACATGATGAACCCTTTTAACTTCTTGACCGACGTCGCATCGGCACTTCCTTTTGAGCGAGCAATCAAGCTATGTGCGAGGGCGTCCGGCAAACCTGTTTTCGACAGGGCGACGGCGAACGCACCAAGCAAGGCATAACTGAGGGCAATTTCTGCGCCGGCTCCAAGACCGCCTGAGAAACTTTCGATCGTTTTCGTTAAACCAAGACCGCCGAGTAAACCACCGGCGAGAGCGCTGATGACCATCGCGAGGACGATGTGGACACGGAAGATGGCTAAGACAAATAAAAGGATAACGGCTAAAACAACAGCATTGAACATAACTATAAAACCACGCTTTCTTTTGGTATCACTGTACTATACTAAAGTATCATACAGACCGTTCTTTTTGCTGTCAAGAAAAAAACATAAAAAGGCACGACCGGTGTCGGTCGTACCTTCTTTCTACTATATAAGGACAAGTTTAGCAATCGACGCGGTCGAGTTTCCCTGTTCCCGGGTCGATGACGAGCCCGTGGACGTTCGTGCCCGGTGGTAATAATGGATGGTTTTTAATCAGACCGACGGAATGACTGACGTTTTCTTCGACTGACGTGAACCCGCGTAACCATTGCTTCAAGTCGACGCCGGATGCTTCGAGTGTCTTTAGGACTTGTTGATTGATGCCGCGTCCTTCCATCTCGGCAATCATGTTTGCCGGATCGATCGTACTCATGCCGCAGTCGTGGTGACCGATGACGATGACTTCTTCCGCCCCGAGTGCGTACAAGGCGACGAGGATCGAGCGCATGACGGAACCGAATGGGTGTGACAGAACGGCCCCTGCATTTTTAATGATCTTCGCATCGCCGTTTTTTAGACCGAGCGCGTGCGGGAGGAGTTCCGTCAAGCGGGCATCCATACACGTTAAGATCACGACCTTTTTATCAGGGAATTTATCCGAGATGAATTGTTCGTATTGTTTTTCTTCGACGAATTGTTCGTTGAACGCAAGCATTTGATTGACGATTGTCATGAAACTTCCTCCTTCAAAACAAATAAATATGTATCTTTTAATAGATTACACGATGTTTTGTCCGTCAGACAAGCAAAGAAAATAGGTGCTGTGAGAAAAGTCACAGGCAAGGGATTCAAAAAGGATGCCTTGTCCGACAACACCTTTTGAGAATGAGAACGTTTTCAATGATGTGAAATAGTTCACAGGATGGTCATGCACAAATCATCAAAAAGGCGGTATGATTGATTTGTGAAGGAAAGCACAAACTATTGAATATCAGCTTGGCATTCCTAACATTTAGTAGGGAAATGCAGACTCAGATTCGTTCCAAAATAGGGAGGAAACCTAACATGGCTGTCAAAGAAAAAATCAAACAAGACGTATCACCTGTCGAACAAACGATCAATAAAATCGTTGCAAAAGGTCAAACCGCATTACAGGAATTATTAACATTTGATCAAGAGAAAATCGATACGATTGTCCGTGACATGGCGCTTGCCGGTCTCGAACGTCACGTTGAACTGGCACGACTCGCCGTTGAAGAAACAGGACGTGGTGTCTTTGAAGATAAAATGATTAAAAATATGTTTGCGACGGAATATATCTATAACAGTCTCCGTGATGAAAAAACGGTCGGCGTCTTAGAAGAAGATGTTCAAAACGGCATCACCTATATCGCAGAACCGGTCGGTGTCGTCTGTGGCGTCACACCTGTGACGAATCCGACATCAACGACGATGTTCAAAGCGTTGATCGCGATTAAAACACGAAACCCGATTGTGTTCGCCTTCCACCCGTCAGCGCAAAACTGCTCACTCGAAGCAGCGAAAACGTTACGTGACGCGGCTGTCAAAGCCGGCGCACCGCGTGACTGTATCCAGTGGGTCGAACAACCGTCACTCGAAGCAACAAAAGTCTTGATGAACC
This sequence comes from Exiguobacterium sp. s102, assembly GCF_018618635.1. NCBI lineage: Bacteria > Bacillati > Bacillota > Bacilli > Caryophanales > Exiguobacterium > Exiguobacterium sp. s102. The sequence goes on from NZ_JACSML010000002.1 coordinate 601,275, forward strand.
ACACGGATATCGCGATGGTCCTTGCGACCGGCGGAGCCGGCATGGTCAAATCAGCCTATTCAACAGGAAAACCGGCACTCGGTGTCGGACCGGGGAACGTCCCGTGCTACATCGAAAAAACAGCAAAAATCAAACGTGCCGTCAGTGACCTTGTCCTCTCCAAAACGTTTGATAACGGCATGATTTGTGCATCGGAGCAAGCGGTCATCATCGATCAGGAAATCTACGCGGAAGTCCGGGCGGAGATGGAAGCACTCGGTTGCTACTTCTGTACAGCAGATGAGAAAAAACGTCTCGAAGCGCTCGTCATCAAAACCGATACATGTGCCGTCAATGCCGACATCGTCGGGAAACCGGCAACCTGGATCGCAGCAAAAGCCGGCATCGACGTTCCGAGCAACACCGTCATGCTCGTCGCAGAACTTGAAAAAGTCGGCTCAGAAGAACCACTCTCACACGAAAAACTAAGCCCTGTCCTTGGTGCGTATAGCGTCCAGTCAACGGAAGATGCGTTCCATGTCGCCGAACGGATGCTTGAAATCGGTGGCCTCGGTCATACGGCAGTCATCCACACGACGAATGACGACTTGATGACGGCATTCGGAATGCGGATGAAAGCCTGCCGGATTCTCGTCAACAGCCCGTCAGCACACGGTGGGATTGGTGATCTGTATAACGAATTGACACCATCACTGACACTCGGTTGCGGCTCTTACGGGAAAAACTCCGTCTCTGAAAACGTAACGGCGAAACATCTACTCAATGTCAAGAAGGTGGCGAGACGACGCGTGAACATGCAGTGGTTCAAAGTACCGGAAAAGATTTTCTTTGAAAAAAATTCAGTCCAATACTTGAAATCGATTCAAGATGTCTCACGTGCGTTGATCGTCACCGATCAAGCGATGGTCGAGTTCGGCTACGCGGATAAAGTCATCCGCAACTTACCGGCAGGCGTCAGCTACCGGATCTTCGACCAAGTCGAACCGGATCCATCGGTTGCAACGGTTCAGACAGGAGCGCAAGCGATGCGCGACTTCAAACCGGACTTGATCATCGCCCTCGGTGGCGGATCAGCGATGGATGCAGCGAAAGGCATGTGGCTCTTCTACGAGCAACCGAACGAAACGTTCTCGAACTTACGTCAAAAGTTCCTCGATATCCGGAAACGGGCCTATAAATTCCCGGCGCTCGGTAACAAAGCGAAGTTCGTCGCGATTCCGACGACGTCCGGAACAGGATCTGAAGTCACACCGTTTACCGTCATCACGGACAAAGAGAAAAACGTCAAGTATCCGATTGCTGACTATGCATTAACACCAGACGTCGCAATCATCGATCCGGAATTCGTCATGACGGTCCCGGCATCAATCACGGCAGACACCGGAATGGACGTCTTGACACATGCGACAGAGGCCTTCGTCTCCGTCCTCGCGAACGACTATACGGATGGACTGGCGCTAAAAGCGATCAAGATGATCTTCGACTACTTGCCACGCGCTTATGCGAATGGTGACGATGCCGAAGCACGCGAAAAAGTTCACAATGCGTCAACGATGGCCGGAATGGCGTTTGCCAATGCCTTCCTCGGGATTAACCACTCGATCGCGCACAAAATCGGTGGGGAGTTCCACACGCCACACGGTCGGACGAATGCGATTCTGATGCCACACGTCATCCGCTACAATGCAGCGAAACCGACGAAACTCGCTTCGTTCCCGAAATATGAATCATTTATCGCTGATGAACGGTACGCAGAAATCGCGCGTTATCTCGGACTACCGGCAGCGACAACGGAACAAGGTGTCGAATCACTAATCCAAGCGATCACAGAACTCGGACAACAGTTGAACATCAAAATGTCATTCAAAGCCCAAGGCATCAAAAAAGCCGACTTTGAAGCAAAACTCGACAAGATGGCCGTCGATGCATTCGAAGATCAATGTACGACAGCGAATCCAAAAATGCCGCTCGTGACGGAACTTCGGAACATCATGGAGCTTGCGTACGAAGGCGTATAACAGAGAAAAAAATCATGGCAATTCAAAAGAGCCTTGCTTCCGGTCGACGGAGGCAAGGCTTTCGTTCGTAATCAGAAGAGACACCGATAAAACTGTCTTGTCATTATTGACAGATATTTCTAAGACCGCTAAAGTGAAGGTAACTTGAATAGAATCACTAGGGGTGTTGCTAAACTGAGATGAGTAGATACTCAAACCCTTTGAACCTGAACTAGTTCGTACTAGCGTAGGGAAGTGTAGACTCTAATAAACCAGCGAAGACCAGTCTGTCGGTTTTTTGCTATGTGATTATTTAGACGTGCGCAACTTTCCTTTTGGAGAGTTGCGCTTTTTTTGTTTACGACTTCGCTATTTAAGTTGCAAAAGACGATGAAGGAGTGGAAGACAGTGAACAGAACGGTAGTAGTGACGGGAAGCAGTCGGGGACTTGGCGCGACGATTGCAAGAGTATTGGTGAACAATGGGTTTAAAGTTGTGATTAATTATTATAAGAGCAAGGATGCGGCAGAGGAACTCGTAAATGAGCTCGGTGCAGAACATGCCATTGCCCTGTATGCGGATGTCACGAAGCGAGAAGACGTCGAGACATTGATGCAGTCAGCGACAGCTCATTACGGACAAATCGATGTCGTAATCAATAATGCCTTAGTCGATTTTAAGTTCGATCCGCGCGCTCAAAAATCATTCATCGATTTGGAATGGGAAGATTATCAAAAACAGTTGGATGGCACGTTGAAAGCAGCGTTCCACGTCGTGCAAAGTGTTCTGCCGCAATTCATTGAACGAAATAACGGCACCATCATCAGCATCGGCACGAATCTGTATCAAAACCCGGTAGTTCCCTATCACGAATATACGACGGCAAAAGCAGGGTTGATCGGCTTTACGCGTAATCTTGCATCAGAGCTAGGACAGTACGGCATAAACGTGAATGTCGTCTCCGGCGGCTTGTTAAAAGTGACGGATGCCAGTGCTGTGACGACCGCTGAAGTATTCGAATTGATTGCCCAATCAACTCCGTTAAAAAGAGTGACGACGCCGGAAGAGGTTGCGCAATTGGTCGCCTTTTTAGCGTCAGAAGCAGCCTCTGGCATTACCGGTCAAAATCTAACCGTAGATGGCGGATTGACGATGAACTGATGTCAGCGCTCAGGAGAAAGGAGTCAGGGACCTAAAGATGACGAAAACGAAGCAGTTAAACATCGGTGTTTTATTGTACGGCTGTGGCCATCATCAAGCGGCATGGTTAATGCCGGATTCTGCGATTGAAGAAATCGGGGAGAGCGGTTATTATCAGCGATTGGCTCAACTAGCGGAAGCGGGCTGCCTGGATGCTGTATTTTTTGCTGACAATCAATCTTTTCCTGCTGCAAACGCAACTGAACTACCGGCCTTTTGGCTCGATCCTGTAATCAATTTAACCGCTATTTCTCAAGTAACCCGCCATATCGGGTTAGTTTCAACGATATCGAGTACGTTTTCAAATCCGTATACAGCGGCGAGACAACTGTTAAGCCTTGATCACGTGACGAACGGGCGTGTCGGCTGGAACCTGGTGACGTCGATGACGGACTGGGAAGCGTTAAACCATAGTATGGATGCGCTCCCTGCAAGGGACGAACGGTATCAAAAGGCGGATGAATTTGCATCTGTAATGGAAAAATTATTTTTATCCTGGGATCGAGCTGATTTCCTTTCGAGCCGGACGGACAACCGGTTAATTGATCCTGAAAAGATTCAACCGATCCATCATAGCGGGACCTACTTCAACGTAAAAGGTCCTTCGTCTACACCGCGTAGTCCTCAAGGGAAGCCGGTGGCGATGCAGGCGGGTGCATCTGCCCAAGGGATTGCACTTGCATCAAAGCACGCGGATGCCGTCTATTCGGTGTCGTGGAATGTAAAGCAAGCGAAAGCATTCCGGGAAAGTCTACAGACACAAATCAAAGAAAGTGAGTCACCGGAGCGGCAGATTAAAATCTTTCCAGGATTGGTTACATACGTCGGTCGAACCCGGGAAGAGGCGCTGGCGAAGAAAGCCGAACTGGATGAGAAATTACCGGTCGCGAATGCCTTGAAGCAACTGAGTTTCTTTTTGCAACAGGACTGTTCTGATTGGGATCTTGACAAAGCGGTGCCGTCCTTACCGCCTGTCGATGCGTTTTCAGGACCGGTCGGACGCTATAAAACGATTCTTGAAATCATCGATGATACAAAGCCTACGCTAAGAGAACTGTTAGGTTATCTGGCAGCTGGTGGGGGACACCTGACACTGATAGGTACACCGGAAGAAATCGTCGATCAGATGGAGCTGTGGTTTGAAATGGGTATCGCAGACGGATTTAATCTGATGCCGCCGTCACTCCCGTCAAGCTTAGAGGATTTTGTAGACCTGATCGTTCCTGAACTGCAAAAAAGAGGGTTGTTTAGAGAAGCCTATCAAGGGACTACGCTTCGGGAACATTTTGGTTTAGCTCAGGTGGGGCAGTCGGACGTGAAAAAAATCGTAAAGTAAGCGTTCCTGCCAATCGGAGTTCGGCGTCTGGGAAGTAGCCCGTTCGTCATGAACGGGCTACTTTTTGTATTTACTGCAGAAGATTCGTTTTCAAATCACCTGGAACAGGAATAACTATACAAACAATCTAGTCAAGGGGAGGCGCTTTTATGGAGCGGAGGCAACAGCGAAAGGAACGCTCGCATATGTTACGCAATATCTTGTTTGGTATAGGACTCGCTTGTATTGGTTTTCTCGTCCTGTTCGGTGTCATGACCGTTCTCGTCCAACAAATCGAGAAGTCTGCCGATTATCAGGCGTTCGTCGAACTGATGCAGGACACGGACGTCTCGTGGACGACATTGGAATTGACCCTCGTGTTCCTCCTGTTTTTCATCAGCGGAATGGCTGTCACGTTGCCGGAAGCCGTCAAAGAGGGATTGACGAATCAACTGATTGGCGCAAATGATACGGGGAACATCTTGTCGGTTTTCGGAATCGATCTCAATCAAGTCTTGGAACCGCTATCCTTCCGCGCCGAATATGGCAGTCCATTCTTATCGATTTTCGGAATCGGTCTATTCCTAATCTTATTCTTAGTTTTACGGATCGGCGCAACGCGTGTGACCTGGACGATTCGAACAATCAGCTTTTTAGCGGCGAGTTTCGTCTTGTTTGCATTTACGTTCAACACAGCACTCGGGATTGATGTGCTGACAATTGATCAAGCGACCGTCTGGAACGGAATCTTCATTTTACTCTTTTTGACAGGTCTGTTTTATCTCGCGTTTTATCCACGACAACTGTCCGGTATGTCAGCCGCCTCCCGTGCTGCGATCATTATCCTGATGGTCGCAAGTAGTGCACAACTGTTCTTTACGGTGACGGATGAAGCGAAATATGAGGGGGACGCCTCGACCCGGACGTGGTTGACTGTTTCGAGTTTAAACGCAGGCAGTGACGGCTGGTATGATTTGATGCACGGCAGTCAAGTGACCTACAAGGCAAATGTCCTTGGTGCAAGATTAAATGTCCCGGTGACGTTTTTGAACGGGGAAACCGACGTGACGCGGTTGAAACGATCGATGGAGGACGTCGTCAACCGAATCGACGCCGAGCGCGTCACGAATCAACTGTTGACTGTCATCGGGGGAGAACGTCCCGATTTATCGAATACGCGTTTGACGCTTGACGCAGTCGATTACGGAACGGCACGAAATGTCGTCCTTGCGGCGGCCGCTGATCAAGTCGAACAGGATAAGCCGTTCCCGTTTTGGCTGTTTCTGATTGTCCCGTTCGTCGTCTATCTCCTTGTCAGCATCCGGGCCTTTAAGAAAATATACGATCCCGTCGTTTTCGCTGTTGCGACCGGTTTGATTAGCTGGTTCATCTGTTCGCTGACGGGGACATCGTTTGCACTCTTATGGCAGGACGAGGCTCTCGTCCGGTTCAGTCAAGAGACGGTGACGGTGACGACGATTCTCTATGCGACGGTACTGGCACTGATTGCCGGTTTCATCGGTTACGCAATCAAACGACAGCATCATGGTGATAGATGAAGGGTGAAAACCGTTTCCCGTAAGTTCGGGGAGCGGTTTTCTTTTTTACAAGTAAATTTGTAAAGGTTCAAGGTTAATGTAAAGCCAATTTGTGGAATTAGTTAAGAAGGTTAAATAAGACGGATGTCCGACCTATTCAAAGAGGCTATAAGCTACAATCAAAGCGTGTTAAATTAATTGAGCAGTCATTTATATCTTAGGGGGAAACCAGATGAAACAGGCTACAAAAATTATTATCGCTACCACGTTGATCGCACCGATGTTAGCACCCGTCATCCAAGTCAAAACACTCGCAGCAGATGACAGTGTCGTCAAACTACGTTTTCTAGAAACAACAGATTTACATACAAACTCGATGAATTATGATTACTTCAAAGACGCGCAAGATGAGTCGATCGGTCTCGTCAAAGCAGCGACAGTCATCAAACAGCAACAAAACGTCGTCGGCGAAACGAACAGCTTCCTGTTCGATAACGGGGACACACTCCAAGGCACGCCGTTCGGGGATTATGTCAAAAATCAGTACGATCAAGGCAACAAAGGCAAACACCCGATGTATGAATTAATGGAATACCTCGGTTACGACGCCGTCACGCTCGGTAACCATGAGTTCAACTTCGGACTCGACTTCCTGAAGTCAGCGATGAGTGCTTCAAGCGGTTCAATCAAGTTCGTCAACTCGAACGTCCTCGACGCCGTGACGAAACAACCAATCGTCGCGGAATACAATGAAGACGGAAAAGACTATCAAATCATTGAACGGCAAGTGATGGATCAAAACAATCAACCGAAAACAATCAAAGTCGGCGTCTTCGGTGTCGTCACACCACAAATCATGGCGTGGGACGCGGGGAACTTGACCGGTAAAGTGACGGCGGAAGCCATCATCCCGGTCGCTAAAGCGACGGCGAAAAAACTAAAAGACGCTGGTGCGGACGTCGTCGTTGCGCTGGCCCACTCCGGAATCGGGGATACGATCGACCAAAAAGACGGCGATGAGAACGTCGGGTATGCCTTATCGAAACTGGCCGACATCGATGTCTTGATGACCGGTCACCAGCACGGAAAGTTCCCGGCAGCTGACTCGGCATTCAATAAGTTACCGAACGTCGATGCCGAAAAAGGACTGATTAACGGAAAACCGGTCGTCATGGCGAACACGCAAGGGAAAAATGTCGGTGTCATCGATCTGCAATTAAAACAAGTCGACGGCAAGTGGACGATCGATACGTCATCTGCGAAACTTGCTGACGTCACGAAAGAGACGGTCGCTGATGCCGGTGCGGTCAAGCTGATCGAGAAGTCGCATCAAGGAACACTCGACTATATCCGTCAGGAAGTCGGAACGATCAACGACGATATCCAAAGTTTCTTTGCACTCGTCCAGGATGATGATTCCGTCCAGTTCGTCACGAACGCTCAAAAATGGTACGTCGAAAAACAGTTAAAAGACAATGCGGAACTCGCGAAATATAAAGATTTGCCACTCTTATCTGCCGGTGCACCATTCAAAACGGGCGGACGCAATCAAGTCAACGCGGCAGACTACACGTTGATTAAAAAAGGCCCGATTGCACTGAAGAACGTCGCCGATCTATATGTCTATCCGAACACGCTTGAAGTCGTCAAGGTGACGGGCAAAGACGTCAAGAACTGGCTCGAGATGTCGGCCGGGCAATTTAATGAAGTATCAGGCGAACAAACCGATTTATTGAACAAGGATTTCCGCAGCTACAACTTCGATATCCTCGACGGATTGACGTATGAAATCGACATTACGAAACCGGCGAAGTATGACTACAACGGCGTCGTCGTCAACGCGGATGCGAGTCGTGTCCAAGACATCAAGTACGAAGGCAAGGAAATCACGGATGAGCAGGAATTCCTCGTCGCGACAAACAACTACCGTGCAGGCAGTGCGTCGTTCCCGGGTCTTGGTGGCGGAAAAAACATCGTCTACAAGTCAGCGTACGAAACACGGAACGTCATCTCAGACTTCATCCAAGCCAAGCAGCCGGTCGACTATAAGGCCGATGCGAACTGGTCGCTTGTTGCCAGTAAACCGATGACGGTCAACTTCGATTCAGCGGAAGCGGCAGCAGCATATACGAAACGTTACGAAGGAATCACGAATACAGGCGTGACACGTGCCGGTGAAACGGGAACGTTCCTGAAGTTCGAAATGAACGTGCCGATGAAAAACTTCAATGTTAACGTCGCAACCGTCAAACCGGGAGCGAAAGTCGTCACAGGAACAGCTGTTGCCGGAGCGAAGATTACGGTCAAACTCGGAACGACGGTTCTCGGAACGGCGACTGCTGACGAAACAGGAAAGTATGCGGTAACGGTTCGTCCGGTCAAGCTCCGTGACAAACTGACGGTCGTCTCGGAACTCGGATTCATGAAAAAATCAGCAACCGTCACGGTCGGAACAGGCTTCGTCGCGACACCGGCGATCGATAAAAAATCAGCCGTCTACGGTTCGACGGTCTTGACGGGTAAAGCGACAGCAGGACTTGATGTCACGCTGTACAAAGGGTCGACAAAAATTGCCAAAGCAAAAACGACAGCGAGCGGCTTTAAGATTCCAGTCAAAAACGGTTTGACGACAGGGACATACACGGTCAAATCGACGGATATCTCGCACAAAGTCACGAAAAAAGCATCATTCACGATTAAAAACACCTACCCGGTCAAAAAATGGACAGGTAAAAAGACGTTGACGGGCAAAGTCGAAAAACGTCAAATCGTCCGTCTGTTCGAAAAAACGAGCAGCGGCTATCGATTGATTGCTCAAGACGTCGCCGACAACCACGGCAACTACGTCCTGAAAATGCGGACGGGTCTTGCGACAGGTTCGTACAAGATGAATGTCTATACGGCATCGGATCGTCTCGATCAATCCCGTTACTTCATCACGAAAAAATAACCGAACGAAAACGACCTCGCACGCGTGAGGTCGTTTTGTTTTGCTTAAAGAACTGGCATACTAAATAACAAAGGAGAGGATTGGTATGAGACAAGTCATCGTTACACCGTATCAAGAGGTATGGGCAGAAATGTTTGAAACGGAAGCGGCACAACTGCGGGCGATTTTCGGGCAACGGTTGCGTGGCATCCATCATATCGGCAGTACATCGGTCGCGGGACTGTCGGCAAAACCGATCATCGACATTTTACCGGTCGTCGATACGCTGGGTGAGATTGAGTCGTTCGACACGGCGATGGAAGCACTCGGTTACGAAGTCATGGGCGAGTTCGGCATGCCGGGACGGCGTTACTACCGCAAGGGCGGCGATGCGCGGACGCATCACATCCATCTCTATGCGGACGGCAGTCCGGAAATCAGGCGTCATGTCGTCTTTCGCGATTACTTACGGCAGCATCCGCAAGAAGCGACAGCTTACAGCGACATCAAGGAACAACTGGCGAAGCAGCATCCGGTCGACATCAGTGCCTACATCGCCGGTAAGGATGCGTTCGTCAAGGAAATGGAACACCGGGCGCTCACGTGGTGGTCCCGTGGATGAGTGGCAACAGGCGTTACAACGGCACGTCGCCGTTGGTGTCCGGACGACAAGCCGATTGATGGAAGTGATTCAACCGGACGATTGGCAGAAGCAACCGATTGCGGGGAAGCGGTCCGTATATGAAGTCGCCGCCCATCTTGCCGTGTTGCTCGAAGCGGATTTGCGGATTGCGACCGGCGCGACGGCAGAGGAGATGGCGCAGTTTTATGCGATTCCGGTGCCGACCGGTCAGCTTGTCGACCGCTTGGACCAGTCATGGCAGTATTATCAAGACCGGCTGGCGGGTGATTTTGCGACGGAACCGACCTACTGGGGCGTCAGAGACAGTTCGTCCGGTTGGTTGGTGGAAGCAGCCGTCCACTTGTATCATCACCGGTCACAATTGTTTGATTACTTAAATCTGCTCGGGTACGATATCGAGCTGGCGTTATTTGAATAAGGGGGGGGCTTAAAGTGGAACGGATTGTTGAGACGGTTGACGGACGGTTTGACACCCGGTTGACGGGAACAGGAAATGTGACGTTCATCCTCGATCACGGGATGATGTCGAACCACCACCAGTGGGGCTGGTTGCGCGGCGAGTTATTGCAGCTCGGACGCGTCTTTGAATATTCACGGCTCGGGTATGGCAAGTCCTCGCGCGGCAAAACGAAACGATTTTTTAGTCAACAGGCGGCTGAACTCGGACGCGTCCTGGATGTACTCACAATCGACGGACCGTTTCTGTTCATCGGTCATTCGCTCGGTGCCTATATCTCGCTCGAACTCGGGCGCCGTCGTCCGGACGAGACGGTTGGCATCGTCTTGCTCGATCCGTCACATCCGGAAGTTGATGTTGAACTGCCGGACTGGTATGAGCGGATGCAGGAAAAGTGGAACCGTTTTTTGTATGTCCTCAGTCATATCCGTCCTCTCGCCTGGTTGATTCCGGACAATCTTGGGGCGCGGATGTTCAAAAGCCTTCCGAAAGCGGACCGTGTCCCGCTGTGGCGACAGTTGAGCCGGACGCATCACTGGCGGGGCACGCTTGACGAGTGGGACACCGTCGCACACAACAATCAGCAGATTTTGCAGCTCGTCCCGCACGTGACGCCACCGGTTCTTGTATTGTCAGCTTCTGATTGGGCGGGCGGGATGCCTGAAAAATGGCTGAACAAAGATTTGACGAAACGGATCAATGCAGCTCATGAACGGTTTGCCGATAGTTTGCCGGATGCGAGATTCCATCTGATTGCGAATACGAACCATTACACGATTGCCGGTTTTTCAAAAGAGGCTGCCGAAAGAATCGTCCAGTTGATCCGGACGACGTTTTTTGAATGAACGGACGGTCGTTGTCCTGACTTTTTTTATTTTTCGGGACTTGACAGTCTAAATCGGAATCGTTACTATTTAAAACGTAATCATTACGATTTATAAAGGAGACGATTTACATGTCACGCATTCCGATCACGGTCCTGTCCGGTTATCTTGGTGCAGGAAAAACAACAGTCTTGAATCACTTATTACATAATCGGGCAGGGCGGAAGCTCGCCATCATCGTCAACGATATGAGTGAAGTCAATATCGATGCGGCATTGATTGAAAAGGCCGGCTTTTCACGGACGGAGGAGTCGTTCGTGACGTTATCGAACGGTTGCATCTGTTGTACGCTTCGTGATGATCTATTAGTTGAAGTCCGTCGCCTCGTCGACCAAGGCGATCTGGATGGCATCGTCATCGAATCAAGCGGGATCTCGGAACCGATTCCGGTTGCCCAAACGTTTACGTACGTCGATGAAGACAGCCGAATCGATTTGACGGACGCGACGAAAATCAATGCGATGGTGACGGTCATCGACGGGTACAGTTTCCTGAAAGATTTTGAGTCCGGCGAATCACTAATTGAACGGCAACAGGCAGTTGATGAACAGGACGTCCGGGAAGTCGTTGACTTGCTCGTCGACCAGGTCGAGTTTGCGGATATCCTTCTCTTGAACAAAGTGGACCGACTGACGGCGGAAGAACGTCTCGAAGTCATCCGTTATTTGAAAGCACTGAACCCGGTGGCGAAACTGATCGAGACGACCTACGGACAAGTCGACCCGGCAGCAATTCTTGACGTCGATTTATTTGATTTTGAGCAGGCGGCAGGAAGTGCCGGTTGGATCCGTGAGCTCAATGCCGAGGAACATGTCCCGGAGACGGAAGAATACGGGATTCAATCCTTTGTTTATCGGCGGGAGGTACCGTTTCATCCGGAGCGCCTGCTTGCGTTGATTGAGACGTGGCCGGAAACAATCGTCCGCGCGAAAGGATTTTTGTTCCTCGCGACACGACCGGAAGTGGCACTCTTGTTTCATCAGGCAGGATATGCGTCGAATATGGAATACGCCGGACGGTTCGAGACGCAAGCGGATCGCCGGACGGAACTCGTCCTGATCGGGATTGGTTTGGATCAAAAACGGCTTGAAGCACAATTCGATGCCTGCCTCGTTCAGCGGGATGAAACTGATTGGGCCTCGCTCGCCGATCCGCTTCCGGGTCGCGCGATGTACGATGACGTTTTTTAAATTCAGGTCAACTTTTGAAGAAATCACATCTGTGGTTTCTTTTTTTGCTATATTTTTAAAGGGAACAGGGAAATGACGATAAGAGAGTATGTTTCATAGAGGGGGAAGTAAAGTGCGCAATCGGGTTTTACAGTTCGCGCTCGTGTTTTTAGTCGCTGGAGGTATCATTTGGACATTGTATCAATTGGATTACCTCTATTTTGTATTAACGATTTCCGCGGTCGTCGTGCCGCTCGCCGTCATCATGATCATCTTCATTGAAAATCGGACGGCAGAATCGACGATTGCCTGGTTTCTAGTCTTAATCTTTTTACCGATTCTCGGGGTCATCATCTGGATGATGTTCGGTCGGAACCCGCGTCGCCGTCGCCGGAACCGCCGGTCGCATGATGAGCGGATGTTACTCAAACAAGCGACCCGGCCGGTCCGTTCGCTTGCCGTCAGTGAATTGCCGGCAAATCACCTGAAGCTCGCCAACACGATTCGAAACTTCGGTGGCGGTGGGGTCGATGTCCATACGGCAAGTAAAATTTTGACGAACGGAACGGAGACGTTCCCGGCGATTCTTGAGGCGATCCGGAGTGCGAAGCATCACGTCCACATCCAGTATTACATCTACCGCAACGATGAGACGGGGAAAGCGATCCGTGAAGCATTGATTGAACGGCTAGAAGCCGGGGTCGAAGTCCGCTTCATGTACGACGGGCTCGGCAGTTATATGCTCGGGGAAGGGTTTTTACGTCCGCTCCGTGACGCCGGAGCAAAAATCGCCGCGTATGATCCGATTTCGAGTCCTTTGTTCATCTTCACGGCGAACTTCCGGAATCACCGGAAAATCGTCGTCATCGACGGCAAAGTCGGCTTTACCGGTGGATTGAACGTCGGTGATGAATACGATGGTAAAAACAAGAAATTTGGATTTTGGCGCGATACGCACCTTCGACTCGAAGGGCGTGCCGTCAAGGAGCTGCAGGCGACGTTTTTGGATGATTGGATTTATGCGCATCTTGAAGGGACGGATACATGGGAGACGTTCGGTGGCGAGGACGGATTAGCACGCTACTTCCCGAAACATGACGCTGAGACGGACGGGGCGGTACAAGTCGTCACGAGTGGACCGACGTCAAAAGATCCGGCGATCCGTAATGCCCTGATTGCAGCAATCATCTCTGCCCAGCGCTCGATTTGGATTGCGACGCCCTATTTGATTCCGGACAATGAAACGATGACATTGCTGCGGCTTGCAGCACGGGCCGGGCTCGACGTCCGGATTTTGACGCCGGGACGAGGGGACAGCTTCACGTCGTATTACGGGACACGCTCTTATTTCGGACCATTGCTCAAAGACGGAGTGAAAATTTATACGTATAACCGTCACTTCATCCATGCGAAAATCGTGTTGATTGATGGCAAGATCGGCGTCGTCGGGACGGCGAACATGGATATTCGCAGTTTCGTCCTCAACTACGAAATCATGGCGTTTCTCTATGATACGGAAAGTGCATCGAAGCTTGAGCGGGACTTCATCGATGACTTCGAAGTTTCGATTCAGTTGTCGTCCAATGATTATGTCAAGCGATCGCTTCGTTTCCGTCTGTTCGAGTCATTCTCGCGGCTGATTTCACCTTTATTATAAAAAGCAGAGTCCGTAGTCCCGTCGATAATGCATTGGCGGGACTACTTTTTTTGAATAATGGATTAGTTGGAACTTGAAACGGGAACAAACAGTTTTATACACTTAGGGTGTACATCGGTTGCACTACTTACTTTTTGGAAGGAAGTGAAAAGGACGATTTCGTCCTGATCCCGTATGCGAACAATTGACGAATCCCATTTCTATACGCGAGACATGAAACCACTGGCACGACCGGAAGCGATCATTCAAGGTGATCATTACCGCTTCACGATTTTAACGAGTCGGATGATTCGGATGGAATACGCGGAGGATGGTCGCTTTGAGGACCGGCCGACGCAAACGGTCTGGAACCGCGATTTTCCCGTCCCGTCATTCCGAATCGTTGAAGACGATACGGAATTGCAAATCATCACGGAACATGTGCACCTCCACTATACGAAAGGTCCGTTCGCTGAGAACACGTTATATGTCGACGTGCTCGGGAACTTCAGTACGTACTACAGCCGCTATACATTCGGCGGACCGCTCCGGACGCTCAAAGGGACGGCGCGGACACTCGACCATGCGGACGGGGAGATTCCGCTCGAAGAAGGAATCATCTCCCGCCAAGGGTACGCGGCGATTGACGACTCGGCTTCGTTCGTCCTGACGGAAGATCATTTCGTCGAGCCGCGCCAAGCCGGGGCAAAAGATATTTATTACTTCGGTTATGGTCATGACTATAAACAAGCGTTGAAGGACTTCTATCATTTAACAGGACCGACGCCGATGCTGCCGCGTCAAGTCCTTGGGAACTGGTGGAGCCGTTACTGGCGCTATAACGAAAAAGAGTACAAAGACTTGATGACACGTTTCAAAAAAGAAGACGTCCCGTTTTCCGTCAGCGTCATCGACATGGATTGGCACGTGACCGACATTCCGGAAAAATACGGGAGCGGCTGGACCGGCTATACGTGGAACCGCGACTTGTTCCCCGATCCGCGAGGCTTCCTGAAATGGTTAAAGGATGATGACCGGATGGTGACGCTCAACCTGCACCCGGCGGACGGTGTTCGCGGGTTTGAAGAGGCCTATGAAGCGATGGCTGTCGCGATGGGACTTGATCCGGATACGGAAGACCGGATTCCGTTTGATTTTTCGGACAAGACGTTCATCGAAAACTACTTCACGAAACTGCATCACCCGCATGAGGCGGACGGCGTCGACTTTTGGTGGATCGACTGGCAACAGGGAGCGAACTCGAAGATTAAAGGGCTCGACCCGCTCTGGATGCTTAATCATTACCATGCGCTCGATATCGCCCGTGACGGCAATCGTCCGTTAATCTTCTCACGCTACGCAGGACCCGGTAGTCACCGTTATCCGGTCGGGTTCTCCGGTGACACGATCATCTCCTGGGCATCACTCAAGTTCCAGCCGTACTTCACGGCGACGGCGTCGAACATCGGCTACGGCTGGTGGAGCCACGATATCGGCGGACACCAGCGCGGTGAAAAAGATGATGAATTATCGACGCGCTGGCTCCAATATGGCGTCTTCAGCCCGATCATGCGTTTGCACAGTACGATGAGCATCTTTAACGGGAAGGAACCGTGGCGGTATTCGGTCGAGGCGGAACAAGTCATGAAACGGTATTTACGGTTGCGTCATCAACTCGTCCCGTATATTTACACGATGAATGCCCGCAATCATTTTGACGGATTGCCGCTCGTCTCACCGATGTATTATGAGCATCCGGAAGACGAACTTGCGTATGCCGTCCCGAACCAGTATTATTTCGGAACGGAAATGATGGTCGCACCGATCGTCGAACCGATGAATCAGAAATTACACGTCGCGGCGACGACGGCGTGGTTGCCGGACGGGGAATGGTTCGATTTCTTCTCCGGTCACCGTTATACAGGCGGGAAACAAATGCGTCTGTTCCGAAAGCTTGACGAACAGGCGGTTCTCGCGAAAGCAGGTGCGATCATTCCGCTCGGTCGACATGTCGAGCACTCGAACGCCTTGCATAATCCGGAACACCTCGATGTTCACGTATTCCCTGGCGCCTCGAACCAATTCACGCTGTTTGAGGATGACAGTGTCGGTGTCGCCCACCGGGACGGGGAAAACGTCGAGACATCGTTCGAACTCGACTGGGTCGCCCGGACGATGACGATCGCAGCACCAATCGGAAAACAGGAACTGTTGCCTGAAAAACGGGTCATCACTGTGATTTTACGTGGTGTCAACGAAGGGTATATCGTCCGTGACGGAGAAACGTTACCGGGCGAATATGACCCGAAAAAACAATCGTTGACGGTTTCGCTCGGTGAAGTGACGGAAACGGTCACGTTATCGCTCCAAGTCGAAATGTCAACGAACGATAATCGGATGGAACGCTTATATGAGTTCCTCGATCAGGCGGAAATCGGCTACGACTTGAAGGACCGTCTCTATCGTCTGTTGACGCAACGTCTTGAGCCGATCAATTTGATGCATCAGCTCCAGGCACTGGATCTTGAGAAGGATCTCGTCGACTGTTTACTTGAATTGATGCTGTACTGACGCGAAAATGAACGACAGGGTGAATAGTATTCAAATCATTTTAGCGATTTTTCTCAAGTGAGTCATAAGCCTGTATGCATGGATTTTTAAAAAATCTGTGAATGCAGGTTTTTTTTCTTGGATAGGACGGCGTCTCACTTTATAATGTCTACAGTAGCTAATACGACCTGCTCTTTAAAATGTTATAGCCATAAACAAGTTTGATTTAAATCATTATAATGGTTAAATACATTTAAATGGGTTAAGGTTAAAAAAACATCTTAAAGGAGACATGATCATGTTAAATTCAGATTTAGATATTCGTTTAGAACCGCGCATTCAAGAATTATATCGATTACATAAGGAACGCTCTGCACATATCGACTGGAGCTATCACGAATTCATTCCTTGGGACAAGGCGATGTCATTTAAACGGGTTCCTTGGGAGGAAAGTCAAGTCACGCTTCCGGAAGGTGTCATCGTTGCGGTGGAAACGGCCTTGCTGACAGAAGTGAATTTACCTTGGTACACGTCGCATTTGGATTACACCTTTAAAAACTCGATGGAGGTCATCAATGATTTCGTCCGTACGTGGACGGCGGAGGAAGATCAGCATTCGAGCTTACTCGAAACGTATTTACTTGTGACACGAAACGTCAATCCGACACGGTTGCATCAATTAAGAAGACGCGTCGTTGAAAGTGGTTGGTTCCCGGACTTTACGAATCCTTTAGCAACAATGGCCTATACGTCGTTGCAGGAGCTTGCGACACTCGTTTTCTATAACAACGTCGCGAGAGTGGCAGGGGCGCATGACAAAGACTTGGCGACGCTGCTTCGCCGTTTGGCGAAAGACGAAGCCCTTCACTATGCGTTCTATCGCGACACGGTGAAGGCGCACCTTGAGCTCGATCCGAACTTCATCGTGTTCTTTGAAGATGTCATCATTAACTTCTCGATGCCGGGTGCCGTCATGCCGGACTTTACCGAGCGCATGAAAACCATCGCCGTCGATACGAATTACGGACCACTCCAATACTTCGACCAAGTATTAGATGTCGTCGTGAAATACTGGGATATCGAGAACTTGGAACCGACGAGTGAAGAAGCCAAACAATCACAAGCGAACATCATGAAATATCATGGACGTCTAAAACGAATCAAAGAACGCCAATTAGGAAAAAGTAAGCAAGATGTCTGAAAAGGGGAGCGGAATGAACATGACGTGCGAAATATGTGGAAAAGAAACGAATAACCAAGTCAGTTATCTGGAACTGGAGACGTGGGAATTTAAATCTTTGAAGACAGATGAAAAAGACTTTCATGCGGTTTGTTACAGCTGTTTTGATAAGCATACGAACCAGTTCATCGATCAAGAAATGGATCTTGAATTGAGAAAAAAACGTTCGCAGATGGTGAATAAAGAAGTCGAAGCAGAAATCGAAGCTATTCTGGAAGTCGAAGTCGAAAAGTGATTCGAACCGCTTTACCGATGAGACAAGACAGCATCCAGACGTAAATGCTTTAATCGTCCTAAAAAAAGGTGTTCTCCCGTGTGTAAGAACCGGGAAGAACACCTTTTTGTTGACGCATTATTTACGCCGCAGTTTTTTCGCTTTTTGTTGCATCTCACGATACGTAATCATCGGACTGTCGTCGACGGTCAGACGCAAGTGGTTCGGTTCGCCTTTAGACGTGATGCCGGAGCAGTATAATATGTCGGCATATTCGTTGAATAAATCTTCGAATGCAGGCAAGTGGTGCATCAAGCGACCGGGGGAGCCCCATCCGCATAAGACAACTCCATTTTTGGCGCGGACTTGCTGTAACGTCTGTTCGACGAACTGGTAGTTGATTTCGTCATAGCTCGCCTGGGCGAACGGTAAATCTTCACTGACGAGTAAATCAGGCATCAAGCTGATGATATCGTATTGTTTGACGGGAGCACTGACGTGTTTCTTCATCAAGTTATACGCCCGTTGTGTCGTCGTCCCGGACAAGAAGGCGTCCGTCGTCCGCGGTGTATAAATCAATGCGGCGACGTGCGTCCCTTCCTCGATGTCGTCAAAGATGTAGCTTCGCAAATAACGTTTCGTCTTGTCTGCATCAAATGTCGTCTTGACGCGGATCGACGATTCCTCGATCTGAAGTGATGAAAGATCGGGTTGTGTCATGGTGGTGCCTCCTTTAATTGAGTAAACGTGAGCTGACGCGAAGAAGTAGGGCGAGTGTCTTTTGTTTGAAGTCGAGGTCGTTCGCATCAATCGTCTCGACTTGCTGTTGATAATTATCGTATTGTGCGAGGACGTCAACGACATATTGTTCACTGCGATTGTATTCAAACAGTGCGGACTCGAGCGTCTGGCGTTCAGATGTTTTCGTGACGTCATGCTGGTTGAGGTACTTCGCTGCCGTATGGGCGCTATCCGTCAGGTTTGTCGGATCGGCTTTGCCGTCCTGGTCAGCATCGACCCCAAGACCGCCATACTTTTCAATTGCTTCCGGATCCGTCAAATCAATCCCGTCGTGCTCGATGTCACCAAGCGACGTACCACCTTCATATCCCCAACCGACCCATGTTTTCGGCATGAATTGGAATGGACCGATGGCGCCGACGGACGACTGCATCGCGGAAGAGTTCGAAAAAATCGTCTCGACCCGATGGATTGCTGCTAACAGCTTCCAATCGATTTCATAACGGTCACCGGCTTGTTCGTAGATGTCGATGTTCTCGGCAGGGACGCCGTATTGCCCGTAATAGGTACGATACAATTCATTTTGGACACGTTCCCGATTCTGCCAGTAGACGAAGCTGCCGGCGATGAGGACGAACAGTACGAACAAGATGCTAACTCGTAAAAACTTTCGCATAATGTTCTCTCCTCTTTCGATGATTCCACTGAATGGTATCACATTTTTAGTGGGGCTAGTAGCTATTTCTTTACGGGACGGATGGTGTCGAAGGATTCGATCATTTTTTGCCGATTTGCGTCCAGGCGGTTAAAAAAAGCAAGACGCGGGGAATGTTGTTAATTACTGCCATCGTCAACAGCGGAAAAGTTTGTTAGACTGAACGTCAGACGAAGGCATCGTTCAGTTTCATTAGTTTGTCACTTGCACGAAAGGTCAATCGGCTTGTAGAATAAGAGAGTAAACGCTTACACATCAAAGGAGATGGACGAAACCATGCGAACGATCACTTCCACTGGCGAACGAAAGAAAACGAGTTGGATTTTGAACATCGGTAGTCAGCCAAAGTTAAAGACGGACGGAGTGATTGAAACGTCGATGGATCATGAGCGACGCATCCTCTTTCAGCAATGGTCGATTCCGACGACGGAGACGTTAATTTTTCGGTTTAAGCAACAATTCCCGAACCATCTCTGCGAGAACGGGTATGATGTGTATGGAGCGGCTGCTTTTGATGAGCAGGTCGTAGAACTGATTTCGAATTGGTTCGTCGAACTCGTCACGGTCCTGACGGCGATTCAACGGACGAAAGGGATTCATCATGTTCATATTAAAGGCGGCGTCGCGAAACGAACGGACTTTTTACCGACGATCCGCAGAACGTGTCGGGCCCTCGAGTCGACGCTCGACATCACTTAATTTCAAAATGCCACTACCTCGAAGTAAGTGTTCGACGGTAGCGGCATTTTTTTGTTTCGGAAAATCGGTTTCATTTAATAGGTATTTCATGCGTGAGAGTCGAAAGAGGTTACGTACGCGAATCGAGATTCTTCTCGACGGAGCGGCAGGCACGGAGTAACGCGTCCTTGAAGAAGCGATCTTCCTGTGAAGCCAGTTGGCGTGTCGCATCTTCGTCGCCACGCAGTGACTTGCCGAGCATTTGGATGACCTTGACCCAGCGGCGGACATGGTCGAGTTGGGGACGGCCCATTGCGACATAGACCGTGAACCAGTCATTTTGATCGCGGCGGATCATCCGTTGGAACAGGGATTTCGCTAAATCGACTTCTTCTGTCGAAGGCAGCTCGTTCGTTTCGAAAAACTGACGTAAGCCCCGGATGGCCGTCACATATGCCGCGAGGACTTCAGCCGACGGTTGGTGTTTTCCGTAGTCGGAAGTCGACAAGTGGATCAAGGCCGGTTTTTTCTCGATGCCCGTCACCCAAGCTGCTATCGTTTTACTGCCTTTGAGCGCTTGGCGGTTCGCGACGGGAAGTTTTGCCGTGACTTGTCCGACTTTCCCGATGACGGTCACTTTACTGTTGCGTTCCTGAATCTCCGTGACCTTCATCTCGACGGTGTCACCCATCTCGAACGGGATTGCTTTCGGTTGGAGCTTCTCTCCGGCAGAGAGGGGAGAGCGTTTACGGATCATCCGTAATGCTTCCTGCTCCATCCGGTCGTCGAGCGACCATAAATGTTCCGGAGGGACGTTACGGAAACGGCGGCGCCGCACCTTGATGTATTGATCAAGCGACTCCGCTGCTTGTTGACGGGTCGCGTCACCGGTCGCGACCGGTCCGATGATGTCTCGGAGCGTGATCGACTCGAGTCGTTCCATAATTCCTTCGAATGGAATCAGTTCCATTACATAGAGACTACAGACGACGAGTTCGCATTCGCGAGGGGTAAGAGGGCGTTTGGCCATAAATTGACTTCCTTTCCAGCTGGTTGATAACACTAGTATACCAAAAAAAAGTCATCATCACCTCAATCGGTGATGATGACAACTGGTGCGTGTTAGAGGACGTAGGCGGATTCCGAGCTGTTTTGCAGTTCGGCTTCACGCAGTTTGATGATGCCGTTATAAAACGGATCGTGTGCGACCATCAAGTTGCCGAGGGCTTTGACCTCAGCGACCGTCGTGTCTGCTTTCGCACCGGATAACCGAAGGCGAAACGGTTTGTTCGTCGATGTGTCGAACGTCAATAAAATGGTATGTTCCATGAGAATCCTCCTTTAAGATTAGGCGTTGAGTAGAGCGTAGTCACGACTGATTTCACTGTGTGTGTATGTTCCTGTGATCATTGCGCCGATGGCTTGACCGATTGCAGCGACAGCTTCAGGTGCTAAGTCTGGACGGAGTCCGTTGAAGCGACGACGGGCGATGAGGGCATCTCCGTTCGGTGAAACTTTATCCGCTCGTTCGAAGACGACAACGAGACTCGTTTTGATTTCTTCCGCTTGTGTCATGTGTATCACCTCCTTCGCCCCTATTAACAGGGTGCGAAGAGATATTGTTCGAAAGGAAGTGAAAAAAAGGATGATTTGGTTTCGATTTTTACGAAAGATGTCCTTTTTAAAGATGCGGACGTTAGGCTATGCGTCGTTTTTCTTTGTGTTCGGCGTCGCCTTGCTGATGTATCTCGTCGAACCGGAGACGTTCGGCTCGTATTTCCGTGCCGTCTACTGGACGATGACGACCGTCGTCACGGTCGGATACGGTGATTTCTTCCCGAATACGGATTTCGGGCGGATGATGACGATTTTTGTATTCATTTTCGGGATCGGGATCGTCGGGAGTTTAATTTCGAAGCTCGTCGACGGAGTCCAAGTGATCCGCGATCAAAAAGAGAGAGGGTTGTTGCAAGTGAAAGAGTCAGGCCATACGATCGTCTTCGGCTACAGCCGCCGGTCGAAACATGTCATCGAGGAACTGCTCGAGACGACGGATGTCATCCTCGTCGATGATTTGGAGCGAGAACCATTCAGTCACGAACGGTTCCACTATGTCAACGGGGACCCGGCACTCGCCTCGACGTTACAACGGGCGAACGTCAAACAGGCGGCGCGTGCAATCGTCCTCGCCGATCATTCAATGCCACCGGCGCTGGCGGACGGCCGGACGCTGCTGATTGCTTCGAGTATCGAACGCGCGAATCCTGACATCTATACAATCGTCGAGATGATGCTTGAAGAACATCTCGACAGCTTTGAACAAATCAAGGTCGACGAAGTCATTCTCGGGGACGAAACGATTTCCCGGATGGCGATTCTCGCCTCCCATCACCCGGGCGTGACGAAAGTCGTGACGAACTTATTGACGAAACACGGGGACGGAATGTTCTCGATTCCGGTACGGCCGGAGTGGACGACGTACCGTGAAGCGTTCCATGCGATGCTCGAAGAAGGCGTGACGATTTTGTCTGACGGAAAGCGACTCGACCTGAACCGGCGGCTCGACGAAACGATTCCGCCCGGCTCATTGTTGATCGTATTATGTGGAGAAGAAACAGCTAAACGGATTGGTGCTTTTTAAAGAAGAGGATTACATTTATTTCTTTTCGGGTATAGTAAATAAATTTACTATGTAGAGGAGAATTTATTATGACGAACGAACAACCAGAGTGGATTCAAGAATTATTTGAGACTGTCGATCAAGGAGATTTGAAAGATGTCCCGAAATTACTTTATATGGCGCTAACATTAGAACCAAGTTATTTCACGAAAGCAGTCAGTCGACTCAACCAGCGGCTGGAAGTCGAAACGCTCCGTGACGTATCGGAGCTGTTGACGGTGTATCGTCAATTCTTCATCTCGGCGAACCCGTCTGAAGAATATTGGACGGTCGCCTGGAATGAATTGATTCAAACGATGCACCACTTCATCGACCGGACGGAAGCACAACAACTCTTTAAAGAGCACGTCGATTTAATCGACTGGTGGTCAAGTGAATCGTTGTTATCGTTACCGAGCTGGTTGACGGTCCTCGATTTAGCGGAACGTATTGATGCGCTCGATCAATTCAGCAGCTACTTGCCGGACATTTTTGAAAGTTACGCTCTTGAGACGGCGAAAGACGAGCCGTTTGCGCGGCTTGCCTGGTACGCTCTCGCAAGTCAGCAACAAGCGTTGCTTGAGCCACACCGGGCGCGCATCGCCGAGTCGGAAGCGACTGAAATCCGCTCGCTCCAAAAGTCTGATTTACTCGATCAAATTGATACGACGCGCGTCCATGTGTTAAAGTCTAAGAACAACGAACCGATTGAATTGATGTTTGATCGAAAATGGACATTATAAGGCAGTGAACAGCAAGTCACATCAAGAAACTACACGAATTTAATCCAAGGGGTGTAGTGATGATACACGTCAATGTACCGAGCGGTGACTACATCGTTCTAGTTGAAATCAATCGCGAAGTATTACTTTGTCAGACGTTAGAAGACGCGGATCAAGCTCAGCGCGACCGCTATGAACTGGTCGGGAGAATGAGTGAACGCCTCCCGGCAGAAGTAATCGGTCCCTCGATTGCGGATTTCGTCAGATTTTCAACGGGTTTCATTGGCGAATCTGTAATATGGAACGAGGACGAAGAAGCGTTTTTTTGTCAGCAGTTTGAGACATTTGACGGTTCTCCGCTCGGAGAAGACTTGACGGGGATTGACGCCGCGCGTTGGCGCGCCGTCCTGGCACGGTACTATGCGTATGTCACGATTGGGAAAATCACTTCATTTGAAGTCAGCGAAGAATCAGGTGGCACTGTTCCTTTTTAAGTCCGTTGAATCAGCAAATCAATCGAATCGGCGTGTGTTAACAGAAGGGCAGGGTCCATATGAAAAAGCAACTTGTATCACTCACTGTCGCGCTTGCGGTCGGTCTACCGACGACGGCATTCGCTAGTTCCCAATATGTCCAGTACGATCCGACGTTCACTGACCAACAAAAACAAACCTGGTTAAAAGACCAAGGCCTAAAAGAAGTACGTCCGCTGAAACAGGACGGATTTTCGCTCGTCGAGCCACTCGCACACCTCGATGCGGATGAAGTCAAAGTTGACTTGATTCCCGTCACGGATGTCGAGAAGGCGACCGATTCGGCACAATTGCAACAAACATATCTTGATCAATCACGCATCCCTACTTACTGGAAGTACAGTCATGGGAAATCAGATATCCGCGTCGCAATCATCGATGACGCGATCGATACGAAACACTCGGAATTCAAGAACGTTATCTATAAGACGACGACGATTTCCGGAATCCGTAAACCGGATGATCACGGGACGCATGTCGCCGGAATCGTCGCAGCTGCAGAAGACGGAAAAGGCATCGTCGGTGTCGCTTCCGGTGTCAAGCTGATCGGCGCGGACGTCTTTGACGGTGATTATGCCAGTTCGATTGATATCGGTGACGGGATTTTATATGCGATCGCGCAAGGCGCGGACGTCATCAATCTGTCGCTCGGTCAATATGAATTTGATCCGTACATGGAAAAAGCGATCAAGAAGGCGGAAGCGAATAACATCATCGTCGTCGGCGCTGCCGGCAACGACGGTCGCAATAAATTGCTCTTCCCGGCGTCGATGTCGTCGGTCGTCGCCGTCGGTTCGGTCGGAACGCTCGGTCGGGCATCGACATTTTCGAACTACGGACGTGGACTGAACATCATGGCACCAGGGGAGGGCGTCTACTCGACGATCGTCGGGAACAAATACGGCTACCTCGACGGAACGTCGATGGCGACACCGATCGTCAGTGGCGTCATGGCGCTTGCGAAGTCAAAGAACCCGTTCATTTCGAACCATACGCTCCGCAGTAAGCTTTATGCGGCCGCATCGAAAAAATCAGGCGATACGTCGCTTCATTACGGGAAAGGTCGCCTGAATGCCGGGATGCTGGCGAAAGTACCGGCTCCGATTTCGAAAATCTCGTTGCCGTCCGTCATTAAACCGAACCAGACGTTTTCGTTCTATTTTAATGAGTATTCGAGTGCGTCGACCCGGACCCGCCTGTATAAGGACGGTGCCGTCGTCAAAACGTTTTCTGACTCGAACTTACGCAACGGGCTTCACAAATTTTCCTACAAGCTAAAGGACAAAGGGACGTACAAACTCGTCTTCACGACGTCTGCCGGCCGCCATACACGAACGGTCGAACGTGTCCTGACGGTCAAATAATCAAATAAAAAAAGCCAATTCCTCATGTGAGGAACTGGCTCGAAGAAAGGACTCAAAGATCTTGCTTTGGGTCTTTTCCTTTTTTATAAACGGGAGTCGGCACAGTGAGGGTCTCACCTGTCCACTCGATTTTAGCTTCCATTTTATACCCGGTATCATCCTCATGGACAAACGAGAGGCGTCCCGAATCAATTAGTTGATACAAACCGAATTCAACCTGTTCCGCCCATGAGCGTAATGTCATCGCTTCATCATAGAGTGGAATTTGTTGTGGGAATCGTTCGTTCATCAAAAGAATATCGTGTTGGTCGAAATGATAGCTTCGTTTTGATAACGCATCCGGTTGTTTGACGTTAAATGGCTCGAACGCATGGATGAGTTCTCCTTTACGATAAAAGGCAAAGATGCCGTTGCGGAGATGCAGCGCCTTGATTTCATCGATTTCGATCAAGAACGTCAGCTTCCGGACGGTACGCTGGTTCGTACCAGAGCGTCGTTTTTTCATAGTACATGCCCCCTTCTGAACCATTGTACTATACCGCGAAATCACGTGAACACGCAACTTTTTCGATTGTCGTTTTTGAAAATAAACCTTGCGGGAAACAGGGGAGTACGCTACACTGTTAAGCAGTGACTATGTTGGTTCGGACAATTGCGGGGCACTTCGGTGCTTTGAGGAAAGTCCATGCTCGCACAACCTGCGATGGTTGTAGTGATCGTGCTACACGAAAAGATAAGTGTAGGCAGCGTCGTGCTGACGGCAGAAGGAACGCCTAAGTCTTCGGATAGGGCCGAAACTTCTTGAAAGTGCCACAGTGACGGAGCCTTACTGGAAACAGTAAGGGTGGAACGAGGTAAACCCCACGAGCGAGAAACCCAAATTTGGTAGGGGAATTTCCGGAGCGGAACTGAACGCGAAGGAGAGCGTATGTAAATACGGAGATAGATGATTGTCGCCCACGTGTGAGGGTCAAACCGTTTGCAACACTAGGGAACAGAACATGGCTTACAGGACCACATAGGCTGTTATTTTTACTTTGAACGAGAGTCCAGGTCCAACTGGGCTCTTTTTTTATTGAAATGATTTTGGAAATCTTAAAAACAGGTAGGAGCGTGAACAATCATGGCAAAACGTTTAGTCATCGCGACGGCAGCGATGGGCATCGAGGCATTGGTCGCGAAAGAAGTCCGCGATTTAGGATATGAGTGTACGGTCGAAGACGGAAAAGTTTACATCGACTGTGAGATGGAAGACATTCCACGTTTGAACTTGTGGCTCCGGACGGCAGACCGAGTCAAACTGGTCGTCGCGGAATTTAAGGCGACGTCGTTCGAAAAATTATTTGATCAAGTCAAAGACCTCCCGTGGAGCGAACTGCTCCCGTGGGAAGCGAACTACGTCGTCAACGGGCGGTCCGTCAAATCGAAGCTGTTCTCAATCCGGGACTGTCAGAAAATCACGGAAAAAGCGATCGTCTCGCACATGCAGGAAGCGTACAACAAAGGGGATGAGTGGCTGCCGAAAACGGGCGCCAGCTTCCCGATTGAAGTCGCGCTCTTAAAAGACATCGCGACGCTGACGATTGATACGTCAGGTGACGCGCTCCATAAACGCGGCTACCGCGAGTTCCACTCGGCGGCACCGCTCAAAGAGACGATGGCAGCGGCAATGCTGATGCTGACGAACTGGAAGCCGGACATGCCGCTCTACGACGTCTTTACGGGTTCCGGAACACTGGCAATCGAAGCGGCGATGATCGGACGCAATATCGCACCCGGGATCAACCGTGAGTTCGTCTCGCAGGAATGGGCATCGATTCCGAAAAAAGCTTGGTTCGACGCAATCAAGGAAGCAAACGAAAAAGCCGAGTGGGACAAGCCGCTCAAAATCTATGCCAACGATACCGATCCGGAGATGGTCAAGCTCGCGAAACAAAACGCTGAGCTCGCGGACGTCCGGGACGCGATCAACGTCATGCAACGGGACGCAGCCGACTTCAAGCCGAAGGAAGACTTTGGTGTCATCATCGGCAACCCGCCGTACGGGGAACGTCTCGAAGACGCACGTGAAGTCCATCAGTTGTACCGGAAAGTCGGTAACGCCTTTAAGGAATTCCCGTATTACAGTGTCTATATGATCACGTCATACGTCGAGTTCGAGAAAGCGTTCGGCCGCCCGGCGACGAAACGCCGTAAGCTGTATAACGGGAACATCGAAGTTCAGTTTTATCAGTACTACGGATTGCGCCGGAAACGTCCGCAAGCGTAAGTCGCTCCTGTTGTTTTATTGAAATTTGACTGATATAAGTCAGTCTAAAAACTATGTTTGTGACGGACGTTTCCGTCCTCCATCAATCAAATGGCCGATAATCCCACTTTTCACGGGAATATCGGCCATTTTGGTACAAATTCGTAGTGTTCATAACGCTTTAGTCTGTGACTGAATCACGCATGAAAAAAACACTGATTCGTTTTAATCGATAGATATCCCACATATGAGTCAGCCTCAAGAATTTCCCCGCGAACTGCTCAACAGAGCGTTTTTTGTGTATTCAGTTAGGTATTGTGTTTAATCATACAATTCGTCATACAAAAAAAGCCGTCAAATCGACGGCTAAGCTGTTACCATTCATATCCTTCTTCACTGTAAGATCCATCCGAATTGAAGAAGCGTTCTTCTGTTTTTCCGCTTGATGTATTTGTATAAATGACATATACATCGAGATCATCGTGCTGATCCGCCATTTTTTTAGCAGCTTTACGAGCATCGGCCTCATTCGTAAACGATTCAGTCAAACTTGCTTCTCCATGTTTCTCGACACCGTGCTCTTCATAACCTTCGACTGTCCAGACTTTTTTTGATGACATAACCAACATCCTTTCGTTGCAGAGCGAGTTGTGTAACACTTTGCTGTTTATCATTATGCTTGGTTTCATTAAAGTTAGTCAAATCATCATCCTTATATGGATAGAGAACAGCATCCAAAAGGACTTGAGAGTGAAGACGAAAAGCGATTTTTCTCGTTTAAGAGAAGAATTGTTTTTTAGTTTTTCTCCATTTAGGTATTCACTTACATTATTGTAATCATCATAAATATCGAATGAACATCCGTTTCAATATGGTAAATTATTGATATTGATAAATGGTTGGTGGTTTTAAAATATGCTCGACTAGGAGGAAAAATGGAATGGATATTCTGCTAAAAGGTTTACTTTATGCAGCTGTGCTCGGAGCGCAGTATGTATTATCGAGTCAAAAGAATGTGTACTTAGGGGCAGTTGTTCCATTGTTGTTTTCTGCAGGAATGACTTGGCGATATGTTAACGTCGAGTCGGTTAGTACAATACAATACTTGCTAATCACAGGGTTTGGTTTGCTTTGTTTGGTAGCGGAGTGGGGGAAAGGCCGAGAGGTGTTTAGAAAAAAACAGGAAAAAGAGTTGGAGCGCATGAGCATACAGGATTTGAAGTGAACAGACCGTGCATTATGATTCGAAGTTAGGGTTCCTTTTCTATTCTGTATTTTCATCTTGACTGATTTACTTGCCGTCGTTTAATGAAGTTCTTAATCCCTAATACGAGACCGATGATGAGATACAGGATCCCGTTACCAACGATCACGAACCCAATAAAAGCTGCTGCATAAGCTGCTCCAAAACCGTATCCGCCCGTACTATGGTCGATTTTTAAAAAAACAGAACCGGTTATCAAAGCGATGATTGGTCCGAGTATGACAATTAGTAAGCCGGATCCCCATAAAGGCATTTTCCCTTTTTTGTATAAAAGGATAGCTGATACATTTAATGCGATTAAGCTTGGTAATAATACACTCCAAAGTAGTCCATCACCACTCATCTAAAGCCCTCCTTCTAATGATAAAATAGGTAATAAATGTAATAAAAGCACTGAGTTGATCATATCATAAAGTCTGTAATCTAGTATCTTTATTTCCAACTAAAGGTATAAACTGAAGAGGATATTTTGGCGTGATGATAGTTCGAAAAAAATGAGGAGGAGATAAAATGAAACTGATTGAAAGAACGTTGATTTTGCTCAAACAAATGTTCAAAAACGAACCGAGATTTATTATGGGGAGATACGGGAGAAATGGATGGGCAACTTGCACCTTCAATACACCGTTAACTTCTAAAGAGATTGATTCACACTTCCTGAAAGATACGTTTTCTTTACCAAGGGACTACAAACATTTTTTAACGTTACATAATGGATGCGGTTTATTTGAAACAGAATCTGATTTAATCCTAGAATTGTTTCCTCTTGAGGAAATGCTCGAAATGTCGGAAGAGCACCATTCAGAAGACGGTATCCTCTCAGAAGGAAACTACTGGATCATAGGTCAAATAGATGAGAAATGGATTTTAATTGATAAAAATCAATGTACAGATGCAGAAGACTCCTTTAAAAAACCATATATCACGGTCGTGCATCCATCAGATGGTCTGGACACTGCAGTTGCGTTAAATTTAAATTTCGAATGTTTTTTAGAACGTGCTATCATCGCGCAAGGCGACTACTTTTGGGAGTGGTCAGAAGACACTGAACTAACTGTAACGTATGGTGATGTTTCGACGTATGAAGAAATCGACGAAACACTTTATCTCGAAGATAAGAAATAAAATATTTGATTGATTGTCGAAAGGAATAACAATAGGAAACACAACAAGGAGAGGAGGAATTGTGTCATGTGGCTACTGTTTGGGATACTTGCCATCTTCGCGACGGCGGTGAATCTGATTTTGTACTTCATCGGCAAGGACTATAAGCTGGCGATGGCTGCCGGGTTATCGCTTACGGCGCTCACACTGTGTGCGGAATACAGTCAACTGGCGAGCTGGGTCGAAGCGGAGGACTGGGCGGCCTTGGCAGACGTTGTTCCCGGAATGGAACGCGCCTGGTGGTTCTTAACGATTGTGTCGATTGGACTGAATCTGACACCACTGTTGCTCGAATATCGAAAAATCCGATCTTAATTGAGGCGTGAATGGATTTTAAAAGGGGATTACACGATGGATTAGCAGACCGTTCAACTGAGACGACAAGGCTTCATACTGCGACACATCTTCTGCACGAAGGATTGAGAAGAGTGTTGGGGGAGTCGGTGGAACAACGTGGTAGCAATATCACGGTCGAAAGACTACGGTTTGATTTTACGTTCCATCGAAAGGTGACCCAAGAAGAAATAAAGAGGGTGGAGGATTTAGTCAATGAACAAATTAGTAAAGGGCTAGCAATCAGTATCAAGAAGATGAGCGTAGACGAGGCGAAAGGAATGGGGGCTACCGGACTATTCGAAAGCCGATACGATGAAAACGTCAAGGTGTATTCGATGGGTGACTTCTCGCTAGAGATTTGTGGTGGCCCGCATGTGATGAATACACGTGATCTTGGGAAGTTTAGAGTGATCAAAGAAGAAAGTTCCGCTAGTGGCGTATGACGAATTAAGGCGCAGTTGACTGAATGAATGGATGTGGAATTGTTATACAAATAAGAAAATGGAACGTTATTGTCTGCATTTGTCATTCCTTCGTCTAGCAGCATCTACAAACTGAAGTTCTTTTCACTCATTTAGAACTACTTATAGCCATTGATAGTTTCATAATAGTTCTTCCGGATTAATGCTTCTATTATGAAAACGGAATCATCAATAATAAGCCAGTGCCGTTGTAGCAATATCAATTGATCAGTGATCGAAATGAAAATCTTCTCGGATTTGGGTTTTAGTTTCAGCATGATTCGGCTCTTTAATATGATAAACAATTTTTGACCAATAGATAAGAGACCGTTATTGGCTAGTATCTCTAGATTTAAATGCCGATAGAGACAACTATCGCGTAAAGGGAAGCAAAATGAAAGGAAAGAAGTCCACACCTGAGGAATGATGTGGACTTCTTTTTTATAGTAACTATGCTTTTGCTACGTTAAATAGTCAGTATTCGTCGTGATAATCATTTATAGACATCACGACGATGGCCGATTTTAAGAATCAAGATTACGACTTTCTCATCCTGGATGTCAGCCATCATGCGATAACGCCATTCACCCGAACGATTCGAGACGAGTCCCTTTCCATGATGATCCGCGTTTGTTGGGGACCCATCTTCTTGAGAGACTTTTGAGCTCCGTGCTCAAACTCTACGGTGTATGAAGTCATCCTAAATCAAGTTCCTTCATCTTGCTTCGGAACAGCCGTGTATCATTGGGGTTGACGACTTCGCCTTCAAAAAAGGACATCGTTACGGGACAATCATCTGCAATGCATAGACCCATCGTCCAACCGAATTATTCCGTTCATGGAATCCCGACGAGATGATTACATGTATAGATGGATTGATTGAAAAGCCTGTTCGAGCTTCTTCGGACAGGTTCCTAGGATACCAAGAAACATTTCAGAAAAAAGGCGTTGTAGTAGTGAGTAATCGTTTCTATCTGATTTACAATCTGTGGGAGTTGATTGTTACTGTTTGTAGAAATGTGCTATCTGGTCGTATACCAATCTGTAAGAGCCAGTCTGTGGTAGAGGAACTTTCATCCTCTATCACAGAATTTTTGCCCGATGATTCTAATCGTAAAATGCTTGTCTCTTCTGTTCAATCCATGTATCAAAAGGGCATGTCTCTGAATGCAATCGCTCGTTCTCCTCACCTAAAATAGCGAACTGTCAAGAAGTATAATGAGCTTGGTTACCGACACTTGTCACTACGACGGAAAAGTTCCCATTCAATTGATTGTTATATGCATCATTTAAGAGAGTACGTCTCGTTCTCATGTGAATCTGTCGTAATAGTTATAGAAAAAATGCATTCTTAAGTTTCCTGGGGTGCACTTTAAAATAGGACTGTATTTGATTGGTCGTATGACTCTCAGATTATTTTCCTCTTTTTTTAAAATTTTCAAATTCTTTGGTGCCTCTCTTTGGAGGTTCAGAGTCGTTTTGAATTGCTAACCATCCTATTAAGCCTGTGATTAGAGAAAAAATGAGGATACCTATTTGAGAAATAGAAACAGTATCTATAAATTGAGTGATTACTTTTAAAAGTACAAACGTACTAGCAATATTTAGGATCAACTCTATAAAACCTTTACTTGATTTTATAAAATTTAGAGTGACTAGGGCTTTCAATAATGACTTTAAAAATAAATTGATTGGAATTTCCAAAACTAGATATACACCAAAGAAGAATAGTAAACTTGATAAAGATTCGTAATGTAGACCAAGTATCTTTAAAAAAACAAATTCAAGAGAGGTAAATACAAGAAGTATGACAGAAATGATTAAAGCGCCTATAGATAGAGTTTTAATTTCTTTAATTTTAATCTTCCCCTTTATTTTTTAGATAGAGTGTCATAAATGTTAACTTTTCCCGAGCCGAAATAAGGGTCAATCCCTTCAAATCCTAAATCCACGGTTCCTTTAATTAATTGGTTGTCAATAAATGTTCTACTGATTTATGGACGAAAAACGGCGAAACGTTTTTCTTTTAAGAGAGTGCAAGCGAGTAAGGAATGGATTCGTCCCGAATCCAAGTGCAATGAGAGATTCGCAGTGGACGGATCCACTGCGGGTAAGAAAATACATCTTGTTTTTCTATGTAGAAGAGTGTTATGGAGCATGTATTAGTGAGACAAGTAGTGAAGTGTATGAAGGTTTGAGGGTAGATAGCTGATCGAAGTGAATTGATCCTCCTGTTAGATAGGTAGTAATGTTCTTTCTACTTTATGTACAACATGAAAAGATTTTTTGGCCTCATCGCACCGCTGCCCCCCTGCCGGACCGATAATTAGAGCTGGATTGTCAACACTAAACTAGACAATCACTCCTTAAGAAGATTGTCTAGTTTAGTGTTGACAATCGAATTTTCTTCATGGGTTCTTGAACTACCTCCACCTACGCTGCGCTAAGAGGTGGAGGATTCTTGAGTTATTCAACAACCTAGCGGTCAAAAAATTATCAGGCTAACCCCGTTGTCCCGACGGTTGAACGTTGATCTTGTCCGTTTCTTTTATACGGATGCCTACTCTGCTTGGTTTTCGCTACTTCGGTCATCCGCAAGGTGAACGTTGAAGATTTTACGTGACAGACGAACTTCCTGTCACAACGCCATATCTTCAGTTTTCAAAGAACATGACTTTTTTTATTCCTGGTTTTAATTGTTTTCAAACCAAGAGTGTTGGACAATTGACGTGTCGCAAGACACGCCTTGCCCGAAGACGATTCATCTCCCACTTGCACTAAGGCTTCGCCCTGAACGTTTAGAAGTGGGAGTATTCTCGTCTAATTTTGATAAAAAACATTTAATATACAAATTTTGATTAGAAATTCATTCCTTTAATAAAGTGTAAGGAATATGATGTATGAACTTATCTAACTGGACATTGAAGTAGGTTTCAATGTCTGACTTTAGCCTCTGTTCTAGGTCAAGTAAGGATGAAACTAACATGTCTAACGGAAATACATTATATCGATCATGTTCACCCCATATGGATTTAATACGACCTCGATTAGAAAAGGGAATCATCGAAATAATGGCTTCTTTTTCGTTCGCATCAAATTCAACTGAGTAATAATGAAACTCAGGGACTGACGTTTCCGTTATTTTTTCTTTCCAACGGTATAGAGATTTGTAAAACTCTAAAATGGACAATGAGGTTTCTAAATAAATGTCATCGTTCATTGTTATAGTGAACGATGCTTCGATTGAAAGAATGGCTGGGATATCCTTTGCAGAACGTTTTGAAAGAGCAGTAGGTTGATTTAAAAATGTATAAGCAAACATTACTTGATTAGGAGTACTACTCATATTTTACTGTCAGATCCTTTCAAAGACGCTTTAGTTATTTCCTGAATCGTTTGTCTTCTGACGTCGCTTGAATGACATTGAGAAAACGATATTGCGTACGATTTCAGAGATGATAGACGTACAGATTTCGATAATCAATTGAATCTCTCCTCTTCTGTATTGATTTCTTCTTCAGTATAGTCGTTTAGATTAATCAATTTTTGATAATTATTGCTAACTTGTGATAACAGGATTTAAAAAGAAAGAAGTCCACACTTGAGGAATGATGTGGACTTCTTACTATAGTAAATTGTGATACTTGCTGGGTTAATTGATAAATTGTTCATAATAATCATTTATAAACCTCACGACGGTATTCAATCTCAAGAACCAAGAAGACGACTTTCTCCTTTTGGATGTCAGCAATCAGAAGGGGGTCGCCGATGCAATAATGCCATTCACCCGAACGATTTGCAACAAGTCTCTTTCCATCCCGACCAGGTGCTGTTATTCTAAATCAAGTTCCTTCATCATATCGTCAAACGAAATTGATTCTGATTTTTTACGGTATGCTGCCATGGAATCATGATAGAGTTGTAAATCCATCTCATCTTCAATACGATCGAGGACGGCATCGCGAACAAGTTTAGAAATCGTACTCATACTTATCATCTCCTTTGTAATATATATTTAGATGTTAGTATACACGAGCTCTATTCGTTCGCTATTCATTTTACCATGATCAAGAAAGCAAACTGATCATCACCGTTCTCCGACCATCTTGCTTGAAGTTCATATGCGTACGTTCCGCTATTTTTTGGTGTTACCAGTTGATTATTTTTTAACGTAACAGAGTTACCGGTCTTCTTGTTGTTAAACTGAAAAATTTTGATTGTATCAGGTTCTGGATCGAAGGAAATCTGGATTTTCTCGTTAGGCATGACGGTGACCGGTTTACTTTTTTCAGTCATATGCAGACCGTCTACGTAGATTTTGTCTACACATTGACTGCTAAACAAGCCACTCCAGCAAAATGTACCTTGGACCGTTAAAATACTTTGTCCCTTTATCTCGACACGGGGATCTGGCGGCTCATTACATAAGGGTTCGAATTGAACAAAAAAACGCAAAGATGATCATTACAGAACCAGTCAATAAGTATTTACGCATTTGAAACTGTTCTCCTACGCAAGTAGTATCTTAAAAAATCAATCATATTTTTAATCAGATCATCTGATGTGAGTTAAACTGAAATGTGGCTTAAATCGGATATCAACTTCCGTTTTTCCTGAATTGTCTCGGATTTTTAAACACTCATTTTCATTTCTGATTGATTCTATATGATATAGTTCAAAATCGAAGATCGTCCAATTGTATATATCACTACTTAGACTGACGATGCATTTATTTTCATATTGCGAGATATACAGTAATATCTGAAACCCGAGCTTATCGATTTTACTATACATATAGGACCCTGCTCCTTCTTGATAAAGTTCTTCAGGTTCGGATTCGAATAACTCAAGCAGTTCGTACTCATCATAAAACATGTTTTTTTGTCTCCAAGCTTTTATTTTTTATATTCTGTATTCCTTTCCACGATATACGTGTTTATCCTGCGGTATTAAGGTTTTATTTACTTCAGAATTATGGCTATTCTTTTCTGTATCCAAGTAACGCATAAAATGATTTCGGCATAAAACGCTTGTATAATACGTGTTGTATTATGCTGAACGTACTTCTACACCTAAGTTTAGGAAAATTTCTTCCAAGGAAGCTTCTTCTACCTCTAATCGATAGACATTTACTTGTTGCATAACCAGGTACTTATTCAGCTCAGGAATAGCACTTTCATGTTGCACGATGAATTCAGAATGTGTAGCGGAGATGCTTAAGACTTTTACTAATTTCGATAGCTCGATTGTTAGCTTCTGTTGAGTTTCGTTATCGATCATCTCATGTTTCACATAAACGGTGATACTTTTTTGATACTGACTTCTTAATTCACTCATGGTACCTTTTGTCTGAATCGAACCTTTGTTCATGATTGCAATTTCTGTACAAAGCTTTTCGACCTCGTCCAGGTTGTGAGAAGTCAAGAAAATAGTAGTAC
Source organism: Exiguobacterium sp. s102 (assembly GCF_018618635.1). Taxonomy (NCBI): domain Bacteria; kingdom Bacillati; phylum Bacillota; class Bacilli; order Caryophanales; genus Exiguobacterium; species Exiguobacterium sp. s102. The sequence continues at coordinate 637,370 of NZ_JACSML010000002.1, forward strand.
CTTCAGCAGCTACCTTTCTGATTAAAGAGTGAATACCCAGAATAGAGTTCGCATCTACGCCTGAAGTCGGTTCATCCAAAAATAAAATGTCTGGTTTATTGATCAAAGCTTGGGCAATCCCCAGCTTTTTTTTCATTCCAAATGAGTAGTTTTTTGTTTTGGTATTCATTGCTTCTTCTAACTGAACATCTCTTAAGACATTTTTTAATTCTTCCGTGGTCAATTTGAGGCCAAGCACCTTACTGAAATACTTCAAGTGATCAAGCGCTGTAAAATTTTCGTAAAAAGTTGAGTAATCGGGTAAAACGCCTATCCGTGTTCGAACATCATTTAAAGAATTTCCTGCCGCTCCCAATATTTCAAAAGTACCTGAGGTAGGCCGTACAAGTCCTGTAATCATATTGATAAATGTTGATTTACCAGCGCCGTTTTGACCTAAAAAACCAAAAATAGAGCCACTTGTTATTTCTAAATTTAAATTGTTCACGACCGTTTTGTTTCCATACTTCTTAGTTAAATTCGTTGCGCGAAGGGCTATCATCAGAGATCTCTCCTTTTAAAGATGATTAAACTTAGCATGACAAAGACTACTGTATGTATTAAAACGAAATACGTGTAAGAAGTGTTTGCATGAGTGTAGTAAAAATACGGAGTTAAATAGGAAATTGTATCGATTGCTACGTTCTTTGAAAGAAGACTCCACATGCCGATTACTGGTAAAGCGATAGAAAGGACAATTCCTGCGAACATGGTCAAAGAAGAGTTACTTACTACTGTCGAAAGGAACAGCGATAGACCAATGAAGTAAGATACGAAGATAATGCTTTGAATCAAATCTACAAAATAAAATGACTTAGAAAATGGAACAATCAATAAGAGTGCGATACTTAAGCAAAGTACCCAAAACGAGATATTCCCTAAAAACTTCCCGAAGATAATGTTTTCGCGAGAGGTTTTCGTCGCTAAGAATCGAATGGTTTTAGATTCCATCTCTTTGTTGACACTGCTATGCGAAATGCTCGTCACAAATAACGGTGCAGCCAAGAAGAGAAGTAGCATCAATCCAATCACATAAGCATTGTCTCCTAACCCTAAGCCGCTCAGTTCACTTTTAAACTGACTGACCAGTTTAGCGGATCCAACCGTCACTCCGAACAGAACAACAATGATGATGATTGCTCTTATGCTTTGGAAGAGTGATTTAAATTCTCGAAGTGTAATAGCCAACATTGATTTACCTCATCTCTATAAGTTGATTTAATTTTGTCGAGCTAACTTCTTATTTTTCGATACGTTTGTGATTCCTGCAATCAAATAAGCGATTGATCCTAAGAAACCTGCGAATAAGGTGAGTACACCTCCAAGAATGGCGGTCGCGATTAAGACTTTTCCGACAGATTCATTTTTTCTGATACGTATGATTGAGAGGATTCCTCCTGCTGTACATAAAAGTGAAATGGCTCCTAAGTATAAAAAGAAATTTTGTAAGAAGGTGATGATTTGAGCAGCTGTTACGTCCTTAATATTTTCGTCTGTAATAAATTCTTTTGCTAAATCTTTTGTACCAGCACTCTCACCAATCGTTCCATAGAGCATAAAACCACCAATACAAAGCGACCCAAATAAAATGATACCGATAAAAGAAAACACGATTTCTCCAGTTCTTTTCAAATTCAACAACTCCTTTTCCTTATTTTTCCGATTTGACAACTCCAAACTAACACGAATAAGTTAACGTATTCAAGTGAAAATTGAATATAATTCAAAAAAATATTCTTTATTTTTTTAACTTATGTAAAAAATACTTTAACTTTATTTATTTTTTGGCTATTCTACATATACAGGAAGGAGATGGATAATGAATAAAAACGAAGTTCCTGCGTGGGTTTTATCTCTAGAACTTGACGAAATAGAATTCATTAAAAAGTTTATTTTGAGTTCTGGATCACTGAAAGAATTAGCTAAAGGTTATAACGTTTCTTATCCGACCGTCAGAATTCGGGTCGATCGAATCATTCAAAAAATCGAATTAAACTCTAAGGCAGAGAATGAACCCTTTATCGCATATATCAAGCAAATGGCTATTGAGGACCGCATTAGCATAGATGATGCCAAAAAAATAATTGATAAATATAGACAAGAAAGGAGCAATACTTAATGGATGTTCTTGTTTCAGCTTTGTTTATCGCAGCAGGTTTGGGATTACAGTACCTTTTATCAAGTAAAAATAATCCATATCTCGGAGTCATCATTCCAGTCCTCTTCGTGACAGGAATGACATGGCGTTATCTTGAGGGTGGGTATAACAGTTTTCTTGCATACATTTTAATTTTAGGATTCGGACTGATCCTTCTTTTCGAGGAATGGTCACGCGGACGAAAGGCAATGAAAAAGAATCAGGAAAAAGAATTAGAAAAAATAAAAACGTATGATATCAATTGATGCAACGAAATACAGAGAGTCATTAGGTACCGCGGTGATGATTTTCATGAAGATTTAGTCCTTAATGTTTAGAAATAGGCAGATTTGTGCCTGGTTTTGATAAAACTACTGGAATCAAGCAAGATTTTTTTGTTTGATTCCTTTTGGAGGTTCCAAATGACAATCGAAGTAATTAAAAATATAAGGGTGTTGTTTCGCGAAGAAGCGAAACGACCAGTCCCATTGTTGGACTATCTTGAACTAAACGATTTACGAATCAATGAACTTCTAAAAGATGAAAATCGGAATGGTGAATTTATTATTGAATTCAAGCTTGAACAAGACACTATCACGTTGTCTTACGAAATGCATGAGCTGGAAGAAACATCACAAGTCGAATACATCGTGTATTTCATCTGTAAGTGGAAATGGATTTGGCAATGGTATTCGAAACGATTTTTAGAACACGACATACCATTTGACGTTTATCCGACAATTATTGATTACGCGAAAGCCCGCATACGTCCACTCGAATTAATGGAAGAAACGGTTCAAGAATTAGAGGGATATACAAAAGAAGGCTTACTCTTTTATTATGGGTCGGGACCGTTCGATGACTTTGAGGAGTCCGATCAAAATCTGGATCAAATTTTAGAATATGATGAAATGAACAGTAAAGAAACCATGCGAGAACAGGGACTTTATTTTGACCCGGAGATGGAAAGATGGATTCAGATTCCGGCTTCTCTCGACATCATCGAAAAGACAATTCGGCCATTATCAAACGTAATGTAAGGACGGACTTGACGATTAAGAAAGCATCCTGCAACGATATTTTTTTGTATTCACCGAACCTGACTCAATTGAATCTGTGCTCTTTTCACTACTATTTTGCTTACGCATCACTCAAGAAGATCCTGGTACTTGTAGCCTTTTAAAATATCGTGTTGATTTGCAAATGTCCAGTCCGATATGGAACGGTCAGGATTCGTTTTAAAGTAATGATCCATGACATCCCGTCCTAAGATGTAGTTACTCCATTGGGGAATGTCCTTTTGGTGGTTACCGCCTACAACTTCTTCATAAGTAGCTTCACCGCTTTCAATCAGACTTGCTACATGTTTCTTGGTCTTGTCATCCATTCGGACGTTCCATGGCGTTGAAACGTCTTTGACGACACGATCGGCAAAGGCATCGGCCTTGCCTTCGGTGATGATTGAATCAAGAATCGCATTCATTTTATATTCAGGTGTATCATGAAGGATCAAGTGATGGTATTCATGCGCGATTGAATAGGCAAGTATATTTTTATCGAAGTTTGTATCGAGATACAGAATGAACGTGTCTTTATATGCTGCGCCGAATACTCCCTTCATGGATTCACTCATAGAAAAATACTCCGAGTTGGCAGGTGCGATGAAAATCGTACTTTTCTTTTTAGGAAGTACCTTATTTGCAGCGGTATAGTTTTTTATGATGATGTCTTTGATTTCGTCATGGTGTTTCATCAATTCGTTTGTCCGATCCACCAGATCTTGCTCGTAAGCAGTTGATTGCAACATGAAGTAGCCTTTTAAACTGGTCGTATCAAAGTTTTCTTTCTTTCCGATCTCATCTATGTAACCAAGAACATATTTTGCGTAATTTTTTACATCCATTTCTGAAGTATCGGCTTTAAGAGATGCCTTCAAATACGTTTGATATGGCGTGTACAGCGGCACGATGTTTAATTCACTATCCTTACCGATTTTCACAGTTTCCGATTTGAATTCTTTACTTTCAGAATGTGTCACTGCTTTTTCTTTTTCATCTGAACATGCGGATAACAGAAGGAACGGGACACAGAGCAAAGGAACGATTACTTTTTTCAACGGGATGACCTCCATCAGTGTTTAGTATGTTGTCAATATGTAGGAATGAACGCTTCAGTGAACGTAAGCTCAATGTAGTGAAGCGACATTACTTTATACGGTAGACCGTTGCATAAGGTTTCGAAAATTCCTTTTATTTACAAAAAATATGATGTGTCAAATTATTTTGAAAACTAATCAAATAAGAAATTATCGAAATCGTGAAACCTGCTTTGAGAAGAAGAAGTAGAAGAGGGCAAAGGGGATGATGAGATGGTACGCTGTACAAATTGTGACTACAAGTGGAAGACGAAAGACGTACTGGCTGTCGGCTTTGCGAAGCATGGCAAGCCATGCCCAAACTGTGGCGAGAAGCAGTATCTTTCAAAAGATACGCAGCATTATCTGTCGCTCGGATATGTCAGCATGTTTTTTTTACTGATCATGCCGTTCGTCATTAAGCTGAGTGACCGGGAAGAATCTGTCTGGTAAGCAGCTCGCCGCGTGTTCAAAAAAGACGGAGTTTTTCTAGCGGCGTATACTGACGGAAAAGGGGGTGCGACGGGATGCCATCACTCTATGAGATTGAGGTGAAAGACGCAACCGGACAGACCGTTTCATTACAAGATTACGCGGGAGAGGTACTTCTCATTGTCAATACAGCGAGCAAATGCGGGCTCGCCGGTCAGCTCGGAGACTTGCAACGGTTGTACGACACGTATGCCGAGCAAGGCGTTCAGGTGCTTGGTTTCCCGTGTGATCAGTTCAACCGTCAGGAATTCGCCAATCAAGAGGAAACGATGCAGTTTTGCCAGCGGAATTACGGCGTGACGTTCCCGATCTTTCAGAAGATTGACGTCAACGGCCCGGCAGAACACCGATTGTATACGTACTTGAAGCAGCAACAGGGAGGACTGCTTTCGTCAACCATCAAATGGAACTTCACGAAGTTTCTCGTCGACCGTCAAGGGCGGGTCGTTAAGCGGTTTGCCCCGGTCGATTCAATCCAGACGATTGAAAAAACACTGGCGCGCTATGTATAATGAAACCACGTCCTGTCCGGCGCAAGCCGTCGGACAGGCGTATCGCATCACCCTACCTTTGGCGAGGTAGGGCTTTTTTTATGTCAACTCTGCTTTGGCAGATTAAAAGAATGTCTGACGGTAAAATCACTCATCTTATGACCAAGGTCCGTAAAGACCGGCGGACGCGGGGACAGGACATGAAAGTCTTGTTCGAATGCCCGGATGGCGTAGTGGGTCCCGTCGCGCGACGGATCACGCTTCAAGCCCATCCAGGCCGTCGCAAAGGTCAGAAGTGCCGAGTCCTGATACAGGGTGAGCGGAACCGTACTGAACTCCAGTCCGTCATCCAGTTCATGCAAATCCGACGACCGGAGTAAGACACAATCTGCTTCAAACAACAGTTCAAAATAATTGCAGGAATAGTCACCGATGAGCACCATGATTTCGTCCGTATGGCCGCGAAAATAAAGTGCTAACCGATCGCTGTTTTTCTCATCTATGACTAAGTGATCAAGTGCAATCTGATAGTCTTCCCGGTACAACAGTTTCTCAAATGTGATGTGCATGACTATTCCTCCTTAAGAGTGTTTTTCTTTAGCAAGTTCGAGGATATCCGATTGACGTAAAGAACGCGACGACCAGATGAGTAATCCGATGCCGCAGAATAAAAGTAAAATGCCGATCCAAGACAACAGGCTGAGCGTTTCCCCGAGGACAAAGACACCGAGTAAGGCAGCGGTCAACGGTTCACCAAGAGACAGCGTGACGGCAGTCGAAGACGAGACATGCGCGAGCCCTTTTGCGAACAAGAGATAGGCAAGACCGGTCGCAAAAACTCCGAGATGCAGACTGATACCGGCACCGCGCAGACTGAAGACCCATGACAGGTCGAACAGGAACAGGAGCGGCGACAACAGGACGGCGCTGAGCGTAAAGACGACGGCGACGACCGACAGCGGCGGATGGGTTTTCACCAGATCCCGGCTGACGAACGTGTAGGCGGCGAAGGAGAGTCCGGCACCGAGAGCGAGCAAAATGCCGAGCGGATTGACCGAGACTGCCGCTTGATTCATGACGAGCAGCAAACAGCCGGCAATCGAAAGTAATGTCGACAGCCACCAAATCGTACCGGGACGATTTTTTAAGACCAACCATTCAATGACTCCGGAAAAAATCGGCGCACTGCCGATCGCGACGACCGTTCCGACGGCGACACCGGTCATGAGAACAGCGGAAAAGAACAACGGCTGATAGGCGGCCATGCTGAGGGCGGCTAGAAAAATCGTCTGTAGCGGCCAAGCTTTCAGCGTCAACTTTCCCGTCAGTAAGACGAGACACAGTAAAAAGAATCCGCCGACCGCTAATCGGACGGCGCCGATTGCAATCGGATGAGCCGCTTCCGGCGCAAAGGCTTGCGACGTGCCGGTCGTGCCCCACAGCATCGCTGCGAGTAAAATCAGCAACATCGACGATTGTTTCTGCATGGTTCACCTCCAAATGAATCGGTGACTGATGTGAAACAGGCACCGTTATGATTAGAAAAAGAATACCACAGAAACAGGAAAGACGAATCACCCAAATTATTGGTAAAATGGTAGAATCGAGGAAGACGTATCAGCAAACCTCAGATAGAGATACAAAAAGGATGGAGATCATGAATCAAATCGCAGTTGTCCTAGATGGACTCAAACAGAAAATCAACCACGGATCGACATTCATCCAGCGCAGTTACAATTCAATCGGTCAAGCCACGTTCCATCTGCCAAAACCGGTCAGACCGGAAACACTTCAAGCGTTCCAAGCCGAGTTCGAGCAACCGTTACCAAGTGAATACCAGACTTTTCTTGAACTGCATGACGGAGCAAAACTGTTTATGTTAGGTGACGAGGGGCTGGTCTTGTATCCACTCGAAGAAGTAATTGAAAAGACGATTGAGGCCAAGGAAGACGGTCTGATTGATGAAGACTATGGTCATTACTGGATCATCGGTGAACAGATCGCGAAACGAGTCGAACATCCGCAAACCCAAATCATGCGGTATGACGGCTACCGGGCCTTTGCAGAACAATTGCCACGCCCTTTACCGGGCTGGGAGTAGGAAATGATTTGCGAAAAAGTAGTGATTTTTTAAAATAGTCATTTAACAAGTAAACAGATTGAAGCACGGCGTGTAAGGGAAATACTCACTATCATCCGGATAGGTTTAGTAGTGAAAAGATATTCTGTTTCTTATTTGAGACTCGATTCATTTTGGGATTTTTACTACGTTTAGTCTGTATTTTAAGAAACAGTTAAAAAACGCGAAGGAGGAGAAAAAATGAAAATAGCAATATCGGCTGCGAATGGTAAGTTGGGAAAAGCAATAATTAAAGAAGCGGTCTCGCTATTACCTAAAAGCGATGTGATCGGACTAGCGCGAACGCCTGAAAAAGCAATGGATATTGGGATTGAAGTACGTCCTGGCGATTACGACGATCTGGAAGCATTAGAGAAGTCACTTCAAGGGATTGATGTGTTGTTACTTGTATCCGGTATGGATGCACCTGATAAGAGGGTAATTCAACACCGCAATGTCATTCGAGCTGCTAAAAATAGCGGTGTCAAGAAAATTGTCTACACTAGTATACAAGGAGCAGAGGAGGGGACTGCATTTTCACCAATTGTTAAGAGTAATCGACAGACTGAACAAGATGTAATCGATAGCGGGTTAGAGTGGGTTATTGGGCGCAATGGAATATATATTGAACCCGATGTTGAATACATCGACTCCTATATTAAAGAAGGTGGCATTCGAAATTGTGCAGGCGACAACAGATGCGGCTATACGACAAGAACTGAACTGGCTTATGCGTATGCAAAAATGATGATAGAAGATAAGCATGATTCTAAAATATACAATCTTCATGGCGAAGCCATTACTCAATACGAACTTGCAAATTATTTGAGCAATGCTTTTGATGTCGATTTAACTTACACGTCAATCAGTGTGGAAAAATTTAAAGAAGAACGAATTGCCGAGTTAGGTGAATTTATTGGAACAGTTGTGGCTGGAATTTATCAAGGAATCAGAGAAGGTAAGTCAAACAACACGAGTCACTACTTTGAAGCGGCAGGTAGATCTCATCAATATTGGAACGATTATTTTAAAAGTTTCAGACAAGAAAATAAAAATTAAACTTAAAGGGTACTTTCTATAAAAGCATTTTTTTGCAAGAGAATTTTTAACGATAGGAAGTGAACTCATGACGAAACAAAATCAGCATGTCACACCACATCCGGATGGTGGATATCAAGTCAAAGCGGCAGGGGCTTCCAAAGCCACAAAACGTTTTTCGACGCAAAAAGAAGCTATTGCCGCAGGTCGTGAAATTGCGAAGAAGCAACAGGTAGAGTTAATAATTCATAACAAAGAAGGTCAAATCCGCGATCGGGATTCTTACGGAAATGATCCTTTTCCGCCACGTGGATGACCGAAGTTTGGTAGAACTGCACAATAAAGCACGTCCATACAAACTGGACGTGCTTTATTGTGCAGTATTTTTCGTGTGTGATCTCCTTTGAGTGCGCCACTTAAATTTAAGAAATACTTCAAAGATGAGAGTTCATGGTGTATGAAAGGAAATTACTTTGTTAACACGGGTGAAATGACTGTCTACACTGTATCTAGTCCTTCAGCCGTCACCCGAAGTCCTTTGACGTTGATTTCAAAATCGACAGGGTCTGTACCAAATATGATCGTATTTTGACCAAGTTCTTTACCATTATTATCAGAGAACACAATTGTCGTCTTGTCGTCAGGCTTAGCATAAGCAATGTAATTAGGATTATCAGATAACGCCTCTTCCGTTAAGAGAAAGCTGACCAAAAAATTTTTATTCGAAGAGCACGGTGACGTCTATCTGACAGTTTTTCAAAATTAGGCGAGAATACGCCCACTTTTAAACGATCCGCGTGAAGCCCGAGTGAAAAGTGGGAGATGAATCGCTAACCACTCTTTCGGGTATATACGTTGCAAGGAGAGGAACATCATGTTGACACACAAGGCCTACAACTTCAGAATATACCCGACAAAAGAACAGGAAATCCTGATAGCGAAGACCATTGGTTGTTCGCGCTTCATCTTCAATTACTTCTTATTGAAGTGGGATGAGACATACAAAATGACAGGAAAAGGACTGTCTTACGGTTCTTGTTCGGAAGAAATTCCGATGTTGAAGCAGGCGTTCGACTGGTTGAAAGAAGTTGATAGCACGTCTATTCAAACGAACGTCAAACATCTTGACGGTGCTTTTGACCGCTTCTTCAAGAAGCTGAACGAACGGCCACGCTTCAAGTCAAAGTGCAACCCTGTTCAATCGTATAGGACGAACATTCAGGGCAAGTCTCAACTTCCCGAAGACGGGCTCATCCGTCGGCGTCGATGTCGGACTCAAGACCTTCGCCATCCTGTCGAACGGCACGGTGTACAAGAATGACCGTTTTTTTTTCGTTAGCTTGAGAAAAAGCTGGCGCGTGAGCAACGCAAGCTTTCTCGTCGTCAACGGTTGGCCTTGGATAAGAAAGGAAAACTTTCCGCATGCTCGAATACAAAGCGGAATGGTACGGCAAGACCTTAACCTCTAAGCGAAACGTAGGTAGAGGTAGTTCAATTTGAGCCTTTCCACGACAGACTGAACTAACGGTTCAGTAGCATGAAATTTTGAAAAGACAGGGGATGACTAAATGTTTTCAATAACAATAGAGAGTTTTATACGCATTACCACTGTAGGATTTTTAGCTTATATCAGTCTAATAATTTTTTTACGAATTTCTGGGAAGCGGACATTAACTAAGTTGAACGCTTTCGATTTAGTGATTACAGTCGCACTTGGTTCTACTTTATCTACTATTTTACTTAGTAAGGATGTCAGTTTATTAGAAGGATTGACTGCACTTACTCTATTAATTTTAATGCAATTCATAATGACATTCATAGCTGTTCGTTTTGAAAAATTCAATAAACTCATTAAGTCAGAACCACGATTGCTATATTTAAGAGGCGAATTTCTTGAAAGGGCTATGAAAAAAGAAAGAATCAGCAAGAACGAAATCTTACAAGCCGTGCGTAATAAAGGAATCGGGGGATTAGAGGAGGTGAAAGCTGTTGTTCTTGAAACAGACGGTAGCTTATCAATTATTAAAGGAGAACTAGAGGATACTTTACCAGAATTAGGCGGAAAAACGCCCACTTCTAAACGATCCGGATGAAGCCCGAATGAAAGTGGGAGATGAATCGCGACCCTCTCTTTTAGGTATATCCTTTGTAAGGTGGTGAACATCATGTTGACACAGAAGGCCTACACATTCAGAATCTATCCGACAAAAGAGCATGAAATCCTGATTGCGAAAACCATTGGTTGTTCGCGCTTCGTCTTCAATCACTTTTTAGCGAAGTGGGATGAGAGGTATAACACGACAGGTAAGGGACTGTCTTACGGTTCTTGCTCAAAAGAACTCCCGTTGTTGAAGCAGGAGATCAACGAAATGCCGAAGACGGGCTTGTCCGTCGGCGTCGATGTCGGACTCAAGACCTTCGCCTCTAGTCAACTGTGCTCCAGTTGCGGACATCAACACAAAGATGTGAAACATCTTGGCTTGCGTGAATGGACGTGCCCGAGTTGTGGCATCCACTACGACCGTGATGTGAACGCAGGACTGAACCTCAAACAAGAAGCTGAACGCATCTTAGCTTCTTCAACCGTCGGGACGACGGGGGTAGCCTAATCAATTTTCGACCATTAGGTCGGATTCCTGAGTTGTGCAATACATGAACTTACTGCGTGTCAAAGCAATTAAGAAAGCCTTCTGATTGGTCAGATCTATATTTTTCGTGCAGACGATAAAAGGTCTCTTTCTCATTGAGCAGAATGAAACAACCCCGGTCGTCAAAAATATACAGGATGATGTCTTTGGCAGGGTTGACGAAAAAAATTTCAGGATAGTACGTCTGTCTCGACTTAAAGCGGGGATACAATTCAGGAAAGTCCTGATTGCAGATTGCTTGAAGCAACTTTTTATAACGAATGGACTGTCTGCTCGGTAATAAGCGGGCGTATTGGTAAATGACTTCTTCCTCATCGCGGACAGCCTTTTTTTCGAACTCAAGCGCGTATCGATTCTTGTTATTTTTAAGATAACGCTCAAAGATCTCCGTACTTTTCGCCGGAGGAGACTGGACTTCTTTTCTGACACGTACAATGAGGTACAGACGGTCGTCTTCCTGAAACAGATCTTCAAACAAGGCGAGGGATTTTTGATAGACCTTCTCAAAGTAGGCCATATTCAGTTCATCGGAATCCTCCTGTATTTGGTAAAGTCCTTTTTGCAAGTCGAGACTGAGTGTCAGTGGACGCTCCGCAAAAGATTCTTCCAAAACATCTGGATTGTCGAAGTGAATGTGGAAATAATCGTTTAGTTTCATAAAGTGTTCCTTCCTTGGCAGTTGTTGTGTACTTTCCTATTATATTTAAGAACGTCTCCGGATGAATGAAGATTTCCAGTTAAGGGTATCAAAGATAGAATCAAAATAAAACAATCCACTCAAAAGGAAGTGAATGCATGGCGAATCAGCATGTTACACCACATCCGGATGGCGGTTATCAGGTCATTGCGGAAGGGGCATCGAGAGCAACGAAGCGATTTCCGACACAAATAGAAGCGATCGCAGCCGGACGGGAAATTGCGAAAAAACAACAGGTCGAGCTGATCATTCATAACAAGGAAGGTCAGATCCGCGATAAAGATTCATACGGCAATGATCCGTTCCCGCCGCGTGGGTAAACGCAAAAACACGTCGCTAGTATAAGGACGTGTTTTTATTGTGGATTGAGCCGTCCTGCCATTCTGTCTTCAACAAGGAATACATATACAAATCATCGAACTGTCCGCGTGTCTTCTCGTATTGACGCAACAGTCCTTCCCGCTTGAAACCAAGCCGTTCGAGCAACCGTTGAGTGGCCGTATTGTCCGGCAGAACAAGCGCTTCGATCCGGTTTAAGTTCCATTCATTAAAACCGTGTGCGAGTACGGCTCGAACGGCTTCTTGTGCCAGTCCTTTACCCCAGTGAGCAGGACTCAGTTCAAAGCCGAGTTCCGCCCGCTGATGCCGGGAAGAACGGTTCAAGAAACCGCAACTGCCGATGATGTCAGGAGTCGCATGTTCAGTGATGCCCCAGCGGAGACCGGTCTGTTCTGTTCGGATGGCGTGATACCAGTTGATTTCGTCCAACGCATCGGCTTCCGTTTGGAAGGGAGCGAGCCCTATCGGTTTAACGACACGTTCATCAGCGAGATACGTCAGTAGACTCGGAGCGTCGAGCGGTGTCACCTCGCGGAGCGTCAGTCTTGTGGTTTGCAGGATGGGGAATGGAGAAGTAGTCAAAGTAATCCCTTCCTTCCATGGATTTAATATAATCCGGTCATGGTCAGCTTCAGAAGCATCGATACAATGTATTCTTTGGCGATTGTTTCGTCGCTGAACTTCTTTTGGTCAAACGTCATGCCACGTTCCCGAAAAAACGTGTACCACGTACCGTATTCTTCATAATAATGAAATCCGTCCAGCAAACGATTGGATTCGGTCGAAGATGGTTCAGGTATACCGTGTACCGCCGTATAAGCCAAGACTTCCGCTCGACTGACAGTAAAAACGTCTGCGTAGGAATGATTTCGCATATTCGGGACACCAAGTGTTTCACAGGCGAACTGTAATGGATTTCCGTACAGCAGGACTTCAATTTGTTTTTTATGATCAATCACTTGTCTCGACTCCTGTTCTGAAAACATGTATTGATTTTGCGACCAAAATACATTTCCATCATTTTAACATTTGATTAAGATTAAAACCATATAGTGGTAAAATAGATAAGAGACAAAAAGAAAAATCCTACTCTTTACCATGGTTTTTATGTAATAAGAGGGGGGCAATCATGAAAAAAATTATCTTAGGCGAACTGCTAAAATTTTATGGAAAACAGATGGGGACGAGCCTGTTTTACATAGGGGCATTACTGGTGTTTCCTTTTAGTGTTCTCATGAAAGTTGTTGCCGATATTCGTGAAACCTATACCTATATGGACTTTGCTAGTTTACTGGATGGGCTCGTCATCCCGATGCAGGGAATCATGTTATTGGTTGCCGTCTATATGTACCGACTTGTCGCGGATGAAATCCAGTACCGACAAAGCATTCTTTTTCCAGACATCGTCCGGATTCAGTATCAACGCGTGATAGCAATACTCATGAATCATGCTCTGTTTACCGGTATGGCTCTTTTGTTTGGTGCCACAGGAATGTTTGTCTATTTTCATCAGGAACAAGTTCCGTGGTCTAGCTTCCAACTGGACATATTACGGCACATCTTGATTTTTTATTTTCTTCCACTTGTCCTCGCAGCCTTATGGGGAATAAATTGTGCGATGATTTTCGGGAAACAAAAAATTGGAATGCTTGTATTGGTTCTCATCTGGGTGTTCCTCGGACCTCTGAATACCGAGTTCTTTTCTGCTTATTTTTATGAAGGTGGATTGGAAGGAGACCGCAGTTTTCTGTTTATCGGTCCTTTGCAACCTGGTAGTGTATATGTGCCGCTCGTTGGATATCTTGGAAACCAAGCATTACTGTTGAAAATCTTCATTCACATCGTGCTTCAAAGTATCATTCTGTTTCTGTTAATTGGTCAGTGGCACCTCAGATTGTCACGACAATGGATGACAGTAGTCATTTCATTACTCGTGCTTTGCCTGCTGATCATAATCTCACCTTATGCGCTGGCGAACAACCAACAGACCTTTGACCGGAGTCACGATGCTGAGCTAGCCCAACATTATAAAACACCTTATCGGTTTCAGCCGAATCATAAAAATTTGGACTATACGATTCAAAAGATGAATTTAACTTTAAATCCTGTCGAAAATCAGATAGAGACGGAGGCGGAACTGAAAATCCAGTCAGATCAGGCGCATATTGTCTTGTCTTTATGGCACGAGTACCACATCACATCCGTATCAGCCGGACAAAAAAAGTTGCAGTATAAACAGTACGGCGACTTTATTAGCATGTCGCTTCCTCCGCAGGCACGAACGCACACCGTGACGATCCGTTATCAACTCCACAACAGTCCTCATTTTCCGGTGACAGAGGAAGAATGGTATCTGCCGGCGACGACAAATTGGTACCCGGCCCGCCAAGTTGAGCCCATCAATCGTTTAGGCGTGGAGACGCTTGATCTGATTGTTGACCGATCTAATCTGATGAATGTGCGAATCACAGGTGAGTTGCCGAATGATCTCGTATCGAATTTAACAAGACAGGATGAAAATACGTACATAGGACGAGTATCAGGTGTGACGTTGCTTCGTGGGAACCTGTCGACCTATGAAGCTAGAGGGATCCAGATCGTAACGGATTCTTCCTGGTCCAATCCTTCGACTTATTGGTTGCCGGTCGAACAGGTACTGAAACATACAAATACAGTTATTCGGCGCACGTTTGGGAAAAAAGTGATTTTTCCGGATAAGGTGGTGCTTATTTCGCCGAACCTTGAGCGAAACAGTTTCTGTGATAGTCATCATTTGTTGTTGCAAGTGGGGACTAACCTCAGACTGGATCAAAGTTTAAATGAAGTGATTGCGGCCTATGTACCGGGCTTGATGTGGTCTGAGACATCAAGCCACGTCAAAATAGATCCAAAGTGGAAGCTGTTTAATGCCGCACTTGCCTACTGGTTGCAAATCGAACTGAAACTCGAACCGATTGAGATTGATTCATTTTATCTTCAACAAACCGGACGGGATATGAAGCAACTTAACGGTTGGATCAAAATGTTTTCTGATCGCAGTCATGACCAGCAGTTGGTGCTGTTACAGAAATGGTACCGTGAGTTGAATGCCAAGCAGAAGGGAGGGAACAGGGATGATTGAAGTGCAACATCTGTCCAAGTCTTACCGCAAAAAACACATTCTGCATCAAGTCTCGCTAGAAATCGAAGGTATCTATGGATTGCTTGGTCCAAACGGAGCCGGGAAAACAACATTAATGAAAATGCTCTGTGGATTGACGTCGATTACCGGCGGACAGATTGTGATTGACGGTCAATCCGTTGTCCGGAGAAAGTATGCCGATGTTTCCGATCGAGTCGGTTTCCTACCGCAAGATTTTAATGTCTATCCGACTTTAAAAGTGGAAGAAGTACTTCTTCATTTTGCTTTATTGCAAGGAATCATGGAGATGAACCAGCGGCAGGAACGGGTGGAGGAAGCATTGAGACGCGTCAATCTGCAAGACAAAGCACAAACACGGATGAATGAGTTGTCCGGAGGGATGCGGCGTCGGGTCGGTATTGCGCAACTGTTGTTACGGAAACCGGAGATTTTAATTTTTGATGAGCCGACAGCTGGTTTAGATATCGAAGAACGGATTCGTTTTCGTAATCTGTTACATGAGTTGGGGGTAGACCACACGATTGTCATCTCCTCGCATCTCGTCGAGGACATCGAGTTCCTCTGTACAAAGATTGGGATTATCAAAGGTGGCTCCGTCCAGTTTGAAGGTACTCCGACCGAGTTAAAAGCACAAGCGGTTGGCTACCTCGGACAAGTTGACGTCATGGCAGAGGATCTTGGAAGGTGGATGCAGGATGAGCGTGTCGTACATTTAAATGAAAAAGGGGACGTCGTGGAAGTACGTTTTTTAGAAGACGAGGCGACTGGCATTTCTACAATCGAACCGAAGTTAATGGATGGCTACTTGATAGTCATGCGACGTGCTATATGAAGAAAAGGCAGATTCTCCATCACTTATTTATGTTCGATTGGAAACTGCACGGCGTCGCTGCATTACTTCCGGTGCTGGTCTTCCTTGTGTTGGAGGTGTCTGCGTTATCGGATTGCCTGACGTCCGGAATTCAAATCGTTCATACCGTGTTTATTCCGTGTGTGGCGTGGACCATTATGTTACACCTCCAACCTCTATTTGAAGAAGGAGCGTATCACACGTTAGTTTTGCAGTATCGAAAGTGGATTTGGATAGACGCAGGCAGGTTTTTCCTCGTTTATTTTGGTGGATACATCGTGTTGATGGCGACAATTCTCGAATTAGATTTTAGCGCATTGCCATTTCTTGTATATGTTCATCATATCTTGTTGCTGTTGTTATTTTTATTTGTCGGGATGAGTCTGATGTTGTGGACTCAGAAGTTTGAATACGCGCTCGCCTTAATCTTGATGTACACCTTATTAGAAATCGTCACAAAAGGACAGTTCATGCCATGGCCACACGTTTTTCAGCTCGATGTTAATCTGACCGATCCTCTTTACCAATCCAAAGTTCAACGGGTTGGTGTTCTGACAATCCTTTTTGCCGGATTGTCGGGTATTCGATTATGGCAACGATCTTAAACGAAAACCGACTACCAATTCTTGCTCTTAAAGTTCTTCCGTCTCGACAATTTACCAGACAGAATCAATCCGCCGGAACAACCGATTTTGCTCGAGTTCATCACGTCTCATCAATCGTAAAGAGATAACGTGATGCGTGACATGTTTACGAGCTCTGTTCCTTTAAAGGTAAGTTGATAGATATCCGGCTTTGTCGTTTGGCGAAGAAAATTAAAATCGTACATAGCATCAAAGTGGTGAAAAATCGCAGTCATGATGAAACCGTGCGTGCCGATGACGAGCCGTTTTCCAGCGTTCTTTTGCAAAATCAACATCAATGCCTGAATTCCACGGTGCTGACAGGATTGAAATGTTTCCGAGCCGTCGCGAGAAAAATCGTGATCAGTAAACATCTGTTGGACGAGCGGATAGACGTCAGCTTGCGGCATCGTCTGGTGTTGTCCGGAAAAGGCACATTCCCGTAAGTTTTCTTCAATCAAGATGTCTTTCCCGAAATAATGCGCTGCCGCTTCAATCGTCAACAACGAACGCTGATAGGGACTGGAGAAAAACAGATCAATCTTTTTATCCTTTAAGTAGGTTGTGACGTGTTGTGCAGCCATTTGTCCGCCATCAGTTAAACCTCGTGTTCGTTCATCCAAATCGGTTTTCGGAGATTCAGCGTGCCTTACAAAGTAAACAGTTGTCATAGAAGCGGAACCCGCCTTTCTGTGATGGAGTAAAGTGATTGGTGAGGTAAAAATTAAAGGATACAGCTGACAAAGCAGATTAAAGCCCTACTTGAGTAATTATGAGCCATTTCACAAAAAAGAGACATTCATTTTAACCTATGTGGAATGGGAACAAAGAGGTTGCTCTGGGATGCGTTTCAGAATCTATACTGAAGACGAACAGTACATTATCCCGCAAGGAGGAACACCATGCGCTTATTTGCCATTGATTTAGACGGCACGTTGTTACACTCAACTCATATAATTTCAGAACGAAATGTCTCAGCGGTCAAGCAATGCCAGAAGAATGGAGACATCGTCGTGATTGCGACAGGACGTGCCGCGTTTGACGCAGCGCACCTGTTACGGATGCATCAGCTTGACTGTCCGATCATCGGTTCAAACGGAGCTGAACTCCGGGCAGAATATGAAGGAACAACGATACGGAAAAATATTTATGTTCCCTCTGATGAGAGTGAAGCCATCTTGAACTGCTTGCTGAAGCAGAACGTATATCTTCAAATTTACTTGGAAGATGAAATTCTGATGACGTATGACGCGACGGATCAGTTGATGAAAAAAATCAAAGAAGAACAAGGAACCAATCCGTCGTTTCAAGCTGACAAATTTCTTAAATCCGTGCACCCTCAATTGACGCAGTATGGCGTCCGGGAAGTAACGTATTTCTCTGATGTCAATTTCACGCAAGTCATGAAATTCATGATTGTCAGTCCGAAAGCAGTCGTACTTAAACAGATTCAAAATGACTTGTCGTCACGAAACTGCACCGTTACAAGCTCTGGCCCATTTAACCTTGAGGTGACTGCGAGCGGAAGTGATAAAGGAATGGCGTTGCAACAATTTGCTGAACGGATGGGAATTCTACTGACAGCAACCGTAGCGATCGGCGATCATCACAATGACTTGCCGATGTTTCGGGTGGCCGGGACAAGTATTGCGATGGGGAATGCGGAAGACACCGTTAAACGACTGGCGACTTACAAGACAGGACATCATGATGACGATGGA
Organism: Exiguobacterium sp. s102; assembly: GCF_018618635.1. Classification (NCBI taxonomy): domain Bacteria; kingdom Bacillati; phylum Bacillota; class Bacilli; order Caryophanales; genus Exiguobacterium; species Exiguobacterium sp. s102. The sequence continues at coordinate 655,840 of NZ_JACSML010000002.1, forward strand.
GTTGCCATGGCGTTAGAAACGTTCCGTTCGATTCAAGTCGGACATAAAGGAGTACAGGATGGCAAATATTACTGAAATCGCAAAGGAAGCCGGCGTTTCCCGCTCGACGGTCTCCCGTGTGTTGAACAATCAGCCGTATGTCATTGCTGAGAAACGGGAGGCCGTCTTACGGGCAATGAAGCAACTGGATTATCGGCCGAATCAAAATGCGGTTCATTTGTCGCGTGGCAAAACAAATGTCATCGGTGTGATGGTTCCGCAAATCAACCATCCGTTTTTCAGTCAACTGATCGAGGGCATCGGTATTGCCTGTGCCGAACAGAACATTTCGATGCTGATTCATCAAACGTTTAATGACAGGAAACAGGAACAGCTGTCGTTTACACAACTGCGGCATAAACAAATCGACGGGCTGATCATCGGATCGTCAGTCAGTCCGCCGGAAGTACTTGAGCGTGTTCGACGCGATGGTCCGGTCGTAATCTGCGAACAGCGGGAAGAAAGTCTCGCGCAGGTCGCTGTTGATCATCAAAGCGGAGTCTTAGCAGTGTTATCTCATTTAGTGGAACGGGGGCATTCTTCTCTCGGACTGTGTCTCGGAAATCCGGCGAGCGGAGTTGGTTTGATTCGCCGTCATGCTTTCGAAGCGTTCGTTCAGGAACACGGACTACTCGTTTCGCCGGATTGGTATTTTGAGGAGAACTATTCCTTTGCCGATGGACAAAAGGTCATGAATCAGTTGTTGACGCTCACAGACCGACCAACGGCGATGATTGTCGGCAACGATCATGTCGCTGCCGGCATCATTCATCAGGCGAAACAAGAAGGTATTAAAATTCCGGATATGCTTGCTGTGACCGGTTTTGACAATCAGGCGATTGCGGAGGCAATGGGGATGACCACCGTTGCCCAACCGATTGAACGACTCGGAAAAGAAGCAGTCCAATTGCTCGATCAGTTGGCTCGGGGAAAAGAACTTCCCGTCAGTCAGCCGATGCCACTCGAACTGATTGTGCGTGAAACGACATGATACTTGAAAGTTGTAAAGCTCATAAACGTAGCGGTTGATCTTCGCAAAGCCGTCGTACTCAAAAGTGGTTGGTCAGGGAGGATTATATGGAAATCTATCAATTTAATAAAGAAGTGGGTAAGAAAATTACAAAGTTCGACTCTGATTTTGTGATGTCACGTATTACACAGACAGACAAAGTAGCACATATCGGATGTGTGCATTTAGATGAGGATGGATTAATCGGTTATCATCAGGCTGTTGTTTCTCAGCTTCTTGTAGTTGTAAACGGAGAAGGCTGGGTCAGAGGTGAGACGGATGAATATATCAAAGTTCATAGTGGGGAAGCCGTATTCTGGGATAAAGATGAATGGCATGAAACTAAAACAGATACAGGGTTGACTGCAATCGTTATAGAAAGCGAAGAGCTAATCACTTCATCATTAACATCTTTGAAGAAAATATAAGTGTTAACTAAATATGAAAAACTTTTAAAACCATCCTAGTTCAGTTACTTTACATAAAATGCTTTCGTTTGTACAGTTTATCTTCAATCCACAGCCAAACTCGGGTGCCGAGGTACACATTTCCGACCGTGACGACAAAGAGGATACCGAGCATGATGATGCCGCTCTGATCAAAAGTAAGAAGCGATTGGAAGATTGTAAAGACGGCGATTAACAGAAGTGGGACGGTAATACTGAGCCAAACAGAAAAAAATAAAAGTGGTTTCCACATACAAATCTTCCTTTCGTCTTTCATTTCTTCTTTTAGTATATGACGAATTTTAATATTAAGTGCAAAATTTAACGAAAAAAAAGAAAAGCCAAGGGAGGATGTCTCGTAACGAGAGGGTCTTCCTTTTGTATTTATGCAACCGATTGCATCCGTATTCGATTAAAGCAGCAGATTAAATGAATCGTTTCTCTTGCAAAAAACTAGTTTTTATTTCTTAGGTTTTGTGTAAAAATAGAGGACAACAAACTGAGAGAATTTTTAGAAAAATGAACGAATAGATTATCTAATTTTTTGGATAAAAGAGAAAATCGTCGTTTTTCAAATTCTAAATAATTTATTTGCTTTAAGCCTGGAGGGGAAAGTATGAAAGTGTTGAAGATGTGGAACCAAATCAGTTTAGTGAAACAAATTGCAATCGGCTTGATTCTTGGTATTATTTTAGCTGTATCGATTCCTGAAGCCGCAAAATCCTTAACGATTTTTGGGACACTGTTTGTTTCCGCGTTGAAGGGAGTTGCACCGGTCCTGGTCTTCTTCCTCGTCATGGCGTCGATTGCCCAGCATAAAAAAGGACAGCAGACGAACATGAAGTCAATCGTCTTCTTGTATCTTCTCGGTACGTTCTTAGCAGCAATCGTGGCAGTCGTGTTTAGCTTCCTGTTCCCGGTAGATATTACTCTGACTCAAAATACAGAAGAACTGACTGCTCCGGGGAATGCCGTCGAAGTTCTCCGGACGCTCGTCTTGAATGTGGTCGACAATCCAGTCAACGCGTTAATCAATGCGAACTACATCGGTATTCTAGCATGGGCCATCGTCTTAGGGTTAGCGCTTAAAAATGCTTCGGATACGACGAAGACGTTCATCTCGAATTTCTCGGACGCGATCGCTAAAGTGGTCGGATGGATCATCAAGCTCGCTCCGCTCGGTATCATGGGGCTTGTCATCGGAGCGATCACGGAAAATGGTCTCAGCTCTTTGCTTAGTTATCTCAATTTATTACTCGTCTTGATTGGTTCGATGCTCGCTGTTGCACTGATCATCAATCCGCTGATTGTATTCATCAATGTTCGTCAAAATCCTTATCCGCTTGTCTTCAAATGTCTTCGTGAGAGCGGCATTACGGCTTTCTTCACACGGAGCTCGGCAGCAAATATTCCGGTCAACATGGAACTCTGTAAGAAGCTTGGCCTTGATAAAGAAACATACGGGATTTCCATCCCGCTCGGTGCGACAATTAACATGGGTGGCGCGGCAATTACGATTTCCGTCTTAACGCTCGCAGCGGTAAATACGTTAGGCATCCAAGTCGATCTTCCAACAGCGATCATCTTAAGCGTCCTGGCTGCGGTCTGTGCGTGCGGGGCTTCCGGTGTCGCAGGCGGATCACTCCTCCTGATTCCGCTCGCATGTAGTCTATTCGGTATTTCAAATGATATAGCGATGCAGGTTGTAGCCGTCGGTTTCATTATCGGAGTCTTGCAAGATTCGTTTGAGACAGGTCTTAACTCTTCGACAGACGTTCTGTTTACGGCGACAGCTGAATTCAAAAAACGTTTAAAAGAAGGGGAACAACTGTCAATCAACCGATCGGTCATGGCTGCAGAAACAGCTGAAAAAGTCGTCAATAGCTGACTCGATTGTAAATAGTATCGGTGATGCTACAAAAAAAGGTTAAAACCACCCGAATGGGATGTGTTTTAACCTTTTTTCTTTAGACGGATCGGCCAGCCTTGATTGACATGGATGTCGTATTCCAAGAATGGGTGTTGACAGGGCCGCTCAACGTTAGCGTGAGGAAATGGTATCGGTAGGGAGCATCATCTGCCTGAGTAAAATATTTGGGTTTTTTTTCATAAATGAAACTTAATAAAGGAAAATATCGTATTTGTTAGTAGTATAATGTTTTTATGAAACGAACCGAGCTACTAATAGAACACGATACATATCTTGGAGGAAATATTTATGACCTTACCATTCATCGGTCTTGTTGCCGGTCTCTTCTTATTGATAGTAGGAACGTACTTCATCCGGTCGAAGCATGCGAAGCAGACGCCGTTAGAGGGAAATGGGAGTTACGTCGACAACATCGATTCATTCGTGTTCGGCATTCTACTCTCAATCGGAACGATCATTTTTTGTTCGTTGACCGTCAGACAGTACGGTTATATATGTATCGCAGGAGGACTGTTCGTACTGTACTATGTCAATTCTGTCTGGTAAACGATTGAGATGAGGAATTGACTCATTTTGGAAGTAGTACATAAATCGAAGTAAAGGGAGAGCACAATGATTCAATTATTAAAACAAATCGACAATCAAGTGCACCACATCGTCTATCACCAGGAAGGACGAATATTGTTTTACCGGGAAGGGATTGCCCGCAAAGAACAGATAAAGAATAGTGAAGACATGATGGAAATCAATGAAGAGTCGTCGACTGTCCGCGTACCCTGTCGAAATACGATTGTCGCCTATCGTCAGAAAAAAGAATGGATTCGTGAGAAGCTGGAAGACGGCTATATGCGCTCAACGTTTTCGCAATCAGAAGCGATTGAATACCGCGCAGACCGACGGATCATTCAATTACGCATGTTGAGCGCTGTTCTCGTCATGTTGAGCGGGTTACTGACGCTGACAGGTATCTTGCCAATCCCGGGTATATGACGCTCGTCGTTCTGATGATTTTCTATCCGACGCATCTCGAAGGGAAATCAGTACGTGAGCGCTTTTATCGCTGGTCAGGAGTACTTTTCCTGTTTGCGTTAGCTGGCTCATCGCTGATGCTCGTCAGTCAGTATGGTCTTGACGGACATGCTGGCACACGGTGCAGAGCGGGATCATCAGGATGCAAAAGGGCGAACGGCGCTCGACTTTGCATTGAAACACCGGTATTCGGAAATCATTAAGCTGTTACAAACCATACATAGGGGGAAATAAGATGAAAAAATGGATTGGTCTCATTATTCTTGTACAAACGATCTTGTTTGGCATGCTGATTATCCAACTCGACAAAATGACAGACACGATTGCGGAAGCAGGCGCATATATCGCTACGAATGAGGGGGATCTTGTTTGGGGAGGCGGTCTTCCGGTAATGGATTATGTCTTATTTGGCATCTTGATCATTGTCGGCATCTATCTCCTCATCCCGGAAGATAAATTAAAGTGAAAACGGTTAAAAAAGTGTAGGTCGACTCAGATGTCAAGTGATAAAATAAAGAATGGGATATTTATCCTTATATATACTTAATTTAAAAGGGTCGGTTCATATGAAAAAAGTAACATTACGGAATGTGTTAGCAAGCGGTGTCGTTCGTTCTGCTTCTTGAAGAAGCGGTCAAAGGCATTAACAAGATGTTTGACGTTCGTCTGCACAGACATGCTATCGACTTCCTTCAGCCAGTCGAACGCCTGCTTCAACAACGGAAGTTCTTTTGAACAAGAACCGTAAGACATTCCTTTACCTGTCGCTTTATACGTCTCATCCCACTTCGCTAAAAAGTGGTTGAAGACGAAGCGCGAACAACCGATCGTCTTCGCAATCAGGATTTCCTGTTCTTTTGTCGGGTAGATTCTGAATTTGTAGGCCTTGTGTGTCAACATGATGTTCACCTCCTTACAACGGATATACCCGAAAGAGAGGGTGGCGATTCATCTCCTACTTTCACTCGGGCTTCACCAGGACCGTTTAGAAGTGGGCGTATTCTCACCTGATTTTGATAAAAAAGTCGAGTCGTATAAAAAAGACTATGCAGCTGCGGTCAAAGAAGTCAAAGCACTTAAAAAATTCATTCCTGAAGTGAACACGGCGAAGGAGAAAAAGATAACGGATCGACGTGTCGCGTCCTTAAAGAAAGAGACGGCGCGCTTGAAGACGAAATCAAAAGCGTTGTTGAAACAGGGCCAAGCTCTGTACAAAGTCATCACAGACTATGAGCAACAACAAGTTCTCTCGTTTGAAAGCCAGTACGGTTCAATCAGCGAAGCGTTGACGCTGATCAGCTACCGGGACTATCTCACGCGCTTGGACAACTATTTAACGGAAAATCATTACAGCAAGGATGCAAAAGCGGATATTATCGACCTTAACAGTGAACGGATGTTAAACGCGCGGGAAGAATCGTCAGAACGGTTAGGGGACACGCGTGGCAAGATGTTCCTGTTGATTTACGCCGGTAAATTCGAAGAAGCGAACGAACTCTTTATGTATGCGAAAGACACGATCGTCGTCGAGGAAAACGCCCGATTAGACGCGTTGTACACGAAAATCATTGAACGGTACATGAAGAAGTAAGTATATAACAGCATCCTGCCGGGATGCTGTTTTTACGTAAACAAACAGGAAAGGAAGAATCATTCTCCCTTTCCTGTCATCGGTTATTTTCCTGGCTTCGTCTTGTAGAAGCTGTAGAAGACGCTGATCAGGATGACGAGGACGATCGTACCGAGCGACATCCAGAGTGGCATTTTGTAGACATCACCGAGAATCATCTTCGCCCCGATGAAGACGAGCATGAAGCTGAGTCCGTGCTTCAGGTAGTAGAAGCGGTCGATCAGGTTCGCGAGGACGAAGTAGAGACTGCGAAGGCCGAGGATTGCCATGATGTTCGCATAGAAGATGATGAACGGGTCACGCGAATAGGCAAAGCTTGCTGCGACCGAGTCGACGGCGAAGACGATATCCGAGATTTCGATAAAGATCAACGCGATCAACAGCGGTGTGAAGAACAATTTGCCGTTGATCCGCTGCGTAAACTTACCGGACGAGATGTCCTGTGTGATCGGCAAACGTTTTTCAAGCCAACGGACCGTCTTGTTCTCTTCAAGCGACGTTTCCTGCCCGATGTTCTTAAACATCATGTAACCGGTGTAGACGAGGAACGCACCGAAGATGTAGTAGACCCAGGCGAAGTTCTCAAGGAGCGATACCCCAGCGACGATGAAGATGACGCGGAAGAGGATGGCACCGAGAATGCCCCAGAACAAGACTTTGTGCTGATACTTCAACGGAATCGCAAAGTACGCAAAGACGAGTGAGAAGACGAAGACGTTATCAATCGCAAGTGCCTTTTCGATGAAATAGACGCTCGTGTACTCAATGGCAGCGTCGCTTCCTTGCGCATAAAATAACCAACCGCCAAAGGCAACGGCGAGTCCGATCCAGACGAACGTCCACGTCCAGGCTTCGCGGAGCGAAACCTCATGGGCTTTCCTGTGAAATACGCCAAGGTCCAATGCGAGCATGATGAAGACGATCGCTAAAAATACAATCAATAGTGTCAACAGCGCTTCCTCCTTTTAAGTGGTGTTCTGTTCATATTTAAATTATAGGTTCAAATGAACTTAAAGTAAAGAAGGAAGTGTGCTGCTTTTGTTTATAAAATCAATCAGACACTTTTTCGTCTTAAAATCAAAAGGGGAGATTGGTATGGAAAAAACAAGTGCCATCAACAAAACCGCCTGGGAATACCGCGCCTATGAATTTTGGAATCAACGCGATGGGACGCCGGCGGACAAGGCGAAAGCAATCAGGAACGACCCGAAAGCGAGTCTGAAGAAACATCAGCACTTGTTTAAAGAGGTTACCGGCAAAAAAATTGCCAATCTCTGCGGATCGAACGGGCGCAAAGCGGTTCCGCTGGCGTTACTCGGTGCTGACGTCACGGTCTTCGACATCTCGGAAGAAAACCGCCGTTATGCGCTTGAGCTTGCCGCCTGTGCCGGGACGCACCTCGAGTATATCGTTGGAGATATCTATGAAATTAATTTGAAGACGTACCGGCATCAGTTTGATGTCCTGTATCTTGAAGGCGGGACATTACATTATTTTCATGATCTGGAGGCGTTCGCGGCGATTTTGTTTGCCTTGCTCAAGCCGGGCGGGAAGCTGATTTTAAGCGACTATCACCCGATCAAACATTGTATTGATGAAGACACGTACATCCCGCGTTATTTCGATCAGGATGTGTACGAAGACAAAATCGCCTATCAATCACATTTTGATCCCGCTGAGCAAACGGAGTTTCCGAAAGTGATGCTGCGGCACTATACGATGAGTGAGATCGTAAACACGGTCATCCGGAACGGCTTCACCCTCGCACAATTGGACGAGCACCGGGGCTGGAACGGCGAAAACATCCCGTGGGAATTCACGCTCGTCGCGACGACATAAAACCCGGCATCCATTTACGGATGCCGGGTTTGTTTTTCGATGGCGTGAAAGATGGGCTGCAAACTCTCGCCGATTGGTGTCAGACGATAGATGGATGCCGGTCGTTCGATGACTCCGCGTTGTTCGAGTTGCGCGAGACAAACGGTCAACTCAGGTGTGGAATGTGCTGATCCGACTGCTGTCAGTTGTTCGAAGGAACAGAGAGCTTGCAACAGCACCCGAATAATCTGCATCTCGAACTTGGTCCCGAGGATCTGGACCGTATGGTCAAGTGCGCGTATATCAGATATCATGTGATACACCTCCTCAACGTAACGGCGGGAAGTGCGGCAAAACATAGGTTCCGAGTTCATCAATGACCTCTTCCGCCGGTCGTTCACTGTCGAACAGGGCGAAGAAAAGGTGGTTGACACCTAGGTCACGGTAGAGATGGAGCAGTTCAATCAAACGATTGCGTCCGATTCGGAATCCAAGTCGGATCGGTGTCGGTTCTTCATCCGGATCAGCAGATAGATCGAGATGCATTGGCATCGAAAACGGGCGGAAACGGGTCATTCCGGCGTCTTGACTCGTCTGGCGCCAATCCTCAATCGCTTTTGCTTGTTCCAAAGGTCCTTGCGGATAATACATCCAGCCGTCCCCGTTGGTTGCAAGCCAGTCCATGTTTTGTTGGGCAAACCCGGTAATCATCGTCGGAATCCGCTTCTGTGGTCGCGGCACGAGTGTCGCACCGGTGACGTCGCCGTACTCAGACTGAATCGTCGGGTAGTCCGTATACAATGCTTGCTCCATCACGCGTAACGCTTCTTTAAACTGGACACCCCGACTCGGATGATCAATTCCGAGACCATGAAAATCCGCTTGCCGGTCGCCGGACGAAACACCGAGTATCAGCCGTTCCGGGAACAGTGCGTCAATCGTCGCGAGTTCTTTGGCAGCCCGTAACGGGTGACGGAGCGGCAGGACCAAAGCAGATGTTCCGAGGGCAATCTGTTTCGTCTGACTGAGTAGGTGAGTACCATAAATCAACATGTCATAAATTTGACCGACGGCAGGATCAAGAAAATAAGGATCTTTCAACAGCACGTCGCGTAACCAAAGGGTTGTAAAACCAAACTGATCGGCTTTTTGTGCCAGCTCGATTTGTTTCGCGAGGGTCGGTGTCTGCATCTTAAAATTCTCCAGCGGAATGTGGAGACCGAGCGTCAGCTCACCTTCCCGGTACATCCGCCGGTAACTGGCATGATTGTCAAACATGAAATTTCCTCCTTACTGGTGTTCGAGACGACGGGAGACGGCAGTCAAAATGACGGCGAGAATGACCATGATGCCACCGACCCACGGTGTGTGAACGAGTCCAATCGTGTCGGCGACAAGTCCGCCGATCGTTGCACCGAGGGCGATCCCGATGTTAAAGGCGGAGATGTTTAATGCAGACGCGACATCGACGGCAGCCGGGACATATTTTTCAGCGAGCTGAACGATATAGAGTTGCAGTCCCGGGACATTCATGAAGGCGAGCAATCCCATTAGAATAATGCCGATGATACCGGCGACTTTAAACGGAATCATAAATGACAAGGCGATCATGACGATGGCGTGCAAAATGAACATATAGAACAATGCTTTAATCGGATTGCCGTTGGCGAGTTTTCCACCTGCTGCGTTGCCGATCGCGACGGCAATGCCGTAGACGAGCAGGATGATGCTGATCAGGCTCGGACTGATTTTCGTGACGTCCTGCATGATCGGCGTCAAGTAGGTGAAGGCGACAAACGTTCCACCGTAACCAAGCGCAGTGATTAAGAAACCGAGCAGCAGACGCCCGTTCGTCAACAATTTAAACATGTCGGAAAACTTCGCTGGTGGAGATTGTTTCAAGTCTTTTGGAATTAAGAAGAAACTGGCGATGATTGAGACAAGACCTAATGCGGCTACTGCGAAGAACGTCGCGCGCCAACCGAACGCTTGACCGATGAACGTACCAAGCGGGACGCCGGTAACCGTTGCGACCGTCAGTCCGGTGAACATCAAGGCGATGGCACTGGCTTTTTTATCTGCCGGTACGAGCTGAACGGCAATCGTCGCACCAATCGAGAAGAAGACACCGTGCGAGAATGCGGTGATAAAACGGGCGACGATCAACAGTTCAAAACTGGGAGCGACGGCAGAGACGAGATTACCGGCGATAAAGACGACCATCAATGCCATCAGTAACGTTTTCCGGTTCATCCGGTTCGTTAAAGCAGTCAGAATCGGGGCACCGACGGCGACGCCAATCGCGTAACCGGAAATGATCAACCCGGCAAGAGTGATGCCGATATTTAAGTCACCGGCGATGGCAGCAAGCAATCCGACCGGGACGAATTCTGTTGTTCCGATGCCGAAAGCGCTGATTGCAAGGGCAAGCAGGGCGAGGCGACCGTTTTTAGGAACCTGTTCCTGTTCGGAACGGGGGTTTAATTGATTCATGATAATTCCTCCTAAGGTTGAAATGAATAAAAAACAGTTTGTTGCCGGCAGACCGGGCCCAGTCTGCTTGATGAAAAGGAGAAGCTTCTGCATCCCATCATAGAGTGGCAAGTTGAATTAAGGAAGTACGCACTTTCAAGTACCATAGGCACTAAAAAGTACCTTACCTACTTTTATCAAATCAATGGACGAAAGCAACTTGTACTTTCTGTTGACAGTTGTTATCATAAACCCATCAAATGCACTTGAGAAGTACGCACTTTTAAGTACGATAGGCACTAAAAAGTACCTGTCCCGCTGTACTCCAAGAATCGAAAGGAAGAATCAGCATGGCCTATAACATTCCGGTCGAAGCGACGCTGCAAGTCATCGGAGGCAAATGGAAAGTCGTCATCATGTGCCATCTCATCAAAGGGGAACGCCGCACGAGTGAGTTGAAAAAGCTGATGCCGAACATCACGCAAAAAATGTTGACGCAGCAATTGCGCGAGCTTGAACAGGACGGTGTCATCATCCGGACCGTCTACGAACAAGTCCCACCGAAAGTCATCTATTCCTTATCCGACTACGGTTGGTCATTGCGTCCGATTCTCGACGCCATGTGTGCGTGGGGTGAAGGACATATCGATTTGACGGGTGAGGAAGTCGTTTCTTCTTAAAGCGGACCATCATACTGCACAGCAAAACGACCGTCCTGATTTCAGGCGGTCGTTTTTGTTAGTACGATTGAAGTGTTTGACCGTGCGAAAGGATTAGAGATTAAAACGGAAAATTCCTTATTAAGGAAATTCATTTCTTAATAGGAGCTGGTCCGTTTATGCTGTCTGTCGATGCATGGTTTTACATTTATTTTGCAATTGGAGCAGTGGTTGTTTTTCTCATCGGTTGCGGGATTGCCAAGAATACACAAAAGCAGGACAGCGGCTTTTCGTTTATCCTGCTGATGAGTGCGGTGTTGTTCACAACTCTAGTTTACGGATTCAACGGTGCGGCAAGAGAAGTCTTGATGGGAACGTTGCCTTGGCTGATCAATCTCATATTCGGTGGCGTACTTCTGATCGTGTTCCTTGTTTGCTCCAAAATGCTTTTCAAAAGAATTTAAAGGTCAGTCGCAATCGACGGACGGTTTCTTTCATAGGACCGTCCGTATGTACGTGGTTAAAGAGGGTAACGACTCCCTCGTCGTTCGATGACGAGCATGTGATCCGTGATCTCTTCCGGTTCGGATCATACGTGATTCGTTCGGACAACCGGATTTCGTATTGCTCCAAACCCTCGATGGTTTGCAAATAGTCCGGCAATCTTTCGGTCGGTTCCGTTAAAATTGAATCGGTAATCGGAAAATTATCGTCGTTCGGATTATTTGTATGGATAAAAACCGCGTCCGATCCTGCATCCAGCTGGGACAGTTCGATCCAGAGCTGGTACGGTTGTCCCCACGTTTGAAGAGCGGTGTTTAACTCATCCATCAGATGAAACAAGGCCTGGACATGTGCTGTTCGCATCTTAAGGTGACCGTTTCCGTGTCCGTCAAAATCGAGGTGGACGTGCCAAAAATCGAACCAGCTGTCAGGACTGAAATCGAGCGGATGGGCGCTGAGTTGTTGTTCTTTTTGAAGATTTCGGAAGTATCGCCGTTTGCCTCTGAATTTTTTCATGTCTTTAGTACTCCTTTACGTGAATCGAGTTATGTAATTATCATTTTTACACGTCAAACTAAGTTAAATAAAGCGAACCGGATAATTTCTGATTAAATATCGTTAATTTCTGTTTTTACTTGGTGGTAAATGGAAAGTCCTATATAATGTGAATTAACATTAGTTCACTTTAAATACATCTTTACTGAACTATGAAATGAGGAGGTTTTTACATTGGAAAAATTTTCTTCAGATATTCGTTTGGTCTCTCAAAGGATTCAACAAATTCAACATTCGATTTCTACCGAAGAAGCTACTAAAACCGCTTTAATTATGCCGTTTTTTCAAACGTTGGGTTATGACGTATTTAATCCGGCAGAGTTCACTCCGGAGTATATTGCTGACGTCGGAATAAAAAAGGGTGAAAAGGTTGATTATGCAATCATGGATCAGGGACAGCCGACTATTCTTATTGAAGCTAAATCAATTCGAGAACCTCTCACGAAACATGATTCGCAACTGTTTAGGTACTATGGAACGACACAAGCTAAGTTTGCTATTTTAACGAATGGCGACACTTATCGATTCTACACGGATTTAGAAACACCCAACGTAATGGATACTGTTCCATTCTTTGAAATTACACTGTCTACCATTAAGGATAATGAAATCAAAGAGCTGTACAAATTTAAAAAACAAGAATTTAACGTCAACACGATTCTCTCTACAGCAGAGGAACTAAAATATTTAAGTGCGATTAAAGAACAGTTAAAAACACAATCACAGTTACCGAGCGACGAGTTTATTAGATTACTGATTCAAGACTGCTATCAAGGGATTAAAACGCAAACTGTGGTTGATAAGTTTAGACCTATCGTTTCAAAAGCGTTTACGCAGTTCATGAATGAGAATATGAATGAACGAATCAAACATGTAATTTCAGGAGACTCGGAATCATCGACGGTCTCTGTTCCTTCCTCATCAGAGTTAGAAGCAGAAAATACCATCGATGAACCGGCTATAGATATTCCATCACAGCCTTCGATTGAAACCACACAAGAAGAAATTGAGGGTTATGCGACCGTAAAGGTGTTACTTGGATCGACAGTCGATAAAAATCGAATTTTTTATCGGGATAACGCGAGCTACTTTAACATTCTCATTGATGATAGTAATCGGAAATGGGTCTGTCGTTTGCACCTTAATTCATTAACAAATAAATATATAACTTTCCGTGATGAACCGAATGTGCGACATAAAATTAATGAAGTATATGAAATCGAACAATATAAAGAGCGCTTATCAGATATCGTCAACGAAATCATTGCTTCAACTTAATTTCCTTATTTAGATGTCTGTCTTCACAGAATTTATGGCTAGGAAGCCCGCTGCTTCAGTGGTTGGAATGTCAGTTCCAATTCTTACTTTTGATAGCGAGGGCATTGACGTGATTTCCGACATGAATCGCTTTTAAGGGAAAGGGTAACCAAAACCAGCCCTGCATCGTAGCGTAGCGGCGTACAAGATTGGCGCTAAGAGGCGATTTGAGAAAAGAATGAAATGAGCGGCTAAACATTCATGAACACCAGATTTTTAATTGTTCTACAACCTGCCTACCTTTAGCGAGGTAGGTTTTTTTATTTCATTTCAGTAATTTTATTTTAATTTGTTTACGCTTTCAATTAAAACATTGTTTCTTAAATAAGGACTTGCTATACTGTTGGTGAACACGGGGAACTTGCGCACGAATTACGGATCAACGAGCGATGTACAGTCAAAACGATGTTTTATATTACATTGTCTTATAACGGTCAATGATTTCATTAAAGGGGAGCTGAGCACATGGGACAGAAACTCAACTGGACGGCAACACTCGGATTGACGACGGCGCTACTCGCTGCGTCGCTACCGATGCAACCGGTCGCGGCGGAAACGACAACCTCCGTCACGGAGCGGGTCGACGCACAACTCGATCAGATGACGCTCGAACAGAAAATCGGACAAATGATCATGCCGGATTTCCGGCTGTGGGACGGGGTCAACCATACGCAGTTGGCACCGGAAGTCGGACGGGTCATCGACCGGTTTGACTTAGGCGGCGTCATCTTGTTTGCGGAAAATGTCAGTGCAACGGAACAGACGACGAAACTGGTCCATGACTTGCAGGAAGTCATCAAAAGTGACGCGAGTAACGACATTCCGCTGTTCGTGACGATTGACCAGGAAGGCGGCATCGTGACACGCCTCGGGACGGGGACGAACTTACCGGGAAACATGGCAATCGGGGCGACCCGCAGTCCGGCTTATGCGGAAGCGGCAGGCGGTATCATCGGGTCCGAGTTGAAGGCGCTTGGCATCAACGTCAACTTTGGTCCGGTCCTTGATGTCAACAACAACCCGGGCAATCCGGTCATCGGCGTCCGCTCGTTTTCGAGTGATCCACAGCTGGTTGGGGAACTCGGTTCGGCAATGACACGCGGCATCCAGGAACAAGGTGTCGTTGCGACGGCGAAACACTTCCCGGGACACGGCGATACGGCGGTCGATTCGCATTACGGTCTGCCGGTCGTCGATAAATCACTTGAAGCATTACAACAGCTTGAACTGATTCCGTTTAAACGGGCGATTGCGGAAGGCATCGACATGATCATGACGGCACATATCGGCATGCCGCAAATCGAGGATGAAGTCGTCGAGTCCAAACAAGGGACGTTCCCGTTACCGGCGACGTTGTCGGATGACGTCATCACCGGTGTCCTGCGCGAAGAACTCGGCTATGACGGACTTGTCGTCACCGATGCCTTGAACATGCAGGCGATTGCCGACAACTTCACGGAGTCGGAAGCCGTCATCAAGACGTTTAAAGCAGGCGTCGATATCGCCTTGATGCCGACGATTTTAAGATCTGCGAACGATGTGACGAAACTGGAGACGATTTTTGACGATGTGATTGCAGCCGTTGAAGCCGGTCAATTATCGGAAGCAACGATTGACGCATCCGTCGAACGAATTTTGACGTTAAAAGCAACGCGCGGCATTTGGAACGAAACAGTCGACGCGGTGACGCTCGACGAAAAACTCGTACAAGCAAAAACGGTCGTCGGCAGTCCGGAGCATAAAGCACTTGAACGAGAAATGACGGAAGCCGCGGTCACGCTCGTCAAGAATGATAAGAAAACACTGCCTCTTAAACCAAAGAAAGGCGAGACGATCCTCGTCCTGTCACCGGCAAAAGATCAGACGGACAGTATGGTCAAGACGATCCGGTCGCTTGAGAAAAACGCCGGTAACCTGAAACACGTCAACATCGTGACGGGAAATTATACGGCGTCGACGCCGCACCTGGAGCAAAACCCGAATCTGCAAGAAAAGCTGGATGCGGCGGACTACATCATCGTCGGCTCAAACGTCAACAACAGTGACAAGCTGAAAGCGACGGCGGCGGATCATTATGTACCGGCGGAAGTCTTCCGTCAGGCGAAACGGACCAACACACCGTCCGTCCTGCTCAGTCTCCGGAATCCGTATGATGTCGCCGTGCAACCGGACGCGAAAGCGCAACTGCTTGTCTACGGTTTCAAGGGCGATCCAAACGGGCCCGACTCGGAAGCCGGGAACACGAAATCGGCCGGACCGAATTTACCGGCAGGAATCCGTGCCATCTTTGGTGAAGTGAAACCACAGGGAGAACTGCCGGTCGATGTCCCGAAATTTGAGGACGGTCTGTTTAAAGAGGAGCTTCATCTCGAGTTTGGAGACGGGTTCCGGAACTGGAACCGGTAAGTGTGAAGGGAATAGGTGAGCTCAATCAATCGGATTGGGCTTTCCCTACTGACTTTTTTTGCAATAAAATTTTAATGATTTGTTAAGTGGAGTAAACTAAAGTTTTTTAAAGGGTTACATAGTGAGTAGAGAGGGTGTTGACGATGTTAGATAAATTAGCGACAGAACGACGAAACGAACGAACGATGCACCTGGATGACATGGCGGTCGAAGAGGTTCTGCGTGTCATGAATGAAGAAGATGCGTCGGTTGCGAGCATCATCCGACAAGAAATTCCGGTGATTGCAGAAGTCGTCAAACAGGTCATTACGTCGTTTCAGGCCGGTGGGCGCCTGATCTACATTGGAGCCGGGACGAGCGGACGACTCGGTGTCCTCGACGCGGCGGAATGTGTGCCGACGTTCGGTGTCTCGCCGGACATGGTCGTCGGACTGATTGCGGGTGGGGAACGGGCACTGATTCAAGCCGTCGAAGGGGCGGAAGACAGTCAGACGCTTGCCGTCGAAGATTTACAGGCACTTAAAGTAAACGTAAACGACACCGTCATCGGCATCGCGGCGAGCGGACGGACACCGTATGTCATCGGCGGACTGGATTATGCACACGAAGTCGGTGCGACGACGGCTGCCCTGTCCTGTAACAAACAAGCAGTCATCAGTAAGCACGCGCAGTACAAGATTGAAGTCGAAACCGGACCGGAAGTCTTGACCGGTTCAACTCGGCTCAAAGCAGGCACGGCACAAAAACTTGTCCTGAACATGATTTCGACGGCGGCGATGATCGGCGTCGGAAAGGTCTATCAAAACTTGATGGTCGACGTCCAGTCGACGAACGAAAAGTTAGAAGTCCGTGCGAAACGGATGATTGTCGAAGCGACAGGGGTTGACGGAGAGACGGCAGCGCGTACTTTCACTTCGGCGAACGGTCACGTCAAGACGGCGATCGTGATGATTTTAGCCGACATATCGTATGATGAAGCAGTCGAACGCTTGCACCGCGCAAACGGATTCGTCCGTGATGCACTTTAAGGGGGGATAAAAGATGAAAAAAGAAGAAATCTTGGCGGAAGCCATCCTCGCACAGGTCGGGGGAACGGATAACATTCGGCAACTCGCCCACTGCATGACACGGGTCCGGTTGTCGCTGAAAGACCCGACGAAAGCAGACATCGAGGCACTTAAACAAATCGACGGTGTCATGGGTGTCATCGATGACGAGACGTTACAACTCGTCGTCGGACCGGGGACGGTCAACCGGGTCGCGGATCATCTCAGCCGCACGACAGGACTTGCAATCGGTGAGGAATCGGTCGACGAAAACTTGACGTTCGAGGAACGGGCCGCGATCGAACGGCAAAAAGTTAAAGAGAAACAAAAGTCCCCGTTCAAGCGCTTCTTGCGCCGGATCGGGAACATCTTCATCCCGCTCATCCCGGGACTGGTCGCATCCGGAATCATCAACGGCGGAGCGAACTTCGCGAAGAATGCCGGAGTCGATGCAACAGTGACCTGGATGCAGATTCTATTGTTACTCGGAAGTACCGTCTTTGCCTACTTAGCGATCCTCGTCGGCTGGAACACGGCGAAGGAGTTTGGCGGCACACCTGTCCTCGGAGCGATTGCCGGCGGGATTCTATTTAATCCGTTACTCGTCGACATCGTTATATACGGGGAACCGCTCGTCGTCGGTCGGGGTGGGTTGTTTGGTGTCATCTTTGCCGCCTGGCTGATGACCTATCTTGAAAAACACATCCGCCGCTTCATGCCGGTCTCGATCGATATCATCTTTACACCGCTGTTTACGGTCTTGATTGTCG
Organism: Exiguobacterium sp. s102; assembly: GCF_018618635.1. Classification (NCBI taxonomy): domain Bacteria; kingdom Bacillati; phylum Bacillota; class Bacilli; order Caryophanales; genus Exiguobacterium; species Exiguobacterium sp. s102. The sequence goes on from NZ_JACSML010000002.1 coordinate 673,470, forward strand.
GCTTTACGGCACTTTATGCAATCATGCCGGTCGCCGGCATCTTGTCCGACGGCATCATGTTAGGCATCAATGCAACGCTTGAAGTCGGTGGACCACTCGCCGGTGCCGTGCTCGCCGGATTCTTCCTGCCGCTCGTCATGGTCGGTCTCCATCATGGCTTGACACCGATTCATTTGGAGCTCCTGAACACGATTGGCGATACGCCACTCTTACCGATTCTCGCGATGGCAGGTGCCGGACAAGTCGGGGCGGCACTGGCGATTTTCGTCAAGACGCGGAATCAGCGTTTACGTAACATCATCAAGGGGGCGATTCCGGTCGGTTTCCTCGGAATCGGTGAACCGCTATTGTACGGGGTCACGTTGCCGCTCGGTCGTCCATTCTTGACGGCTTGTATGGGAGCGGCCGTCGGTGGCGCGTTCCAGGCGACGATGAAGACGACGGCGCTTGGAATCGGTGTATCCGGTCTATCATTGACACCGTTGATTGATAACGGGATGTACTTGACGTATATCGCTGGTCTCGTCATCTCATACGCGGCAGGGTTCCTGTTTACGTATTGGTTTGGCTTTAAGGAGGAAATGGCAGACGGGATTTAACGGGGATAGAGGATTTCAGAAGAAATAAAAGGATGGAAGATCACGGTTGAGGTGATGTTCCATCTTTTTTTTGGCTCCCGGCCCATTCAAAATCAATGAGCAAAAAACTGATTCACTGATTTATCGGACTTCAGCTGATTCCGGATCAGCTTTTTCAAGTCCTGTTCCTGTTCGATTGTGCTGAGTTGCGTGTTGTACCACCCATCAAGCTGTTCCCGCGTCACCTTGAAGGTATAGTCCGGGAACGAAAAGGTGATGTGGTCGACATTATCGACAAGTGCAAAGAGATAGGTTGCATTATACAAGACCGTTTCTTTGATTTCTTGTTCGACTTCTTCTGTCTCAATTTCTTTATAGTCTAAAGTGATTCCGTACGGTGTTTGTTTGGTTTCAAGAGCGATCTGTCGCAACTCTTGATGGTGTGCCAATTGCTTGACGATCGTTCCGACAGCACTGTTATCGCCGACATAAGTATGTTTGTAGTGGAACAGGTCCACCTTTGAATCAGCACGTTGGCTGTAGCCGTTCCAAATCAGTACGAGGCAGACAATCGACAGCAATGGGATTAAAATTCGTTTCATTGATAATCGCTCCTTTAAGTATCTCCTCCTCATGGTATCATAATTTGTAGAATACCTCCTAAAAAATTCTTATATTGGTACTTTAGTAACAATTCGTTAAGAGCAAATATCCAGTCAATCAAGAGGAGTGAAGCAGATGAAAGGACTCGCCGTTTATTTAAGTGAACCATTGACTGATGAGGCGAAAGACAACATCCGGCAGATGCGGACAATTGGTTTTACCTCAATCTTTACCTCATTACATATTCCGGAAGACGACCCGACGCTGTATACGGAGCGCTTGCGCTCGCTCGGGGCGCTCGCTCGGGAGCTCGAGATGGAACTCGTCGCGGATATCGCACCGAGTTCGCTTGCCGCACTCGGCAAGACGTGGGACGATGCTGCTACCTTAATCGAATGGGGCGTGACCGGACTGCGGGTCGACTACGGCGTGACACCGAAGCAGGTCGCGGACTTGTCAAAACAGATGATGGTCGCCTTAAACGCTAGTACATTGACGGCAGAAGAGCTCGCTGCGATGAAAGCAGAGGGGCTTGTCCTTGAGCAGATCGAGGCCTGGCACAACTATTATCCGCGACCGGAAACAGGACTCGATCTGGGCTGGTTCAATGATAAAAATGAATGGCTCCGTGGGCAGGGAATCCGTGTCCAAGCGTTCATTCCGGGAGACGGACAACGGCGTGGTCCACTTTACGAAACGTTACCGACGCTCGAAGTCCACCGCAGGAGATCACCGTTTGCCTGTTATCTCGAGCTTCAAGCATCCGTCGACCGGATTCTGATTGGGGACCCGGGTTTGTCGGCGAGCACGATGAACCAGTTTGCTGCCTATCAGGAGGGAATCATTGTCCTCCGGGCGACGGGTCCAAGCGGTGATCCGTTGTTGACGCGCGTACAGACGAATCGACTGGATCCGGCACGCGACGTCATCCGGTCCGTCGAGTCGCGTAGCTCCGGTCGGCCGGGCAATGGATTATTAGAACCCGCGACCGTATCAGACCGGCCTGTCGGCTCGATCACGATCGACAATCTTAAGTACGGACGGTACGCCGGCGAATTGCAAGTCACGAAACGGAATCTTGCGGGCGACGAACGGGTCAATGTCATCGGTCGCGTGATCGAGGCGGATCGGCCGTTGCTGCAACAGATTGGACCCGGGGGACGGTTTCAAATCGAATGGTGCTGATCGTAGTGGCCTAACAGCAGGTCACGTAAGAAGAGACGTCCATGCCTTGCATATGCTCGGCGTGGGACGTCTCTTGTTGTTTTTGTGCAAGCTATCATGATTAGCTCCATGTCATCTATCTCGTGAAGGGGGCGGAAACATCATCCGTTGACCAGTTTTTCCGAATCGCTTCAAGGACAACCTCCGGATCATCCCAGTGCAAGATGTGGGAAGTTGACGGAGCAGATATTACCGTCCCACCGGTTTTCTCCTGCCAGATGGCAATCGCTTCTTGGCGGAACGGTTCATCCGAGACGGGTAACGTCGCCCGCAGCAACAGCACGTTTTCCCCCGGGACGTCGTCGAGGAAGTCGAGAATTTCGTCCTGATACATTGCCGCCAGGATCGCACGCGCCGTTTTCGCACGGGCATGCCAGTAATACCGTCCGTCCTGCATCCGGACGAAATCTTGTCCGGCCAAGTCAAGTAACGGCGACCGGCGCATCTTCGGTCCATAGACAGCGACGTCTAAAAACTCTTCGAGTGTCGCAACCGATTCTTCGAAGTCGGTCTCGTAAAAGGCAGCTTCTTGCTCGAGCGGTGTGCCGCGCAATCGTTTACTCTGATACCCACCGTCAATCAAAATCGAGCCGCGGACCCGCTCCGGCTGTTCCTTCTGATAAAAGAGCGCGATGAAACTACCCCAGGAGTGCGAGAGAAAATAGAAATCTTGGATTTGTAGAAGTTCAAACAGTTGGTTCAGCCAATCGGAGAAGCGGGCAAACCGGTAGTCGTTTTCGTCTGCGAACGGTTCCGTTTTCCCGTGACCCGGGGCGTCAATCGAAACAATCCGGTAGTCATGTTTCAAGGAATCAGCCAGTTCAATGAAGCTGAGGCTTGTTCCGCCGAGGCCGTGCAGGCAAAAAATCACCGGACGGTCCGGTTCGCCCCATTCGGTGACCTGTGTAGAGGTACCTGCGCATTCAATGTTATACCGTTTCATTTGACTTCCTCCGTTTCGATAGGTGAGTTCTTACTTTTTAACCATTATTATACATCATTTACTGTATACTGAAGCTAAGAAATTGAAGGGAAACACTATGGAGGGAATGCGGAATGAAAATTACAGTGGCGACACTTTGGACGGATCAGGTAAAACCGATGCAGGACTTTTACACTGGGACACTCAGTTTTCCGCTCGTCGAGGAAACGGAAACATCCTTTGCGGTCCAAATCGGAACGAGTCAGCTTCGGTTTGAACAGGACACGATGCAGGAAGAGAAACAATATCACTTTGCGTTCAATATTCCGGGAGATGCGTTTCAGCTGGCGAAGAATTGGTTGCAGCAGCACGTACCGTTATTGATCGAGGACGGTGCGGACGAAATCTATTTCGAAAACATCGATGCCCATTCCGTCTACTTTTACGATCCGGACGAGAACGTCGTCGAATTGATTGCCCGGCGTGATGTCAATCCGGATAAGTCGCTTTCAACGTTTAGCGTACAGGATATACTCGATATCGGTGAAATGAACGTGACGACGCCGGACGTCGCCGGTGTCGGGGCAAGATTTGCTGAACTGGGTATCGTTCGGCGGGATCTTCAGCCGATCAAACCGGATGTCCTGAACTTCCTCGGAGAAGCGGAAGACGGAACCCATCTGTTGCTCGGGCGCGCCGGACGGCCGTGGTTATTTTCACCGAAAATAGCGCTGACGAGTCCGCTCGAGTTAGAGATCGATAATCAGATGCATGTCCGACTTGATCGGGAGGGTGTGCTGCATCGTAAATAAGAGGTAGAACTGTGTCTACGCGATTAAAAATATGTTAATGACGTCTAAAAGAGGAGAGTGAATCATGAAAAGAGTCAATGTGTTCAGGCGTTTTCTAGCTGCTGCTTTTCTGTTGTATGGAGGATACTTAGCTGTATTTGAAGGACCGGACACGCTCAGCATCGCTTTAATTTTAGCGGGCATTACCCAGTTAACGGTTGATTTAGTTTTTCCGAAGAACGATTCGGTTGATGAGCGGCAACGGTCCGTCCAGTCGAAAAGTGGCAGTACATCTTATGCTTTAAGTATTGTGTATGCGTTCTCTCTCTTAGCGCTCGTTCACTTTAATCTCATTCAACATGTCATGACGGCGTTATTGATCATGTTTAGCTTGCAAATGCTTACGTACACGGCAATGCTGTTCTTGTATAAACGCGTTATGTAGTAAAGATTAAAAATTGTTAAAAACGACGCTAGCAAGCTCCTAATGCCCGAACGCTTGGCGACCGTTAGCGACGGACGGACGTTTACTGATTGACAACGTATTTGTAATGTATTTAGTGAAGGTACATTGAAAGGAGAAGATGGTTTTGAATAAATACTATATGGCTGCCATCGTAGCGATCATCATATCGGCTGTATTATTCTTTACGAGTACATATGAGACAAAAGCAGGTGCAGTAATGCTAGCCATTTGTGTAGGTGCATTTGTAAAATTTACTGCAGATGGTGTATTGTCGACTGCTAAAAAATAAGTCTTAAAATAATTTGAATTGAGGCTGGAACAGAGCACGGTTTCGAGGGTATTTTTCTATGAGGAAAACCGAAGATGAAACGTAAACTAGGCTTCACTCTTGTAGTGGCAAACCTGAGAAAGTGGCCCATTCAGACTATTGCCTGAGGGCCAATCTGATAATATAGAACGAAAAAAGAAGGAATTGCGCATCTATGACGATAGCAATTCCTTCTTTCCATTCTAAGTCAGCTAGTCATATCGCATTCTAATAGTATTCCGACAGCTGCTCTCGTGACGCTTCCGTTAAATAACCGAGCGACAAGAAGCTTTGAACGAAGCGGAAAGAATCCGCAGGTTGATTCGGCGCCAGGTCGTCAGCGAAGTGATGCGGTGTCTTGTGCACCTCGATGCCGGCAGCCTGCAGTTTGACGAAGTCAAAGTCGAGGACGACCGTATCCGTCTCGTCCCAAGGGGGTTCTGAGTTCGAATAGAACTGATGGACGGTCTGTGCGAGTTGATTTGTTATAGGGTTCAGCTCAAACAGTAAATAACCGCTATGCGGACTTTCCGTGTGAAGGTTTGTAGAGATGCCGCCCCGGGCAACGATTGCCGGTAAAAACTGACGATGGGTGTAGTGTCTGAGAATCATGCCGGCCGGCCTCCTTTTGCTATCAAAATTGACTGTTTTGCATTTTGTTCAACAATTGATCAAACGTTTGATGATCGTTTTTCGTAAAGGACTGAAAGTAACGCTCGTCGATGACTTCGATGACCGGCGCGGATGCCTGGACGAGTGTTTCCCCGTCCGCCGTCAGAACGATCCGTTTTTCACGGTCAATCCGTTTACGGGTTAAGAGTCGGTTTTGCATCAGTTTTTTAAGCGTCTGTGAAATCGATCCGCTCGAGAGCTCGAGTGTCGTCTCAAGCGACTTTTGTGTCGCGCTCTCTAGTTGGTACAACGTATAGAGCATATCGAATTGAGAACGTGAGAGTTCCCATTGTTTTAACGTATCATTGACTTCTTTGACGTAACGATTGTGGATGCGTTGGATCGATTGCCAGTGTCCAATCGATGAAAAGGCAGCATGTGGATTCATCGAACTTCCCCTTCCTGTTGTTGTGTACTATGGAGCTGCATTACAAGTTGATGTAACGCGTGTTGTTGCGATGTGGTCAAGGCATGAAATTGATTCGCTTGAAAACGTTCGTACTTCGGTAAGACTTCGTTTAAAAACCGTTCTCCAGCCGGTGTCAGATGGAAATAGTTGACCTTGCGGTGACGTTGTTTTTCGATCAGTCGCTTGGCGAACAGCTTTTTAATCCCTTGAGAGATCGTCCCGTCCGTGACATGAATCAGGCGGGCGATTTCTTTTTGACTTGTACACGTCGTCGACTTTAAGCAGCGCAAGACCTCGAACATCGTGTGCGAGAGGTCCCACGTCTTTAAGAAGGCATTGACTTGTTTCGTTTGATGATTGTGGTACGTCGTAATCGTGTTCCAGCATGCGATCGGTAATGTCTCTGTATTGGGTTGCATATGTAACCTCTTGTTTTAAAGTGATAGTACGATTTGATTAGATACAAAATAACACAAAAAAGGGGGCGGGACTAGCTCTTATTTTTGGAAAAAACACATCGCTGTACAATACTTGTTCCAGTAGCAGGACAGGCGTTGTATAGCGATGTGTTTTTAATCGGCGCTTTGCTTGTTTACATTGTCTGCCGGGTGACGGCCCCAAGCTAAATAAAGGAGAGGGCCGATGTAATTGACACTGAAAATGGTGAGACCCCAAACCCACTTCGGTCCACGTGTCTGCTGACGCTTAAACAAATCGATACAAGCGACGGCGAGTAAACAAAACCCCGTCAAATAAATCGTTTTTTGTAAAAATGATTGAATATGATTCATAGTGTGTCACCGCACTCTCCAAAAATAATTGACGTTGATCATCAGATCGTTACGTCACAAAAAGTTCGGCATTGAAATTTTGAAGGATCAATGCATTTTGATGTAATTGAAAACCGTACCGGGTAAAACAATCTGTCGATACTTGGCCATGATGCGTGACGATTTCAAAGTCACCGCTGATTCGATAATAAAGATGACGTTTTTGTACATCATTAATCAAAGCTTCTAACAGAAGATTACGTTCGCCGAGTCCTTCTTTGCGGACGTGGACGTCAAGTAACGTAAAGGTTGCAACCTCTTTATGATTACAATGATACGTTTTAGTATATTCAATCGTCATGTGTGACCGGGATGAGATTAGCGACTTGGTCGTTTGCGGATTCTCTAATAGCGTGACGTAATAGATAAAATCTAACTTGTGTACATTGCGCGTAACTTGGACGACTTGATTTTCGTTGTTGTAAGCCAGTCCTATTAAAGATTCCTGTGGATGATCCTGAATCGTAAGGGAGCGGCTCCTGCATACATCCGGCCATTCATTTTCGGGAATCCATTTTAGTGCAGGCCTCCGGGGTGTCCTGATGAATTTCATAATATGCGTGGAACCTCCTTTTTGACTAGTACTTTGAATATACACTTTTTGGAAAAATTATAAAAGGAACGGTATTAATATTATTTAACCAAAATCAAAAAAATGGACAGGGGGAAAGCATCTTTTCATTCCAGGCGGTCATTTTCCTGGAAGATATACGTTTATCACACCTGTAAGAGGGAAAATTCGTGTTGAAGTGTATATCTAAAAAAAGGAAGTGTCCGTTCATGCAGAAAAATCAACAGCGTTATGCGTTGCGCAACCTCGGGTCCGGTTTTTTATTCGGTCTGGGTCTCGTCGCATTTTTAGACGAAGTCATTTTTCACCAATTGTTAGGCTGGCATCATTTTTATGACAAATCAACGACCGCGGTCGGACTGTTTTCCGATGGTCTGTTTCACGCATTCAGTTGGTTCGCGACAGTGGCAGCCCTGTTTCTAGTTGCGGACTTACGGAGACGATCCGCCTTTTGGATGAAGCGGTGGATCAGTGGTGTGATGATCGGCGGAGGTTTTTTCCAATTGTACGATGGTCTGATCAATCATAAAGTCTTCGCAATTCATCAAATTCGTTACGGTGTGGAACTTCTTCCGTATGATATCGCTTGGAATGCAATCGCTGCGCTTATTTTAGCGGGAGGGATTGTGTTATTCCTGCAGACCGGGAAACAACTGCGGACGACAGAGGAGGTAAAATAAGTGATGCATACGCATGAAGGCATGGGAAACGGTTTTGAAACGAGTGTGATGCTCCTCGTGCTCGTCTTACTTCTCGTTTATCCGGTTGCCGCCTGGAAAACGAACAATCACTACCGGCGCTGGCCAATCCATCGGTACGTGTTTTGGGGAAGCGGGATACTGAGTGCCGGTGCTGCGCTCGTCGGTCCGGTTGCAGACTGGGCACACATGAACTTCGCGGGACATATGACGGGGCATCTCTTACTCGGGATGCTCGCACCACTCCTGCTCGTGTTTGCGAAGCCGGTGACGTTATTGTTACGGACGCTACCCGTGCAGGCGGCAAGACGGGTGACGGGCGTCTTGAACAGTCAGCCGCTTCGTCTCTTGACGCACCCGATGACGGCAACGGTTTTAAACATCGGCGGCTTGTACCTGCTTTATACGACAGGACTCTATCCGATGATGCATCAGTCGACTGCACTCTATGCCCTGATCCATCTCCACGTCTTCCTGGCCGGTTACTTGTTTACAAGTGCCCTGATCTATATCGATTTGACGCCGCACCGTTACAGTCACGTCTACCGGGCGGGTATTTTAATACTGGCGTTGGCGGGGCATAAGATTCTTTCGAAATATCTCTACGCTCATCCACCCGGTGGAGTGGGGAAGGTGGAAGCGGAACAAGGGGCCATGCTGATGTATTACGGGGGAGATGTCGTTGATCTCGCGCTCATCATCATTCTCTGTTATCACTGGTACGAGGCGACGGCGCCGCGTTTACAACCGTCAAAAACATTGGAAATGAGGAAGGGCTGAAGGAAACGGTTTGTTGTTTCTTACGAGACTTTTATCTCCTCTTCGATTGGCTGCTCATAAAGATCTTGCTTCGAACGGTTAAAGACGAGCGGTATAGTGAGTAAACCGATGAGTAAAAAACCAATTGAAAAGATGATGTATGTCGCGCGGATGGAAAAGGCTTCGGCGAGTAAACCGATTGTCGCCGTCAAGAGAATGATGAAGAGTGACTCGGCGACATGGATGACTCCTGAAAAGCGGCCCATGAGATTGACCGGGACATTGTTTTGGTAAAACGATAAAAAGCCCGTATTCGCAAACGATAGAGCGAATGTCAGTAGGAAAAAGCCGGCGGAAGCTACCATGAAGTTATCGGAAGTAGCGAATAGAAGATAGCCGATGGGCGTAGTGACTGCACCGAAGCCAATCAAAAAGCGAAGACGCAGCCATTTCGTGCAGGTCGCATTAATGATGGAACCGAAGATGATCCCGATCCCGGCGATACTGACAAGAAATCCATAGGTGCTTTCCGAGAAACCGAGCACACGTGTCGCAAACGAAGCCTCGAGTGAATCAAGACCCGACATGAAAATCATCATGACGCAAAAGAGACTGTAGACGAGCGTGATGTAACGGTGCTGGCTCGTAAAGCGCAACGTTTCTTTCCAGTCGCTGATAATCATTTGAAGACTCAATCGTTCTGCCTGCGCAAAGGTCAATTCTTTTTCTAAAGCGGGCAGGAAAAATAAGATAAGGGCAGAAATGGCGAGCGCGACAGCATTGATATGAATCGCAAGGGACGGTGAGCCCATGATGAACAGGAGACCGGCAATCGTCGGACCGACAATGAAACCGCACGATTGAATGAAATTTTTCAACGCATTAAAACGTTGACGATTACCTTTTGAGACAAGCTTCGTCATATAAATCATCGATGTGGATTCAAACAAGGAGCTGCCAACGTTGATCAAAAAGACAAATATATAGAGGAAGAACAACGAGTCGATAAAGGGGAGAAGGGCGATGAAGAGTGCTCGTGATAAATCGAGTAGCATCATCAATTTACGTTTGTCGACCCGGTCAATCAAAGAACCTGACCATAAACTCGTTATTAAAGAAGCGACAGGAACTAACATGTATAAAAGTGACACCGCGAACGCAGAACTTGTTCGATCAAGAATAATCAAATTGAGGGCAATGAAGTACACCCAGGCGCCTAAGTTCGAGATTCCGACACCAATCAGGAGTAAAGCAGGGTATTTCCAAGCTGTACGATTTATAGTCGGGCGCTCCCTTCTGGTTGTAAATAACCAATTTTTTATTTAGAAATAGAAATTTATTACATTTGATGTTACGCGATTGTTTGTTTGAAGGCAATCAAATGTTTGAAGCGACACGAAAAAAGAAGTAGCGACAATAATATCGCTACCACATGGTGTTGTGGAACTAGTTAATCGGATTTGTTTGTATTTCCCAATAAATCGTTGAATCCGTTTCTTGTAGTCGTTCCATGTTCACTTTTTCTAATACGCGGATCGATCCTCGATTGGTTGCATCCGTTTTGGCAGCGATGTTTGAGACAGCTGTTGTCTGTCGCGCCCATTGAATCAACCCTGCGACAGCTTCTGTTGCGTATCCATTCTGCCAGTAGTGCTCGAGCAAACCGTAACCGATTTCCACCTCTCCGTCTCGATCCGGTTTCCCTTTAAAGCCGGCATCACCGATAATGACATCATCTGCCTGCCGGATGATTAACCAACTCCCCCAGAATAATAAGGACGGATCCTGTTCCAATGCCTTTAAATGATTCGTAATTTCGGGACCGTTCTGATAGTTTTGACGGGTAATAACCGGAAGCTGTTCCTGTGTACATGGAATAAGTCGTAATCGAGCTGTCTCGATGTGCATGCGTTTGAGTCTCCTTAAGATGTTTTCGTGTCCGTAATTTCGAACCGTTTTGTTCGTTCAAAAATCAATTCATAGTAAGAACCGACGGCAACACCGGATGTGACGAAATCTGGTGCGAAAATTTGTACGAAGCGCCAGCCGTCTGCGGCATGTGTCGTGATTACTTCCCGGTAATCTTCCTTCGGATTACCAGATAATCGCTTAAAATCAATCCGCACGAACTTGTATTCGAACATGAAGCTACCTCCTTTGACAATCGACTAATCATACCTACGTTTCAAAATGGGAGAAGTTTCCTAATATACAATGAATGATTCACACTTATCGAGTAAAATGAAGAAATCAGTTAGTAAGAGAGTGAGGAACCATCATGAAATACATACGTTACCTGATTTACTTCGGATTGATTGTCACGATCAATTATTATTTGTCAATGTACGTTACTGTCGATAAAAAGCTACTCCATTCCTTGCTGGCGTTCGTCCTCTTAACCGGTTTTGCGTTCGTCTTGATAACGATTGAATACTTCGTTATTCGAAACGCTCATAAATCCCGCGACTAGTCCGTCGGGGCGTGCGAAAAGGAGCACAAGCGTCGTCCAAAGTAATCGGACATGCTCGTGCTCTTTTTCTGTTTCAATCAGGCTTTTCTTTTTTCGTTCAACTCTTCCGTTTCCGGATTACTCCAGCGCCACGCTGTCCGACGACTGATGAACGATGTCAAAAACATCAGGAATGTCATGACTGGTAACAGAAGCCACCACGATTGCATGAAAAACAACGAGGCAAAGGAATCGATGAAAACAAACGTATGAGCGACGTAAATCCACATGAACAGTGAACTGACGAATAGAATCGCTTCTGCCGCCGTAATGAAATCAAGTTTCTTCTCTTGCATACTTTACCTCCAATCAAGAGCGAACCGTCTCCCGGCTCGCAGTTGCTGCGACATGTTGTTCACTTTCGCTATCCAACAAAATCGTCCGGTTACGCCCTTGCTGCTTAGCGGTATACAACGCTTCGTCGGCGATGACACTCATCCGCTGAATATGAATGTTCTTCCCGTGGGCGACACCGATCGATGTCGTCACATCGATTGCCGGGAATCCATCGATTTGGAAGTGCTCAGCAGCAATTCGTTGACGAATCCGGTTTGCGACTTTGGTCGCTTTTTCCGGTGCTAAATCATAGATTAAGACCATGAACTCCTCGCCGCCAATCCGCGCCGTAAAATCATGCGGACGCGTTTCTTCTTTCAGAATGTTCGCGAACTGTTGTAGGACGAGGTCACCATTGCCATGCCCGTATGTATCATTGACGTGCTTAAAGTGGTCGATATCGAGCGCGAGAATATTGTAAATCCGACCTTCCTGTTCAAGTCCTGCCGTCCGAGTATCCCAAACCCGGCGATTGTAGAGACCGGTCAAATGATCGACTTCGGCTGACTTTTTATAAATGTCGACTTGCCGGTTCAACAGTTGAAAATCGAGCGTCAGCAGACTGGACAGAATACCGACTACCAAACCGATTGTCCATGTCGATAGCAGGAGGGTGAGGGCAGGTTGACCCCAACCTAAATTAATCAAGACGGCGATGGTGATCATTGATAATGCCCAGACGTTCATCGAGACATTTTGAAAAAACGGCCGATTGAGCAGTTTCCGGTGAAGCGCAAGCATCCCGAAACTGATGCAAAGGACGGCGGTGAAGCCGACGATAGCTTGTTCCGTCACCCCGAACAAGAAGCGGGAACAGGCAATGATCAGTGTTGCGATAACGAGCGGGAAGCGCCCCCCGTAAAACGCGAGCAAGACGAGTGGGAGGTGACGCAAATCCATCCGAAGCGTCTCATTGACGGCGATTCCCTTGAACATTAATAAAACACCTAGTGCCCCAGTCAAAAGGCCGACGATGATTGACTTGACGACATAAGATTCAAAATGGGTGGAATGGATAATTTTCGAGATGATATAAAACCCTGTGAAGGCAATGCAGGCATTCACGAGCAGTTCGACGATGAACATGGTTTTCACATCCTTGCACATGATACTTTCACATTACCACTTTGACAAAAGTTGTCAATAAAAGATAACCATTGGATATGTACATTTTTCATACACCAGATTATTTTATTCAATATAATTCAACCTGAAACCTTTTCTTCCTCCTTTTCGTAATACTAGTTGAAAAAGGGGGAGACAGATGAGTACGACAATCGGTTCATTACTCGCCATATTGATTATGCTCGTCACAATCATTTATGGCGTCGTCTACATACAAAAAAAGAAGCGGAATACGGATCGGGAAGCAACTTACAAAATCGTTTTCACGACAGCGATTCTGCTGCTCGCCTTACCGTTTATCCTAACGATATTTAAGTAACGTGGAGGTAGTGTCTTGGAACAACTCATCATTCTTATCGGTTCATTTTTAATTGCGGGTGGGATGCTCTTTACGATCATCCGGGCGGGATCAATCGCTTACCGCCGGCAACAAATCTCAAAAGGACTGTTCGTGTTCGCGACCGTCTCATCGTCGATCGGGGCCGTGTTACTCGCGGGACTGCTGCCCTTATTGTTTAGTCTCTGGTTCGAGTGAAGACTAACGAAACGTGTGTCACTGATTTTTTAATCAGCTGACGCACGTTTTTTTATTTTTTTTCGAACAATTGTCGAAACGGTCCTGTTAATCCTTAAGAGAAAGGAGGCGAACCTCCTTTGCATATCAAAGGAGGAACGAGCGATGCACCCTTATGTACAAGTCGAGCACCGTGTCCTGCGCGACGGACAACAGTTTTCATCGGTTCATGAAAAAATGATTTATTTGATTTTGGCGAGTTATGCCGGAGCATCCGGGAGTGCCTTTCCGTCGCACCAGACGATTGCGGACGCCGTCCCGTGCGGCAAGACGACCGTCAAAGCGTGTCTTGCATCGTTACTTGAAAAAGGGTTGATTGAAAAGGAGGAACGCTCCAATCAACACGGTGGACAAACATCAAATGAATATCACGTCCGACCAGTTCCGGACGCGGTACGACTACCGGGGGAGCAGGAGCCGACTACCGGGGCGGCGCGAGGTGACGACGAAGAACCTGTCTTGAAGAAACAGTCTTTAAAAAAAGAACCATCCTCAACGGCGTCATCGGTCTTCACGTTGTTCGAAGCAGAAATTGGCTGCACCTCCCCTTGGATCAAGCAGCAACTGGCGCAAGCCGTGATAAAGACGAGTCATGACGTCGTCGTCCATGCAATTGAGCAAGCGGCAGCGGCGAATGTCCGCAAGTGGCAATACGTCAAAGCCGTCATCGATCAGTTACACGCGCGTCAGATCACGTCAGGTGAACAAATCAACCGTCATGAATCGAGACGGGCGGAACGACCGGCACGGACGAAGCCGACGAAGCACCGTTCGTCAGCCGTATTACCGGCTTGGGTCGAAATGGAGCGGACAGAGCAGCGGCTGTTCGAAGAAAAGCGACGAGCGGCTTGGACGGCGTCAGTCCCGGAAGAAGCCGAACTGACGGACTTGCTCGCCCAATTGATTTAAAAAATAAAGGAGGATACACAGATGACTATCAGCACAGCATGGTTACTCGAACGCGCCGATCGGAAATTATCCGTCAAGGGAATGGACGCGGATGTCGTCACGATTACGCGGAGCGTCATCAAAGAACTCGCACAACAACAGATTTACGTCGGCGTCGCGCAAAGCTACCGGACGAAACAGGAACAGGATGCCTTGTATGCTGTAGGACGGACACGCCCCGGAAAAATCGTCACCTACGCGCGCGGGGGACAGTCGAATCATAACTTCGGTGTCGCCGTCGATCTCTTTTGTTATTCATCTGACGGAACACGCGCTGAATTTTTAGCACCACCGGACAAACGGTTGTCACGGATTGTCGCGGCGATGAAGCAGCGACAGATGGAATGGGGCGGGGACTGGACACCATTTCGGGATTATCCGCACTTTCAACTGTTCGACGCCGTCAACGGGAAGAAGAAGCCGCACCTTGCCCCGCTTTATCTAGGACGTGCTCTAGCGAAAGGGAGTCAGGACAAGGAGACGATTCGCTTGATTCAAATGAAGTTACGTCTTCCGGCGAGCGGCCGGTTTGATGACGGTCTGACGCGTGCCGTCAAAGACTTTCAGCGACAGGTGAAAATCACAGTCGACGGAATCGTTGGCCCTGTAACATGGCGTCATTTGTTTCAGGAGGGACGCGGATGACGAAGCGATATGCAGCAGCCCTGCGACTGATCGTCCCCCTCTATTCGATTGTCAATTTGACGCTTCTTGCGAGCGGGTATGATCCGCTACCATTTGCAGAGACAGCCGTCGATCTTGCAGTGACGACGCTCGTCGGCATTTTGGGTACACTCGTCGCTTGGTGGAAAAACAATAACGTCACCCGGGCCGCAAAAGAGGCGCAAGCGTTGCTTGACGAACTCAAGCGCAGTGTTCCGACGGACTGAATGTGCGATGAACACTAATACTTTGAAGTCGAGATGCCGATAAAGAGGTGATGAATTGAATCGTTCTCGATTCTTGCGAGAGCGTATAAAGAGAGAGGTCTGACTGGACGTGAAATTTTCCGCATTGCAATGGTTCTTAATGACGGCTTTGTTTTCATTGATGTTTACAAGTATTTGGAGTTACACTGCGTTTTCTAATATCGAGCGGGAGAACGACCGGATTCTTGCAGAAGCGATTCCGATTTCGAATACAGCATCCCAATTGTTTCCTTTACTGCTCGATCAAGAATTAACGGTGCGGAGCTATTACCTGGAACGACGTCAGCAAGACTTCGAACAATTCCAGACGACGCGCGCGAACCTGCAGGCGTCGCTTGAAGCGTTAGAGCAGCTCGACGATCTTGACCTGACGATGCGCCGGATTTTACAAGAGGAGGCGGTGCCGCTCCTGCAACAGACCGATGCCTTTTATCAACGGCAGCTTACGTATATTCAACAAGACAATCTGATCGAAGCCGAGCGGAATCGTTATGACGGCATGGCGTACATCAATCAATTTCGCCAGATCGACATTAAAATCCGGGCTGAAATCGAACAGATTGTCATGGCAGCGACGAACCGGTCAAAAGCGGCCTCATCCTCTGCAAAATGGGTCATCGTCATCGTGTTAAGTGTCGCCGTCTTGATTTTGTTCGCCTTTTTGCAGACGTTTCGGCTCGAACGCAGTAAACGTGCGTTGATTCGCCGGTCGCTGCACGATAGTTTGACGGGGATCCCGAACCGGCGGGCGTTCGACGAACACCTTGAGCGTGTCTTTGAAGAGGCGCGGCTTTCCGCTTCAGAAGTGACGCTCATCCTGCTCGACGTCGATGCCTTTAAACTCTATAACGATACGTATGGGCACTTACAAGGAGATGCTTGTCTGAAACAGGTCGCGAGTGTCCTGAAGAAACAGGCTGGACCATTCGGACACGTCGCCCGGTACGGCGGTGAGGAATTTGCAGTCGTTCTCTCGGATCAATCGGCACAAGGAGAGCTTGTCGCCGAGCGGATTCGGACAGGGATTCTCGACTTGAAGTTACCCCATGAACGGTATGCGCCCCTGTACCAAGTCAGTGTCAGTTTAGGGATGGCAACCGTTCAGCCGGATGATGCGCTAACGGAGATTCATTTAATTGATCGCGCCGACATGGCACTGTATGCGGCAAAAGCAGCGGGGAAAAATCAGCTCGTCCGTCACGATGCGAGTTGAATATGGATCGTAATCGTAAAAGGCAACAGCTTCCGCAGAAGCTGTTGCCTTTTTTGAATGAATTCAATGTAAAATCACACAGTACGAATTGTCAGAGATTAACGGTGCAGAAACCACAAACACGACGTTGATCGGTGTTCCACCCAGTTTAGCATCGAGTTGATGGAGCTGTGAACGGATTTTACGACTTAGCCCATAACGAATCTCGGTACTCAGTTCATCCATGTCTGCATCATGTACGTGTAACAGGAGTTGGAATGGTTCGAGCGAGAAAATAGAAAAGTCGCAGTCGATTCGGGGGTCCTCAAATTGCTCATTCAATCCATTTTTAATAAAGTATGCTTCCTGTGCTGAAATCATCCCGTTTCACCTCGCTCTCTTGCGAAAAAACCTGTCCAAACCTGAATAAAAATATCGGCTTGCCTTATATAGTAGTTATTACCCAGTTTTATCGGAAAATATCAGAAAAGCGACAGAAAATGAAAATTGATGAGGATTGGGAAATTAAAAAAACGAAGCGGCAGGAGTCGTGCTCACGCCTTGCTTCGTTTAAATTAATGTTTAGAGGTGTTGTTTACGTAAAAAATCATCGGTCGCTTGCTTGAAAAACGTAAATTGATGAACTTTGAGTTGGCATTTGTTGCCGTAACGGACCTCGAAATAACCTGGATCGACGGGGGAAGGGAAACCGATTCGTTTGAACCATTCCGTGATTGTTTCATGACCATAACGTTGTAAATGTTTCGGTAGCCGAAAATTAAAAAATTGAATATGTTCGCGAATCAGCTCGGAAGATACATCATGATCCGGCTGGATGATGACGGTGACGTGATGCTCATAATCGAACCCCGCGAGTTGGAACCGGTTTGGTCGGTAAATCTTGATATAATAATAAAAAAAGGCGAGCGTCGCGAAGCTTAGAACGATTAAGATGAGAATATAAGGTGGAGCCGAAATGGAAGAGTCGAAACTCGTCCGAAAGAGCGGTTTTTCCGGCGTGATCGATTCGATGTCGACGACGGCACCACGGTCGACGTTGAACGATTCGATACTGGAAATGATGGACGAATCGCCTTGATTGCCGCAACGCGCTACGCACGAAGAATCAGCTGTTTTATGTAAAAGTGATAAGGCCGAAAAATATACGGACGGGAGGACGGATTGGGCAAATAAAACAAGGAAACACGTCAGACTGATGTACAAAAAAACTTTTAAACGAAATGACTGTGGCACCGGTTTACTCCTTTCTCTCAACCTGAATGGGATGAATCTTTAGGAAGAGTATAGCAAAAGAAGTACAGTCTGTTATTTGTTTTTTCAAAATATAGTCATTATTTACAAAAATAATAGGGGGCTTTTTGTGATGGAAGAATTACGAAGAAGTTTTCAAGCAGCGCGGCAGCAGGTCAGTGGACACGGCAAGCGGAACGTCGGTGTCCTAAAAGAAGCCTTGCTGAACGTCGCCGACGATACGGGAAGTGACATTTACGGGAACGGGGCGGTCATCAACGACTTCGAACAAAAAATCGCGGCGTTGCTCGGGCATGAATCGGCCGTCTTTTTCCCGAGCGGAACAATGGCCCAGCAAATCGCGTTACGGATTTGGTCCGATGACCGGGACAACCGGCACGTCGCCTACCACCCGCTCTGTCACTTAGAGCTGCATGAACAGGATGGCTTGCGGCAGCTTCATCCGATCGAGCCGATCCTCGTCGGTGAACGGGACATGATAATGACGCTAGACGACATCAAAGCCTTACCGGAGATTGCCTGCCTGCTACTCGAACTGCCGAACCGCGAACTCGGTGGTGTCGCGCCATCATTCAGCGAGTTAGAAGCGATTGTCGCCTACTGCCGGGAGCAGGGAATCCGTCTTCATCTTGACGGTGCCCGTCTGCTGGAACTGTTGCCGTATTATGACAAACCGGCAAGCGACGTCGCGAGCTTGTTCGACAGCGTCTACTTATCATTTTATAAAGGGCTCGGCGGGATTGCCGGTGCGATCCTTGCCGGCCCGAAGGCGTTTACGACAGAAGCACGGATTTGGAAACGACGTTATGGCGGCGACTTGATCAGTCTCTATCCCTATGTCATTTCGTCCGACTATTATTATGAGCAACGCAACGACCGGATGGGGCACTATTATGAGCAGGCAAAACACGTCGCCGAGCGGTTGAATGCGATCGATAACATTTTCACGACACCGCGCGTTCCGGTCTTAAACATGTTCCACCTCCACTTTAATGGTGAGGTGGCAGACGTCGCTGCACGATTGACGCGAATCCAGGATCAACTTGGGCTTGGCCTCGTCGGATACCTCGTCGAACACGACGGATACTGTTCGACGGAAATCAGTTTCGGTGACGCCTTCGACGCCGTCTCAAACGAGGCGTTCGAACAGTTGATCACCCGCTTGACGGCAGAATTTTCAGCTTACCGGGATTGAGAAGGCTGTTTCCCGGGAATGGACGGATGTAGGCGATGGTAGCTGCTGATTTTTTCAGTGATCATTTGTTCCGTCAGTTGTAATTCGGCAAGCTGCGCCCTGACAAGGGTTTGGTGCTGTTCGAGCAGGGCGAGCCGATCAAGCGTCGTATCGTGATCGTCTGAAGAAGCGCGGAACAACGCGACATACTGTCGGATTTGGTCAATCGGCATGTGTGTCGCCCGCAGGCGGAGGACGAACCGGAGCCAGTCGATGTGCTTGTCATCGTACTGCCGGACGCCGCTTGCCGTCCGGTCCGGGAACAGCAGTCCTTCCTTTTCGTAATAACGAATCGTGTGGGCACTCGTATCAGTCAATCGACTGACTTCTGAGATGGAATACATCAACATCACCTTTTCTGCTTGACTTAGAGTTCACTCGAAGGAGTAGACTCTCACTATACCAAAACGAAATGGGGAAAAACAGATGAAGTATACGGTCATTACAGGAGCAAGTTCAGGGATTGGGTTTGAGACGGCAAAAGTTCTCGCTGCAAAAGGAAAATCGCTTGTCCTCGTCGCCCGGCGGAGCGATCAGCTCGAAGCGTTGCGGGACGATTTACTGAAGACCTATCCGGAACTTGATATCATCCTTCATTCAGTCGACTTGACGGAGATGGCGAACGTGCATCAGTTGTATGACGACGTCAAGCACCTTGAAATCGAGACGTGGATCAACAACGCCGGATTCGGAGACTTCGACAACGTCAAAGACATCGAAATCGGAAAAATCGAGAAGATGCTTCGTTTGAACATCGAAGCGTTGACGGTCCTGACGAGTCTCTACGTCCGTGACCATCATAACGTCGAAGGGACAACCGTCCTCAACGTCTCGTCAGGCGGCGGCTACCGGATCGTTCCGAATGCGGTCACATATTGTGCGACGAAGTTCTATGTCAGTGCCTACACAGAAGGTCTCGCGCAGGAATTGCAACAATCCGGTGCGAAGTTGCGGGCGAAAGTTCTTGCACCGGCAGCGACGGAAACCGAATTCGCCGATCGCTCACGCGGGGAGGCAGGATTCGACTACAGCAAAAACGTCCCGCAGTATCATACAGCGGCAGAAATGGCGACGTTCCTCGATCAATTGCTCGAAAGTGATGCAATCGTCGGAATCGTCAATGCGGAAGATTATTCCTTCCAGCTACGCGGACCACTCTTTACGTACGTCGGTGGCGCGAACTCGAACTAATTGTAAAAAACCAAGCCTTCGCTTTTAATGCGGAGGCTTGGTTTTTGCGTTTAATTGTTGAAGCGGGTTCGTTTTACACTCACATTTGACAGTCAGTCAAATGCCTATGCCTTTTCGTGCACTATATTTTCCAGATACCCCATGTTTTCGACTATCGTAATATCCTTCTTGAAGCGTTGAATCGCATGAGAGAAGGTTTTTATATTCGTTCCTTTAGGATAACCGGAGCACACGTTTAAGATGCTGTTGAGTTTTTCGCAGTCGCCGCCGATAAAGTAATGTGACATCACTTCCTTATCCGCGGAAGCGATCACGACAAATGTTGCAAAATCGAGAACATCTTCCACATGCTGTTCTTCAATTAATTTATCGGCAGTAAATGCCGTTTTAAATTCGTAGCTTTCGAACGACATAATACGCCCACGCAATACATCCAGGATGGATCGCCGATAGATGCAGTAAACACCACAAATCGTCTCATAAGGCGGTATAAAAGGGTCGTCCATTACATTGACAATTTTTTCGTCGTCTTTATCGATGGGAATGGCCTGAAACCGCTTGACCATCATCTTGTCGATATAATCGATTCCTTTTGGCATAAGTTCTTTTAGAGTACTTTCATGCAACGGGATGCGCATCCTTTCTTGTGAATCTATCAGTATCTACTGATTGTAATGTCTCAATCTGAAAAAAATCAAAGTGTATTTTCGTCGCTGTAGCGAATTTTTTTTAGATAGAGCTACGCTGCTTTCAAAGCGATGAACGGTTGCAACCATAATATCTTAATGAACAGCTTAAACGCCATCCCTAAAACTAGGAATGGTCAGGCTGTAGACAACGTGCTATCGGAAGACAAAAGCGTTTTTTTCGTTGCTTTCCTCGGGCGAGGCGCAAGCCGTTGCTCCTTGATCCTTACGGACAATGAGCAGGGTCTTGCCTGCCTCTTGCAAGTCGCGTTAAACACGCACTTTTCCCCGTAGGAGTCAACGAAACGTGACGCTTTTTAGGCAGTGGCGCAGGGGGGGACGAGGCGAGACAGGAAAGCGCGACACGCAATCTTCCCCGTATGAATTCCTCGTTTTCCACAGAGATTGTCTACAGTCTGAAAACGCCATTCCTAAAACTAGGAATGGCGTTTTTTTAAAGTTAAATGATTGGAATCGCAAGCGTCGAAAGTAAGCTGACACCTAAGAATAAGGCATAGCTGAAAAACGTCGCTTTTGCGTTTCGATCATGTTTATGTCCGAGAATCGCAAACAACAGAACTGCTAAAAACGTAAGTAGTGATAACGACAACAAGTGGCGTTGATCCGTTGAAGGAACGAGCGATTGAACCAAGTGGGCTAAACCAAGCGGTAAAACAATCAGTAAAAAATAGAAACCAAGCCGTGTTTCTGATGGAACTTCAGTTGCTTCGTCGTTCGGATCGATACGTGTGTACATTTTCATGGATCGTCACCTCCTTCTATTTCAGTATAAAGGAAGGGATGGTGAAACCTCGTTACAGTCCCGTAAGAACTACATAACAATTTGACTTCTAGATGACATCCAGATGTCGCCCCGTCTTGAATTTGTAAAAGTCAAAAAACATTTCGACAGGATATGTAAATAAGTGTAAAATAAAGCATCGAGTTACATCTCATCAAGGAGGGAACGACGTGCCTAAGGTGTTTCGCCATTTTTATCTGTCTGATTTGTTGGCCGTCGTCGGTGCGAGCATTTCCTATATCGCCATCTACTGGACGAGTGCAGAAAGGTTGACGGCATTTCAGCTTGCCCTGTTGATTGGCGCCGTCTTTTTGACACGGTTCGTCGTCGCGACCTTTAGTGGTCCGTGGATTGATCGTGTCGACCCGGTCCGCTTACTCAAGGGGACGGTTGCCGTCCGGACGGGATTATTAGTTTTGACAGCAATCGGCTTGCAACTGTTTTCCGGTTCAATCGTCCTGTTGATTGCATTATTGATTGCTCAGACGGTTTTACAGACGATTGGCGGAAATACGGCATTCAAAGTCGTGGTCCGACTTGTCGAAGCAGACCGTCTACCGGTCGCGAATGCCTACTTGAGTACACTCGACCGAATCGGGACGTTAAGCGGACTCTTGATTGGCGGCGTGCTGATTGCGAGCTTTTCCATCGAGACGATTTTACTGATGGAAGCCGTCCTGCATGGCGCAGCATGGCTGTTGCTCCTGTCCATCAAGCCTGCTGCACCCGGGGGAGAAGGGAAACAGAACCGGTACATCGACGCCTTGACAGAAGGACTGACGTACTTAAAACAAGACCGGCAACTGATGCAAATCTTAGGATTCGCCGTCATCGCCAACTGGATGATTACACCCGCGAATACGTTACTCGCGCCGTTCGCGAAAGACGTCGTCGCTGGCGGAGCAAAAACCTTTTCGGTACTGGAACTCGCCCTCGTCATCGGTGGCATTCTCATGTCGCTGCTCTATGCCCGGTTCGCGAAACAAGTCGCCCACAGTCGACTGTTCCGGCTGTCCGTGTTATTACAAGGCCTCTTTATCATCACCCTCAGCTGGACGGATACCGTGTCGCTCGCTTTCATCGCGCTCTTTTTACTGGGTGCTGCCCTCAGTCTATTCGGGATTCCATTTTCGACGCTGCTCCAGCAGACAACGCCGGATTTACTGCTCGGACGGGTCCGCTCGGCGATGGTCGCCGTCTCGACACTTTGTTCTGCGGTCTGTTACGTCTTATCCGGTTATATGACGACCTTCCTGTCAATCGAACACGTTTTTCTGTTTTTCGGCGGTTCAGGACTGGTCGGTGCCGTATTCTTGATGCTTACATCACGTCACGCAGCTAGTAATATCAGTCAGGACAAGGCAGGATAAGGAAATCGGTCTTAAGGTGGAGGGCGAGCGCTTTCTTTCGCAGTACACTTGATAAAAGAAGAACAAAAGGGGATAGCGACGATGGATGGTCTGATGATGATAGCATTGTTATTTTTAATTCCGATTAGTGGGATGACGGTGTTGTTGAATCTGTTATGGCGACGAATTGAAGTAGAATAATATGAAGAAATGAACGGACTGCCGTAAGCCGGCAGTCTGTTTTTATGCGAAATTTTAGGGGGAGAATCATGAAGAAAATTATCATCATCGGTTCCGGCGGTTCGGGGAAATCGACGTTCGGACGTCAATTGCATGAACAAACCGGGATTAAGGTGTCACATCTCGATGCGTTGTTCTGGAAACCGAATTGGGTTGCCATCCCACGGGACGAGCAAATAGAGGTGCAACGGCAGTTGATGGAACAACCGGAATGGATCCTTGACGGAAACTACGGCGGAACACTCGGGATGCGGCTTGACGCCGCCGATACGATCATCTTTCTCGACATGCCACGGACCGTTTGTGCGTACCGGGTCGTCAAACGTAATCTGAAGTACCGCAACCGGACACGGCCGGACATGGGGGAAGGCTGCATCGAACAATTCAGCTGGCAGTTCCTGAAGTGGGTCTGGCAGTATCCGAAAGCGCGGCGACCGGGTGTCTTACGCCAGCTTGACGAAGTGCGACATGAGAAAAACGTCGTCATTTTGTCGTCGAAGCGTGACGTACGGAAGTTTTTAAAGCGGCTTTGATGAAATTTGTTTTGTGATAGGTACAAGCTTAACGTTTATCGACGACTACCTTACCATCCTGATCTAGCAAGGGGGTCATTCCGCTCACCCCGAGACCGCTTGTCATCAAATAATTTACGCCGGTCTGCGTATCGACGACGATTTTGATAATCCCTCCACTGAGGTGTTGTTTTGTTTTCAACACGAACCGTTTATCACGCATACTGTACTCGTCTCCTTCTTATTTTAGCTGCGTAGCCAGAAACAAACATAAAAATTAAATTCTTCAGCGGACATAGCGCTATTACTATTAAGATAACTGAATTTGAAAGGAAAAAGACCGTTTTGACTGCGAAAATCACAGTCGAAACGGTCTTTTTTCAGTCGATTATTCGATTAGTTTGCTCCGATGGCTTCCGCCTCAAACGCAAGCACTGGTCCGAATACTTCGTAATGCAGTTGCTCCGTCGCTCCTTGCCAGTTCGACGCGACGAACCGAATCATCGCTTCCGGTCCGCAGACGAAGGCGATCGCAGACTTGTCGACGTTTTGAATGACTTCTTCCGTCAATCGACCGGAAGTCGTCCCTGTTTGCGCATGCCGTTCCGCATAACGGATGACCGTTGCACCGGCTGTTTCCAGGCTTGCGAGACGCGTCGAAAAGGCGCGGTCGCGGTCATCTTGAATCGCGACGTGGAGCGTGACGGACCGACTTGCCGCAAGTGCTGCATCGGCAATCGCGAGCAAGGGTGTCAGACCAATCCCGCCAGCGAACAGGACGACGGGTGCTTGACCAGCCGGTAACGCAAAATTGCCAGCCGGTGCACTGAGCAGGACCGTATCGCCGATGTTTGTTGCGTCATGCAATTGCTTCGACACGCTTCCGTCGCGTTTGACGGCAATCGTGTAAAACGCATCACCAGGGCGATTGATTAAGCTGTACTGCCGGTTTTGCCACAGTCCTGCCGGCGTTTTGATTCGGAGCGTCACGTATTGTCCCGGTGTAAAGGCCGGTAACGTCAAGGCATGTGTTGGCTGCAAGGTAAACGATTTGATATCCGACGCTTCTTCAGTGATTGCAGTCACCGTGAAGGTCTGATATCCAGTGAAGCCTTTTGCCTGTTCGTCTTGTGCATAAAGTTCGGCTTCAAGCGTCATGAACAAATCAGCGATTTCCTGATAGGCGAGTCCCCACGCGTCGATGATTGCCGGAGTTGCGGCGTCACCTAGGACTTCTTCAATCGCGCGCAACAGTTCTGTCCCGACGATCGGGTACATCTCCGGTTTGATTTGCAGGCTCCGGTGTTTATGTAGGACGGGCAGGAGCGTTGGTTTTAAGACGTCGAGTTGATCGATGTTCGCAGCTGCCGCATAGACGGCGTGAGCGAGGGCTTGCGACTGACGGTTTGTTTTTTGGTTCGTCTGATTAAAGATGTGCGTCATCTCCGGGTGCCGTTCAAATAAACGTTGATAAAAGACACGGGTGATCGCTGGTCCGTGTTCCGCGAGAACAGGGACAGTTGACTTGATGAGTTGAATCGTTGTTGCGTTTAACATAAGACCACTTCCTTTTCAGTTCATTCTCCCACAGTATTAGAGCTTTCGCCCGTAAATACAACATATTAAATACTAGATTAAAAAAAGAAAGTGAATCTTGTCACAAATGTGCCATCGATTCGTCAAGAAACGGACAAAAACCACTGACTAGTGTCAGCGGTCAAGTCGGAATCCAAAGTTTTGAGAAATCAAGGTAACCGAACGAATCGATGACGAGGTTCTGCAGCTCGATCGGATAAGGAATCAGCCGCGTATCATCAAACAGCGGGATGAAATAGGAGGCGTCGATGACGTAGCGCTCGAACGACTGGTGGAGCGGCATCCAGTCTTCGAACGGCGTGTCGTCGTACTGTTGGATACGCCGTTCCATCTCCGGCATCTGGCGGTACAGCTTGGCCGGCGGAGAATATTCATTTGTTAAGAACTGATGGAACGCGACCGTCAAGTTGCGCTCAAACACTTCCGCGTGGATCGCGAGATCGATGTCAGCGAAGGCATGCAGATTGGTAATACTTTCTTTGAATCCGACCGGAACGAATTCATAAGGAATGCGTTGGCGGTCGAACATCTCACATAACCAGTACGTCACGTTTTCCGTGAAGTCCGTCAGTTTAATCCGGATCGGCCGGTCGAACGTGACGGGTGGTCCATCGGGAACAACATATTCTTGACTAAACTCGCCGAGAAACCCACGGACGTTCGGTGTACCGCGCTCGTTGCACTCGGTGATGAAGGGGCGGACGGAAGCAATCAGACGGTGGATGTAGTGCCGCGCCTCCACGCTTTCGAAGGCGCCGCCCGGACGGGGATTCAAGAAAATCAAGCCGAATCCGGACTGGGTGGCAATCGTCCCGGTTGCGCTCGATTCCGATAACGACGTCCGGTAAACCGGATCGTAGGCGTCCGGCATCTGGATGAACTCGATTCGGTCGAGTAACGCACGGACACCGTAAAAATTCGCGAACGCCTGTAAGACGGTTTTTTTATCATCCTGTTGCGTCAGTTGAAACGGACCGGTCCCGATTCCTTCTTTATGAACGCTCGTGTGAAGTGTCGCAAGCTTCGGTAAAATCGAGTTCCGTTGCTGGTCAAGGATCAGGTCGACCCGGTACGGTCCGTTCGATTTAATCTGTTCAATGTGGCGATACGACCAGGCGTAAGCAGGAAAGGCGATCAGTTCCCGTAAACTTTTTGTGACATCTTTACTCGTCATCAGTGAACCGTCGTGGAAGCGGACGTCTTTTCGTAAATAAAGCGACAAGGTGTTGCCTTGCCAAGCATAGTGATGGGCAAGTTCCCCTTTAAGCAGACCGTCTTCATCAATCCAAAACAAGCGGTTAAAGACATTTTGGACCAGGTGGGCACTATGGATATCGGCTGCTTCGAGCGGATGTGCCGTCAAGAAGGGGCGTTTCCGCGGAATGAGTAAAGCGTCGGATGCCGTTTGGACATAACCAAATTTTTGTTCGAGCCGCCGCATGAACCGCCCGGTCTGAGCAGGGGACCAGTCCCAACTGAGCTGTTCCGTCACGGCGTCAATCGATTCCCGGTCGATCCGCTCGAGCAGCTGACGGGCCAGTTCGCGCTCGACGTGCCGCAACCAGACGAGCTCCGACAAATGTCCCCGCCCTTGACCACTCGTATAATCAAGCCAACCGTCGTCTTGCCAGCGCTTCAAATAACGTTTGAATTGTTTCGGACTCAAATGAACCGTATCGGCGAGGTGCTGGATCGTATAGTGTCCGTCGCGACAGGTTTTCCATAACGTAAAGAGATAAGTTTCCATCAGTTGCTCCTTCCTTTAAAAGGGGACATTAATTTATGAAGATGTCCATTTTTCAATCAATCTGTCTTGTTTATCATACAGGTAGAGAATGGAAGGTGACAATATGAAATGGAAAGATATACCTAAACCAATTAAAGTCAGACTCGTAACATCCTTTTTTAACCGGACGGTGTCATTCGCCATCATGCCGTTCATGGCCTTATTGTTCGTCGACGCGTTTAATGCTGTCGTCGCCGGATTGTTTTTAATCAGTACCGTCTTCTTAAGTTTCTTCATCGGATTGATCGGCGGGTACCTCGCCGATCGTTTCCCGAGAAAACGGTTGCTCGTCCTCTCGACGACAGCGACCGGCTTGATGTTCCTTGCGATGACGATCAGTCTTGCCGTCAATCAGATGATTGCCTTCACGATTGCCTACGCCATCTTTACCGTCACGAGTAACATCGGGCGACCGGCGATGGGGGCGATCATCATTGACGCGACGACGCCGGACAATCGGCGGGCGGTCTATGCGATCGATTACTGGTTGATCAATCTCTCGATTGCACTCGGGACGGCACTCGGAGGCTGGCTCTACGTCAGCAACCGACTGTTCCTGTTCAGCTTATTGACGTGTACGTCGCTCCTCTTGCCGGTCGCGTATCACTTCCTGCTCGACGAATCGAAACACGTCTGGCGGAAGCAGCCGTTCCGTTCCGTCCTGACCGACATCACGAACAGTTACCGGATCGCCTGGCGCGACCGCCCGTTCGTCAAGGTCGTGCTCGGTTCGATGTGTATCCTCGCCGCCGAATTTTCGATGGGCAGTTACGTCGCTGTCCGGCTGGCGGACGAGTTCAAGACCGTCGAAGTCGGCAATCTCCTCGTCAACGGCGTCCGGATGGTCAGCCTGATCAGCATCGAGAATACGATTCTCGTTGTTTGTCTGACGTTTTTCATCCAACGGCTCGCAAACCGTTTTTCAAGCCGGAAGGCACTTGTCGCCGGACTAACGTTATACCTGATCGGCTACATGACCGTCACGAGTGCGAATTCGATGACCGTCCTGTTGACGTTCATCTTCATCGCGACGATCGGGGAATTGTTGTATTCCCCGACGTTAAACGCTGAAAAAGCGAACATGATGCCGGAAGATAAACGCGGCGCCTATTCGGCCTTTGCCGGCACGTCCCACGCCGGGGCCGACTTGATTTCACGCTCGACGATCATCCTCGGAGCGGTCCTAGCCCCGTTCATGATGAGTGTCTATATCGGATTGATTGTCTTCCTCGGATTGGTCTTAGCGTATTCGGGTCTTTACATGAAAGAAGTCGTCGAGACGAAACGAAACGTCTCGTAATCCAAAAGGAGTGGATAAAATGGAGGAATTGACAACGGAGCGGCACCGGTTACGACGCTGGCGCATGAGTGACGCTGAAGATTTATATGCCTATGCGAAAGATCCGCGTGTCGGACCGAACGCCGGCTGGGCACCGCACGCGTCCATCGACGAAAGCCGCGCCGTCATTACGATGTTTCAGGAAGCGAATGATGGTTATGCAATCGTCGACCGGGCGACGGACCAGGTCATCGGCAGCTTCGGGATGCATACGCGCCGACCAGTCGAGGCGCTGGCTGGCAAAAAACAAGTCGAGTTCGGATTCGTCCTGCACCCTGATTACTGGGGACAGGGACGGATGCCTGAGATTGTCGACGCGGCACTTGCTGTCGCTTTTGTGGAGCTTGAGATGGAGATCGTCTGGTCTGCCCATTTTGATTTTAACGGACAATCGCAACGCGTCATCGAAAAGATGGGCTTCCGCCACGTGCTCGACCGACCGTTCGTCATGGAGCGGATTGACGGGCGGACGGTGACGAGCCGGTTGTATCAATGGACGCGGGAGCGGTATGAAGCGGAACGCAAGCGAAACGTACCGGAGGATCTAACATGCTGACGATTTATCTGACGCGGCATGGCGAAACCGAATGGAACATAGAACAGAAGCTGCAAGGCTGGTCGGATTCACCGTTAACTGAAAAAGGAAAAAGAAATGCCTGTCAGTTAGGTGAAAGGCTGAAGTCTATCGCATTTCAAACGGTCTATTCCAGTCCGAGTGAAAGAAGTTTATGTACGGCTCGATTGATGATGCAGGGACGGACGTGTCCGTTTGTGATCGAGGAGGATTTAAAAGAGATACATTTTGGGGACTGGGAAGGGCAAAACAGACAGGTGTTAAGTGAGAACTATCCGCAAGCCTATTTCAACTTTTGGAATGCGCCACATCTGTATATATCAGAAACGGGTGAAAACTTCTTTGAGCTGAAACGACGTGTTCTTGCATTTTTTGAGAAACTGAAAAGTCGACATCAAACAGGAGAGGTTCTAATTGTCACGCACACAGTCGTCATTAAAATGTTGTTGGCTACTTTAAAAAAGCAACCGCTAGAAAAGTTATGGTCAACACCTCCATTCATAAAGGATACATCCTTGTCGGTTATTGAATGCGTTGAGAATCAGCTTAAAATTGTGCTAGAAGCAGACATAAGCCATATCCAACAGCAGGAACAGGTTATGGAACGTTAATTCGAAAAAATCGGCATTGAAGAAAGTGACTTTTAATAAATAGGGCTGTTTGACGGAGGGGAAGTGGAACTTTTTTCTCCCTGTCAGACAGCCTTCTTTTAATCAATGCTCATGTTTGTTTCATACCTGTAATCGCTCTAACGGTGTCAAGGAAGACGTGATCAACTCTTCGCTTTCGATAACGATTGCAGTCAATCCGCTGTCAGTTCTGGTTTCGTGCCATTCGCCGCTATCCCAAAACACGGCATCACCGCTCTGGACTTTAACGGATGTATCGTCTTCACTTCTAACCCAGCCTTCCCCGCTCACAAGTAAAAGCAACTGGGGAACAACCGCTTGATGATAACCAATTAACCCGGCGACATCTAAATGGACACACCCTATATGAACGGGCTTCTCTGTCTGCGTGATCCGCGACATTACAAAATCAGAGTCTAATTTTGTGATTTTTTTCCCGGTCTCTTTTGTGAATCGATAAAGTTTCATATAATTCCCCCGATGCATTGTTTGCTACCTGATTTAATTTCGCTGACGTTTAGACATAACCAGTTGCAGGACGATGCTAATCAGGCCTGCTATGACAAATTTGAACAAGTAGTTATCCGTTAATCCAATGAGGACGTAACCGTTGATTTTTTGAAGTAAGGTCGCTTCAGGGACCCAGTCGATGACAAATCCGATCCCGAACAGTGCCGGCAGGCTAAGTACTAGATAGACAATGATGAAGGAAAGGAGAAACGTTTTGATTTTCAAGCTAACTCACCTCTATCGCGATGTATTTATGACTGCAAAAGTACAATGATCAGGATAAAAGTAGAAAAAGATCCAGCAGACAATAAGATCAACATCTTCGGGCGATTGATTTCTTGTGAAGGTTTAAATACTTCTTTTGAAAGTGTCATCCAAATGACTAAAGAAACGATGATCACTAAAAATAAAAAATCTTCAGGCATCAGTCAGTCCTCCTTCAATTCACTTTAATCTTCAGATCGTAAACAGCTAATATAGATATTTAAATTAGTATTAACCCCTTTTGATTCTAATAGTCGTGCAACTTGTTCTTTTGAAATGTAAAAGCTTGCACTTGTATTCAAAACTAAATGCGTCAAGTATTGGGAAAGAGAGTCAAGGATGTCGGAATCTTTCGTTTTATCAATATGTTTCATCAGTTCATGAACTAATTGTTCTTGTTCTAGACCAATGGTCATCCAAGAAGCGAATGCATCCAAAACGGTGTCAGTATCCTCACTTTGAATATATTGATTAATTTCTTCAACTGAAGGATAACTCGCATAAAACGCATCAAGATCTAGTGGTTCTAAGTCTGGTTCTTGGATCAGCCAGCGGGATAGAAAATCTTGAAAGGTTGGAGCGACTTCGCGTGTGGATGCATCTGAAATGTCTAGGTACCAGATGGATGGATTTTTATCATCATGATCAAAGTTTAAGTAGTAAAAATAAATCCCTTCGCCGTCACCAATAATGACATGTTTGCCTACGACATCCCATTCCGGTAATATATGCTTCGTCGATTTGACGAACGATTCGTAGCTGAGCCCTTCGAGATAACGGATTGGTAAATAACTCGCATCTCCAGGCTCAGACCATGTGTTTTCAAAATCTACCGAAACAGTGTTATACAGGATGGTACCTCCGTTTTGATCTCTTAACAAGGTGAGAAAAATTTCCGGGAATGTCACCTGTAGTTCAGTTTCAATTTGATGGACCTCATTTTCCGATAAAGGTGCGAGAATACCATAATCGTCTTCTTTATCCCAAATGTTCATTATGTTCATTTTTCATCTCCAATCAAAAAAGTGTGTAAAAGAATGAAGGGTTCCTTTTTAATAAAATCCATTTTTTTGTGAACTAAATCACTTCTAGATCTGTCGTTTCGCTAGCAGCATCGGTAAGAAAAAGTACAGATTCATACTGATCATCGAAATGAGATAACTGCTCAAAATGACGATGATTCCATTGACTCCAGTCTGATGTAAGACAAATTGTGGTAAAAAATAAGCAGCGAGTCCGATGGCGATGACCCATGTCCCTGACGAAACTGATAACCAGACGATGACGACGAGATAAAGCAACCCGATCGCATAACTGACAGGGAGCGAAAACGTCACGGTCGGCGAATCGATGAAGCGGTCGGCAAAAACGGTCACCAAGATACTGACTGAAAATAAGCCGCCGAACAGTCCGGACAACACCTTTTGACGGACAGGACTGACCGGATGCGTCGACAGGTACCGCAAAATCAGCGCGAGGCAGACGATGAGTAATGCAACTGCGCTCGCAAAACTCAATAAGAGAATGGCGCTGTAGGAGACGGAACCATTAAAGAGCTGTTGAAAAAACGAAAAACTGGATCCACCTACTAACACAAGCCCGAAGATTTGCAGCAATCCTTTCCAATCAAAGACCAGTTCGTTCGAAATCGACTGGATGTAAGCAGCCGGACTACCGCCGGTAATGGATTTGACCGATTTGCCGTCCGTCTCAGCGTCGCGCAAGTGATCCTCGAGTTCGCTGACGATGTCTTGCGTCGCCTGTTCATTTTTTCCGGAAGCTAACAAATAGATCTTTAAGTCGTCTAAAAAACGAGTTGATTCAGTGGATAAGGGATGCATTCATCATTCCTCCTTTAAAATTTGGTTGACGCTTGTCGAGAGTCTCTCCCAACGTGCCGAGAAAGCGGTCAGTTCGTCGCGTCCTGCCGAAGTGATGGCATAATACTTTCGTTTCGGTCCGCTCGGTGAGACCCGTTGCGTTGCTTCAATCCAACCCAATTTTTGCATCCGCATCAATAACGGATAAATCGTTCCTTCGCTGACGTCAGCAAAGCCATAGGTCGCAAGTTTCGTCGCCAGTTCATAACCGTAGACCTCTTCTTCGGCAATCAAGGCGAGGAGACAGCCGTCAAGAATGCCCTTTAACATTTGAGTAGATGACATATGAATTCCTCGTTTCACTATCTTGTATTGCAAGGTAAATATAGTTTATCACTCAATAACTTGTAATACAAGGTAGTGAATTAAATTTTCCTGATAATTGAAAAAAACAGGTGCAATCAGTATTGATATGCAATATATTAGTTTTATGGATAACTCAAAAAAGGCTCTTAAAATCAAGCGGACTTCCTTGAGTCAGGAAGTGTATCAGCACTTGCAGCAACAAATCATCATCTTGGATCTGGCGCCGGGTGAAAAATTGAACGATTTGGAACTGGCGGAACAATTCGGTGTCAGCCGGACGCCGGTCCGGGAAGCACTGAAAAAACTGGAAGAGGAGGGACTCGTCGTCTTTAAACCCGGTTCACGGACGAACGTGACGGCACTGGATGTGGTGCAGGCACGCGAGACGTTTCCGATCGTCGCGACGCTCCATGGACTCGCGAGTCAACTGGCGTTTCCGCACATTACGCCGGAGACGTTAGAGACGTTACGCAAGCTGAATAGCGAATTTCGGACGGCGATCGGTCAGGAGGATGCCCTCGAGGCGATGCAATGTGATGATGCGTTTCATCATGTCTTCTTACAGGCAAGTCAGAATCAGCAACTGACTGAAACGTTGAGTCGCTTGACGCCGCTCGTCCGCCGGCTGGAGTTCGCCCAGTTCAGCCGGATCGGCAGTTCGTCGGCAGATGACCACGATGCGATCATTCAAGCGTGCGAACAGCGGGATGTCGATTTACTCGTCCGGTTGACGAGGCAGAACTGGAATGGGCTCGGTCGCCATATCATCGCAGCACTGAAGGAGGAGTGAAAATGCGTCCGCTCGTACTCGGTACCTTGGCGGCATTGTTTTTTGCCGTCACCTTCATCCTGAACCAATCGATGCAAGGAAGTGGGGGGCACTGGATCTACAGTGCGGCACTCCGGTTTTATTTTATGCTGCCGTTGTTGTTTATAATCGTCGCTTTTCGCCGGCGGGTCGGACACGTCTTCCGGGCGCTCCGTGAAGACCCGAAATTTTGGCTCATCTACGGGACGATTGGCTTCGGCATTTTTTACAGCGGGATTTGTTTTGCTGCCGATTATGCGCCCGGTTGGTTGATCGCCGGGACGTGGCAACTGACAATCCTTGCTGGTCCTTTGCTTGCGCCGTTGTTTCACCAGAAGATTCCCTGGACGGCGTTACGGTTTTCCCTTGTCATCGTCGCCGGCGTCATCGTCATGCAACTTGCCGTCGCGGAGAACGTCAGCCTGTCATCGATGCTGTACGGTGTCGTCCCGGTCCTGATTGCAGCGGTCGCCTATCCGCTCGGGAACCGGAAGATGCTCATGCGTTACGGCGACCAACTCGACGTGTTCGACCGGATTCTCGGGATGACGCTTGCGAGTCTTCCGTTTTGGTTCATCTTGACGGCATTCGCATACCGTTCGAGTGGCTTCCCTTCGATGGCACAAGTATCACAGTCGGCACTCGTCGCAATCTTTTCCGGCGTCGTCGCGACGTCCTTGTTCTTTTACGCGACATCGCTCGTCCATCGTGATCCCGTCCGGCTCGCGACAATCGAGGCGACACAATCGTTCGAAATTTTGTTCACCGTCCTCGGAGAAGCCGTCTTTTTACACGCGGCATTTCCGTCAGGTCTCGGACTGCTCGGTATCATCCTCGTCATGCTTGGGATGACACTCCACAGTTTTCGGCAAGCCAGTCCAACCGTCATCTCGGATTGACTTTATTTCAACTACCTTAATTTAAAAATAACTTAGCAAACGAGGGAACAAGGATGGTACTTACAGGAACACTTGTCAACACAGGACTGATCATCGTCGGGACGTTACTCGGTCTCCTGTTTCACAGAATTCCCGAGCGGACGAAAGAAACGGTCGTCCAGGCAATCGGTCTCGCCGTCGTCGTGCTCGGTGTCCAAATGGGGTTGAAAAGTGAGAACTTTTTAATCGTCATCGGCAGTCTCGTCATCGGTGGGGCGCTTGGCGAATGGTTGCGGATCGATGAAAAGCTCAACCGGCTCGGCGAGTGGCTTGAACTGAGAATCGGCCGGGGTCGTCCGTCAAACATCGCTGAAGGATTCGTCACGGCGACGCTGATCTTCGTCATCGGCGCGATGGGTGTGCTCGGGGCGCTTGACGGCGGATTGCGTCAGGATCACGACGTATTATATACGAAAGGACTGATTGACGGCTTTACGGCGCTCGTCCTCAGTTCGACGCTCGGCATCGGCGTCATCTTCTCCGCCATTCCCGTACTTCTGTATCAAGGGGCGATTGCGCTCGGTGCCGTCGCGATTACACAATTCATTCCCGATGCGATCCTGCAACAGTTCATCGTCGAGATGACGGCGACCGGCGGGGTGATGATTTTGGCGATCGGGTTGAATCTTGCCGGCATCACAAAAATCCGGGTCGCCAATCTCCTGCCCGGTATCGTGATGGTGGCCGTGATCGTGACGGGGCTTCAACTGTTCGGGTTCAATTAAAAAACTGCGTCCTTCATTCCGTTGACAACGATTGTCTCCGGGATGAAGGACGCAGTTTTTTTAGTATGTGAGGTGCAACGCGTCCGCAGGTAAGACGGTCGTCGAATAATCGAGTAACTGATGCTGCTTATAGGTGAATGTGTGTTGACGCGGTGGACCGCTTAAGATGTTCGGTAAATAGTGTTTTAAGTTACTGATGATCCCGATATTGTCCGGATTAAGAATCCAGTTTAGCGATTTCCAGTCGAGAATCCCTTCGCGCGTCGCGCGCGGTGTCGCAAGCGTTTGACCATCCGGTAAGTCGGCGAGGTAGAGGTAGATGCCGACGGTCTGTTCGGCGCGTAGGACAGCGGTACCGGCGAACTGGACTTGTGACAGCATGATTCCCGTCTCTTCGAACGTCTCCCGGATGACAGCGGCAGACGGAGTTTCACCAGGCTCGATTTTACCGCCGACACCGTTCCACATTCCCATCGCCGGCTGCTTTTGCCGGTTGAGCAAGAGGAACTGATCGCCTTGACGGACCAGACAAAGCGTATACGGGTAGGGTACGTCCTGCACGATCAGAACAGCTCCTTTTTCCAACTCGCATACTGTTCGTCTGACGGGACGGGTTGGATCGTTTTCTTTCCATCCGCCCAAGTCGTCAAGGCTTGTTCCGTCAAAATCCGGTGCCCGGTTTCCGTCCGGACGGCAAGTAAACTCCGTTTATTGAACGGGGAGGCGGCATGTTGCTGGATGATTTGTTCGATCGCTGCGAGCTGATCCGGCAAAAGCGTCTGTTGGGTATAAAAATGGTAGCCGATGATGAACGCGCCGTCGAGACCCGTCCGCTGCATTTCAAGCTGGTACCCGGCACCGTTCGGGGCAATCCGGAAGCTGCCGCTTGGTGAAAGGACGGTCTCACCTGTCAATGGAACAGGGCGTAAGGCGAGATTGATTCCGAACCCACTGTCGACGAGGTACGTCGCGCCTGCATGCTGGAGGAGAATCGCGACATGGGTCGGACCGGTCGCCGACCAGACTTCGTGTTCATTGTCATAGACGGTCGCTTTGATGAGCGCGACATCAAATCCTTGAATCCGCAAGATTTCATAGAGCAGGTGATTTAAATCATAACAGACACCGCCGGCTTGATTGGTGACGAACGTCTGCTCAAGGCGTGCTTCGTTAAAAGGTAACGTCCGTTTCGAGAGGACGGCCTGATTATCAAATGGCAGGTGGTAGGCGAATGCTTCTAATAGAGATGGTAAATCGTCAAACGTAATCGGCCGGTCAAGTGGAAACTGTATCCGGGATGCGATTGTTTTCATGAGAGATGACAATTGAATTCCTCCTTTTTCAATCTCCTTAGTATGGCACAAAATGTCTGAAATTTAATTAAACAGTCTGGATAGTACCGAATCAATTGATTTTTTAAAATGAAATGAATCGATGAAAAAAGGGTTTTCGGGAAATTAAAGCGAATAACGTTCAACTAGTTCCTCATTTAACGAATCACTAGCATCGCACATATCGATAAAGTATGGTGCCTGCCATTTTTGAGTTGCGATGGCTTGTTTACTTGTTGGTGTATCCCAACTTGGATAAACACGCATCGCCATCTTTCCTTTTGTTGCATTAGATGAAAGAACATTTTGTTGAAGAAGTACTTCTTTCGGAAAGATGAATTGTCCGAATGCTGTCTCATTTTTAAAAGTCGTGATGACTAATAAATCAGGGGCTTCGTCATATCGATAGGGCTGATTCTTATTGTTGTCGTCTTTTTCCCAAAAGACCACAAACTGCCCTAGTTTTGTAGGCGTTACATGTCCTATCCGAAAACGAACGGTTTTGGAAAATATTTTAAAAGTCCCAGCACCATAGTTCGCATTTTGTGGTTCTTCTTGAACCCTCTCTAATGGTAAACGATTGGGTTCATAAATGATTTTATTTACATAATTCAGTACTTCGAAAAAATCATGCACGTTTCAGTTCACCTCTCAACGGATTTAAATGGTCTATAGTTAGTATAAAGCTGTATATCACGAATTCTATTTGAAATAACATTACATGTATAAAGGAGATCATCAATGAGACAGTCTAAAACGAATATTGAAAAAGAGATTCCGATTTTCGGACTGAAGCAGGAAGGGATGCATTATCAAAACAAGGCGAGCGTATATGCTGTTGTCGTTGATAAGGAACAACAAAATACCTAAGCGTTCGGACTAATTCACAACATTTCTTCCTTCCCGGAGGTGGGAGAGAAGTCGGTGAAACACCGGAGCAAGCACTTCACAGAGAACTGTTAGAAGAGACGGGTTATACGATTCGTATCGAAGCACCGATAGGAGGGGCCAAACAGTATTTGATAGCACGAAACGGACAAGCAATCCTCAACGATGCGTTTTTTTACACAGTGACGTTACTCGAGTTGACACTAGCGGCAGTCGAAATGGATCATCTTCCGACGTGGCTTAGTCTTCAAGATACGGATAAGTTATTTCATGCGCATCAGAGATGGGCGGTCAGGGAAGCCGTCGATTATTAAAATCATCGAATTAAAAGCAAATGCTGGTACCGTAAACAAAGTACATCCATCTGGCCAAATGATTTGGGGCGATGGATGCTCTAATTCGGAGCACTTCATTGTCTATATGCTGTCTTCTCGGAACGGTGAAGTGAAGGGGGCCTCAAAAAGCGACATAAAAGGGTTGTTCCGCTTCGTTTAATATTTTAAGAATCCGTTTACTGAAATTTGACCAGGTCACCATGTCTAGAACTTCTTCTAAACTGAAAAAGCCGACTTCCAGACTTTCGCTGCTCGTTTGCGGTGTCCCACCGACTGCTTTTGCCAGCCAACAGGTCGCGCAAACATGTTGGCTTATGTTTTGATAGATGCCACAAAAGTGAGTCACCTCAATATCGATTCCGGATTCTTCTTTCACTTCACGGATGATTCCGTCCTCGATGGTTTCTCCTAGTTCAATGACCCCACCTGGAAATTCCCAGCCTCGCTCTGGTCCTTTAATGAGCAGAATTTTTCCGTGTTCATCAAGAACGACGGCACCTGCTGAGAGTGAATGTTTTGGCATCATCTAATCTCCATCTTTATTTAAATATAAGACTTGTAAACGGCACTATATCTTGTCTCATGCTCTGTCTGTTAAATAATACTGGCTGTACAACCAGCTGATGGCATCTTTTAAGTCACTTGCAATGTAGTCAATACGGATGTTATTTGATTCGTCACGATGGTCGCGTAACGACATTTCCCCCGCACCTGTTCGTACTAAAATTTTAATACAACCTGCTTTTGAAGCCGCCAGCATGTCCGTCCAACGATCCCCGATGACGACACAATTTTCTAGAGTTAAATTATGAGCTTTTTGCGCCTTCGATAACATGCCGATATCAGGCTTCCGGCACGTGCAACCTTCTTGAGGATTGTGTGGACATATGTATACCTCATCAAAACCAAATCCAGTCAATTCCTGTTGAAAGTCTTCGATTGTTGCTAACCCTTTAGAAATACCGGGCTGATTTGTGAATGAAAATAATGGAATCCGGTCTTTTTTTAATCGATTGATTGCCAAAGCCGTATACGGAAACAGTTCAAATTCTCCTGGGTAGTGAATGGTGGTACCCCCGCCGATGGTACCATCACGATCCAAAAAGACAGCTTCTATATTTTTCATCGTTTATATCTCCTGTCATGAATTTAGTCAGTACGTCACTCCATGCCATTAAACATGCTCATTTTTATAACAAATGAATCCGTTTAGAAGAAAAATGAACTCATTAAACATAGTCAAATACGCTAAACATACTCAAAATCACTCAAAATGAGTATGTTTAGCAAGAAATGAATTAGTTCAAGATCTGCCGTCCATCTGTTTAGTTATTCCATTACATGCTGGTTGTTACTTTTTTTTAACATCATAAGATCGGCGACAACAGACGCGAGATACTTTCCTTAAAACGGATCATCCGCGGACGGGCAGCGTATTTTTCCCGAGTTAGCAAGGCACTGTCGGCGACGTCCGATAAAAAGAGCAGTTCCAGTTCTTCGCCGACCGCCGCATACGTCGCCCAGTAGACGAACGGGTGATCCGGCTGGTTCGGAATCATGATCTTCAGGGAGACACCGGACGCTAAGGTGATTCGGCAGGCATCCATGAAACTGGCGTCCGGAATAAAGTAGGGTGACTGAATATAGATTGATTTTTCCGCCGTATGAATCATTTGGATCAACATGTTTTTCAAGTATTCCGTCTCTGACGTTGGACCGGACGTCACGATTTGAGCCGGGACACGGTCTGTCGAATCCGCTAGCGGTGGAATCGGTGCCGTTGACCAATCGGTTCGCTCACGGCTCGCGGCATCCCAGTCCTGTTCAAAATGAAACTCGAGTGCTTCGACGACGGGGCCGAGGACCCGCAGATGTGTATCACGCCAGTAACCGAACTGTTCGTCTTCCCCGAGGTACTCGGAGCCGACGTTAAAACCGCCGATATACCCGATTTGCCGATCAATCGTACAAAGTTTCCGATGATTGCGGTTGTTGATCCGCAGGTTGAAGATGCCGAACGGCGAAGCGAAAAACGACCGGACTTCACCGCTGTCTTGGTTAAAGGCAGCAAAGTCCTTCGCTTTGAGTTTCCAGGAGCCGATCGCATCATAGAGAACGCGCTGACGACGAAACCAAAACAGGTCATTCACAAAAATCTGTCCCACTCATCACAGCAACAGATTCTCAAGCAGGTATTTTAACGTTTAACGTCTAAAGTATAGCTTTAGACATACATAAGGAGTGAAACGACATGTTTACCCATCAAATCACAGAACGACTCGGATTAAAATTGATTGAACGGCAAGATGCCGACGCCCTGTTCGCCTTAGTCGACGCCAACCGGGACCACTTACGGGAGTGGCTCGGCTGGGTCGACGGGGCGACGGGAGCTGAAGTCTACCGTGAGGAAGTGATTCCGATCTGGCTGAAGCAATATGCGGACGGGGACGGTTTCGCCTGCGGGATTTATTATGACGGAGCACTGGTCGGAACGGTCGCCCTGCACGAAATCAATCAAACGTTACGCCAGACATCAATCGGCTATTACGTAACGGGAGCCGGGCGCGGAAAAAACTTGATGATTGAAGTCGTTCGCTTCGTCACAGCATACTGCTTCACGACACTCGGCTTGAATCGAGTCGTCATTGAATGTGCGGCCGGCAATACACGGAGTCAACGGATTCCCGAGCGGCTCGGGTTCGTCAAAGAAGGGACGTTACGGTCGGCAGAACGTCTTTACGGAGATTTCCATGATGTCATCGTCTACGCG
The DNA here is from genome assembly GCF_018618635.1 of Exiguobacterium sp. s102. Lineage (NCBI taxonomy): Bacteria > Bacillati > Bacillota > Bacilli > Caryophanales > Exiguobacterium > Exiguobacterium sp. s102. Next base: position 713,878 of record NZ_JACSML010000002.1, read on the forward strand.
ATGCTCGCCGATGACTGGCAATCGAACATGATACAGGTCGAACAAACGGAAGTAGGGGACAACCGATGACGAAAATCCGCTTTGAACCGATGACGGAAACGACGTATCAGACGTATTTACCGACGGCAATTGAAGAGTACGCCGCGGAAAAGGTGAAAGCCGGAACGTGGGTGGAAGCGGAAGCCATCGACCGGTCGACGGAAGAGTTTCGTCAACTCTTACCGGACGGACGCGCGTCAAAAGACAATTATCTTTTCTCGCTAGTCGATGAGGCGACGACTGAGGCGGTCGGCATGATGTGGTTTCATGTCGTGGAAAAAAAACAGGGACGGACGGCATTCATCTATGATTTTTCGGTTGATGCACATCACCAAGGAAAAGGCTACGGGCGACAGGCGATGGTGGCGCTTGAACAGGTCGCACGGCGGATGAACATCAAAATCATCGGACTTCATGTCTTTGCCCACAATACGCGGGCGATCAAGCTGTATGAATCGTCAGGGTACGCGCCGACGGATCTCCATATGGAAAAACGGTTGGATTAAATGAAAGCACGAAAGCAACTGTACCAGCTGCTTTCGTGCTTTTTGTTAGTTGAATTCGTTCAGCGCCACGTCTGTAACGTGTTCGCGAACTGGATGTCGGTCTCAAGTTCTCCTTCGATGCGTTTCAGAGCAAAGTCGTTCCCGGCCAACCAGTCCCGGAAATCGAACTCGACCGGCTCCTGGTCACCACCGAGCGCGAACCAGACCTTTAAGTCCTCCGGAAAGTATGCCGAGGTATGAATCGTTCCGGCCCAGTGGGAGTAGAGCTCGGAAAAGACCCCTTTATCGGTATCGTTGAGCAGACGGAAGGCAGACTCCGCATCTTGAATCAAGTGCTGGTGCGACTTCATTTCCATCATCCGTCGTTTCGAGTCATCGAGATGGAACCGGTTTTCGTGTTGCAGTAAATCAAAATGGTTCGTACAGAGATTCGTCTCCCGGACTTCGATGTCGCGTGCCGTCGCTTCGATGACGAACGAGCGGGCCGACTTATCGTGGACGACGTAGGTGAAAGAACCGCGGTGCGGCAATTCCTTGACGAGCGAAATCGCGTCTTCGACCGATGTACATGTCTCAAGGATGATCCGGCCAATCATGAAACTGACGAAACCGTCTCCGGGGCGTCGCCGGTTGATGAAGTTGTAGCCCATCGCCAGTCCGTGTTCGTTCATCCCGTCCATCCGTCCGGTCACGCGGGACGCGGGTCCGATAATGGCAGACCCGCCGTCCGTCGGTTGGAAAACGGAAAACCGTCCGTCGTAGGTCATTGGATGATAATCATAATTGCGGACTAAAAAATTATCGCCCGTCATGATCGAACAGCCGCTTTTCGGACCTTCGACGCGGTAATGACCAAAGTGAAGCAATGTGTCTTCAAGCGACAGTTCAAGTTCATCCTGGAGTCCGAGGATTTCATCCCACATGTGCGGGACATACCGTAAGAACATTTCTTTTGTTTCGCCCGGGTCGACCTGAAAGCGTGGAACCCGAATCTTCCAGTTGTCTTCCCGGTTATGGAGTAATTCATTTTGTTTGACGTACCGTCCTTGTTCACGGCCGAACTCGTAGTGGGTGCCGCGAAACTGGGTGATTTCATTAGCGACCTGTTGCATGACGACTCATCCTTTCTGCTTCTCGTACTGCCGATTATACCGAACGACTCAACAAAAGTCGTAGCCGACGCATTGGCGGTAACACATCATGGATTGGAAAAATTCCGTAAAAAGAGTTAAATATCGCTTCATTTTACCGATATAGAAAAGGGAGGGGGAAGATGAATGAAAAATTTGACGGTACGAAGAAAGATTCAAATGTTGGTTGCGACGGCAATCGTCGCGATGGTCCTGATTACGAGTGCAAGCATCTACTTTTTAAGTCAGATGGCCAATGCATCTGAAGCGATGTACGAAGAAAACTTAATCCCGGTTCAAGAAGTCGGACAGATTCGGATTGATACCCGGGCGCTCGATTCGTTCCTCGCCGAGATGATGTTGACGAAAGATCCGGCACGACTCGAAGAACTGGAGGGACAAATCGATCAACGCCAAGCACAGATCCGGACATCGATTACTAAATTTGAGCGGACGGCGAACATTGGTGCCCGTGAAAGAAAACAACTCGTGGAATTGAATGATCTTGTCATCGCCTACGACAATGGACTCAGTACGATTCAAAGTTTAGCGATCGAAGGCAATAAAGAAGAAGCCTATCAAACATACTCTACTGGCCTCGAACAAGTTCGTGATCAAGTCGCCGATACGGCAGCAAGCTTGATGAAATCGATGACGAATCAAGCGAAGTCGATCAACGAACAAAATCAGGCAGAGAAACAGACAGCCTTTTACTTAATGGCGGCAATTTTCATCGGATCGTTGCTTCTGTTTGCGATTTTAGCGCTCTACATCATTCGCTTAATCACGCGACCGATCCGTTCACTCCAAGGCTGGATGGAACAGTCGGGTGATGGTGATTTGACGGTACGTGGTGATTACAATTCAAAAGATGAACTTGGACAATTGACGGCATCGTTCAATACGATGACGGAACAGTTGCATCATGTCATCGTCGAGATGACGGGAACGTCGAACCACGTCGCGAAAGCATCGGACGAACTGAGTGCGAACGCGGAAGCGACGACGAAAGCAACGGAACTCGTCGCCGTGACAATGGAAGAAATCGCGAGCGGATCGACACAACAACTAGGTCAAGTCTCGGGCGCGTCACGAACGGTCGAGGAATTGACGTCCGGCATCCGCCAAGTCGCGCGGAATGCGCAACAGATGTCTGACGTGACCGGCGACGCGATGGGGAAAGTCGAGCAAGGCAGTCAAGTCGTCGACAAACTCGGCCGACAAATGGAACAAATCAATACGGACGTCACGGAACTTGGACACGTCATCGTCGGACTCGGCGGTCGCTCAAAAGAAATCGGGCAGATTACGGCGTCGATCACGGGCATCGCCGCGCAAACGAATTTACTTGCCTTAAATGCAGCGATTGAAGCGGCACGTGCCGGGGAGCAAGGGCGCGGATTCGCCGTCGTCGCAGCAGAAGTCAAGGCGCTCGCCGAACAATCGGCGGTTGCGGCGAAGCAAATCGAAGGATTGATTCAAGTCATTCAGCGGGAGACGGAACATTCCGTCGTCTCGATGGAGAAGGTATCAGGCGAGATGACGAGCGGGATTCACGTCGTCGCAGCAGCGAGTGATTCGTTCAAGGAAATCGAGCGCTCGATCGTCGACGTGACCGATCAAGTCGAAGAAGTATCCGGTGCCGTTCAGGAGATGGCAGCGGGCAGCGAACAGATTGCGGCCGTCATGCGGGAAATCCAGGGCGTCACGGAAAGTGCTGCTGCCGGAACGGAGAATATTTCAGCGTCGACGGAAGAGCAGATGGCATCGATGCAGGAAATCTCATCGGCCTCGCAGTCGCTTGCGACGATGGCAGAGAATTTAAAAGGGCTAGCGGACCGGTTTCAGGTTTGAATCGATTTCGGATCGTGAAAGATAAGATCATACAAAAACGACGGATGCGACGCTATTACAGCGAAAGGCATCCGTCGTTTTTATTGGTTACGAAATTTTAGTTTTATCCGTTTGCTTCGGGATCTGGTTTGGCTTCGTCAGAATGAATCGGACAGCCATGTAAGCGACGAACATACCAAGCAGTCCACCGAGTGTATTCAGCAATAAATCATCGATGTTGAAGGTACGGCGGAACAGCAGACCGGCATAACTGAAGACGAATTGCAACGTTTCAATCACAAAACTCACAAGGAAAAGGAGCAGCAATCCTGTTGTGAACCGTATTTTGAAAAGGACAACAAGATAGACGCCGAGCGGCAGGAACAAAAGGAAGTTATAAGCAGTCAACTTTACTGAATTCCAAAAGAACCAATGGCCTTGCTGCCCTGCAAGCATCCAATCGTTAATAAAGTGGAAAGGGCGCAACTGAATTTCGATTGATCCCGCTTGCGGAGGTAAATAAACGAAACCAATTGTCAAGTGGACGACGACAATCGCGTACACGAGAAAGCTGGACATGATACTTCGTTTGCCTAAGTGATTAAATGCCTGTCTTCTGAAATCAAATCCGGCATACATCAATAATCCGAGTAGTCCGAGCAGGGTGAAAACGGGAAATGAGATGGATGGCATATGATGCTCCTTTACATAGATAAATTGTCGCCCTTAAGGTTGGACGCGTTTCGCTTTTTTTTGTTTCCATAACATGAATGCGATGATTCCTGTCGTGATAAGATAAAACACACCATAGAATTGCTGCATCCAATAAGGCAAATCAAACAGATGGATGACGCGAAATCCAGCTACAAGCATGAGGCATAAGATGAATGCTAGTTTTGTATTCAAACACATCTACCTCCTAGACTATTGAATTTGTGAAATGGGAATAAAAGACCAAAAATAGGATAACACAACAAAAACCCATTCGTCTTTCATTATTAGGAATTAACATTGTTTTTGTGGAAAAAGCAGGGATTTTGAATGGGAGTGCCGTAATATGCTTTTAAGGACAGTAAATGAAAAATCGGAGGAATGAATATGACTTTTCCCGTTTTACAAACGGAGCGATTACAGCTCGTCGAAGTAACACCCGACCATGCGGAAGCATTATTTGAAATCTTATCGGACGAGGCAGTGACGCGCTTTTACGGGATGGATCCACTACAAGAAAAAAGTGATGCATTGAACATCATTAAATCATTTAAACAAACGTTTGACGGTCATCAAGGCATCCGTTGGGGGATTGTCATCCGCGACAGCAGAACGTTCATCGGGACACTCGGTTTGAATCACTTGAATCTTTACGGAAAAAAAGCAGAAATCGGATTTGAACTTGACTTTGCACACTGGCGGCGCGGCTATTCTTCAGAAGCCGTTCAAGCTGTTCTTACCTATGCTTTTAAGACACTTGGTTTGTACCGAATAGGTGCTGTAACATTCTTAGAAAATGACGCTTCAATTCAATTGTTAAAGGGGCTCGGATTTGAAGAGGAGGGTATCTTGCGTGGGTATTTGTTTCAAGGCGGGACATCGCATAACGGGCGGCTGTTCTCCTTGCTGCGTCCTGATCACGAGTCTTCATACCGTGAGGATAGATTATAGTCCATCTATCTAAATGTAGTGCATCTAACCTTTTGACACTCCCCTCACTAATCGTCAAGAAAATATCATGTTAATGTTAGTAGAATGATTCGTGAATAGAGGTGCTTAAACATGTTTCGCAATCGAAAGAGCAGTAATGAAGTCATGCTCTACACACTCGGTGTATGTCTGCTTATACTGATTTTTTTGACTCTTGCAACGCAACCTGTTCTTATCACGCAGACAGGACAATTAACGTATGACAAAACGATTTGGCCGGTACGGGAAGAGATTATGATGTTCATCTTCTTTTACTTGTTCGCATTTTTCGGATACGTCTTCCTTGTCTACGTATTTCATAAAAAAAACAGACATTGAAGTCTTCCGCATCACGTGCTGTAACAACTGAAAAGAATAAAGGGGGAAGTGGTCATGAAAACCACTTCCCCCCTTTGTTTTAAAAGAATTGACAGTTGTCCAGATAGAAATCGGTAACTGTATTGTGTGTTTTTGCTGTCAACAACAAGATGGCGATATGTCTGGTAAAGAAACTTTACAGACACCTGTTTCTGGCAATTTCAATTGAATGTTTTTTGCATTTAGTACATCTCCTGTTAAATGTGCAATGATCGACCGGACTTGTTCGTAACCCGTCATTAAAAGGAAGGTAGGCGCGCGTCCATAACTCTTTGATCCAATGATATAAAAGTTCTTCTCCGGCTGTCTTAACTCGGCTTCTCCGTGTGGACGTACGGTTCCACAACTATGCAGGTTTGGATCAATTAATGGAGCAAGCAGTCGTGGGCTTTCGGTAATAGAGTCCACGTCCATACGAATTTCGCGAAGGAATGAAAAATCCGGACGGCTACCGGTTAAGACAATCACCTCCTGTACAGTCAGCTGTCGATTATCAGCACTAATCAATGAAATGCCCTCATTTGTCGGCGCGGTTTCCGCGACTTTAAAGCTGGTATGAACAGTGACGAGACCGGACTCGACAAGCGTACGTGCCATTGATCCAAGTTGACCACGTTCGGCCAATTGATCATTCTCTTCTCCACCAAACGCTTTGACTACGTCTGTTTTACGGATAATCCAGTGGATGTCCGTCTCAGGATAGTCTTTTTTTAATGCCACCGCACCCATTAATGCCGTCAGAGCGGAATGTCCGCTCCCGATAATCGCAAGACGTTGATTGGCATATCGATCAGTTTCTTGTCGGAAGTTCGGAATCGTATGCATGACGCGTTCGATGAGCGAATCGTGCGGATGTCCCGCACTGTACATGGAATTGGGTTGTCCCCATACACCTGTCGCATCCAAAATAGCAGCGGCTAAAAAACGGCGGCGGCCCATCGGTGTTTGAACGATGATTTCAAATGGCGACTGCTCCCGATCTGCTGTCGTCATTTTATCGATGCCTTGACGCGAAATCGAGACGACCTGATGCTGCAGATACAAATTTGACGCAATGGTCGGCAACGTTGCGAGTGGACGCAAATAGTACTCCAGTAAATCATGGCCAGTCGGAAAAACATCAGCTGCTGGGCGATTCCACCCGTTTTCGTTTAATTGTGCAGCAGCTACAGGATCGATGTTGTATTCCCAATTTGAAAACATTTTCACATGCGACCATTTCTTAATATGCGTACCAATATGAGCACCTGCCTCCATAATAGAAAAGGGAAGACCTTTTTGAGAAAGATGTGCGGCGGCAACGAGTCCGATTGGACCTGCACCAATAATGAAAATAGGGTGAGTAAAAGATTGATTTGACATTTAAAACACTCCTTTTACTTGTATTTTGCAAACTTTAAGATGACGTTTTACAGCAGGAATCGCTGTTGAGCATGGCTTCGTTCAACAAGGTGATAGATTGTAAGACCGCTGTTTTCTCAAACGGCGTCATCTGTTTAAAGATATCTTCAAGATGAGCGTTCACTTCAGTATCGATTCCGTCAGTCACCTGTTGACCAAGTGGAGTTAAATGGATTAACTGAATCCGGCGGTCCTCGGAAGAGGGGGATTTTAAAACAAGCTCTCGTTTGATCAGCGTCTGGATTTGCCGACTAAATGTTGTGATATCCATACCTAACAAGTCGGCAAGTTCCTGCATTGCCGATCCGGGACGCTTTGAGATTTCAAAGAGGATATGACTTTGGACGAGCGAGACCTCCTGATCTAGAACAGAACAACAGGTTTTATTCAACAGTCCAAAACGACGTGTAAACGTCTGAAAAACTTCACGGGGTTCTTGCATGAACAACTTCTCCTTTGTCTTATGATTGATTACCTTAGTTATAATAAATTAACTTGCAATTTGCAAGTATTTCTTCAAACTAATAAATAGTAACACATGAAGAAAATCCTATAATGATTATTTGAAAAATGAAGACAGATGATCGACGACAACTTTGCAACATATATCTGCAAGGAGCGGAAAAAGGGAATGCTACTTTTGAAACGGATATTGATAAATGAAAGTAGGGGCGGAAGATGAAAAAGCAGACGTGTTCGTGATTGAGGAAACGACGGTCGTAGCGGGCCGGATTAAAATGAAATTCGTTTTTGAAAGATTCTTCGAGAGGGTGGAGGGAGTTGCGGTCTATGTCTTTCCTATAGACATAGTCAATGGACCGTGCAACAACGAACGGAATTCACGATGGACGGAAGACGCTAAAAATTACGACGCACGGCGGCGGATAGCGGGATGCATTAATATTGGCGCGTGGAAGCCGAAATATTGGTTAATTCTATTGAATAACATATATGTTATATAATACAATCGTTATATAGATAACAAAGGGGGCTAATCATGACAAAACCATTGATTTATTTTCTCTGTACAGGAAATTCGTGCCGAAGCCAAATCGCAGAAGGATTTGGGAAACACTATTTGCCGGGCTGGGACGTCTATTCAGCCGGAATTGAAAAACATGGCTTAAACCCAAAAGCTGTCCGGGCGATGCAGGAGCAGGGGATTGATATTTCCAAGCAAACATCTGATTTGATTGATCCGGATCTTTTGAAGTGGGCGACGATCGTTGTCACCTTGTGTGGGGATGCACGTGATAACTGTCCTGTCATTCCTCGACATGTCCGTCAAGAACATTGGGGATTTGATGATCCTGCACGTGCAACAGGAACGGAAGCTGAGCAATGGTCTGTCTTCCAACGTGTACGTGATCAAATCGGAGAACGGATTCAACGATTCGCTAATAAAGAGGCAAGTAACTAAAAGCGAAAGGAGGAACAGATATGATTGAGACAACGAACCATGTTGACGAAATGAGTCAGTTCTTAAAACTGCTCAGCGATGGCACACGTCTTGAAATCTTACGACGATTATACGTCCGGGAACATTGTGTTTGTGATTTTGTCGAGATGTTTGATATCTCACAACCCGCCGTCAGCCGTCACTTGAAATTATTACGCCAGTCGCAAATTATCTTGGAGCGGCGTGAACGGCAATGGATCCATTTCCGAATCAATCCGGACCATCCGCATCATGACTTGCTATTAACGATCTTGGACGCGATGGAACAGCCGACAATCCCGGAAAAAAGCTGCTGAGAGGATTTGTTGGCAATGAGGGGGCAGTTTCCCTTGTATTTCATATAACAATAAGGTTATGTTATATATAACAAATTGGTTATGTAAAAAGGAGCTGAATGAAGATGAAGAAAATTGAGATTTACGATCCAGCGATGTGTTGTCCGACCGGTTTATGTGGACCTTCGATTGATCCGGAGCTGACCCGGATGGCGACGGTCGTTCATGTTTTGAAACAGCATGGTTATCCGATCGAGCGCTTTAATTTGGTGAACGAGCCGGATGCATTCGTCGAAAATCAATTGATTAAGCAAGCGATCACGGACGGTGTCGACACTCTGCCGATCACTCTTGTCAATGGGTCGATTGTCCGGCGTCGCGGTTACTTGTCAAATGCGGAACTTGCGGAGCTGACCGGTGTAGAAGAAAAAAGTTTCGCGGTCGTTGATGGTCAAAAACCGAAAATTCGCCTGACTCTAAAGTAAGGACGTGACGAAGATGGAACCGTTAACCTTGAATGGACTAAAATTGACCCGTTACTTATTTTTGACCGGAAAAGGCGGTGTCGGTAAGACGTCGACGGCATCACTCCTCGCAATCAAACTGGCAGACAATGGAAAGCGTGTTTTGCTTGTCTCGACGGATCCGGCCAGTAATTTGCAAGACATCTTTAAGATGGACCTGACAGAAGAACCGACTGCGGTTCCCGGTGTCGAGCGCCTGTTCGTCGCAAACTTTGATCCGGAACAAGCAGCGGCGGACTACAAGGAAGCGGTCGTCGGACCGTATCGAGACATTTTGCCGGATGCGGCCGTCCGGTCGATGGAAGAACAATTGTCCGGTGCCTGTACCGTCGAAATTGCCGCCTTTGATCAATTTACTGGATTATTGGCAGCGCCGGACGCAAAACTGACCTACGATCACATCATTTTTGATACGGCACCGACAGGCAACACGTTACGCTTGCTCAGTCTGCCGAATGCCTGGAACGTCTATCTCGATGAGAACACGACCGGCACGTCTTGTCTCGGTCCGTTAGCAGGATTGACGGAGAAAAAGTCACAGTACGAACAAGCGACGGAGCTGTTGGCGAATCCAGCGGAGACGACTTTAATTTTGGTCGCCCGGGCGGAATCTTCGACATTGACGGAAGCAGCCCACGCTTATCAGGAACTGCACGCACTCGGGATTCAAAATGCCCGTTTGATCGTCAACGGCATGTTGCCTGAGACAACGAGTCAGGATACGTATTATCAAGCTTTCTGGCACCGTCAGCAGGCTGCGCTTTCGACGTTACCTGAAGTTTTTTTACGAGAAGTCCCGTTGTTCAGTTTGCCCTACGCCTCAACGAGTTTAATCGGCGTCGCGCAACTCCGCGATTGGTTGACAGAAACGGAACATCCGGAAATATTGATGGAACGCGAGCAACAAAACGTTCCGCCTCTGTCACATCTGGTTGATCAATTGGATGCAGCAGGACCGGGTGTCGTCATGACGATGGGGAAAGGCGGGGTCGGCAAGACGACGATGGCGTCGATGATTGCGATTGCTTTGACAGAACGGGGACACGATGTCGTTTTGACGACGACGGACCCGGCAGCGCACCTTGAACTGACGATTGAGACGAACGAAAACCCGCATCTTGAAATTAGCCGGATTGATCCGAAGGTTGAAATTGACCGTTATACGGCGCAAGTCTATGCGGCGGCGGGTGAACTGACGGAGGAAGCCCATGCTTTACTTGCAGAAGATTTAAAATCGCCGTGTACGGAAGAAATCGCCGTTTTCCGCGCCTTTGCCGATACCGTTGCCCGGGCAAACGACCGATACGTCGTCATGGATACAGCACCGACGGGACATACGTTACTGTTGCTTGACGCGACGGAAAGTTATCATCAGGAGATGGAACGAGCGACCGGAGATGTACCGGAGGCAGTCAAGACGCTATTACCGCAACTGCGTGACGCAAGCCGGACGCATGTCATCATCACGACACTCGCGGAAGCAACACCGGTCTTTGAAGCCGGACGCTTGCAGGAAGATTTACGTCGTGCCGGGATTGAGCCGATGGCTTGGATTGTCAATCAATCGTTTGCCGCGACAGCGACACGTGATCCGATTCTTGGTCACAAAGCGGAAGCAGAACGTCCTTGGTTGGAAGAAGTCGACCGATTGAGCCGGCAGATGACCGTCGTCGCCTGGCAGACCGAACCGGTTTCCGGATATCATCACCTACTCGCACTTTCGAAAGGATGAATTTTATGCAAATCACACCTGAAGCAGTCATGTACCTGAAAGAACAAGTGGAACACGAACAAGCACCCGGCATCCGTCTCTATCAAGCCGGACAAGGCTGTTGCGGACCAAGTTTCGGACTCGGATTCGGGGCCGGCGAAACCGGTGATCAAGTCAAAGACTTTGATGGATTGGCGCTGGCGATCGACGGAAATTTAGCGGATGTCAGTCATGACATCACGCTCGCACTGGAAGAGACGGACCAAGGTCCGCAAATCGTCCTCCTCGGTGCATCCAACTGTTAAACAGTAAATCGAAATTTAATACAGAAATGAAGTGAACGCATTGACCGGCACACATCTACTTGCGATCGGGATTTTCCTGGTCACGTTATTTTTAATCATCAAACAACCAAAGGGTCTCGGCATTGGCTACTCCGCCATGGGGATGGCATTGATTGCTTTACTGACCGGGGTCGTCAATCTGGACGATGTCGCGACTGTCTGGGGCATCATCTGGAACGCGACGTTTACCTTCATCGCTCTGATCATCATCTCATTGATTTTAGACGAGATCGGCTTCTTTGAATGGGCTGCCTTACATATGGCACGAATCGCCAAAGGCGGCGGATTGAAATTGTTCATCTACATGACGCTACTTGGGGCAGGGGTCGCTGCCTTGTTCGCAAATGACGGCGCCGCGTTGATTTTGACACCGATCGTCCTCGCGATGGTCCGGCACTTAAAGTTACCGGATTATGTCGTCCTCGCGTATGTCTTCGCGTCCGGCTTCATCGCCGATACGGCAAGTCTGCCGTTCGTCGTTTCGAACCTCGTCAACATCGTCTCGGCCGACTTCTTTGACATCGGCTTTACGGACTATGCGGCACGGATGGTGTTCGTCAACGTCTTTGCAGTTTCCGGGAGTTTACTCGTACTTTATCTTTACTTCCGTAAGAGTATTCCGAAGACTTATGACGTGACACAACTCGTCGCACCACGCGCGGCGATCAAAGATCAGCGAATGTTCAAATTATCATGGGTGGTCCTCGTGCTGCTTGTCGTCGGTTACTTCACGAGTGATCTCATCGGGATTCCCGTCAGTCTCGTTGCCGGCGTCATCGCCTTGTTCTTCTTACTGATGGCCCGCCGTTCACCAAGTGTCCCGACGAAACGAGTCATCGCCGGTGCACCATGGGCAATCGTCTTCTTCTCACTCGGGATGTACATCGTCGTTTACGGTCTGCAAAATGCCGGTCTGACGCAATTTTTAGCGGACATCATCGATGGGTTTGCGACAAATCTCGCCGCTGCGACGTTCGGGATGGGCTTCCTCGCTGCCATTTTGTCATCGATCATGAACAACATGCCGACCGTGATGATTGATGCACTCGCGATCGATCTCAGTCAGGCAACAGGATCGATCCGGGAGGCCTTGATTTATGCCAACGTCATCGGCTCCGACTTAGGTCCGAAAATCACGCCGATCGGGAGTCTTGCGACGTTACTTTGGTTACACGTCTTACGGACGAAAGGTGTTAAAATCGGGTGGGGACAATACGTTAAGATTGGAACGATTTTAACGGTTCCGACGCTTGCGATCACCTTACTTGGTCTTTACATCAGCTTGTTACTTTACTAAGGGGGATTATTCATGAAACTACTCATCATCGGTTCAGTTGCTGCCGGAACATCGGTCGGCGCGAAAGCCCGTCGGAACGACGAATCATTACAAATTACGATTTACGACCGCGATCAAGACATCTCGTACTCGGGTTGCGGCATCCCGTACTTCGTCGGTGGTGAGATCGAAGACATCGATACCTTGACACCACGGGACGCGGCATTCTTTAAAAAACGCTACAACATCGACGTCAAGACCCAACATGAAGTCGAATCAATCAATCATCAGACGAAGACGGCGACCATCTTAAATGGCGTAACGGGTGAACGCTTCGAGGATACGTACGATACGCTGGTCCTCGCGACAGGTGCCTCAAGCATCATTCCGCCATTTCCCGGTGTTGATGCACCAAACGTCTTTTCCGTCCGGAACGTCCAGAACGCCGGTGCGATCCGTACGTACATCGAGCAACACGATCCGAAGACGGTCACGATCGTCGGTGGTGGATTCATCGGACTTGAGATGGCGGAACAGTTGACGTATCGCGGCATTGCCGTCACGCTCGTCGAACGGCTGCCGCAAGTCATGCCGCCGCTTGATTTTGATATGGCATCGCGTGTCGGTGATCATCTTGAAAGTAAAGGGGTCCGGCTGTTGTTAAATGAATCCGTCACGGCATTGACGGGCGAAGGCGACGTTGAGCAAGTCGAACTCGCGAGCGGAAAATCAATTGCGACGGATTTCGTCATCCTCTCGGTCGGCGTCAAACCGAACACGGAACTGGCGACGCAAATCGGCGTCACACTCGGTCAGACGGGGGCGATTGCCGTCAATCCGCAAATGCAGACGAACGTGAAAGACGTCTATGCCGTCGGTGACGTCGCAGAGAGCTTTTCCGTCATTACGGGCGAAGCGATTTATCGGCCGCTCGGTTCTACAGCGAACAAGATGGGTCGGATTGCCGGGATGGTCATCACCGGGGAAGAGGCGGCACATCGCGGCATTCTCGGGACGGGGATTTTCAAGGCATTCGATTTGACGGTCGCCCAAACTGGCTTGACGGAAAAAGAAGCCCTTGCCGCCGGATTCGATATTGAGATTTTACACAACATTAAACCGGACCGTCCTGAGTATATGGGCGGAAAGGATATGGTCATCAAAGCGATTGCTGATCGAAAAACAGGACGGGTCCTCGGCGCACAGATCGTTGGACCGCAAGGCGTCGACAAACGGATTGATGTCCTCGCGACGGCAATCACGTTCAAGGCGAAAGCGGAAGACTTGTTCCACCTCGATCTTGCCTATGCCCCGCCGTTCTCGACGACAAAAGATCCCGTCCTCTACACGGGGATGGCACTTGATAATGCGATTAAGAAGACCGCCCGCTTAGTGACACCCGAAACATTGGTCGAGCAAACAGCGACGGAAGAATCGATTCAAATCATCGATACGCGGTCGAAAAAACAGTTCGAGAAGAATCATGTCGACGGCGCGGTTCATATCCCGCTCGGCGAACTGCGGACGCGGGCTGCGGAACTCGATCCATCCATCCCGACGGTCGTCTATTGTAATAAAGGCGTCACCGGCAATGCAGCGCAAAACGTGCTCAAAAATCTCGGGTTTACGGATGTCTGTAACTTGTCCGGTGGAAATACGAACTATCAGCACCTGAAGCATTGTTTTTCTAAGAAATAAGCGCAAAAATCGCATAAACAGGAACCACGCTCCGTCTGACGGAATGTGGTTCTTTCAGCGTGCAGATAAACTATTATGAAGCGTGAACATGCTATAACGAGAGGCAATCCGTTCGCGCTTCCTTGTCTCGCCTCGTCTTCAAAGCGGCAATCTTCCGCGCCGCTACAGCAAAGCTGCATGCCCGGCTTTCCGTCACGATATTCCCTAAAAACGTCACGTTTCGTTGACTCCTACGGGAAAAAGTGCGTTTTTAACGCACGTTCAGAGGCAGGCAAGACCCTGCTCGTTGTCCGTTAGGACGAAGGAGCAACGGCTTGCGCCTCGCCCGAGGAAAGCAACGAAAACAGACGCGCGATCTCCCGATAGCACTTTGTCTACAGTCTGCAAGAACCACGCTCCGCTAGTCGGAACGTGGTTCTTTGTCTTGTCTATTGATTTAATCGTGTAGCGTCACTGTGAAAGGTTGACCTTTTTTAATGACCTGCTGCTGCGCATCAAGGACGTCACTCGTCAAAAACTCGAGTTTTTCAACGGGACGTTCCGTGATGAAACCAAGGTTGCCGCTGCGCTGTTCCGATGGCTCATATGTCCCGGCCAATGCTTCGAGGTACAGGTCATCATCAATTGTTTTTTCTGTCGATTGATTGATTTTTACATGAGCAACCGGGTTGAACGTGACCGGTTGCTTGCTCGTATTCGTAACCGTGACGCGGGTCTTCACCATATCGAATGCTTCTTCATGGGTGAAGCCGTGAAAGAAATCAATCATCGCGTAACTCGGACGGGTCTGAATAACTTTTACTTCCTCGATCGTCATGTCAATCGGTCCAATCGAGTGAGTTTGTTTGACGGACTGGATCTGTTGTAACGTCAATTCACCTTTATCGTCACGAACCGTCTGATTCCGTTTCGTCAACATCCGGTCGTCCGGCAATTGCGGGTTCGGCACATAGACGTCCGCCTTTTCAAGTGCGACGGAGGTATGTGTGACGGGTGGTGCCGGCACGGCTTGTTGATCAGCTGAAGAATCACTACATCCGGCGAGGATGGTTCCAAGCGTGATCGAGAGCAGGAGTCGCTTCATGATGGACCTCCTTATTTATTCTTTTTCAAGAGATCAAAAATGATTTTGGCGTGATCCGTATTGTCGACTTGTCCGGCAAACCGGTCTTTAGCCGGTCCATAGGCATAGACGGGAACGTCTTCTCCCGTATGTCCGCCCGTCGTCCAACCCGTGTGCGACCGTTGATTGAAGATTTCTTCAATCGCGTTATCGACGTCTGTCACGTTCTTAGAGGCGGCAGCTCGTTCGACCGAAGTGAATTCCTCTTCCGTCAAAGCCAATTTTTGTTGATCGATGTACTTCGTCAAGGTCTTGCGGACATCGGCGCCGGAAACGATTTTTTCAGCCATGAAGTCGGGTGTTTTCTTTGCTGCTTTAATCGGCTCGGCGAACCAGTTATAAATCCCGTCTGCCCCGATTGAATAGCCACCCGTCGAATGATCGGCCGTCGCGACGACGAGCGTATGCTTGTCCTTTTTCGCGAAGGCGATTGCCGCTTTAAACGCCCGTTCGAAATCTTCCATTTCACTCATCGCGCTGACGATGTCATTATCATGTCCGGCCCAGTCGATTTGACTCCCTTCGACCATCAGGAAGAAGCCTTTTTTGTTCGTATCGAGTCGTTTAATCGCCGCATTCGTCATTTGCTCCAATGAGGGAACGCTATTTTCACGGTCGATCCGTTTTGCTAAACCGCCATCGGCAAACAGACCGAGGACTTGTTTGTTGCGGTCGGCATTTAATTCGTCAAGATCCGTCACGTATCCGTAACCGTCTTTTTTGAATGCTTTCGTCAAATCGACATCCGGACGGATGAAGTTGGATTTGCCGCCGCCGAGTAAAACATCAATCTTATGTTTCCCGTTAATCCGTTCCTTAAAGTAATCATCTGCGATCGCGTTCATGTTTTTCCGATTTTCGTCATGAGCGCCGAACGAAGCCGGTGTCGCATGGGTGATTTCTGACGTCGCGACGAGTCCCGTCGACTTACCGCGTTCTTTCGCCGCTTCAAGGACGGTCTTGACTTCAGACTTATCATTGTCGACGGCAATCGCTGCGTTGTACGTCTTGACGCCGGAAGACATTGCGGTTGCGGCAGAGGCAGAGTCGGTGATGTTTTGTGCCGGATCTTCCGGATAGGTCATTTGCTGACCGACGAGATACTGGTCGAAGGCAGTTTTTTCGGCGACGGTCGTCGTCGGATCATTTTTTAAGTAGCGGTGCGCCGACGTATAGGAAACACCCATCCCGTCACCGATTAAAAAGATGACGTTGCGGATTTCCGGCGTCTTCTTGTATTTGCTTTTGGCATCGGCATCCGGTGTCGATACCATCGTGCTGAGCGATAAGGTCGATAGGGCGAGAATCGGGATTAGTCGTTTCAGTTTCATGATAATTCCTCCTTGGTCATTTAAAGAACAGTATGTATTGCCTACATTCATCATCCTACTGAAGGAATATGAACGGAATATGAGAAAAATGTAAACAATTATGAAGAAGTAATGACAAGGAGCTATGAAAAAGGAGTTGGCATGTCTTACGAAACAAAAATATGAAAAAACTAGTCAGCGAAGTCGCCGGCTAGTTAGTGTGAAGCCTGTTAAACGAGGAGTAAGCCCATCAAAATCGTATCATAATACAAGCCGTCCGCAAGCAGTCGGTCGTGCTTGAGTCGTCCTTCGACTTGAAACCCGGTTGTCTGATATAAACGAACGGCCCCTTGATTCGTCTCGACGACGGTCAATTGAATCTTTTGCAGTTCGACCGTCCGTGCCCAGTCAAGTGTCGTCTGTAAGAGAGCCCGCCCGATGCCTTGCCCCCAACAGTCACGGACGACCCCGACGCCGAAGTCGGCTTTATGTGCGAACCGACGCAAGGAGAAACCGACACAGCGGGCATAACCGACGAGTTGACGATCCACTTCAGCGACGAGCAGGGAGTGGGGAATACCGGTCTCATGCTGAATCAATTGCAGAAATCCCTTTTCATCCAGCACGTCTTCGCCCGGGAATCGGTCAAAGTGGTCCGTTTCTGCATCGAGTCTCGCGCGCAGTAAAGCAAGCTGTCGTGCATCCGTAGGCTCTACCGGACGAATCGTGTACGTTACAGATTGAATGTTCGCGTCAATTGGATCCATCATATTCGCCTCCAAACTAGTAAAATCAAAATCGTCCCCCTTAAGAATGCCATAAATAATTTAAAAATGTAAAGTATTTCCATTAAGACAAACGAAGATTGTCTAGATCGACACATGATAGACTAGAAACAGATTGGAAAGGATGGATAGAGATGTTAGAGATACAACAGGGTTCAACGGAGGACCGCGAATACATTCGCGAACAATTGATCGGCTTCAACAAAACGAAAGTTCCGCTAGCGGTTCAACATGAGACGGAACAAATCTGTTTTCTTTTAAAGGAAGGTGGCGAGATTAAAGGCGGATTGACAGGTGAATACAGCTGGAACCACGTCCACGTCTCTTTCTTGTGGCTCGACGAGTCCGTCAAAGGCGGCGGATACGGCAGCAAATTATTGAGCATGGTCGAAGCCTATGCCAACGAACGTGCCTGCAGCAAAGTCATCCTCGACACGTTCAGTTTTCAGGCACCCGGCTTCTATGAAAAAAACGGGTACGTCGAATACGGTCGCTTGGACGATCATCCGGTCGAAGGGATAACACAATACTTCTACAAAAAATTACTTTAAATGAGTTGATTCTTATTTCTTGTAATAATAAATCCAAGCAATCAGATAGGACAGTGTGCCGAGCGATAAGACGGTCGCGATGGCGTAGAAGGGAAAGTTCGGAAAACCTTCAACGAGTTGGACGTAAAATAAAAACGGAATCATCAGGACAGGGAGTGTGGACAAAAATGTTGAATAGGCAACACGTGTCGCCTTACCTGTGATGACTTCCTCGCGCTCGTCCTGATCGGAAAATTCAGTCATCCCGACGGACCATTCGGAAAACGTACTTTTTTTGTTGGTCCGAGTCAGATACCCCATAACGGTTAGTAAAACAGCGATGAGTATCATCGGAAGAACAAGCGGAAGTTCCAATGTGATGTTGAATCCGGTACCGCGGACGGGATCATCGTTAAACACTTCAAGTTGATCGTGTACAGAACTGACGAAAGCAGCTAACAAATAGAACAGACAAATGTTTAAGCTCGATTGAATGATGACACGTTTCAAAGTGATTCCTCCTCCAGATAAAAGATGTCTTCGATTGGTCGGTCAAAGACCCGGGCGATGTGCATCGCCAGTAACAAGGACGGGGTATAGCTTCCTTTTTCGAGTGAGATGACGGTCTGGCGCGTGACGCCGATCAAGTCAGCGAATTGTTCTTGCGTCCAGTCCGTTTGGCGCCGTAATGCTTTGACGCGATTCGAAAGTTTCATCGGGACACTCCTTTCTTTCATAAACATATTGTATAGTTTGTTTTACATTTTGTAAAGTGAACTATACTTTTTATTTTTTCGTCTCATTTATCGAAAATTCGTGGAGTCTGACTAAAACAGAATAGTCTGACAACTTTCGGGTAATATGTACTTTATCACTTCGACGGCATCGGGACAGAAAAAGGGGGGGAATTAAATGTTGCCTGAATGTATTCCGGATCAAAGGGAGCTCGCACGCCGCATGCGCATCGTCAAAACGTTACGGAAGCTTGGAAAAACGGATGAAGCCATTGCAAAATCATTATATGTCCCGGTCGAGTGGGTCAGATCAGTCGAAGATAATTTATCGAATACTAGTTATCAGCAATCATCTTAATGCATGAAAAAGAAGCGTCTCCCTTAGTTCAGGGGAACGCTTCTTCATGTTCACGATGACAGTTTCGTTGCGCCCGAGTCGACCGACAGTTTCGGTTGACGCCAAAAGAACGTCAAGATGATGCCGACCGTCAGGACGATCGTCGCGAAATAAAACGGGTAGTTGAGATTGACATCAAACAGGAGTCCACCCGCAATCGGTCCGAGGATGTTCCCGACACTCGTAAACATCGAGTTCATTCCGCCGACGAAACCTTGTTCATCGCCGGCAATCTTCGACAGATAGGTCGTGACGGCAGGACGCATCAAGTCGAATCCGACGAAGACGACCATCGTCACAAGGATGATTGCGAAGTAACTCGTCACGTACGTCATGACGAGGACGAGGGCGGTCGAGACGATTAAGCTGTAACGGATCAGGCGAATTTCACCGAACCACCGCGTCAAGCGGTCGAACAGGCCGACTTGGACGACGACACCGACAATCGCTCCGAGGGAAATCGCGAGAGCGATGTCCTTCGCCGTGAAGCCGAACTTCCGGTCGACGAACAGGGCGAACAGCGATTCGAACGAGGCGAGACCGAATGACGAAATCAACAGGACCAAAAAAGCGACGAAATAGAGGGGGGAAAAGACTTTTGAGAAGCCGGCCGCTTGTTTGATAGTCGGCGCATCGGCATAATGACGTTCCGGTTCACGTAACGTGAAGACAGACAAAATCATCGCAATCATCCCGAACGTCGCGGCAAAGAAAAACGGAACCCGTGTCCCGATGTCAGCGAGAAAGCCGCCGATCCCCGGTCCGATTATGAAGCCGGTCGAAATGGCGGCCGACATATAGCCGAGCGCCTTCGGACGCGTCTCATTCGTCGTGATGTCGGCGATGAACGCCGTCACGGCCGGCATGATGAAGGCGGCACTGACTCCCCCTAGGATGCGCGAAGCGAACAGGACTTCGACCGTCTGTCCGAGACCGAATAACAGTTCCGACATGCTGAAGATGAACAAGCCGATGATGATCATCGGCTTTCGTCCATACTTGTCGACGGCGCGTCCGGCAAGCGGCGAGAGAATCAGTTGGGCAAAGGCGAACGCCGACACCATATAGCCGACCGTCGAGCCGGAGATGTTCAATTCATTCATGATCGTCGGGGTGACGGGAATGACGAGTCCGATCCCTAAAAAGGCGATAAACAGATTGAGTAAAAGTGTACCTAAAATGAGTTTGTTGTTTTGCATGATTTGAACCTCAGTTTCTGATTTGACTTCTTAACGGACGAGTCCGCGCCAAAAAATCGGCCAGACGGCAGTGAGTCGTTGTTGGTAGGCGTCAATCCCGTTATAGACGAGTTCTGTCATCGTTCCTTCCGCAACCGTCAAATAGGCGAGTGCGCCGCTCGTATAGTCTTCGGAGTAGAGAATCTGCTCCGTCCGGTCGCGTTCGCGAAATAAGCGTGCAAGGTGACGATGGATCGAATCGAAAAACGGATTGATCAACGCCGTCACTTCATGCTCCAGTTTGACGGGCGGGAAGTACGCGATGCGAAGGATGAACTTCATTTGGTCGTTTTGGTTGCTTTCCTCGATGAACCAGTCGAAAAATCCTTTTAGCGATGCTTCGAGCGGCAACTGCCGTGTCTCGACGAAGTAGGACGCGAGGTGTTTTTTCTGTTCACCGAGCGCGTACGCCATCGTCTTCAAAAAGAGATCGTCTTTTCCGGAATAGTGGGCATAGATGGATGGTTTCTTGATACCGACTTCCTGGGCGATGTCGTTTAAGGAGGCCCCTTCGTAGCCGTGACTCGCGAAGTGGCGCAAAGCGGTCGGGATTAATTGTGCAGCTTTCAAATCATTCACCTTCCTAACGGTCGTTAGTTTATAAAAATACTGTAGCATCTGGTTTGCTACTTGAACAGGAAAATGCCTCAAAGAATAACTTGAGTAAAACTAAAGGGGGTGCAACAATGGATATTATTAGGAATATTCTTGTGATTTGATTTGTAGAGACATCTGAAATGATGGATGTCATGTTAAACGAGCAATCAGGGGGCTGATCGTATAAATAACAGAATAATATCTATCATCTTGCTGGCCTTTTTGCTAGGTGGAACGTATTACGGGGTGATATCCCTATTGTTCAAAGAAGGTACATCTGTCAGTTCGTTCCCGATTCCGCGCTTTGCGACGGAGCAAACGGGTGCGAACGGGCAACACTACGCGACGCAACTTGCTTCAGAAACAGACGGACCGGGACTCCTGTATGCAGCACGCTTGAATCGTGACGGCTGGAAGAAAGTGAATCAAGAAGGAGCTAAAATTCTCTATCGCAAAGGCGAGACATTCGTTTCGCTGACGACGTTCGACGAGGAAGTATATGTTAAGCCTGTCCGTTTAGTCGAGTTCGAGCGTTTGGAGGATTGAGTCGGAACAAGGTACACTTGCTACAATAAGTAAGGACAGGAGCAATTCGTCCGTTCGTAGCAAAGGAGAATCAAGATGACACAATCCATCGCAATCATCGGAGCAGGCGTCAGCGGGCTTTATACAGCATCGCTTTTACAACAGATGGGGCAAGCGGTCACCGTCTATGAAGCACGGGACCGGATCGGCGGACGTATTGTAAGCGTGGCGGGTACGCATGGAGACGAGGCAGACCGCTTTGACCTCGGACCGACATGGTACTGGCCGGATACGGAAACGGTCATCACGGATCTTGTCGCCGAACTCGGCCTGACGGCATATGAACAACACACGACGGGCGCGATGGTACTCGAACGGCAAGCAGGAGCCATCGAACATCATCTGCTGGCACCGGACAGTATCGTCCCGTCGAAGCGGTTAGCGGGAGGAATGGAAGCACTCGTGACAGCGATTGCGTCACAACTCCCGGCGGCATCGCTCCGCTTACAGACACGCGTCACGAAACTTGAGCGGACGGGACAGCAAGTAACCGTTACGTCAATCAAAGACGGGCGGACGACTTCAGAAACGTATGACAGTGTCGTGGTTGCCCTTCCACCCCGTCTTGTCGAGAGGATCGCAATCGAACCGCCGTTTTCCGAGACGACGCGGGAGAAACTGCAAACGACCCCGACCTGGATGGCCGGACAAGCAAAAACACTTGTCGTCTATGACACGCCGTTTTGGCGCGAAGCGGGTCTGTCCGGGTTCGGGATGAGCTGGGTCGGCGCCATGCAGGAAATTCATGATGCATCACCGCAGCGCGGACCGGGTGCCTTGTTCGGTTTCCTACGGCTGACGGCAGAAGAGCGTCAGTCACTCGGGACGGAAGCGGTTAAAGCCCGTATCCTCGAGCAACTGATCACGATGTACGGCGAAGCAGCCCGTCATCCGCGGGAAGTGTTCTATTATGACTGGGCGCAAGACCTTGATACGGCGACGCCTGCAGATGCCCGTCCGTTAACGGAATTTCCGCAGTATCGGCCCATCGCAGTCGACGCGAACTGGCAAGGCCGACTTTATCTTGCCGGGACGGAAACGGATAGTGCGTTTGGCGGCCATGTCGAAGGGGCGCTCCGGTCGGCGAAGCGGGTCGTCGCCGAATGGACGATGCGGCATGGGTGATTTGTGACGCGCACAATGTTAATCATGAACGTCCTCGACGATCGGGGGCGTTTTTAACTGATTTTAAAAGTCGAAGCAGTCATTTGTTCCACCTGTGGTAACTTTCGGAGCTCGGGATGGAAGAACCAAACACATGCAATCAACGAAATACCGAGTCCGGCGAACATGAAAATGAAGTGAGGATCGACAAAGGTCGCTACATATCCACCTAGTAACGAACCGATCGGCATCGCGGCAATTCCTAAGCTATACGCGACTGAATTTACGCGCCCGAGTAAGTGGTTCGGGATGATGGTTTGCGTAACACCGGCAAACAAAACATTTATGGCACCGATTGGAATCCAGGCGATACCGAATAAAATCGGTGTAGCAAATGGACTTGAGAGCCACCCGGCAAATACCCAGCAGATGGATCCGACTAAAAAGCAAACGATTGTGGCGATTCCGACGCGAAGTTTTCCGAGGGTCGAACCGAGGAGTGCACCGAGCAACGAACCCGCTGACATAGCGGCTAACAGAATACCGTATGTTTGTACACCGCCGATTTGATCCGCGAAGACAGGAAGGACGGCTACCGTCATCCCAATCGCAAAATTTGCGACAGACGAACCAATCAGAAAGACCCAAAGTAATGACGTGAAGACGACAGCGAAGCCGTCTTTTAAATCATCGATATAGTCGATGAAGGTAAGTTTTAAGGAGTGTTGCGTTTTTGGTGTTGGCGTTTTTACAAAATCCATGTTGAGGAACGAGAAAAACATCGCGGCGAGTGCGAATGTCACTGAATCGACGAAAAACATCGTGATGGCACCAAAGAAGGCAATTGCTAATCCTGCCAATGAATTGAAGACAAGATCAACGCCTTGATAAGCAAATGCAAAAAGTGAATTTCCTTGCAGCAGTTCTTTTTCTTTTAGAAACAAGGGGAGGGCTTTAGTTTGCGTCGGATAGGCAAACTCTTCGACGCAGGCGAGGAGTGGCATGACGGATAAAATTAAAGTGATGCTTAAAAAATCGAGCAGGTAAGCGAGTGGAATGATCAAAATCAAAATCGACTGCACGACTTGGGTGACGATTAACGTCGTTTTGATTCTCCAGCGGTCGACCAGCGGACCCGCAAGAAATTGCAGGGCTTTTGGTGATAAAATCAGAAACCCGGCGAGCCCTGTATAAAATGCACTTTGTCCAATGTCATGGACAAGCCACATCGCGGCGATGTAATAAAGACTGTCTCCGATATTCGTCACGAGTCGGCCGGCCAATAAAAACATGAAATTACGGTTTTTCAAAAGTTCAATCATACATAAAACCTCCAGAAGATTTATTATTTTGACCAGTCAATTTAATTTGACAATGAAGGGTAAAGAAAAAGGCTATACGTTCAAGCCTTGTTTTCTTCATCCTCATGTTCAATCGTTTCCATGATGAGTTCATCCACTTCAAACGCCATCGTAGAAAAGAAGTAAAGTTTTTGAGCGGTTTCTTCACTTGGTTCTTTTGAGAGGTGTCTAAGTTCCTCCATCAAAGCAAAATATTTTTTCATCCAATCGTTAAACTGTTCCTCCGTTGCAGAGATTTGCCACATTGAACCGACGTGATTCCAGTCAGCAGGCGATTCACTGGCTCGTTGAGGGGTAAATGCATGCTCGGGCGCAGATAAAATAACTTGCTTTGTTTTTTCGGCCATTTGAAAAAGCAATTGCCGATTGGATTCATTGACGTCTTCCATATGGGGCAAGAGCTCAAGTGATGGAGTGAACCCCCGTGCCACCGATTGATAAAACTTTTGGATGATTCCGCCTTTTTCTTCCGTTTTGACTAACGTGATCAAGTGATTCTTTTCGAGCTCCTTTAAATGATAGTGTACTTTAGGACGCGATAAGTTAAGTTTTTCAGACAACATTTGACCCGTGAGTGGTTTTTCGATCAACCGCATCATGATTTCAGCTCGGATCGGAACACTCAGCGCCTTTAATTGGCTTAAAGTGGTTAGCGTTAAAATGGATTTCATGAGAAGACTCCTTTTTATTTGACCGGTCTAATTTATTTGACAATAGAATAACATAGATTTACTTTTAACAGTTAATATTTTTTGCAAGGCATTACATTCTCTTGGATGAGGTATTACTTGACAGATTGGAAAATCGAGTGAAGGATTTGTTTTAACTAATTATTGAAAAGGTATAAGGGCACATAGAATATTTTAGTGCGACATGTAAGGGAAGGGTGACTGTATGACGTATCAAATTTTGATTCTACTACTTATCGGCTACGTAATTTACACAATCGATTTAAAACAAAAAATGATTCCTGTTCCGATGGTGCTCGTCGTGATTGGACTGGGTCTTTCATTTATCCCCTATTTTTCTTCGCTTCATCTATCAAAGGAAATCGTATTTGAAGTGTTTTTGCCGGCGCTCCTGTTTACGGCAGCGTATCAGTTTCCGATTAAACAGTTGAAAAATAATTGGGGTATCATTACGGCGTTCAGCACGATTGGGTTGATTGTGACGGCCTTATTACTCGGTGTCTCAATTTACTGGATCTCAAATCTGTTCATTTCACTTTCGCTGACGGCTTCGCTGCTCCTTGCCGCCATCCTGATTCCGACCGATCCGGTCTCGGTAACGTCCATCATCAAAAAAAGTACAGGGGACGAACAACTCGCCGATATCGTGGAAGGAGAATCGATGGTCAATGACGGGACGAGTATCGTTTTGTTTACGATCTTATTAACGATGTTTCAAACGGGGGAACGTTTTAATTTCACGACATTTATCGAACAATTTATGCTTGTTTCGTTTGGCGGAATTCTGATTGGTTTCTTGCTCGGATGGATTTTAAGTAAAATCATTCACTTGACGACGCAAAAAGAATATCAAGTGATGTTGAGTATCGTCATGTCGTACGGTGGATTTTATCTTGCAGAAGCGCTTGGTGTCTCAGGTGTTCTCACCACCGTCATTTTGGGGATTTTCTTGTCTTACGAAATCGAAAAAGCGGATGAGGAGAAGGGAATTAAAGCATCATTAGATGGATTTTGGAACATCATCAAACCAACATTTTTATCGATTTTATTCTTACTGATTGGGATTCAAGCAGCTGGATACTTAGTTTTTTCACAATGGGGACTGGCGTTGATCATTTTTGGCCTAACCTTGTTGGCACGGTTCATCATGGTCAGCGGCTTCATTTATGCGGTACCGGCCTGGAAAGGTGAATTTCGCGACGACTTTTCGACGATCTCAATCATTACGGCAGCCGGGATTAAAGGTTCGATGTCTGTCGCGTTGTTACTATGGCTCGAAAAAACGGTCTCAGCGCAATATGATGTGTTGATTTCCTTAGCGTTTGCTGTCATCGTCCTGTCGTTGATTGTCCAAAGTATCGGTATTTATCCGCTGACGATTTTCTTGAGTAAGCGGCATAAACGATAATAAAAAAGAAAATCAAAAAGCAGACATTGTCCAAAAAGTACTTGGATCGTGTCTGCTTTTTTGCGTTTACAGATACAAGCCGTTCGCCTGAACGACGAATTGCGAGTGTTCGTAATGATAGGTGATGACGGAATAATCGAACGGACGACCGTTCGACAAGTGGAAGATCGTCTCGACCGTCAATGCCGGATCACCGGCTTCAAGTTCCAAATGTTCCGCAATCGTCTCCGGCAATTTGCCGACGTGCATGTACATGTCGGAAAAGCCGATGTTCAGTCCGAGTGCCGTCTCAAGATACTCGAAAATCGATTGTTCGACGATTTCCCGGTTCAAGTATGGGACGAGTGCTTTTACGTAATAGGATTCTTCGAGGCAGAGAAGCCGTCCGTCAATGTAGCGGATCCGTTTGACGAAATAGATGTCTGTCCCAGGTGTAATGGCAAGGTTATGAGCGAGATCCTCCGGGCAGGCAATGACTTCAAGTTCGAGTAAACGCGACGTGATATCATAATCGATCAAGTTTTGCTTGAAGCCTTGTGTCGAGAAGAGATTAAAATACCCTTTCCGATTACTTTTGCGGACAAAAATGCCGCTGCCGCGAACTTGAAAGATGATTCCTTTTCGTTCCAGCAGTTCGAGCGCTTTCGTCATCGTCGTTTTACTGACCTCAAATTGTCGGATCAATTGATCGAGAACCGGTAATTTATCGCCTTGCTGTAACGCATTCTGTTCGATGTAGGCTTCGATTTCCGTCGCCGTTTGTTCATATTTCAGCATGGTTCACCCTCATTTATATAAAAATTGTTATATCGCAACTATATCATAATAAAAAGACGATATTTGTAAACATGTTTTTTAAGATTAAATGTGTATTGATTAATTGTGCATGTACAATTATGATGATAATAAAGGTATACATCTCGATTGTTAGGGAGGACTTGAAGATGAAAGCATTACCAAACAACTTTTTATGGGGCGGCGCACTGGCTGCGCATCAATTTGAAGGTGGCTGGAACGCCGGCGGCAAAGGGCCGAGTGTCGTCGATGTCATGACGGCAGGCGCGCATGGCGTCGCCCGCCGAATTACCGATACGATTGAAGAGGGGACGTTTTACCCGAACCATGAGGCGATCGATTTTTATCACCGCTATCAAGAAGACATTGCCTTATTCGCCGAGATGGGATTGAAGTGTCTCCGGACATCGATCGGCTGGAGCCGGATTTTCCCGAACGGTGACGAAACGGAACCGAACGAAGCGGGACTGCAGTTTTATGATGATGTCTTTGACGAGTTGATTAAACACGGCATCGAGCCGATCATCACGTTATCGCACTTTGAAATGCCGCTCCACCTCGCGCGCGAATACGGCGGGTTCCGTAACCGGAAAGTCGCTGAGTTCTTCGAACGCTTCGCCGAAGTCTGCTTCACACGCTACAAAGATAAAGTCACGTACTGGATGACGTTTAATGAAATCAACAATAAGATGGATGTGGAGAATCCGCTGTTCCTCTGGACGAACTCCGGTGTCAAAGTCGAGCCGGGCGAAAACGCGATGGAAGTCATGTATCAGACCGGTCACCACGAACTGATTGCGAGCGCCCTTGCCGTCGCGAAAGGGAAAGCGATCAATCCCGACTTCCAGATCGGAGCGATGATTTCCCACGTCCCGATCTATCCGTACTCATCGCATCCGGAAGACGTCATGCTGGCGGAAAAATCGATGCGTCAACGTTACTTCTTCCCGGATGTTCAGGCACGCGGTTATTATCCGAACTATGCCTTAAAAGAGTTCGAACGGGAAGGCTATCAGATTCCGATCCTCGACGGCGATGACGAGATTCTGAAAAGCGGAACGGTCGACTACATCGGCTTCAGTTACTACATGTCGACGACCGTCAAACACGATGCGACGGTCAACAATACCGGTAACATCGTCAACGGCGGTCTTGCGAACGGCGTCGAGAATCCGTACATCCAGTCGAGTGACTGGGGCTGGGCGATTGATCCGGTCGGACTCCGTTACGTGCTGAACCGGTTATATGACCGCTACCAGCTCCCGCTTTTCATCGTCGAAAACGGCTTTGGGGCCGTCGATACGATTGAGGACGGCAAGATCCACGACGCAGCTCGGATTGATTACTTGAAAACACATATCGAAGCGTTGACGGAAGCGGTCACGGAGGACGGCGTCGAACTGATGGGCTACACACCATGGGGCATCATCGACATCGTCTCGTTCACGACGGGTGAGATGAAGAAACGCTACGGGATGATTTATGTCGACCGCGATAATGAAGGCAATGGCTCGATGGAACGGATGAAAAAAGATTCGTTCGACTGGTATAAACAGGTCATTGCGACGAATGGACAGGAGTTGTCGTACGACAAAGCGACACAACAGTAAATCGATAAGCCTCCACCTATACCGGGTGGAGGTTGTTTGTTGTCTGTCAAATCACGCTTGCTTGAAATATGAAAACAAGCGATGATGAGAATGTATATATTATCCAAAAGTGACGAGGGCGTTTAAGGGGATGAATGAATGATTGGTGTCAGTATTGCGACGATATGGGAGTTCGAAGCGACGCTCGCGTATTTCGATGTAGAAGAATCAGAACGTACTAAGTACCCATACGGCGAATATTTTTTCCGGACGATTGCCGGAAAACGTGTGTTGTTTTACAGCACCGGTGTCCGGAAAGTAAACGGGGTCGGGGCCAATCAGTACATGATGGCGCAGTTCCCGCTTACGAAAATCATCGTTGCCGGGACCTGTGCCGGCATCGACGAGTCGTTTGCCGTACTCGACATCATCGTGCCAAACCGCGCGGTCCAATATGATTGTACGGTGAAAGAAGTCGAGCCGTTGATCAAGCCGTCCTTCATCGTTGAACTCGCTGTTGCGGCTTACCAAACAGATTGTCACACCGGAACGATCGGTACGGCAGACCGGGCCGTCGTGATGTGGAACGATTACTTGGAGCTGAAAGACAATGCCATCACGGTAGCCGATACGGAAGCCGGCGCAATCGCCTATATCTGTCAGAAAAACGGGATCGAATGTATCATCATTAAAGGCATCTCCGATTTTCCGGCGGACGAGACGGACAGCGATCCGGTCCAGTCGAACGAGGAACAAATCAACGTCTACATAGCGAATACGCCAAAAGTGATGCGCAAAATATTCAGTGACTATCTAACACGATTCATTTAGAACATCAGGAGGGGCGACGCATGAAAACATTAGTGGTTGGTTGTCTGCTGACCGTCAACGCTAAAAGCTTAATGACACAAAAGACGCAGTCTCGGATGAAATCCCGGAACTGCGTCTTATTTATGCTTAGTGCATCGGCTGCTAATTTTGTTCAGACTCTTGTTTTTCTGACTGAGCCGCTTTGAAGTTGCGATAAATCGTATAACCGACAGTGACAGGAAGAATGACCATTCCATACCCAAGCTGCAAGTTTAAAAAATAATACCAGAAAATCGTAAAAACAATCATGATTAGAAGGAGGCGGATACTAGATATGTGGTATGTACTCACTTAAAACGTTCCTTTCTTTCAAAGTATTGTTATGTTTTTAGAAAGTCGTTTGGTTGATCGACATAAAGTTGGACCAGTCCGCACTTCGGACAAACGGCAGCCTTCGCTTCTGCAGATGCCTTACTGAAAAAACGACCCGGTTTTTTAATCTTTAAGCCGTACATGGCACCTTTGACGTGGACTTCACAGTCTTCGACTAGTCGGGTGTCGCATTGGGTACAGGTTCGGTTCATGTAACTTGTCCTCCTATTTAGCTTGAACTACCTCCACCTGCGCTGGGCTTCGCCCTGAGACACTTAGAGGTGGGAGTATTCTCGCCTGATTTTGATAAATATTCTTCAACTGTCCTTTAATACGTGTCGGAGTTCGCTGACGCCAAGGATCAGCATACAAAGCGAAAGTGGTATGAAGAATACTAAAAACGATAGTGTTGTTATGGCATCCAACAAAAATAAACTGAGCAGGATGATGGTCAAAATGGTCGTCAAGCTGACGAGCGAACTGCGGTTAGACATCGTTCTCCTCCTTTGAGTGATCGTTCATCCGCAAACGGACATACCGGATGATGGCTGGTACCGCAATCGAAATTGAAAAAGCGCCAACGAGCAACAAATCGGTCTGCTCGAAAAATAAATAATCGATGCCGATCAACAGGAATAATAAAATCTGGATGATCCGAAAACGGAGCCGTGTACTCCGGTGAATGATGTCCTGTTCTTTCGATGGACTGGAGTAGTGCGTATTCTGACTCAGTAATTCAAAATAAAAATAACTGAGGACGCCGAGTTGGACGACCGAAAAGAAGGTAGCGCCTGTCTGTTCAAAGAAGATACTAAATAGGGTCATCCCGAACAGGAGTAAGTAGAGTGCTGATACGATTCGTTTCGTACGTGTAGTCAAAGTAAGTCCTCCTGAAAGTCAGTCGATGCTACTCTGTTCTACGGCACGGCAAGGAAAATGTTTCAAGCTATGAATGCATACAAAAGGAACTTAAGAAACAATGAGGAGGAATCAGGATGAGTTACGGGATTTTTGGGAAATTTACGACGACGGCGGGACAGCAAGAAAAATTGGTGGAGCTGTTACTTGAAGCAGCAGCCTCGTTCGAAGACGAGCCGTCATGTCTCCACTATATCGTCAGCGTATCAGAAGAAGCGGACACGGTCATCGTCCACGAAATTTGGACGAATCAAGCGTCGCACAAGGCGTCACTCGAGCTTCCGACGACGCGGCGCCTGATTGAGCAGGCACGCCCGTTGGTCACGGGAATGGAGCGGTTATTGACATTCAACCCGCAAGGCGGAAAAGGGTTATAAAGGGTAATTTTTGATGTTTTAGTCGAAAGTTTGTAAAAAATTAGAACTTTTTTTACCGATTGACGTAGAGTATACATGAGGTGAGTATGATGGAAAAACGACGAAGAATTCAACGTATCCGGGAAGAAAAGGAACGCATCGCGTTCTTTCGCATTATTTTTGCTGTAATGCTTGGTTTTAGTATCTTTGCACTTCTTCAATATGAAACAGCAATTTGGCCTAAAATCCTCGTCGGGGTGAGCTTTCTGGCACACGGTGTTTTGCACTGGATTGAAGCGAAACGAATCAGTGTATTTTCAGACAGCCGACCAGCACGCAACATCATCCGACTCCGCTACGCGGTTGATTTTGCTCTAATCGGACTGATTGCTTTTTTCTTCCCGCTATTAATCCGGTTCGAACTACCGCCTTTGCCAAGTTTTATCGGCTACTTTATCGGACTTGCAGCCTTCATTATCGGTGACATCTATCTCGAGCGAACGCAGACGGTGCTTGACCCAACCCATCCGACGAAAAAAGAATTACGGAGTAAAATGCCTGTCCTGAAAGCCAGATGACTTTAAGTAGGGGATGAACAAAATGGAAAAACAAACGAAAATTCTAGTCATGCAGTAGGAAAGAAAGCGGAATCTCGTTACACGATTGGTATTACTAGGAGTCGTCGCGCTAAGTCTGTACGGCTTGGTTCAAATGGGGGCTGACGAATGGATTGTTCCACTGCTCGTCCTCCTCGTCCTCATCCATGGACTGATACTGCTCGGCGAGGCAAGGCGGATCAGTGCCCTATCAAGCATCAAAGCAGCACGACGGCTGATTCGTTTCCGTTACGCGGTCGAGTTCGGTTTCGTTCCCGTTCCTTTATTGATTGCGCTTCAGGCATGGATCCCTAATTATTGGGGTATATCTGTTTTAATCGTTCTTCTGCTGGCTCTGCTGTTGATTGCCTTTTTGAAACAATATCTGGAATTGCGGATCATGCGGACGGATCCGAGTCACCCGACGGACGACGATCTACGCAAAAAAACACGGATGGCAAACTAAAACAGTACTTCTACTCGCGTATCAAGCAACGGGTAGAAGTACTGTTTTTTAGTTGAGTTCGATTTTGACAGTAGTCGGTTTTGCGAACGCGTCACTTGACGCAAACATGACGAAGACATTTTCCGTTTCCGGTACTTCGTAGACGAGATCGACCCTTGATTGATAGGGAGCAAAGTACTGGTAACTGTTTTTCCAGGCCTTCTCATTGCGGTTGACGTAATCGACCGTCTCGTAGACATGCCCATTCCCATCCTGAAGCGTGAACCGGTCCGGTTTATATTGACTGTAGGAGCCGAGTACATCTTCTGTAATATCCGGGTCATGCAAAAACAACGGGAGCGTGATGTAGCGTTTACCGGCTTGCTGTGTCAGTTTGAGTTCAGCCGGCGGACGGTCTAGCAGTTTCCCGACACGGAAGGTGGCATCCTTTAATTTCGGGTCACCGGGATACGTTTTGAGCAGCCCCTGATTCATCAGCTTTTCGATTTTTGCCGTTTCCTGTTTCGACGGTTGTATGGCGGTCGATTTTTTGGCGGTCAAATCGGCGAGCTTCGTCCCTGTCGTCGTTTCAGTTGTTTGAGTTGTCGGCTCGGCCGCCGGTTGCTCGACTTCACTCGTCGTCGCAAAGAAGAATAGTCCGGTGACACCCGCGACAAGCGCGGTCCCGACTGTTCCGAGCGCGACTTTGAAGCGGCGTTCCGTCGCCTTGGCATTGACGGCGACGCTCCCGATGGCTGCATTCGGTGTAATTTTAACCGCGCGGTAGGCGGGTAATAAAGCACCGATGATCCCGGTCGTAATCGGAATCAACAGCGTCAGGCTCAGGAATCCGAGCTCGGCCGTCGGGAATTGATTGTACATCTTGTAAATCAACCCGAGCGAGACGGCAAGACCGATCAATCCGGCAATCAGACCGGTCATGACCCCCTCAAGCAAGACGAGTTGACGGATCATCCCGTCGCGCCAGCCGGTCGCTTTCAGCACGGCGAGCTGTGATTTCCGTTCGTTGACGTTCTGCCACATGATTTCCGTCGTCGTCAAGATGGCGATCAGCAGGGCGACCCCCATCGCGACATAATGCATCATGCCGACTTCAAGGGCAACGAATTCTCCGAGCCAGGACGCATACAAGACCCCCTTGAGCCGGAACGTGACGAACAGGAAGAAGATGAACAAACTGGTCGGTAAGGCGATTGCGACAAGCGACAGTAATGTCCGTTGCCAGTACGTGACTAATTGATTGACGCTCATGCCGAGGACGGACTGCGAACGGACGAAACGACGTCCGCGCGAGACTTCTCCCGTCTGGATGCTTTCGTACGGTTGAATCTTCCGGATCAACAGCATCGGGACGAACGTGCCGCCCCAGTAAATCAACAGTCCGGCGAGACCAATCAGAACGATTCGGGCAAGGGCGATCGGATGGTCCGTCGTCAGCCAAAACGTCCCGAGAATCGTCCAGGCAATCAAGGCGACGAGAGACCCGAGTAACGTTGCTTCGAGGAACAGCATTTTCGATAGCTGGCGCGGCCGCCAGCCGATGGCCAGTAAAATCGCAAATTCTTTTTTTCGGGCGTAAAGCAGGATGATATTCGAGCTGAAGACATAGACGAGTGCCACCAAAATGACGCTTGCGATGACACCGCTCATCCCGACTTTCGCTTCCTGGAAGATCGCCATCGAGGAACCGAGTTTAATCCAGGGCTGCTGGACCCAGCCGAGTGCCGGCTGGTCTTTAAGTCCGGGCAGATACGTCAGTGCCAGTTGCGGTGACGAACCGAGCGTCACATCCGTGATCAGTCCGGTCTTGTCTTCGATTTCCTGCGCGACGGCCTGTAATTTTTTCTCGCTTTGTTCATTCATCGTATCGATGCCTTTGACATTGACCCGGATGACGGAGATGGCTTTTTTGCCGCGAATCTTGAAAGCAGCGTCTAGCGTCGTCAACATCGAAGGCGGTTTCGTCATGAAGTCGTACGGGTCGTTTGTTGGTTTGACGTCACGCGGCGGGTTGACCGGTGTCTCATTTTTATCCATGACCCACTGTGCCTTCGCCGGGAAATAGGTTTCCATCGGCAGTTCCGTCAACGGATCTTTCGATAAATTCAATTTCTTCGGATCAAACACCCCGATGTAATAGGGATTGATCCGCGGCCAGTCATCACTCGACGTCCCGAACTCGCGTGCTGCCCGGTACATGCTGCGTTTCGCAAGCAGGGAATCCGGGTTGATCAGCTTCGGTTCGACCTGATAGGTGAACGGCCACCGGGACGGATAGGGACTCTTGACGGATTGATAGGTGATTGGTGAAGGCTTGAGAATCAGCCATTCCGAGTAGCCGCTGTATTTTTCAGGTAATGAATTGTTCAAAATATCATGAATGAATTGTTTTTGGACTTGCGCCGTCGTAATTTTATACGTCTGTGCCTTTTCATCGACGGTAGGGAGCTTGTCTAAGTATGTTTTGCCGCCCTTTTTCGTGACCTCTTGAATCGTCGGTACCATCGAGTCATCAATCAGCGGTAAATCAAGTTTTTCATATTTATAGGTCCGGGACGCATCGATGTAATCCCGTTCGTTCATTAAAACCGGAATCATATCGACGTTCTCGAGCGCCGTCACGACGTCTTCATCCGTGAAATAACGGCTGTGGTCCGACTTTTTCGTCGCTTGATCAAGCCCGACGAGGCGTGCTTCCGCTTCCGGATCAATCCCGGCAATCATCGTATCACTGCCATACTCGTCGAGCGGTTGTTTTCCGAGACCGACCGGTGAGACGCCGGATTGTCTTGTATCGCCGCTCGCATCCCAGCCGGCGGCTAAATAACGGACCGTCGTCGACTTGTCGACTTGCAGGCCGGTATTTTGATAATCGGTGATCGTCAGCTTATAGACGCCGGGGTCATCAAAGGTATGCGTCCCGACGGATGAGCGTGTCGAGTTATTTCCGATCATCGCGATCGGGGCTGCGACTTCGACGTCCGTGATGTCTTTGATCGTCTTGTATTGTTTCATCGTGATGCCGCCGTCGAGACCGCTCATATAATTCGGTTCGAGTAAATGTAAGTCTTCCGTCACGCTCCGGCTTCCCGGCGGCCGGACGACGATATCATATGACGAGTTCCAGCGTTTTTGCAGTTCGTCAACGACGGTCCCATTGTTCGCTTGGGTCGTCCCGATTAAATAGCTGAGTCCTGTACTGACAATCAGGACACCGACGAGTAACAGGATGAACCGCTCCTTGTTTCGCCACCATGAGTTCCAAATGAAGGACATCATAGGCGTCCACCTCCTTTTACGTGTAACGACATGAAAGACGGCCCATTCCAAATCGGAACCGGCCGTCGTTTTAACCGATCAGGGTAGAAAAGATCAGCATGTTAATCGATGCTGATTTTGACGGTATATGTCTTCGGAAAAGCATCGCTTGACGCAAACATAACAAACGTATTGGCATTTTTTGGGACGTGGTAGACGACATCCATCACGAGTCGGTTCGGAGCGATGTATTGATGTTCGTACTTCCAGGCTTTTTTGTTATGACTGATGTAGTCGACCGGAGCATAGTCATGCCCGTGACCGTCGTTAATCGAGAAAGCATTCGGACGATAGACGCTATAGCCGTCTGACGTACCTTCTTTATTGTGTAAAATGAGCGGAACCGTAATGTAGCGGTACCCGTCTTTTTCTTTCAGCTTCAATTCTTTTGGGGCAGATAAAACGATTGGATCAACACGGAAAGAGTTTTTCTTTAGTGCAGGATCGCCCGGATACGTCTGGACCATCCCGGCACTCATTAATTTTTGGATTGACGGGGTACCCGATACTCGGGAAGTGCTGACTTTTGTGACGGTAGTGTCAGTCGCTGCAACATCGGATACCGTTTCGTCCTGCGTATTGAATCCATCTGTATTCGTAAAAGCAAAGACAGCTCCTCCGGTAAGGACGGTGATTGTAGCGAGTGAAAGCAAGCGTTTTTGAGTCGTCATCATGGAAACACTCCTTCTCCTGTTTAATTTGGAAATAATTATCAGAATACTCAGTCTAAATATACTGTTTATTATTTCCAAACGCAAACGGATTTTTTATAGATGGGAAATGAGAAATAAGAAAACAAGAAATTAGAAAAGTACAAATTATGATTCACGTTTTTATTCATGAAAGGTAAAAAAATTAAAAAATAATTAATCTAGAGGTTCACTTGAATGTGTATTTCCTATTTTTTTATTGCTTAACAATAAAAAAAACAAAACAGCGTTCTATTTACATAAAACATACAGAAGCCCCGTTCATTTTAGTTTGAATTAGCACGCATTGTAAAAAATAGTTTTATGTACTCAAGAGTTATATGATCACTTCCAACCGGATTTTTACTTACATCGAAATAGTTCTACTATTAATAGCAAGCAAATATGCTTGTTTAAAAAAGTAACGATTAAGTAAAACAATCTCCTACCGACCAATCATCCGTTAAAAAAGATTTGTTGTTTTTTTGCATTCAAGAGAGGTTTGATGAGGACGTAGCTCACCTTTTAAAACCTATATATGGATAATTAATTACGTATTAGTGAAAAAATACACAAGTTACATTCATAATTTTGACAATATTAATTCGCTAGCTTTTTTTAAAACAGCATTATATAATCATTATGTAGAACGGCGTTTCACAATACGGAACAAAACTATTTTTTTAATCTTTTTTGTAAACGCCTTCATTTTAAATTAGATTTGTCTTTTCGCGTTTAAAATTCAGAAACTAAAGGAGATGTATTTTTTTATGGAAACAAGATATTCGACTCATCCAAACCAAGTTAAAGATTTTAGTACAGCGGAGTTACGGGAAAATTATTTGATCGAGGAGTTATTTGTATCAAATGAAACTAAACTAGTTTATTCAATGGATGATCGTATAATCATTGGAGGCATTACACCGAAGGATGCTCAGATTTTATTAGAAGGTACGGATCAGATGCAATCAGAATATTTTTTAGATCGGAGAGAAGTCGGAATATTTAATGTTGGGGGCAAAGGAAAGATTGTCGTCGATGGTGAAACTTTCGATATGGAAAACAAGGACTGCCTTTATGTAGGGTTAGGAAAAAAAGAACTAGTATTTTCAAGCGAATCTTCTGGACACGCAGCAAAGTATTACATTTTTTCAGCACCGGCGCATAAAGAATACCCCGTTCAACATGTATCTTTTCGTTCAATTGAGGGAGATCGGTTGGGCACTGTAAATAATGCCAATCAACGTGTGATTCGTCGCTTTATTCACGAGGAAGGCATTCAAAGTTGCCAGATTGTCATGGGCATGACTCAACTCGATAAAGGAAGTGTATGGAATTCCGTTCCTACACACACACATGATCGGAGAACTGAGGTGTATCTGTATATTGATTTGGACGAGGATGCACGGTTATTTCATTTCATGGGGGAATCGCGTAATACAAAACATGTCATTCTGAAAAATGAGCAAGCAGTGATTTCACCTCCATGGTCAATTCATTGCGGTACGGCAACTAGTAATTATGCATTTGTTTGGGGGATGGCAGGCGACAATAAAACAATCAGTGACGCGATTGCAGTAAAATTAGAGGAAATGCGATGAGTGTCTGAACGCTAAAGGTTCATGTGAGACGATGCTAACTTGATTACTGGAAATTAACAAACTTAAAAGTACGGATATTCTAGAAGAGGAATTAAAAACAGTCTTAGCCGATTTAGAAATAACAGGTTTTTCTCCGTATTCAGTTGGTCGTTATGATGAAGAAGATACGCTTTTCTATTTAAATAAATCTGAATTGATGAATGTAGAAGAATTTTTGGAAGCAGATCAAAAATACCTAGGTAGTTATTTCGTTCTTAAAGTTAAAAACGTTGTTGTAGAGAAGGAGTCACATACACCGGATAGATCATGGGTGGTCACTCGCGGCTGAAATTTTAAAAAACATATTTTTGAAAGCGTTATCAATATTGGCGGTAATCTGCATTGGAGTAACCAAATAATCTTTTCAATGAGATTTAGCATTTAAATCAATTATGAAAGGTGTGTAAAAAATGAAAATTATGAAGACACTTAATAAAATTCCCGGTGGTTTAATGTTAGTTCCGTTGTTCCTCGGAGCACTTATTCACACGTTCGCCCCGGGATCCGGTGAATATTTTGGTTCCTTTACGAACGGCTTAATGACGGGGACCGTTCCAATCTTAGCGGTTTGGTTCTTCTGTATGGGAACAGGAATAAATATTAAAGCGACCGGTACAGTATTAAGAAAATCTGGAACTCTTGTACTAACTAAAATTGCCGTAGCGTGGGTAGTTGCTGTTATTGCATCGTCCTTTATTCCGGTTGATGGTATCCAAACAGGCATTTTTGCAGGTTTTTCGGTTTTAGCTTTAATTGCGGCGATGGATATGACAAACGGAGGACTGTACGCATCAATCATGCAACAATACGGTTCTAAAGAAGAAGCCGGTGCATTTGTTTTAATGTCAATCGAGTCGGGTCCATTAGTGACCATGCTAATTTTAGGATCTACAGGAGTAGCTGCTTTTGAACCGCATGTTTTTGTAGGCGCAGTATTGCCTTTCCTGGTTGGTTTTATACTGGGGAATCTGGATAGTGATGTGCGAGACTTCTTCAGTAGAGCATCACACGTAATGATTCCTTTCTTTGGATTCGCATTAGGTAATGCAATCGATTTAAAAGTAATTCTGCAGACAGGACTGGGTGGAGTGATATTAGGGGTTTTAGTCATCATTGTGACTGGTATTCCATTGATGCTGGCAGACAAATTCATTGGGGGAGGTAACGGTACTGCAGGATTGGCAGCTTCTAGTACGGCGGGAGCTGCAGTTGCAAACCCGATGATTATCGCGACGATGAAGCCGGAGTTCCTTCCTATTGCACAATCTGCTACAGCATTAGTTGCAGCTTCAGTTATCGTAACTTCGATTTTAGTACCGATTTTAACTGCTTATTGGGCCAAGTATATGAAAAATAAAAACAAAAATCAGGATCACCAAGACCCTCAAAATCATCCGGAAGAGATGAAAGAAGTCTTACAATCGTAAAATTCAGAGAAAAACCTTTTAAATAATAAGGAGAGATTATGATGAGTAGAATTGTAACTATTGGAGAACCTATGGCATTGTTTGTTGCCGAACAAGAAGGTCCACTTGAAAATGTTGAAAACTTTAGCCGCTTTGTGGCTGGGGCGGAAGTTAACTTTTCAATCGGGATGTCTCGTCTTGAACATGAGATGACATACGTCACGAAACTAGGTCAAGACCCGTTCGGAAAAACGATTGAGAATTTTTTACTCGAGAATGGAATTGATACGAGTCATATAACGTATGACGAAACCTATAAAACAGGAATGCAGTGGAAACAAAAGGTAAGCAAATTTGATCCAGAAGTGTTCTCAGCGAGAAAAAATTCTGCAGCATCACATATGAATGCGGAAACCATCCGACACTTGGATTTGGAAGCAATTGATCACGTTCATGTGACAGGGATTTTACCTGCGTTATCTAAAGACTGCAGAGAAATGGTCTACACCTTGATGCAAAAAGCACGAATGAAAGGTATTCAAGTTTCTTATGATCCAAACTTACGGCCCGGTCTTTGGTCCAGTAAAGAAGAGATGGTTGAAGTCGTCAATGAGTTAGCTTCTTTGGCGGATATCGTACTACCCGGTGTTGGCGAAGGGGAAATATTGACAGGACAAAAGTCAATTGAAGCCATTGCAAGATTTTATCATAATCTCGGGGTTAAAACAGTCGTGATGAAGCTTGGAGCTGATGGAGCCTACACTAGCTCGGAAGGAAATCAATTTTATACAGATGGCTATCCGGTTGATCGAGTGGTGGACACTGTCGGTGCCGGGGATGGTTTTGCAGTAGGTGTGATAAGCGGAATCTTGGAAGGATTATCACTGGAAGAGTCAGTAAGACGGGGAACTGCTATCGGTGCGTTGGCGGTAATGTCACCTGGGGACAATGACGGATTGCCTGATCGTAGACGTTTAGGAGAATTTATGGCAGGCAATGCAATTGATTTGACAATGTAGAAAAAAAGTAAAGATGACCGTGTTCAACGGTTTTCTTTACTTTTATCGTATGAATCATTGAAAACTAGTTAACATTCGTAAAACCAAGTGTTTGCGAAATGTTTAAACTCGTATCTTTCATTTTATTAATCAAAGTATCTTCGATCATATCCATCGTTACCCGGTTACTAGGACCAGATACGCTAAAGCTAGCAATGATTTCACCTTTATGGTTGTAGATCGGGGCAGCGATGCAACGAATACCTTCTTCGTTTTCAATATTATCCAGTGCATATTGCTGCTGTTTTACTTTTTCGATTTCTAGCCGGAATTCTCCTTGTGATGTAATCGTGTTTGGAGTTCGTGGAGCAAAATCAATTTTTTCAACAACTTCCTCAAAATAACTTGGAGTTACTCCGGAAAGCAGGATTTTACCTACGGCTGTACAGTACATTTGGCCGCGTGTACCAATCCGTGAAAACATTCGGACTGTGTGGTTACTTTCGATTTTATCAATATAAACAATTTCACCACGATCTTCTATGCATAAATGAACCGTTTCATTTATGTCTTTGGACAGTTTTTCGATGAAAGGTTTTGCAGCACGTATTATTTCGTTGCTGTCCGAAATATTTCTAGAGAGGAAAAGAATTTGTAACCCCAGTTTGTATTTGTTTGTTTCGGCATCCTTAGCGATATAATTCATGCTTCCCAGCGTAGTTAACAACCGGTGAATAGTACTTTTAGATAAGTCCAGTTGTTCAGTTAATTGGGAAATTTTAAGGCCATCAGGATATTCTGACAGTTTGTTTAAAATAGTAAGTGCTCTTTCTAATGATTGAACGTTAGACAAAATCTTCAACCTCTTTATTTTAGTATTTTTGTTTTAGGGACTGTTTAAAATCAGTCTCTTCAAGACTTGTTTAGTTTCTCAAGTATACCAAAGATTGATGAAAATTTGGCTTACTAAATAACAGGAAATGAAACTAAATTTGAAAATTTTTAAGTGGTATGAAAAATTATTGAAAAGTGAGGGAACTTAATGAATAAACTAAAGATTTTAAACAGCATTACGAACTGTGGTGTAGTAGCGGTAATAAGAGCAGACAATGAAGAAGAAGCTATTAAAATTTCAGAAGCCTGCGTGGAGGGAGGGATTAAAGGCATTGAGATAACGTTTACAGTTGATGGAGCAGATAGTGTCATTTCAAAATTAAGATCACTCTTTACTGGCGATGATTCGGTGGTGATTGGAGCAGGGACTGTTCTGGATTCTACTACGGCAAGGATTGCTATTTTAGCAGGTGCACAGTTCGTCGTAAGTCCTTGTTTTGACGAAGCTACGGCAAAGTTGTGCAATCTGTATCAGGTACCGTATATGCCAGGTTGCATGACAATTACAGAGATGAAACAGGCCCTAGAGGCAGGAGTCGATATTGTAAAGCTGTTTCCAGGGAACAATTTTGGACCGGAATTCATTAAAGGTGTCCATGCACCACTGCCCCAAGTAAATATAATGCCGACCGGCGGTGTTAGTTTA
Source organism: Exiguobacterium sp. s102 (assembly GCF_018618635.1). Lineage (NCBI taxonomy): Bacteria > Bacillati > Bacillota > Bacilli > Caryophanales > Exiguobacterium > Exiguobacterium sp. s102. Next base: position 755,486 of record NZ_JACSML010000002.1, read on the forward strand.
GACAATGTAGATCAATGGATAAAAAACGGATGTGTAGCCGTAGGGGTGGGGGGGAATCTTATAACCCCGGCGAAGAGCGGGGATTATAACCTGATTAGTGAATACGCCGCACAATATGTAGAAAAAGTCAGAAGTGTGCGACGGGATGGCGAAGAAGTTGAAAAGGTAAGAGTGTAAAGGGAAGCCGGTCAAATAGTAAAGGGCAGTTTATAAGAAAAAGATGCGGTTTTTAAACTAAATATCGTAATAAAGCTTTTGAAATTCCGCGAAATACAAGGGATTTATGTAGATTTTTATTTTAAGAAACGTTATAATTAATTTATGGAACGTCGTTCCGTATTGTGAAACAAAAAGAAATTGTTACGTTAAAAATCTTTTAAATAAAGGAGATTGAAAATGGATAATTTTAATTGGAATTTCCCTACAGAAATCGTTTATGGTGAAGGTAGAGTCAATGAAATCGGTAAAATCGCTAAGTCGTATGGAAAAAAGGCAATGATCGCGACGTATAAAAGAGGTGGATTTTTAGACCCAATCATTGATAACGTGGAATCCCTGTTAAGAGAAGCGGGAATTGAATTTGTGACGTTTACTGGAATCGAACCAAATCCACGAGCGCAGACAATCGATAAAGCGATTGAGATATTTAAGTCGGAGCAGTGTGACTTCGTCATTGCACTAGGCGGTGGAAGTGTAATCGATGGTTCAAAATATATCGCTGCTACAGGTTTTTCTGGCGGTAAGTCATGGGACTATGTTGTCTTAGGGGACAGAGTTCCGCGTGAGTACACAGGCGCTTATCCAATCATTGCGATTCCGACGATGTCGGCATCGGGTTCAGAGTGTAATGCTGGTGGTGTTTTAACAAATGCTGAAACGAATGAGAAAAGCTTTTCTAGATCAGCATATCGTTACCCGAAAGTTGCCATCGTAGATCCAGGGTTATTGACGTCTGTACCACTTTCGATCACTAAAGACAGCTGTGTCGACATTTTCTCTCATCTGATCGAACATTATTTATCAAGCCAGGCAGAATCGGAATTTGCAGATCGGGCAACAGAAGGAATGATTTTAACACTAAAAGAAAATTTTGATAAAATCATTAAAGATCCGACCGATATCGATGTCAGAGGGCAAATCGCGTTATGTTCAATCTTTGGATGGTCTGGTTTCCAGGCGCTAGGGAGAATGGGATCAATTCCGATGCACTCAATTGAAATGCCTTTAAGTGCTGTTTATGATTTACCGCATGCAAGAGGGATGACAATCATTATTCCACCATATCTTAAAGTGATGGCAGAAGCGATGCCTGCTAGATGGGCAAAATTAGCTAGAAGATGTTTCGGTGTAACGGAAGAAGATGATTTGAAAGCAGCTAAGTTACTTTCAGTTAAAGTCGTGGAATGGTTGAAAGATACAGAATCTTATCTGACGCTTGAAGATGTTGACATCCCGTCTGACCAATTCGAAAGAATGGCCGAAGATGTAGTACGAATGTTCCCGGGAAGTGAACCGAGTACGACAACTGGACCACGACCGATTACGAAAGAGGAAATCATCAAAATTTACGAGATGTCTCAAAATAGTCATTTGACATATAGTTGAATAATGTACGGAACCCCCGAATGACGGACACTTGATACAAGTTCCGATTCGGGGGTTTTTGAATGTCTTCATTATACGCGACGGCGATCAAACGAGTAGAAGTACACATACAGTGCAAGGATTAAACGGTTTTTATCCAATAATTGTACTGTCTCGTTTTTTTGTATATAATGTAAAAAAAAGAAACGGAGAATCCTGGATGACTACTGAACAATTTTACAAGACGTTACCAACACTTGAGACGGACCGCTTGCTCTTGCGGCCGATGCGCCAAGAGGACGTAGACGATTTGTTCGCCTATACCCAGGACGAGGAGACGGCGCGTTACGTGACGTGGAATGCAAATCAGACGATTGGTCAGGCGCAGCAGTTCCTGACGCACGTCCTGTCGAACTACGAACAGGGAAAACAGGCACCGTGGGCAATTGAATGGAAGGCGACGGGACAGATGATCGGCACGATTGATTTCATTCATCTGTTGCTTGATGAAAACAAACAGGCCGAGCTTGGGTACGCGTTATCGCGGCAATTCTGGGGCGAAGGCATCGTCACAGAAGCCGTGGAACGGGTGCTGGACTTCGGTTTTAAGGCGTTACAGCTGGAGCGGATTCAGGCGCGGTGCATGGAACCGAACGTCGGTTCAGCACGGGTGATGGAAAAGGTCGGGATGACGTACGAAGGCACGTTACGCCGCTTGATTTTCATCAAAGGGACGTTTCACGATGTCAAGATGTACTCCATTTTACGGGAGGAGTACGTGACGCAACGTCAGGCAGCGGAACAGAACGAAAAACAACATCAATGAACGAATGAAGCCCCCGACCACTTTGAGCGGTCGAGGGCTTTTTGATTATGTTCTGTTCTCAATCAACGAATCGATGACGGTAACCGTGTTCGTGACCGTATCGAGAATCCGTGTCCGTCGATCGTCTTTTGACAGGAAAATCGCTTCGCCGGTCGCGTCATACGCAAACGCTGTCGGAATCGAAAAGCCGCAGTTGCGGTAAGACCCGTCGGCATGACTCGTCCCGATGACGATGGCGGATTGCTGGCGGCTGATGCGTGCTGCTTCGCCGGACCACTCGGCATATTGTTCCGGACTGAACATCCCGACGCCAATTGGATTGAAAATTAACTCAACGGTATCGTTTTTCAGCCCGTCCAGTCCTAAGAAGATTTCGCGACAGAGCAGATACCCGTACCGTTGTCCATCATCGTCGACGGTCGACGGTTGATAGAGCGGACCGGCTTCCGGCGTTTTTGCCCGGTCGAGGATGACTTCCCCGTGTTCGTTAATGATCAAGGCCCGATCTAACCGGTCGGCGTCCCGGTACCCGGTGACGATCATCGTCGTGTACTGTTTTGCTAGTTGACAGAGCGTCGCGAGATCGGTCTGCCGGCAGTAGCCTTCCGGATACAACACGATGTCGATGTCAGGATAGGCGGCAATCTCTCGTCGTAACTGTTGTAAGTCTGTTTCTTGTTTCGGTTGTCCAATCAAAATGTGCATGTGGCATTTACTCCGTTCGTATTATGTCATTGATTATGTAGATGGGTTTAAGTTTAGCATAATTTGTCAATTTCAAAAGGAGAACGTCACGCCGTCTGATTTAGGAAATGTGTTTCGCCGGCAAATCTTCTTTAAAATATAGTTGTTTACCCGGCAGGAGGACAGCGATGCTTTGAAGCAGACTCAGTCCGACCAACAGACAGGCAGCCGTCAACACGGTGAAGCGGAGCGGGAACAGGTCACCCGTAAAACCGACGAATAAAATCAACACGATGTGGAGCATGCTTTGCCCAAGTCCATAAAGGCTCGTTACACGACCCATCAATTCATCGGGCACATTGTTTTGATAAAACGTCATAAAGCCGGTCCCGGAAAAGGCATTAAAAAAGCCGAGCAAGATGAAACCGGTCGCGACGAGTAAAAAAGAGGTGGCCGTCGCATAGATCAAGTAACCGATTGCGACGAACAGATAACCGCTGACGAGCAACGTTTTGAGCGACAGGCGACGCGAGAAACGGGCGACGGTCAGTCCGCCGAGCACGGAACCGATGCCCGTCAAGCTGATCAACAGTCCATAATCGGTTACCGATAGTCCGACGACGGTCTGCAGAAAAACGACTTCCTGTGCGTCCATCGCAAGCGCGAGGCTCATCGTCAACAATCCGATGACGTAAATCACGATGATAAACCGGTTCGACCGACTGAATCGGGCGACGATGCGCCAGTCCGCTGCGACGTCGGTGAATCGTAATTTCTCGACATCAGGGGGACGGGGAACGGAGGGCAGGAAAGCTAGTAGAACCCCGGAAACGACAAACGAGCCGGCATTCATCCAAATCGCGACATCGGTGGTCGCGACGAGTAACAGCAGGCCGGCTAACGCCGGACCAATCAAAAAAGCACTCGACGTGATCAGACCACGGTAGGCATTAAACGTTTTCCGACCGGTGTCCGGCACGAGTTGTGTCAGGTAGGTCGTCGCAGCAGGCTCAAAAAACGCTTTGACAAGGGCGAGCGCAAACAGCGTCAGATAAATCAACGGCAGTGTCGACAGGAACGGAATCAGCGCGACGAGCAACGCCCGGATGAAGTCCGTCCCGATTAACCACCTGCGTACATCGACCCGGTCAATCAGACTGCCGGCCCAAAATTTCGTGCACAGGGCAGCAAACGGACCGATGATCCAGAGTCCGGCGACAGCGGTGGCAGAGCCGGTCAATTGATAGAGGTAGACATTGATTGCGACAAGGTAAATAAAGTCACCGAATTGCGAAATGCCGAATGAAGCTAGGAGCGTCGTAGCACGAGACAAGGGGAATCCACCCGCTTTCTGTATACATATATTACCAATAGTATATCGGATGATTCCAGGGTTCACAATGCCTGAACCGTGCAGGTTGTTTGTACCGATCTGTCGTATTACTTAAGTAACAAATAAGCTTGAGGAGGGGTACGATGAGAGCCGTCATTTGTACTGCATATGGTCCGCCGGATGTACTGAAGCTGCGAGAAGTGAAACAGCCTGTCCCGAAAGCATCTGAGCTACTGATAAAAGTCCATGCCTCCGCCGTGCATTCAGGTGATCGTCGTCTGCGGGCACTCGATGTACCGGCAGCAGGGAAACTTCCGATGCGTGTCGTCATCGGGTTTAAAACACCGAGACAGCCAATTTTAGGGGTTGTCTTAGCCGGCGAAGTCGTCGCGACAGGCAATCGTGTCCAGAATTTTAAAGTCGGCGACCGTGTCTATGCCCTGACCGGGATGCGCTTTGGTGGTTACGCTGAATATGCCTGTATTAAGGAAACGAGCTGTGTCGGGCAGATGCCGCGCAATGCAAGCTTCGCGGAAGCAGCCAGTCTTCCGTTTGGCGGAACGACCGTCCTCCATTTTTTCCGGAAGCTGAACCTTAAGCAGGCGAAAACGATCTTGATTTACGGAGCCTCGGGCGCCGTCGGTTCGCTTGCAGTCCAAATCGCCAAACAATACGGACTTCATGTGACGGCGGTCTGCAGCGGACGGCACGTTGAGTTGGTGAAAGGTCTTGGTGCGGATGGTGTCGTCGACTATACAGCAGAAGGATATGATGCGCACCTGACGACGTATGACGCAGTATTTGACGCGTCCGGAAAAATTGACAAACGAACGGTACGTAAGCACGTCGGAGCGAAAGGGGCGTTTCGTTCAGTCGCCGGACAAGGCGTGGCGCGGGCGCTGAAAAAAGATTTGATACTACTGAATGAGTGGTTTGAAACTGGGAAGATCAAAGCGGTCATCGATACGGTATATTCGCTCGAAGAGATCGTCGCTGCCCACCGTTACGTCGATTCCGGGCGGAAATACGGCAATGTCATCGTGTCGGTCGTGGAGGATTCCGGTAAAACGGATTAGATGCCACTTCGTCAGGACGGACACCGTCAGACTGACGCAAAAAACAAAGTAAAACAAAAAACACCTTTGCCTGCAGCGTTTCAAAGGTGTTTTTTATCTGCGTAGAACGTCACTTCAAGACATCATACGTCGCCATGATGAACTGACCGGACGGACAACAGCTGGTCAGCCGGAACCGTGTCTCAAGCGTCCCTTCCGGAAACAGTGGAATCCCGCTGCCGAGGACGACCGGCGCGATCGCCAGTTCAAGCTGATCAATCAATTGTAAACGTAAGGCTTCTTGAATCAACTCGCCGCCGCCGACGAGCCAAATCTTGCCGTTGATGGTCGGACTAATCCGGTCAATCAACACATCGAGTGGCTCATTCGTGTAGGTCGCGTATTCGGACTGTTGATCGTTCTGCCGGGTCAACACGTAGTTCTCGAGTCCACTGTACGGATAGTCGTCACTGAGGACCAAGACTTCGTCAAAGGTTTTTCGACCCATGATGACGGCATCGACGTCTTCCATGAACGCCGCGTACCCATTATCACCGTCCCCTTCGACAGCGAACAGCCAATCGAGCGAATCATTTGATCGGGCAATCTTTCCATCGAGACTACAGGCGATATATAAAACGGTTTTAGTCATCAATAACTCCTCCTTTTGTTCGAGCTATCTCTAGTCTACGCTATAATTATGACAAAAGATGTCGTAATTAGAGAGGGGATTTTGTATGAAAGGTCGCCATTTGAAACTGATGCGTCTGCTTAATCGGCAACAGTTGTTGACGGCGCGGGAACTGGCGGAAGCGTGCGGCGTCTCGTTACGGACGATTCAACGGGACGTACTCGAACTTGAAGCAAACGGATATCCGATTTACAGCGAGCGGGGAGCAGGGGGCGGATACCGGGTCCTGCCGAACCGTTTGCTGCCGCCACTTGCCTTACGGGAACAGGAAGCGATCACTTTATTTTTAATGCTCGACTGGGTCGGTCAAATTCCCGATCTGCCGTTCGGTCCGTTACGGGGGGATCTTGCTGAATGGTATCTCCAGGAACTGCCGCCGGACCTTGAAGCGAAGATGGACCGCCTGAAAGGACGGGTCCGTTTTGCCCGACCCGATACGCCGCCGTCTCCGTTGACGCGAGACGTGTTGCGATTGTTGGAAGCGGAAGTCAAAGGGGAAATCACTTACCGGACGACAAGCGGACGACGGACGATTTTGATGGATCCGATCGGTTTAACGTTTGAACGCAATCGCTGGTATCTGCTCGCCCAGACTGACCGGGGACTGCGGCAGTACCGGGTCGACCGGATGGAGCAGGTCTTACCGACGACCATTTCGTCCGAACAGCTGACATTCGAGGAAGCAGAATGTCAGGTGAAGTCAGGTGAACAGGTGACGATCCGACTGGAAATGACGTCACTCGGGGAACGGTTGCTTGAAGGGATTTTACCGCTGAACGCACAGCGGACGTGGTCTGTTCCGGTTACCGAGTTACCGTTTCTCGGACGACAGTTGTTTGGACTGGGCGAAAACGTAAAAGTCCTTGAACCGTCAACACTAAAGGAAGAAATCCTGAAACAGGCAAGGGACCTGCTCGCGTCCTATGATGCCTGAAAAAAGGAGTGATTCTCCTATGCCAGCAAGAAATTATGGTACGATAAAACTAGAGAAAAGTGAAAGAATGGAAGTGATTTACTATGGAAACGTTATCATTGATTTTATTGTTACTGGCCTTAATTTTGTTGACGAACGTCATCGGACATTACATCCGTTTTATTCCGACGGCCCTGATTCAAATCATCGTCGGTACGCTCGTTGCTTTATCAATCAAAGAACTTTCGATTGAAGTCGAATCGGAATGGTTTTTACTGTTGTTCATCGCTCCCTTACTGTACAACGACAGCTCGCATTTTCCGCGGGAACAACTGTGGAAGATGCGCGGGGCGATCCTCGGCAACGCCATCGTGCTCGTCTTATTGACGACCGTGATCGGCGGATACTTCATCCACTGGATGTTGCCGGTCATTCCGCTCGCTGCCGCTTTTGCGTTAGCCGCGATTTTATCACCGACTGACCCGGTCGCGGTCAACGGGATCGCAAAACGTGTCCGGCTTCCGGAACCGATTTTAAATCTTGTCCGGGGAGAATCGTTGATTAACGATGCGTCGGGACTCGTCGCCTTTAGTTATGCCGTCACGGCCGTCATGACAGGCTATTTCTCTTTACGTGAAGCTTCGTTTGAATTCGTTTATATGTTTGCTGTCGGTGCCGTCGTCGGCCTTGTCATCATCGTCGTGATGAACTGGCTGAAGATCCGGCTCCGCCGGTCAGGAATTGATGACGTCGTCTTTTATGCCCTCCTGCAAATCTTGACGCCGTTCATCATCTTTTTCGTCTCGGAAGAACTGCTTCATGCGTCTGGCGTCATCGCCGTCGTCGCCGGTGGCTTACTTCATGCCTTAATTAAGGAACGGACAGAGACGTTCTTTGCCCAGGAACAAGTCTTGACGGATAACATTTGGACGATGATTGCCTATATCTTGAACGGGGTCATTTTCTTATTGCTTGGTTTGACGTTGCCCGGAGCGACGCAGGCCATCTTCATTGATGACGCCATCAACAACTGGCGCTTACTCGGGTACGTCAGCTTAATCGGTCTTGTCATTCTCGGGATCCGCTTAGTCTGGACACTGTTCTTTAATTGGTTTGATCATCGCTTTCTTCGTAAAGAGGAGCAACGGCCACCTTCGTTCAAGCGCGACTTAATCACGACGCTCGTCGGCGTGCGCGGGACAATCACGATGGTCGGTGTGTTATCGCTGCCGTTTTTGACGGATGCTGGTGTTGCGTTCCCGGAACGGTCGTTGATCATCTTCCTCGCGGCGGGCGTCATCATCTTTACGTTAGTGCTCGCGACGATTGCCTTACCGTTGCTGAGTCAAAAAGAGACGGTCAGTCAAACGGACTTCGGATTGAATGCCCAAAAGCAACGAATGATGTTACGGGCGATTCAGGAAGTCAAACAGGCGACGAATTCCGATAATTCCCCGGTCGCGTTTGACCTGCTGAACGAATACCATGTCATGTTGCGGTTGCTGCGTGCCGAAGAGAAGAGCGAACAGGAACTCAACGTCTACAACGAACAGTTGAAGGAACTGCGCCTTGAAGCCGTCGCGTGGGAAACGGAATTCGTCAAAGCGTTCTTTAAGAACCATGACGTGCCGGATTTACTGAAAAAAGAAACGGTTGCCTCGATTGAACACCGACGCCGGGCGATTCATTCCGAATCGACGGTCCGGCTCTATCAGCCGTTACGGAAGCTGATGCGAAAACGTAAACGGTTCACGTTGTCACCGGATGAATTGATTCGTCTGACGGAGATGGAACATGCCCTCTATGAACATGTCATCGGCGACATCATCGACCGGCTCGAGACGTGCCGTGACAAGTATCCGACGGAAGTCGTCCAAAGCGTCAAAGGACATTACTTCCGCCTCCGCGGTAAACATACGCAGTGGGCGTCACCGGTCGGCAGTAAGGGCGACGTCGAACAGCAAAAAGAAGAACTGTGCTTACGGGCGATCGAAGTCCAGCGTCAAGAAATTGCCGAAATGTCGAAGGAAGGGGACCTTTCTTCGGAAAAAGAAAAAGAGTTACGTCGTTTCATCCACTACATCGAAAGCGTCGTGCTCTATGAATATGTCGATTAATTAAAAAAGTCCCGCCTCTGATGGTTCAGAAGCGGGACTTTTTTGTGCGCCAAGAGAGTGGTGTAATGGAAGAAGGAACGCTACTCTCTTTCAGCCGTTTTAAAGCGCGCTCCGTCTTGAATCGCTTCCAAAGCGAAGAGCAATCGGTCGCGACCATGTAGCACAGCTGCAGCGGGCGTGGAAGATTGCCGCTTTGAAGACGAGGCGAGACAGGAAAGCGCAAACGGATTGTATCTCGACATAACAGGTTTACGCTTCTAAATCGTTTGTCTACATGCTAAAAGTCCCGCCTCTGTTGTTTCAGAGGCGGGACTTTTTGGTTTAACCGAGTGACAAGTATTTGACTTCGAGATAATCCTCGATGCCGTAGACGCCGCCTTCACGACCGAGTCCACTTTCTTTGTAGCCGCCGAATGGTGCTTGGGCAGCAGACGGCGCGCCGTCATTCAAGCCGACGATGCCGTACTCGAGTTTTTTACCGAGCAGGAGCGCTTCATCGATCCGTTCAGAAAACGCATACGCCGCAAGACCGTAGGGTGTGTTGTTCGCGCGTTCGATGACTTCGTCGAGTGTCTCGAAGACCGAGATTGGTGCGAGCGGACCAAACGTTTCTTCCTGCATACAAATCATGTCTTCCGTGACGTTCGCGAGAACCGTCGGTGTGACGAAGTAACCGACCGAGTCGTCGATTGTACCGCCTGTTAAGATCGTTGCACCTTTCGCAACCGCGTCGTCGATGTGTGCTTTGACTTTCTCGACGGCTTTTGCGTTAATCAAGGGTCCGATCGTTGAATCGGCGTCAAGACCGTTCCCGACTTTTAGTTTGTTCACTTCCGCGACGAACTTCTCCGTGAACGCGTCGAGCACAGAGGCTTGGACGTAAAAGCGGTTCGTTGCGACGCAGGCCTGGCCTCCGTTGCGGAATTTCGAGCGGATTGCTTGTGTGACGGCTTTGTCGATGTCCGCGTTTTCCGTGACGATGAACGGTGCATGACCCCCGAGTTCAAGTGATAGTTTTTTCATCGTATCGGCTGCCTGGCGCATGATCAATTTACCGACGGCAGTAGAGCCGGTGAACGTGATTTTGCGAACACGGCGTTCGGCTTGCCAGACACCGCTGATTGTTGCGGCGTCACCTGTCAAGACGTTGATGACACCAGCCGGAATTCCTGCTTCTTCAGCAAGTTCGACGAGGCGAAGGGCTGTGAAAGGTGTTTCTTCCGACGGCTTTAAGACGACCGTACAACCGGCTGCGAGAGCCGGGGCGAGTTTTCGTGTGATCATCGCAGCGGGGAAGTTCCACGGCGTGATCGCAGCGACGACGCCGACCGGTTCTTTTTCGACGAACAGGCGTTTACCCGGAACCGATGCCGGAATTGTTTCCCCGTAAATCCGGCGTGCTTCTTCTGCATACCAGCGGACATATTGATTGCCGTAATCGACTTCACCAAGTGCTTCGACAAACGGTTTTCCTTGTTCGCGTGTCATGATGTCAGCGACTTTGTCGCGGTGTTCATTGATCAAGCGGTACCAGGCGTCGATTTTATCGGCACGCGCATCCGCCGTTAAGCTTGACCAGGTGACGAAAGCATCGCTCGCCGCGTCGACTGCCCGTAGAGCGTCATCTGCCGAACTGCTTGGGACGTGCCCGAGTAATTCTTTTGTTGCCGGGTTAAAGACCGGAATCGTTTGTTCTGTTTCGTACCATTGTCCGTTCACTACATTTTTTTCAATCATGTGTTGCACCTCCATGTGTATTCATTACGTCCCTAATTAAACACCCGGAAAGTACATTTGTGTACTTCCGCTTTGGAGGGGGGGCATAACGGAATGGAATGAAAGAATTTAAAAAGAGTAATAAATAAGAGGATTTTTATAAAGTAATTAAAGTAATAAGTTATTAAAATGTAATATTTTCAAGATTAAAGTTAAAGATTTCCATTGATAATAGGTAATAAAGTTAGTTAAAATTCACGTTTTGATTTTAGTTTTGTAGTACGAAAAAAATTTTGTAGGTTATTGTATTAATGAATATAAGGTCATATGAGAACTTTTCATCAAAGGTAAACTCAAAAGAAGAAATATACATATTTTAATTAATGATCTCTATTCTAATGTTATTATCATAATGAAGAGGTAGATCTTGTAAGTTTTAGAACGAGTTTAAGTTAATCAAAATTCTAATGATTTGGATGGTATTAAAATGAAAAGTTATATTATTAAATTTATATCGATAGTAAATAATAGACTTGTCAAGATTCAAAAGAGTCTCGATGATGTTGAAAAAAATTCTGAAAAACTTTTTGAAGATTTAACACCAAGTACTGATATAGACGAAGATGGTAAATATGCTGAAGCAATCACTTGGGGATTGGAAAACAAAGAAGTGAAAAATATTGCTTTAACTGGGCCCTATGGATCAGGGAAAAGTAGTTTGTTAAAGACGTATGAAAAAAGAAATCAAGTTAAATATTATTTTTTAAATATCTCTCTAGCAACGTTTCAGTCAAAGGAAGGACAAAATCAAGAGAGTGATTTGGAAAAAAGTATACTTCAACAAATGATATATCGAGTAAAAGATCGAACTATCCCTTATTCGCGATTTAAAAGAATTAAGCATGTTAAAAATCTAAATATTATTCTATTTTTAATACTATTTGTATCTTCATTATTAGCTGGAATTTTTTTATTTCATCCAATTTATTTGAAATCTGTATTTTATGAGACACCTTTCCAAGAAAATATTACTAGTGGACTTCCCTCAAGAATAGTATTGACCATACTTCTTTTGATAATTATGTTAATGTTTCCACTCATATTTCTAAAAAATATTTATAAGTTTTTCCGTGGAAATCTAAATTTCAATAAAGTGACAATTGCAAGTACAACACTTGAAAAAAATAATGAAGAAACACAATCTATTTTTGATAAGTATTTAGATGAAATTTTATATTTTTTTGAGGCAACAAAATACAATGTAGTAGTTTTGGAGGATTTAGATCGATTTGATAACTTGGATATTTTTGAAAGGTTAAGAGAATTAAATTCTTTACTTAATAACTCTGAACAAATTAAACGTAAAATAGTATTTATTTATGCTATCAAAGATGAAATATTCGGTATTATTGACAAAGAAAGTAAAACTAATGAAATTGGAAAAAATCGAACTAAATTCTTCGATTTTATAATTCCTGTAATCCCTATCATCAATTCTTCAAACTCAATTGATAAATTAACAATAAAAATTGATAAATTATCTTATGGACATAGACTTGACCAAAACTTTTTAAGTGATATTACAATTTATATAGATGATATGAGAATTCTAAAAAATATTTTTAACGAATTTATAATATATAAAGAAAAGCTTGGAAGAATTGATTTAGATTTAAATAGACTAATGGCAATAGTCGTTTATAAAAATATCTATCCGTTTGATTTTTCGCAATTGCAATTCAATAAGGGTATCGTATACGAAATTTTAAAAAGTAAACGCGAAATCATTCACTCCACAACACTTATTTTGGATAAAGAAATTGAAAAATTAGAAGAGAAAATTGATGGTGCTGAACAAGAAACGTTGGTTTCTATAAAAGAACTTCAGGTTAGCTATTTGGATGAATTAGGCATATATAAATATGATGGGTCTAATAATTATTCTATTACCCTAGATTCAATGCAATTTAGTTGTCGGACTAGTTATGGAATCCAAAGTTTTTTTGAAAATTTAAAGAATTCAAAACAAGTCAGATATAATTTACCTAGATGGGGTAGTGGAACAGTTAATTCAACTATAATTGCATCAGTTTTCGATTCAAAGAAAAACTATTTTGAGCGAGAAGAGCATGTCAAGATTCTAGAAGAATTAAAAATTGACAGTATCAAGAACGAGCTATCAAAACTTAGGCAACAGAGAGATGAAATCAGTACAAAATCTTTAAAAGAATTGATAGCAATAAATGATCAAAAAGCTATTTTTTCAAATGTTTTTGAAGATAAAAAACTTTTAATTTACCTATTACGTCATGGATATATTGATGAGATGTATAATCATTACCTCACTTATTTTCATCCAGGAAGTTTGACAGAGAATGATATGAAGTTTATCTTCAGTATTAAAAATTATGAAGTTTTAGAAATGGATTATCCATTAAATAAAATCGATAAGATTATTGAAAGATTAAATGGGAATGAATTTAAACAAATAGAAATTCTTAACTATGATTTATTTAATTATTTAATAGAAAATAGAGAAAAGGAATTTTTTAAGAATTATTATGAAACAATTATTATTCAATTATCTAACGAAACTATTAAATCTTTAGCATTTATTAAAGGGGTTAGATTAAATGAGACTAACAAACAAATATTCATTCAGTCACTTAGTAAAAAATGGAATAATATTTGGCGATTTATTGACTCGAAAATGAATTTTAATCAAGAAGAAAAAGATAGATTTTTATCAGAAATTCTTGCTTTTTCTGATATTGAAGATATTAAGAAAATTAACCAGAAGAACGAGCTATCGGAGTATATAGCTAAACACAATAATTTTCCAATTATTGTCCCGTCGGAGAAGAAGAAAATAGAAGAAATACTATTAGTACTTAATGTTAAATTTAAATCTTTAGAAACTCTCATTGAAGATAACAGCCTTTTAAATTATGTAATACAAAATGAATTATACGAAATTAATCGAAATACACTGTCTAGTATTTTTAAAGTATCAAGTAGTCAACTATCGTATTCTTTTGTTATGAAAACAAGAAATCAAAGTGTCATATCTTATCTAGATAAAAATATTGAAATTTATATAGAACAAGTATTATTAGAAGGAGCTGTTAAAGAGGAGAATATGGACTGGTTAGTCGAATTATTAAATCATGAGGATGTCTCAATGGACTTAAAGAAAGCACTCATTGATAAACAGGACATTATTATTGATGATATTACAAAAGTAAACATTGATGTTTGGAGTAAGCTTTTCTTAACGAGTAAGGTTGATCCAGTTTGGAGTAATATACTCACCTACTTTGAAGAAAAAGGGGAAATTGATAATGAACTTCTGAATTACTTTAATTCAATAATATTATTAAAAAAATTAGTTCATCATGATATTAACGATTATAAAGATTTTTACAAAAATATTGATGAATTTTTTGAAGCGCTCATCCAAAACGAAGATATTAGGGAAGAGTCGTTTAAAGTTTTAACCAGTTCTCTTCCTCAGTATATCAATTTTCCGATTAAATCTTTAAGTAGAAGAAGAGTAACGACTTTGATTAACTATAATATATTAGCATTTAGTCATGAAAACTTAGAAACTTTGAAATCTGACTTTAATGATATTGTTATTTTATATTTAGAAAAAAATATTGATGAACTTATTGAAAACTTTAAAAATTATTCTTTAGAAAGTGATGATTTGATTCAACTTCTTCATTCAAAACGTATTTCTAAACAGTACAAGGTGAGATTAATTGAACATTTAGAAGTAAGCAAATTATCTCTTCAAGATAGTGTGTTTGCTAACGAACTCTCTGATTTTATTCTAAAAAACAATATTGAGATGTCGCTCGATTTATTTAAATGGTTATTATCATTTGATTTAAATGTCAGTAGTAAAATCAGATTAATTACAAAAAATATTAAAAATCTTAATTTTTCTAATATAACGGAAGTATTAATTGAATTAGGAAACCCTTATTCAGACATTTCAAATAATGGAAAGCGACCTCAAATTAAAAATAATCAGATAAACCAAGAATTTGTAAAATCTTTAGAAAATAAAAATTATATTTCTTCTTTTAGTACTACAAAAGAAAATATCAAGATTAATACAAAGGTAAAAAAAGATTAGATTTACATCCTATATATTATCTAAAAATGTTTTCTTATATTATGATATATTTTTATTTCAAGAATTTGAAATTAGATTGAATCCATAACGATGGCTTAATTTCCAGTCCTTGATTATCCGTTCATATTACCGCTTATAGTGACTCTGATTCTACTCAAACTGATGTAACGAATAATTGGTTGGAAAATGACATTATGAAATAAAAGAAGGTTCCGCTGTCGTAAGACAAAGCCGAACCTTCTTTTGTAGCAGTCATTAAGAAACGAACACTTACAAGCAAAATGTTGCTGGCTTTGAACCGTCCACATCGGTAAAGCCGTAGTCGCGTGCGAGATCCGAGACGAATAAGGCTTGCCCGGTCCGGTGCATCACGGTCGAATCACTCATGAGTGCGGCGACGGCCCGGCCGACGTACACGGTTGTTTCGGTCGCATCATTGCCGAATCCTGCGTCCACGACCCGTTCCGTCCGCATGAAACCGGGACACAGGGCGACGGCAGCGATTCGAGACGCTTGAAGTTCCTGACCCATGACAACCGTCATCCGGTTGATCGACTGCATCGCTAAATCGTAATACAGGTTGCCGGCGGCTTGATTCGGACTGAACGACGTCAAGTTGACAATCAATGCTGCCGGACTTTGTTCAAGCAACGGAACAGCGGCCCGCGTCGTCAGCAAATAGGCTTTTGGTCCAGCGACCATCATCGCATCCCAGTGCTCCGGTGGTCGCTCCCAAAACCGTTTACCGTCACCCGGGGGAAGCGATGCTTCCGAACCACCGAACACACTGTTGACGAGCAGATCAATCCGACCGTGTTGCGCTTGAATCTGTTGAAACAATCGGGCAACATCATCCGGATCCGTATGGTCACAGCGGACCGCAATTCCGTGGCCACCGCGAGCCGTGACACCGGCGGCCGTCTCTTCAATCGTTTCCGGACGATTGTCGGTCGTCCCGTTCTGTGTACTGCGCCCGGTCACATAAACCGTTGCCCCGGCTTGTCCGAGTTCGTAAGCAATCCCGCGTCCGGCGCCGCGTGACGCACCGGTGACGACTGCGATTTTTCCAATCCATGCTGTCATGAAGTCCTCCAATCGAATATGTAATACGTCAAACAGGGACTCTCCATGACGCGTGGAAGTCCCTGTTGCTTCGTTGTCCTTAAAACCCTTTAATCGTCATCCCGCCGTCGACGAACAGTGTCTGACCGGTGATGTACGATCCGGCGTCCGACGCGAGGAAGACCGTCGGACCGACGAGTTCCGTCAGTTCACCGACCCGACCGAGCGGTGTCACGTCGACGATGTCTTTTAAGTACGCCGGATCCGCCAGTAACGGTTCCGTCAGCGGCGTCTTGAAATACCACGGACCAATCGCATTGACGCGGATATTTTTCGGACCCCATTCGAGGGCGAGGACTTTCGTCATCTGAATCAAGGCCGCCTTCGTCGTCGCGTAGACGACACCGGTCCGCAAAGCGACGTGACCTGCAACCGAGGCGATGTTGATGATGTTGCCACCCGTGTCCTGCATCCGGCGTCCGACTTCCTGCGAAAACAGGAAGGCCGACTTCAAGTTCGTCTGTTGGATCGTCTCCCATTCGTCTTCCGTGACGTCGAGCGTTTTCGAGCGGATGTTCATCCCGGCATTGTTGACGAGCGTATCAATCCGGTCGACGAGCGTATAGGCTTTTTCGACCGTCGCGACGACTTGCGTCCGGTCGGTCACGTCACACGTCAGGACGAACGCCTGTCGTCCGAGTGCTTCAATCCGGCTTGCCGTCTCCCGTAAATCCGCTTCCGTCCGGGCGACGAGGATGACGTCAGCACCAGCTTCTGCCATCCCGATGGCAAGTGCCCGTCCGATGCCGCGTCCGGCTCCGGTCACGAGGGCTGTTGTTTGATCAAGTCGAAACGTCGGTAAGTACATCTAGCCACATCCTATCTTAAAAAAAGTCTGTCTTTACTGTACGTCTAAATTGACTGAAAAGAAAGAAAAATGCTGTAAGCACTTAATTTTAATGTTATTATTTGGGAAAAAAGGAGGGATGAGATGAAACGGAAAGTAGGGATAGCTATTTTGATCGTTTGTTTTTTAGCAGCCTCTTTTCAAGTCTTCGGGCAGTATCTCTACACGACATATATTCATGAACCGGCTGACTATACGTTTAAGTACGACATCAAACCACGTAAGCCACTCGGCTCACCAGATTTGAGGGGGAAACCTTTTCCCGCTGGTCCGATGCCTCATTTTGTTGATGTGACATTTCCGAAAGCACTCGCTTCAGTCGGCGCCATCGTGACGATCGGGCTGTTGATTTTACTGGCGTCTGTGTTGAAGAGGAAACGGAACAAACGAACGGTAAAACAAAGTGGTGATACCTCTTTTGAAGAGGAGCTGAACATCTTACCAAAACCGTCAACGTCGCCGAGTAATGATACACATTCTTACCAATCAAACAATGCCTCTGAAGTCCGTCGATTGATTCAGATGTTTGACCAGCGCCTTCCCGCTTCATCTAGGCGTCGACCGGAAGAGACGATGAAGGAATGGTTAGAGCGGATCGGGCTGACAGTTGATCCGGTGCTCTATCATCTCGTACGGTACGGGGAACAGGATGAGACATTATTTAAACAGGCAGACGTCGATATACTACGGCAACAGTTGCGGCGTCATCCAGAAAATTAACGCACGGTACTGTGCGTGGTGACAGCTTATTATGGTAGGAGGCAGACAAATGGTGAAGCAACGATGGGTAGGTCTTGTTTTGGTAGTCGTTCTTGTCGGATGTGGAAAAAGTTATCCGATTGAACAAGCAATCGAAAATGGTGATATTGTAACGACGCCAAGTCGTGAGAATGTGGAGCGGTTCCAGACATTTTTGAATCAAGTCGATCAAAAAGGCGAGGACAGCATCCGGATTACTTCCTACACAACAGAAGGTGACACGGTTTTTCAGGACGTCACGTATGACGGACAACAGTTCAGTTATTCACTCGATTCGTCGCAAGATGAGTTCGGCAACCAAGCGGACGACCGGGACGGGGAAAGCTGTCAGGCGTTGAAAAAAGACCAAACAGACGAAACGCACGTCTATCTGTTGACAGATTGTGCCGAAGGAGAAGATCATCCGTTACTCGAAGCGACAGCAGCAGAACTCGGAAAGTAAATCAGCCTTCCGGAATCGCTTCATACAAGTACGTTTGATTTTTTTTCGAAAATGTAGGGGACACCCGTCGTGTCGCCCCGGTACAGTTTCGTTCCTGCCGGCCAGTCTGTCGCCATCCCTTCCGCTAAGGGCTCGTTTGCGGTCAATTGTTTCGTGACGGTCGCAAACGATTTGACGTCTGCCTGTGTAAGCGTCACGGGTGCATCGGATAGCTGGTAAACACGGTCTTTGATTCGGATTAAGTCGGCATCTTTGTTTTGACGGGCTTCTGCGGCGATTGTATCAGTCGTCGAAACACGTGTCGTATCGTCGGAACAGCCGCTTAACGGGATGAGACTGACTGCGAGGGCAAGTGAGAGAATACGTTTCATAAAGTGATACCTCGTTTCTTTAGTGTAGGTGATTGGTAAAATACTTTATATATGTCGTTAATTACGATATAATCGCCTCATGCGATATATATAAGGGGGATATTGATGACGATTCATGAAGATTTTGCTAGACTCTATTACCATCTTCATCCGCAATGGAAAGAAAATTTGTCACATCAAAGCGTACGTATTTTGCAGATGATTCAGATGACGGCACCGATTACGGTTAAACAGGTCGCTGAAAAATTTGCCCTTTCACCGAATACGGCGTCGGAACATATTAAAAAGCTGGAACAACTCGGTTATATCGAAAAAAATCGTGCTTCAGACGATCAACGGGTGGTTCATGTGAGTCTAACGAATGAAGGGTTACGCGCAGTTCGGTCACATACAGAACTCGACGTCGATCGTGTCGCGCACGTACTCCGTCAGTTATCGGCTGACGAACAACAGTCGATTCAGCAGGCATTTCGGTTATTTCGGGAGACGGCAGATGACTGCTTTTCTGATTAAGGTGCTTTCAAGCGCAGTCGTCATCGGGATCGTGACAGAAGTGGCACGCCGTTCGGTGACATATGGTGGTGTGATCGCAGCACTTCCACTCGTCAGCCTGCTCAGTCTGATTTGGTTGGTTCAACAAGGACAGTCTAAAACGGAAGTGACGATGTTCGTTAAAAGTGTACTCTATGGATTGCCGGCAACATTTTTTCTGGTGCTGATCTTATACATATTACTCAATCAAGGGGTGTCCATATTCATCAGCGTGTTACTGGCTGGTGGATGTTGGTGGATTTTTTGGACGATTCAGCAGCAAGTCGGACTTTTTATTAGCCGGCTGTAAAATAAACGTAGCAGAACGATGTCTAAAAAAGAAGATGCTTTTTTTATCCCGAAATATAAATTCAGTCACATCCGCATGCAAGAATTGGCGTTAAAACGCGTCACGTTTGAAAATCTGACTGCCCGGCAACTGGAGCGGATTCTTCGGACGCAACTGTTTACCCGCTTCAGCGGTTCCGTGTTCGTGACCGACTACACGACGTTTGAACAGGAAATTACTTCGGATGCGTTACCTGACTTACACACGCTTCATCAGTCGATGTTGCCACTCGGCTGTTACACGGAAGACGGACTGCAATTTCTCTACAATCCTTACATGCGGTCGTATTGGACGTCGGAGCCGGCGGGCGAACGGCTTGAAGAAACGATGGAAAATAGAAAGGCAGTGGTCGAGGACTTTTATTTCAATCAAGGCGCTGAATTCCTGAGTCCCGATGCGATTGATTTACAAGTGGAAGAAACATACGGAATCGATCCGGAGGCAAACTGGGTGACGATTGATTTGCCATATTCCGTCGATGGTGTGCCGTCCGCCTTACCGCAATTGGTGAAGGAACTGGCGATGCAGGAATTCGTCATCTCGTGCAGCAAAGCGAATTAGCGTCAGTATGAACAGTTCGTCCAAAGTTACGGCGTGTCCTATACACTCATTCCGCGTCCGACCAAACGTTGGTTTCGAAAAGGATACAAGTTGAAGCATCACGATATGGAAATCAATCTTTGTGACGCGTCAGAGCAGATGATTTCTGATTTTCTTCATTTGATTGAGTCGCCGTTTTTTCAGGAGCTGTGTCATTTCAAGAAAACGGTCGCGGGTCGGCGTGTTTTGCTGTTCTTCAACAACATGCGCGTCGAGTTCGAGCAGGCGTTACTGTGTGCAGATGCAAAGAACGGAACTCAAGCGCCGTCACGCCTGATTAATTCGCGTCATAGCGTCTTTCAGTATTGCTGTCAAAGATACGTTCAAAACAACTCAATCAATCGCTGCATCGTCTCCGAAAACGAACGAACAGGTGTGTAGCCGAGCGTCGTGATTTTATCCGTTGTGTAGAGAGGGCGTTCAACCGGTCGGTCCGGCACCTGATAGGGTTTACCGGACGCCTTTATCAGTTGCATCCGAAATTCGGTCTCGGGGATGTTGGCGTCGACTGCATGAAAGATATCTCCCGGTGTTGCGCGCCGGACGGCAAGGTGAACCATTTCCGCCAAATTATCGGCGTGAACCCAGTTGACCACATCGTCCGGATGGACCCACGTGACGACTTTTGTTTCCTGCATCCGTTGGACTTGCCGGTCGCCCCAGTAAGAATTTTCTTCGGCGCAGATCGCACCGGGACGGAGGATGATGACGTCAAGCCCGTCAGCCGCATACTGTTGTAAAATCCGTTCGGACCGTACTTTCGTCAAGATGTACGGTGCCGGGTGATCGTCGCTCAGTGGCGTCGCTTCCGTTATGAGACCGCCCGCCGGTTCGCCGTAAACGGAAGTCGTCGAGATATGGAGGAACAAGGCGTGCGCGGCAAGCGCGGCAGCCGCGAGGTGTTCGACTCCGGTGACGTTCGCTGCTACGGCAAGTTCGATGTCGTCGCCGAGGTAAGCGGCACAGTGGACGACGATGTCAATGTCCTGCATCGCTGTTTCAAGCGCCGCGGCGTCCGTCAAGTCACCGAACGCGGGCGTAATCCCAAGTTGTTTGCAACGGTCGGCTTGTCCTTCGCTCCGGACGAGCCCCCGGACTTCGGTTGCTTCTTCTATAAAACGGCGGGCGACCTGTGGGCCAAGTGTTCCGCTGATCCCGGTGACGAGAATCCGTTTTCCTGTAATCTCCATAAGATGACCTTCTTTCTGTCGTTAATTGCCGTGCTCAATCGTTTCGACAAGCGGCTCCTGATCCGTCCGATAGTCGAACCGGATGACGTCATGTTTCTTTAAAGCGGATTGGTTGTCCCGCTTGTCATAAATCCGTGTTTTCCGGTCAACCGTGACTTCCGTCAACGCATAGGAGGCGTCCGGGTCCTGTTCTTCCGGTCCTAAAGAAAGTTGGTCTCCTTGTATGTCGACGATGACATAGGCGTCGTCTGCCGAACAGGCGCATAAAACGAATGACGTCAGGCAACTAACCAACAAGAACTGGATTTTGTATTTCAAGGATTCCACCTACACTTTCTTTAGCTAAGAAATGGCATCACGTTAAACTTTGCTCCGTATGGATAGGACGCTCACTACAGGAGGAGACAGATGAGTCGATTCGTAAAAGGTATGTTATTCGGTTTTGGATTAATTCTCGGAACTACTATAATACTCGGAGTCCTCTTCATCCGGTCGATGCAACCAGACGCGGAGCAAGAAAAAATCGTCAAACGCCAAGCAGAAGCTTATCTGGAACAACATTATGAAGAGGCCGAAGTTGTAGATGTCTACTTTGACAACATGGGGAATCATGTAGCATTTGATTACGCGGCGCAAGTCATCGATCGCAAAACAGGCATTGAGTTTTTAGTCTATCTCGATCAGTCGACAAATAAAGTTGTGGATACCTATTACGTCGAACAGTGGACAGCCGACGTGGTCGCGGTCATCCAGCCGTCAGTTGGAGCGGTGTTCGGGAACGATGCGGATTATCTTGTCCATTTTGATGAAGAAAGCGTGATGGCGTTAAATCTTCAGCCGGGTGCCGAGGTGGATTATCGTGATATGAAACTTTCACCGACCATCAGTATCACCCTTCACCGCAAGCAACAAGCGACTGACAAAAAGCGTTTAAACAACTTGAGTACAACACTGCAGTCAAACAACCACCTCCCGCATGGCAAAATTCAAGTCGAATATGTGGATGAAGATGGTGAATCATTCGAAGGCGGGGAAGAATTGAAAGCAGTGTTTTAAAACATTACTTCAAAACAGTCCAGGCATCATACGTTTCTGCCTCAATCCCTAACTGCGCCGATCGGATCCAGTCAAAGGCTTTGAGGACGAGCGGTGATGCATTGTCAGGCGTCACGTCCTGTTCCGAGATCCAGACAGCCCCGAGCGAATCTTGTCCGTCGAACTGTTCCGGGACAGTGATGGCACCGCCGATTGCCTTGACGGTGTAGTAGACGGCGATGTGGTGGACGTCGGTGAAATTTCGCCAGAGCCACGGAAGTTTGAAGTCAATCACGCCGATGTTTTGGAGGAGTTCGATTTCGAGACCCGTTTCTTCGCAGAACTCGCGACGCATCGCATCGGCTAACACTTCGCCCGCTTCGAGGCTGCCTCCCGGGAGGTCATAGCGATTAATGTACGGACCGCCATTTTTGTTGATGACTAATAATTGATGGTCTTTTACGAGCAGGCCATAGACGCCAAACGCGCGATGGCAGGTGGTTACTGACATATGTAACGACTCCTTTTCAGTTGATCGTGTGCTGCAAGATGGTGATTAGGGAATGGAACAGACCTATGAGATAATCGGTTCCCGAGAACAGGATCCAGACGGCAAGCGGGATTTCAAGACTCATCAATGCCTGCGTCCATCGGTACGTCGCTTGTCTTCTTTGTAAATAACAATCAACCGTAAAGAACAGGACGGCAGCAATCACGCTGAGGAAAGCGATAAGTGGGTTGAGGACAAGAAAAACGAGACCGAACGAGACGTGGAATATGCCGGAAAGAACGACTTCTTTTCTATTCTTTGCTTGGTTTCGGTAGATGAATCGACTGAATGTCTCACTCAAAATCGATGTCGTCCCACCATAAAGGAAGATGACCGGAAAGCTGTACATCAAATAGGCAGGAATGCTGATGATCACGGTCGAGAGATAGCGCAGGATTGAATAACCGATATCAGCACTCGGATCCGGTACGAACAGTCCGAGTACGATCGCAAACAGTGAACCTGCAAGTGAGGCGGCGATGATTTTGCGGTAAAAGACTAGAATCACGTCCATTTCTTGAGGCTGCGTGTATTCAAATGAATGAATGTCCGAGTATACTAGCGATATAGGAGGTTGATGCAAATTGAAGAAAAATTATACAGTCATATTTCTCCTGCTGTATGCTGCCGTCATCATGGGGGGACTTGGACTGAGTAACCTGTTTGACTCCGCGATGCTCGTCGGCGCTGGTTTAGGAACGCTCTTCCTGCTGTGTGCACTATTATTTCTCGGAAAAAAGCAAAAGGGACCGAAGACACAGTAATTTCTAGCGTTGTGTCTT
The DNA here is from genome assembly GCF_018618635.1 of Exiguobacterium sp. s102. Classification (NCBI taxonomy): domain Bacteria; kingdom Bacillati; phylum Bacillota; class Bacilli; order Caryophanales; genus Exiguobacterium; species Exiguobacterium sp. s102. The sequence continues at coordinate 779,127 of NZ_JACSML010000002.1, forward strand.
TTTTTTAGCAGACGAAATGTTTCAATCAGTCATGGAACGGATGTCACAACAGCGACGGGCTAAATCAATTGCTTTTCGTTTAATAAACATGAATGTTCCTGACTTGAGCGATGATGAGGCACGGCATTCTATATGATTATAATTAGAAAATATCGGAATAGGAAGGAATAATTGGATTTTTAATAAGAGGATAATGTACTTAAGGAAAAAGCGAGATGATGCTGAACGGAGGATACTAGATGTTTACAAGAATCGAAAACCGACAACAAGATCGCCTGGCGACAAACGTAACGATTACCGGAATGCTCCTTTTTATAGTCACGCAGTGGTTTTCTGTCCTGTACGTGACGATGTTCGTCCTGTACGTGTTCAGTTTCCGGAACACGTCGAAAGATCCGTTGTCTAAAACCATTGCCGTCAATACAACGGGGCTTCTGTTATTATGGCTGCTCGTGTTTTTGTTGCAACAATTCTTGAGATGAAGAGGGGAAAACATGAACATCCAACTGATGAGCTGTACCGCGAAAGACATAGAAGCACTCTATGCCTTTGAAATCGAAAACCGTCTCTACTTCGAACAATCGATTCCTTCACGGGGCGACGCCTATTATTTGCCGGAGACGTTCAAGGAACGGCACGCGGCGCTCCTGCAGGAACAGCAAGACGGCAGTTCGTTCTTTTACCTGATCAAGGACGAAGTCGGAACAATTCTCGGTCGGATCAATCTGGTCGACCGGAACCAAATCGAAAAAACTGCTCAACTCGGCTACCGGATCGGACAAATACATGCGGGAAAAGGAATCGCCAAAGAAGCCGTCCGCTTGCTACTCGAACAATGTCGGGAACACGACATTGATGAAGTCCAGGCCAAAACGACGGATGCAAACATCGCTTCACAAAAAATCTTGGCGCACAACGGATTTGAGCCGATAGACAAGAAAGAAGAAGCGGTGTTAGACGGTCAACGGATACAATTGATGCATTACAGCTGGAGACGGTAAGGTGTTTTTAGCGAATTTTCCCGTTGAGCGGAGTCATTTTTTAGGGGGAGTAAGCGGTCGCTTTCGTTGCAACTGATAAGATGTCCAAAAATAACAGAAAGCCGATGACCCGGCGAGCAAAATGGCGAGCAACAAAAAATAGAGGTCGCTGAATACATAGTTGCCCTCATGGTTGAACAGCAGGAGGGCTAGGGCAATTAGACTGCCGGACAAACCATAGAGAACAGCTGATATGAAAAAAGTGTTCCGACTAGTCGGAAAGAACAAAAGGATTCGTTTCATAAGTAAGTCAACCATAAGTCCTGAAATTAAAATTATTGGAAACGAATAAACGGTGTAGATTAAAAAAAGATCAACGGCTGAAAAATAGACATCTTCGCCGAAATCTTGGAAAAATGCGTAGATGGACAAAATCAGAGTCAACAGACCCGATGTTACGATTGACGTCAGTCCGGCGGCAATCAGTTTGTTGAACATACGAAAACATCCTTTTCTTATGTAGAACGCCGCCCAGTTCGTTCGATTATCCAAGATACGATGAAGTAGAGCATAGCTGATGATCCAGCAATCGTCAGAGAACTCGGAATATCAAAATCACCTTTCGTGAACTGTAAAGTCAGAATTATTCCGATGACGGCACCTGATAGTACATATAAAATATTTGTAAGATAAATGTAAATCGGACAGAAGAAAAACCTTTAAATCCGTTGAAAGATGAATAATTCGCTTGCTGATGTATACAACGTATCGTCTGCTCGTTCCGACATCGGTGTATAGGACCAATATGTCAAGACGCTAGAAACAAAAATTGATGTCAGAACGACAGCAATAATTTTTTGGCATGATGATTTTCCTTTCCTTTTAACGATTTCGAATCGAAAAATAATATTTTGTATTGCTGACGATTAAGATCAAGGTGATCACGAAAATACTGAATAACTGAGAGGTCGACGTCAACAAGGAATAAAAGAGCAGTAAGATGATTCCGACAATCAACATCATGTTAACAACAGAATGTGTTTTATAAAGTCCTTCGAGCATGATATGTTTCTCACCATCATCAGATGCCGCTAGGAGTTTCATTCCGTAATCCGTTTCACTGACGTCAGGAAGGTTCCGTTCCGGATACATCTGCTGAACAAGCGTTTGAAAATGGATTGAACCGACCAATCCGACAACAATCAAAGTGGTTCCAATCACAACTAGTGGGAGTTGTTGATGGAGTACTAAATTTACGCTGACTAGAGCAAGACTGATTGGGAGGGTTAAGTTTAAACTCAGCGTACCATCGCTGAACCAGCGATACATTTGTTGGTCTGCCACATCTTCAGCATCACCCGTCAGTGACTGGTTGAGAAGACGTTGAATTTGACGATAACGAATCAGCGAAAACAGAAGTAATCCTACCAGTATCACAAGCAGTAGACCGTTTACGATGAAACTGTAGTGTGAGAAGGCGAGTCCTTCAAGCGGACTATTCATAATCCAATACATTACGAAAAATCCAATGGTGCCACCAACAAGTATCCGTACGATCATTTGTAGAGTTTTTTTCACAGTAATTCCTCCTCGTCGAATTGAAAAATATTCTCGATTGTCGTCTCGAAAACTAGGGCAATTTTAGTAGCGATCAAGAGCGACGGCATGAATTCCTCCCGTTCAATCAAACTAACAGTCTGACGTGAGATGTTGGCGCGTTTTGCCAATTCTGTTTGATTCCATCCATGGCGTGCCCGTAGTTCCTTTAATCTTGATTTCATTTCCTTCACCTCACTTGAATTATAACCAATACTCGTCTTGATGACAATGATATTAGTCAAAAAGACAAAGGGATTAGTCGTTTTTTATTCCTTCTAGAGCAACTATATGCTTGGAAAAGCCATCATGCATGATTACTTAAAGCGTGATCTTTATCAAAATTAGGCGAGAATACGCCCACTTCTAAACGATCCGGGTGAAGCCCTAGTGAAAGTGGGAGATGAATCGCCACCCTCTCTTTCGGGTATATCCTTTGTAAGGATGTGAACATCATGTTGACACACAAGGCCTGCAAATTCAGAACATACCCGACAAAAGAGCAGGAAATCCTGATCGCGAAGACCGTCGGTTGTTCGCGCTTCGTCTTCAACCACTTCTTAGCGAAGCGTAGGTGGAGGTAGTTCAACAATCTATCAAGGATTGGATAAATATGAAGACGTAGGATATTAGAAAGACAGATCATTACAAAAACAAACCCTCACCTTCATGTAAGAAGTTGAGGGTTTCCTAGACCGTCATGAAGACATCTTCTAAAGACATAGCTTCGATGTTGACTTCGTAGACTTTAATACGCGCTGCCGTCAACTGTTCAATCAAGAGTGGAATACCTTCTTCCTCTTTCACTTCTACAACGGCAAAATCTTGTTCATGTTTGATGAACCGGATGTCGTTTATTTTGCAATGCTGTAAAATCGACGTGTCAAGTGACGGACTGGTCCGAAGGTGGACACGAATCGTCTCGTTCGCCACGCGTTTTAGTTGTGCGATTGTCCCGATTTTTGCAATCAAACCATTTGTCATGATGGCGACGGTATCACAAATCTTTTCGATTTCCGTTAAATTATGCGATGTCAGAAAAATTGTCTTGCCTTGGTCCTTTAACGAGACAATCAGCTGCTGAATTTCGATGGCGGATTCTGGATCAAGACCAGACGTCGGTTCATCGAGGAAAAGGAGTTCCGGGTTGCCGAGTAGAGCTTGGGCAATGCTGATTTTCTTTTTCATTCCGAATGAAAACGATTTAATTTTTTGTTTGGCAACATTCTGCAACCCGACTTGTTCAAGTAATTTTTTTAACTTGGTCGTATTTCTTCTATCACCTTTGAGTGCCGCCATGTACTTCAAAAAATCAAGTGCCTTCATGTGTTGGTAGAGGTTGGACGTATCCGGCATGACACCGATTTTCTGTTTAATCGCATCCATGTGGTGATGCGTTTCCCCTAAAATCGTAAACGAACCACGCGTCGGCTGGGTGATACCGGTCAAGATATGAATGAACGTCGACTTGCCGGCGCCATTTCGTCCTAAAAAACCAAAGATTTCCCCTTGCTTGACGCGGAGTTGAATTCCTTTCAAGACATCCTTTGTCGCATACTGCTTATGTAAGTCACGCACTTCAATTGCTACCATCGTTACAAATCCCTTCTGTTAAACATGAAATATGACGCTGCGAGAAACAGTAAAACAAGTAAAAACGGAACAACGAGATACCCGCCGGATGCGACGACATAATAATACGGTAAGAGATACTTGAAGGACAGCAAATACCAGGTGTTCGAAAAAGCGGCCCAAAACCCGAGGACGGGACAGAGAACACCCAATATAATACCGACGAACATCGTCATGCCTGGCCGAGTAAGAACTGTCGACAACAAGACGTTTAAGCAAGTGATGAAGAACAGGACTGTGATGACAGTCAGGTAATCAAGAAAAAATGTGGACTTGGCATAGAGTGTTACAACAAAAAAACTGATGGAAATCGAACAAACCCAAAACAAAAATGATCCTAGAAACTTACCGGCGATGATGTTGAAACGGGACGTTTTGCTGACAAGCAGGCGAACCGTTTGATCATCGAGCTCACGATTCACGATGTCATGCGAGACAGCGAAGACGAACAGAAAACCTAAAAAGAAAATTGAAAACTTGATGCTTGATGTATAAGCCGAGTCATTGCCTCCATCTCCTAACAGTTCTGGATGGTTCGCGAGATAAGTGGCAGTCAAAAAGGAGGTTAACGTAAAAAATAGGACGATTGCGACGGACTTAAAACTTTTAAACGTCTGGAAAAATTCATTTCGAATGATTGGAATCATAGCTTGCTCCTTCTAAGTAAGAGTTAGTGGGTGCAGGATGTGATAAAAAATTAAAAATCAGCTCACCTTATTAGTCGTCCGTAATAAAACAGGAAGTTTGCACCAGTGTATTATCAGATAAGGCAACACCCTGATTTTAGATGGAATAAGTGTACCATAAGCATTATGTATTAGGGATAATTTACCTTTTATCGTTTTGTGATAACTCCTTGCTGTATTTGAAATGGAATATGTTATAGTAATTAAGTTAAAAAATACCATCTGTCCATGGGGGGGGAGTAAGGAATGACTGTACGGAAAAATATCGTCTATAATGTCTTATTCAATGAGACGCGGGATCAGCTGTTGATGGTCAAAAACATCGGCCCGTCGTATTCGTACTACACGCTACCGGGCGGGACGGTCGAAGCAGGTGAAACCTTACCGGAAGCAGCGATTCGCGAAGCGAAGGAAGAGACCGGTTTTGACGTCGAAGTCGGAGACCTGTTACACGTCAGTGAAGCGTTTTTCCCGCAAGTCGACGAACACTGCCTGTTCTTCTTTTTCACATCGGAAATCGTCGGTGGTGTCATCGGCACCGTCTTCCCGGATGAAATCGAAGACATCACATGGGTTGCGATTCCGGACGCCGTCCGCTACATGCAGCTCGAGCCGGAGTATGAACACATCTTGACGAAACAACAAACGGTGCCGTATATCTTCAATGGGCAAATCACACATTAAGACGGGAGTGTAATCGATGCGAATCATCGAAACAACGGACGTCGACGTCCTGGCACGACTCAACCGGTACGTCCATGAGCCGCATGTGCGTCAGCAGCCGCATCATTTTAAGCCGTACGACGTTGATGCCGTCCGTGCCTTTTTTACGAAAATCGCCGGGGAAGCGCTGTATCAGTTCCTGGTCCTTGAAGTGGAGGATGAAGCAATCGGTTACGCGTGGATTGAGTACGTCAGACGTGCTGAGAGTGCATTTAAGTTTGCTGAGGCGAAAGTCCGTGTCCATCACCTCTGTATCATGGATACGAAACAGCAGAACGGCTACGGTCGCCTGTTGCTCGAAGACATTGAACGGCGGGCACGTGAGCAGGGAATACATAAGGTTGAACTGGATTACTGGATGAGCAACGACGGGGTCGAGGTCTTCTACGAGCGAATCGGTTTTGAAAAAACGCGGCAGGTCGTCGCGAAATCGCTTGATTACTAATAGGAAGAAGGATCTAGGAACGGATAATATAGAATTGAATTTTATTTTTGGATTGTTGCGTATTGCGGTACTCGTCATGGCGATTCCGTCAATGGTGTACGCGCTGTATCTGTTACGCAAGATTGCAAATAAATAAGAAACCCTTTGTTTTCGTCAGGGAGACAAGGGGTTTTTCTGTTAAATAGGGGATTTAAGCGAGTGAGTCAACTCAAATCAGGGTATTTTTTTAAAGAGCGACGTGTCAGGAAAGCTTTGGAACTAGGAGGGGTTAGATGATATTTCTATTCATCGGCTATTACGATGCAGAAAAGATGAATCAGTCCTCGCAAGAAGAGCTCGATGCCGTCATGGAACGCTGTAATCCACCACTTGAAGATTTTTTTGAAAAGACGAATGTCTTGTATGAATGGCGTCCGGGGGAAGAGACGAAACATGCCCGGCTCCTTGATGGACAGATTGAACGGCAGGATGGACCGGATACGCGTAAAGCGGAGCAAATCGGCAGCCTGATCCTTTTTGAAGCGGATGATTTGGAGCAGGCCGTCGACTTGGCGCTGCTCCATCCGACGACGCAACTTGCGGAAGCGGAACAGTACGGCTGGCGGATGGAAGTGCGGCCGCTGCTTGATGTCAAGGATGCTTAAGGTCAAATTAGCCACTTGCCGGGTTATATGTAAAAACAAAGCTCGACTTCCCGAAGCACAACGGGAACTCGAGCTTTGTTTTCGTATAGGGGATCATCCGTTTTAGTCATGACCAATCAAACCGAGCAATGTCTTGTGATGCGTCGCGTCACGCGTCAGAAGCGATAATTCACGTTTGACATCGAACCCTGTAATCGGCAATGTCCGGATTTCCGGGGGAAGCCCGTCCTGGAAAATCTCCGGTAAGATGGCAATCCCGAGCTTAGCACGGATGAAACCGAGCACGCTTGACCCGAACTCCATTTCGGAAGCAGCCGTATAAGTGGCACCGCGCTCCTGGAACGCCGCTTTTAAGATGTTCGTCGAGTCGCAGTCGGTCGGTAACGACAGAAACGAAGCAGCCTCAATCTGGTCGAACCGGACGTCGTCGCACCCTGTAAACCGTTCATCTTCACGGTGGAAATAGAGTAAAAACTGTTCCGTATAAAGATGCGTCGACGGATACGGATGGTCGATTTTCCGGTCGTCGAGCAGGACACCGTCGTAATGGTGTTGCTCGAGTCCTGCCATCAATTCGACATACGTATGGGCCGTCTTGATTTTGAGTTCCGGACCGTTTGCCGACGGATGGAGCGCCAAGTGTTGCGGCAAGTAGGACATCGCGACACTCGGCCATGACCCGAGTGTGAACGTAACCTGACCCTGCAATTGGTCGATTTGCCGTTGCATGTCGCTCAGTTGCGACAAAATCTGTAAGGCTTGAGCATAAACGATTTCGCCGGCTGGCGTCAAAGCGACCCCCGTCGCCGAGCGGTGAAAGACGTTTGTACCGAGATCGTGTTCTAAATTCTTAATCTGTTTACTGAGTGCCGGTTGTGTCAGATGTAACAGCTCACTCGCTTTCGTCAAACTTTTTGTTTCAGCCGTCATCTGAAATGCTTCCAACCATTCCGTTTTCATTGAAATCCCACGCTTTCTTCGTCGTTCACTGTGATTGACGATACAGCAGAACCGCTCGTGGCGACAATCAATTCGCTCAAATTTATATATTCCTCTTTTGGAATATTCCTTTTTGGGTATATAGAAGATATAGAAGAGGTGACAGCCATGACAGAACCGATGTTACAGATCATCGTCGCCTTAGCAGACGCAAACCGTCTTGCGATCGTCGACTTGTTGAAACGGGGACCGTTGACGGTCGGAGAGATTGCGGAGCGATTGAGTTTAAATCAACCGCAAGTCTCGAAGCACTTGCGGACGCTACATGATGCTGAGATCGTTCAGGTAAAACCGCTCGGTAATCGGCGGATCTATCATTTGCGTCCGGAAACTTTTTTTAAGCTGACGGCGTGGAGCCAATCATTCGAACAACAAGTCGAGGAACGGATGTTACGCCTTGAATCGTATCTTTTAGAGCTGCAGGAAAAACCAACTGAAGGAGTGACGGATGATGACTGAAAAGTTGAAAACGACGCTTGACGGATCAACCTTAATCATGGAGTGGACGTTTGATGCACCGCGTGACCTAGTCTTTTCTGCTTTCACAGAAAAAGATCACCTCGAGGCATGGTGGGGACCAGCCGGCTGGGAGACGGAAATCAAACAGTTCGAGTTCGTCCCGAACGGCATTTGGCATTACTGCATGCGGTGTCTGGATCCGGCACAAGGAGACTTTTACGGGATGGAGTCATGGGGGAAAGCAATCTTCCGGAGTATCGACGCCCCGGTCCGTTATGCCCATGCCGATTATTTTTCCGACGAGGCAGGAACGATTTCTGAAACCTTGCCAGGAAGCGAAAATGAGACGACATTCGAAGCGCTTGATGGAAAGACGCGGGTCATCTTCCGGTCTGACTTCGGGTCAGCGGAAGCCGTCCGTCAAGTTCTTGAGATGGGAATGAAAGAAGGGTTCACGTCACAATTAGAACGGCTTGACCACTGGTTAGCTGTCAACGTAAACACATGATAAGTCGAAGAAGGACGATCCTCGAGCGGGATGGTCCTTTTTTTACGGTCGTCACGCTTCGAAATCATGAGCTTCATAATACCGGACGGCTTCCCGCCAACTCGAAAACCGTTCAATCAATAATGTTAATGAAGGCGCATGGTGTTCGCGCGCCCACCGTGCATACGTCTGACTCGTCAAACGATCACCTAATTCGTCCGCGGCTTGCCGTAATCCATTGAGACAGTCTTCGTTCGTAAAACAGCCGTTTGAGGACAAAGCAAACTGTTCCAACGCATTTTTCCACGTCCCGTAATGGCGGATGATCGTATTGCTGCTGACCATGCGACGCTCGGTCTCGCGTAAGTCGGAATAGCGTTTAATCGTCACGCGCGTTCCGTATGTTTCGACGTAATGAGCGATGCTTTGTTCCACCGTCCAGCGCTTTTTTGGTCCTGTTCCTGGTTTTGGTCGGTTCAATGTCGACAGTTCTGCCGGTGTCAGTTGTCCTTCCGTGATGACACCCGCTTCCTGCAATAAATTCGTCCAGGAGTCAAAACGCTGTTCGAGTTCTTCGAGTGGCGGGTAGGGAAGATAGGCAGCGAGCTTTTGATAATGTGCTGCTCTCATCGGCTCTGGGTGAATATGATGGAGTCCTTGAATCAAGCGGATAATTTTTTGATAGTCCGTCAAATCGGGTTGAAGTGCGTGAGTGGTCTTTCGCATAGCGGAGTCTCCCTTAAAGTGGTGAAAAACTTAAATCTAGTGTAGCAGTTCGTCACGGGTTCGTTAACTAACAAAACCGTAAGATAAGGAAATAATTAATCAACGACTACGATAAGCCGATCATCCATATGATTTTGTTCTAGAAAAGAAAAAAGTGTGTTGAAAGCGTTTAATATCTGGAAAATGAACCGATATTAGGGAGGGAACGAATGACTGGGGGAATGGATGATGAAATGGTGGTCAGCGAACCGACAAGGAAACGACTTTGAGAAAGCACGTGCGTCGGTCGCAAGCGAAGTCGAGCTCGAACTCGGGACAGATTTAGTGAAACAACTCCGATTGATTGATTTAACGGTCGAGGATTTACAAAACGTCCGGGTCATCCGTGATGACGTTAAAGACTGGATGCCACAGATGGTCGATGCCTTTTATGCAGAACTCGTCCGTGTGCCGGAACTCAAGCAACTGATTGAACGGCACTCGACACTTGAGCGGTTAAAAGGGACGCTCGCGACGCACATTTTACAAATGTTCGAAGGTAAAGTGACGACAGATTATATTGCGGTACGGCAACGGATTGCCATGCGTCATGTTCAGATCGGCCTACATAATAAGTGGTACATCGCCGCTTTTCAGAATGTATTAAACGTCTTTAGCGGACACGTCGAACGAAGTACTTGGCCGGAGCTCGAAAAGATGAAAATGTTGCGTTCTGTCGGGAAGTTATTCAATCTCGAACAACAAATCGTTTTGACGATGTATGAAGCGACTGTCGACGAGGAACGTCAAGGTGTGCTGGAGACGAAACAACGTGTCGGTGCCGCCGTCCAAAAATCAACCGAGGAACTGGCGGCGATGAGTGAAGAATCGTCAGCGAGTTTCCAGGAGATGGAGCGGCATGCGAACAACGTTTCGATGACGACGGAGAAAATCTCAAGTCAGTTGGCAGAAGCCGTCAAAGAGGCGGAAGATGGTGTCAAGTTGGTCGAAGCAGAGACACAACGCTTCGAAGCCGTCGTCACGGACATGAAGGCGACGACGGAACAGGTCGCCCAGCTCGCCTTCTTGTCGCAAGAAATCGAGCGGATCGCCGCGATGGTAACGGCAATTTCCGATCAGACGAATTTATTGAGTCTGAATGCTTCCATCGAAGCGGCACGCGCCGGCGAGATGGGGCGCGGTTTTACCGTCGTTGCCCAGGAAATCCGCAAGTTAGCGGAAGAAAGCAAACGGTCAGCCGCGGAAGCGTCCGATATCGCGCAGGAAATCACGTCAAAAATGATGACGGTCTCGGGTCAGATGGCGGGAACGGAACAGTCAGTCACGCAGACGACGAATGAAATGGCGCGTGTCGTCTCGGCCTTCACGATGATTTCGAATCAGACGATCCATGTCTCAAAACAACTCGTCGACTTGTCGAGCGATACCCAGGATGTCGCCGGCACAATCGAAGGAATGCGGACCGTCGCAGAATCAATTGCCGAGACGGCGGATGACCTGCAGGAAGTCGCAACGACGTTATGACGGAAGTTGCGAACTAAAAGGCGTAGCTCCCGCTTCGGAACTACGCCTTACGTCTATAAAAGAGTAGCAATCAGGTGATTTCGGTATCGTGCCGGAGTCGCTTTATAGTGCGCTTGCATAGGAGTTTTATCACGATGCGGTGCTCACGGATGCTGCCTTTAACACAGCTCCATTTCCAAAATCCGTGAACAACGATAAAGCGGGGTGGACCCGGACGTCGACAATCATCAATTCACCTAAGATGCCGCCGATGTTTAATTTTGTCATGTTCGTTTCCTCCTCCAGTCGAATGGGTTCCTCAAACGATTTAAGCTAATTAAGATCGTGCTCGATTTTAGAGATATTCCTTTTCGATCGTCCGTGTGCTTCGGACGGTATCAATCGGACGGACCATTTGTTCAATCTGTTGCCGTTGGGATTCGAGGAATGGTGGCAAGGATAACTTTTCTCCGACCGTTTCGTACGGCTCATCGCCTAGGAAGCCGGGACCGTCTGTCGCCCATTCGAACAAGACACCGCGGGCGACCCGTGCATACAGGGATTCGAAGAAGAACCGGTCGACGTAGCCGGATGTGTTGAATTGTAACTGTTGCATCCGCTCGATCCATTCAGTTAAGGCAGCCGTGTCTTCGACGCGGAACGCGACGTGGTGGACGGTGCCGAACCCTTGACGTCCACTCGGCAGTAACAGGTTATGTTCGACGATGACCTGGGCGCCGTTTCCGCCTTGACCCATCTCAAACAGATGCAGGGAACCGGCTTGATCGATTTCCCGCATCAGCATCGCTTTTTCCAAGACGTCTTTTAACCGGTCGAATTCCGCGATCCGGATGTGAATCGGACCTAAACCGGTAATCGCGAATTCTAATGGAACGGGACCGTTCTGCCACGGGGTTCCGGAGGCGATGCCTTCGTTCAACTCGTCTGAAATCAGCATATACTGCTGGTCATCAAAATCGACGAACGAGAGCGTCTGTTTCCCGAACTGTTCCTTGATGCCGCGATGCTTGACGTCATATTTATCAAACCGTTTAATCCAGTAGTCAAGCGCTGCATCCGTCGGGACGCGAAAAGCAGTTTTAAAGATTTCATTTGTACCGTGTGTTCCTTTTGGAATGCCGGGGAAATCAAAGAATGTCATATCCGTCCCGGCTGACCCTTTGTCGTCGGCAAAAAATAGATGATAGGTCTGGATGTCATCCTGGTTGACGGTCTTCTTGACGAGACGCATCCCTAAGACATTTGTGAAGAACGCATAGTTTTTCTCGGCACTGCTTGTAATTGCCGTGACGTGGTGGATTCCTTTTAATTCATTCATGAAAATCGCTCCTTTGATTATTATCTCGAATTCGAGATATCTATTAAAAAAATTAATGGTTTTGTGCCTGGTAGCCGACTTTTTTAGCAGTGTTAATCAACGCTTTGATGTCAGACGGGTCAATTCCTTCGAACACCTGATTGATTGTTTTCTCATGTTCCGGAAAAATCGTGTCCATTAATTCTCGGCCTTCTGTGGTCAGTTCGGCAAATGTCACGCGCCGATCAGTCGGACACGCCTGCCGGACGACGTAATTCTTTTTTTCAAGCTTATTGATGACATAGGTGATGCTGCTGCTCGTAATCAAGACTTTTTTACCGATCAGTTGAATCGGTTGCCTTCCTTTATGGTACAGCAACTCGAGGACAGAAAAATCGGTCGGATTTAGTCCGGACTTCGCAACATCCTGTTTGATCACTTCATGAAGCACATCGACGGCCCGAACCATGACGGTCAACGCTTTTAAGTTCGGATTCGACTGTTCCATGTCGTTCACCTCAATTTGTCTTTAGTTCAAATATCTTTAATTCAAGATAAATATAACATCTACCGATTTCGTCGTCAATTGTTTTGATTCTCTGCATGCTGACGATATAAAAAGAGGCATCCTGTAGCGTACAGGGTGCCTTAAAACAATTTGAACTTGCTTTTCCGTGCCTGTCTTCTACCACGTCAGCTCGTTTAAGAAGGTAAGAATCTCTTCATTGATGTCGTTTCTGTCCTGACCTAACGTCATCAAGTGTTTTGATTGGGCAAACCCCTTAATTGATTTTTGATCTGACGCCACGCGGTTAAAAATCTCCTCGGCACTTTCTTTGTACAGGGGCGTGTCTAATTCTCCGTACAGGATGCGAATCGGCGAATCGATTTGCACCAAGTTGTCCCGTGTTTGGTTGACGAGCTGTTCAAAATCGACTAATGAATCAACGGGGAGATGCCGGAGCGCTTCCATTTCTGACTCGATTTGCTGCTCCTCTTTCCCTTCAATCTGTTTATAGCGTCGGGCATAATATAGCAGCCGTTTTTGCAAGGAACCGGCTTTCTTGTACATCGGCACAGACAGTGTTACAACACCGTTGACCTGCAATTCCTGTCCCAGTTTTAACGCAAGGACACCGCCAAGTGAAATACCGACGACGGCGATTTTTTCAAATCCTTTGTCCTGCAACAGTTGATAAGCGTCGAGTGCATCCTGCCACCAGTCGGCTGGTCCATAGGTCAGAAGGTCTTCTGCCGGCAGACTATGACCACTAAGTACCGGGGTGTAACACGAATACTGATTTTGCTGCAAATAACGTCCGAGCGGTTTCATGTCGTTCGGACTACTTGTAAACGAGTGTAAGAGGAGAACGGCGCGTTCACCTCCTTCATAATAGACGGGTTTGAGCGGTGATAGTTTGATGACCATAAGATGCCTCACTTTCTAGGTGTCGATTTGATTTTACGTTAATCCAATCATGATTGCGCAGTACCGGCGAGTGGCGTCTAACAATAGAAAAACCCAAACAGTTCACTTTTTCAAGTGTATCCCATTTGGGCACTGCGCGGTTTTCATTATAACGAGAATTTGTTCGTTTGATCTTCCAAATGACGAGAAGTTGTGTTGAGGGTCGCGACAAGCGTATGCAGGCCCGTAATCGTCGCAATCATTTGTTCAGAAGCGGCTGCGACTTCCTCATTGCTTGCCGTATGTCCCTCTGCGACCGTCGCGATTTCGTGCAAGGCACTGCGGATGGTTTGTTCCGACCGGGTGACTTGTGTCATCTGATCGGTCATTTGTGCCATCGACGAGGCGACACTTGTGACATGTTCAGCGAGGTGGCGGAACGAAGCATCCGTCTCTTTAATATCCGTTTGTCCGGACACCGTTTCCTGCAGCGTCAAGGCAAAACTGCTTTCCATCTGCTGCGTGTTTTCCTGGACGCTTTGGACGATTGCCGCGATTTCGTTAACACTGCTTGCGACATGGTTCGACAGTTTTTTGACTTCGGACGCGACGACAGCAAAGCCTTTTCCTTGTTCTCCGGCACGTGCTGCCTCAATCGCGGCGTTCAGTGCAAGCAGATTCGTCTGCGCGGCGATGTCGCGAATGATTGTGACGAGCGCTTGGACTTCCGTCGATTGTCGTTTCAGGTGCTGGATTTGGTCTGTTGAAGCGTGAACTTGTTGATTGATCGTTTCCATCCGACTGACCGACCGTTCCATTTGGGAACGTCCGGCGTCTGTCATGTCACGCATCTCAGCTACCGTCATCTGGACCTGTTCACCTTCCGTCGAAGTCGCCCCGATTAATCGCGAGAATGCATCCATTTCATCCGTCAATGATAACGTGACGTGGGTCTGACTTTCGGTCCCGGTCGCGATTTCGGTCATCGTCTGTGCGATTTGTGTTGAACCGTCGAGGACTTCCGTTGTACTGTCGTCGATCGATTGACTCGTCTCATGGACGAGAAGTGACGTCTGCGAGATGTCGGTGATCATCGTCCGTAACATGTCGTTCATCTGTTTAATCGAGTGGGCGAGCGAATAAATCTCATCATGCGATTTGATTTCGAGCTGGGTCAGTTGTGTATCCGCCTGCCGAAGTTGCCCGGCCGCGATGTTTTCCGAGACGGCTTGGAGCGTCTCGAGCGGTTTCAGCTTCCGTCCGAGCATATAGTACAAGGCAGCTAAGGTGAGTGCAAGTAAAATCAGTAATAAACCGATGAAGAGCGGTAGGTTTTGTTTGAGTAAAGTTGTCGACAGCGCATCGACGTCTTTTGCAGCGATATCGACACCTAATATGCCGATGATTGTGTTCGAGGCATCTTTCAGCGGTACATAGACGCTGACGTATTGTCCGTATTCCGGATCATCAATCACGTCCGTCGTATGGGTCTCACCGTTCAAAACGTGTTTCATGTCCTGCGCGACGGCACCTGTCGCCGGGTCATTAATGGCTGCGGCTTCTGCTTTCGGTAGACCGTCAATCAACAAATTGACTTTATTTTGGTCGATCGTTGCCGTATAGGCATACAGTAAACCGTTTTGCTGACGTAACGTATCGAGCGATTCACGAAGCGTTTCATAATTCTCGGAAGCGGTCGGATTGCTCAAAAATTCAGCGTAGGCAGCCGTGTCGAATGTTTTTGCGATGCGAAGAGCGTCTTGTTCCGCTGTTTTTTTAAGCGTCGAAACCGCTGTTTGGTTCGTGTTGTAATAAAGGGCGGCACTACTAAAGAGGAAAAAAATGATGAGGATGGAGCTGATGATCAGTAACAAACGTGTACGAATGGAATGGGTTCTTGCTTCAGTCATAGATGGACCTCCTGGTGGATTTCTAGTTGGTGATATATATACTATCGGTCTGAAAATTATTTTTTCGATGTTTTAAAATAAAAGTTCAATTTTTTTGAATGGAGAAGTTGTGACGGTTTAAAATGCAGGACGGTCAGGTTTGACAAATCAAAAACAAAGGAATTATAAAAAAGTACGTGAATGCTAGACAATAAGGGAGTTGAGACTTATGACAAAAGCTTTATTTTTAAATTGTTCATTAAAATCGTCAGATGAATTATCGAATACGGAAGCCTTAATCAACGAAGTGATTGCTTATTATCAAGACTTTGACATCGAGTCGGAAATCGTTCGCGTCGTCGATTATAACGTCGCCTATGGCGTGACGACTGACGAGGGAGACGGGGACGAGTGGCCGGTAATTTTTGAAAAGGTAAAGGCTGCTGACATCGTCGTCATCGGGACACCACTTTGGCTCGGTGAGAAGAGCAGCATCGCGACGCAAGTCATTGAACGGTTGTATGGCGGCAGCGGGTTAACAAATGAGAAAGGGCAATACATGTATTACAACAAAGTCGGGGGAGTCATCGTCACGGGGAACGAGGACGGGGCGAAGCATGCATCGGCGTCGATTCTTTACGGATTATCACATATCGGCTTTACGATTCCGCCGAACGTCGATACGTACTGGGTTGGCGAAGCGGGACCGGGTCCGTCCTTCATTGAAGCAAATGGAAAAAACAACGCGTTCACGCAAGGGCATGCGAAAGTCATGGCCTACAACTTGATGCATTTCGCGAAGCTGCTGCAAGCTCACCCGATCCCGGCTGAAGGCAACGTCGTTGAATAATCTACTTTCATATTGAAAAACTAAACGATTAAAAGGAGCGGTTGATTGTGATCGAAAAAGTGACAGCAGTCTCAAAAGGGATGCACACGGAAGGTCAGGCAGGGATTCATACGATCCGGATTGATGAACCCGAAAGCATGGGTGGTGGAGATCAAGGCGCGAATCCTCTTGCGACGCTACTCGTCGCCCTCGTCGGTTGTGAAAATGCGGTCGCGAATTTCGTCGCAAAAGAGATTGAGTTTGATTTACAAGGAATCGACTTTGAAGTCGAAGGTTCGATTGACCCGCGCGGCATGATGGGTGACCCGTCTGTCCGGACACAATTCAAGCGGGTCACGGTCCATGCGAAGGTCACGACATCGGAAACGGAAGAACGGGTCCAGGGATTGCAAAAAATCGTCGATGCCCGTTGTCCGATTTCGACGACACTCGTCGCAGCGGACGTCACACTTGTCGCGAATTGGACGAAAGCGTAAAAAACACCTCCGAAATCTAGACCTGTACAAGGCTAAGATTCGGGGGTATTCTTATGACATTTAAGATAAGAGGGGGATAAACAATTGAACTTAACAGTCTTACCAGAAGAATTATCGGTCGTTCGCTATGCGGTTGAAGCCACACTACCAGAATGGATCTTTCAGAGTGGATCATTTTGGAACATCATGAAAACACGTGATGAGCTATCGGTCGTCTGCGAGACATCCAGTATTCCGACAGACGAGACATACTTAAAAATCGAGTCCGGATTTCGGGCAATCAAGGTCGAAGGTCCACTTGATTTTGCATTGACGGGTATTTTATCCAAGCTGATTCGTCCACTTGCAGCACATGAAATCAGTATCTTTGCTTTATCCACATATGATACGGACTATATTCTCGTAAAAGATGTCACGCTCGAGCGAACGGTTGAACTGTTCCGGGCAGATGGCCATCAGATTGTTTGAACTTGTGCTTAAACCTAAAAAACGGTCATTTCTCGAAAAAAGATTCGGGCAATGACCGTTTTTAGTTGGCGTAATTAGTAGGCCGTACTTAAAAAATTAAAATTGATTGAGAAGCTCACTTGCACGATTGGCATCAATCGCGAAGTAGAGCTCTTTTTTGAGCACTTCCTCTTTTTTTAACTGATTCAGAATGAGGCTCGTTGTCTCTCTTGTGGAACCGATCATTTGTGCGATGTCAGTGTGGGTAAGTTTCAAATCGATTGATTGCCACTGTTTGTGTCGCGTGCCCGATTTTTCACTCAGCTTCAGCAACAAATAAACGATTCGGTATTTCACATCATTTAGCGCAAGGTGCTCACTGAAGGAGTAGACATCCTTTAGTCGATTTGACAAGACTTGAATCAATTTCATCGCAATTTTTGGATTACTTTCGATGAATGTTTCGAACTGATCAGTTGGCATGATACAAAGGCACGTATCTGTCATGGCTTCTGCATACATGTCGTCGTCCGTCAACGATAGTGTTGCCGTTTCTCCGAACGTGTTGCCACCAACTAAAACATCAACTGTGAATTGCTTGCCTTGTTTATTCATCCGATACAAACGAACTTGTCCTTCTTTTAGAAAAAATAGTGCGTCTTGCCGTTGATGCGGCGAGAGGATAACGTCGCCCCGTTTCAACTGGACCATTTCACTTGCGTCATTAATAAGTTGCAATTCGTTCGTCGGAAGTTCTTCAAACAAGCTGATTTGCGACAAAAGCTTAAGTTTATCCATGTTATTACTCCTTTTGGTCATCTCTTCATCAAGATGAGGATTGTCTTTTCACTATAACTGGTTTTCATAGATTTTCTAAACAGATAGTTTCGAATCAGCAGCAAACATGAACAGGTAATCGCCGAAAGTGTAAGCTGGCTTACACGCGTAAGCATTCGTCTTGGAGAGAGAAAAGACTGCGTGGTACGGTATGCGTGTGGTAAAGAAACCAACAAAAAAGTGTATGAGGAGAGATTACAAATGGTTGAAAAAATTACAGCAGTATCAAAAGGTATGTATACAGAAGGCGTTTCACACGGTCATAAAGTCATCATCGATGAGCCGGCGAAAATGGGCGGAACAGATGAAGGTGCAAATCCACTTGCAACACTGCTTGTTGCTTTGACAGGTTGCGAAAATGCGATTGCTAACTTCGTCGCAAAAGAAATCAACTTCGATCTGCAAGGAATTGAATTTGAAGTGGAAGGCACGCTGGATCCACGCGGTATGATGGGGGATGCATCAGTTCGTCCCTATTTCGAACGCATCACAGTCAATGCAAAAGTCTTAACAAGTGAATCCGAAGAACGTGTACAAGAATTGCAACACATTGTGGATTCACGTTGCCCAGTCTACACGACTATGGTCGCTGCAAATGTTGAAATGGTGCCAAACTGGACAAAAGCGTAAACGAATAAATGAACTATTCTTAACTGCAGCATCAATATAATATGTAATCTGTCACACGCAACGCGTTCACTTCCGAGTCGTCGGGAAATGGATGCGTTGCGTTTTTTTTTAGAACATATCTTCAAGCGACTGGTAAGGTTCCGTTATTGACTTAATAGAGTCTAATGTCTGGTGTAAATGGCGTTGCAGGGCATCGGTAACAAGATCAACCTGACGGGATTCAATCGCTGTGATGATCTCGAGATGCTCCTTAAGGCTCTTGTTATTTCTTTTACTTTTATAATCAATGACATTGTACATCATTAAATAGACGTCGATTTGATCAATGATCCGACTTAAAAATTCAATGACATACCGGTTCTGACTTTTTTCGGCGAGTAGCATATGAAATTTTTTGTTGATGCTCGTATATTCGGTTAAATCTTCATGAGTGTAGGCGTCCAGTTCTTTTTCGATGAGTTGCTTTAAATAGTCAAGATCCTTCTGTTCGACATTCGCGAGACCAAATTTTACGGCGACACCTTCTAATTCAATCCGGAGTTCAAACGCCTGAATGATGTCATTTACGGTCGGTTGAATCACATAAGCTCCGCGATTCGGTTTCAGGACGACGTATCCATCAAGTTCGAGTTTCTTAAAAGCGTTCCGGACGGGCGTCCTGCTTGTCTCAAGTTTCTCGGCGATGACGGATTCAGTAAGTTGCATACCGGGAGCAAATTCCCGATTGAGGATAGCTCGTTTAATTTTTTCAATAATAATCGTTTCGATGGGTTTTACAGTTTTCATGAAAACGTTCCTCCGTCCATTGAATTGTCTCTTATTTTATTTTAGCATTTTTCCCGGTCGATTCTTTCTGAAAAATCGAATGGTTTTTATAACTGAAAAAAGCAATAGACAAAACAGGTTTTATGTAGTAGAACTAAATTGTACTACAATTTAGTTCTACTACAAAGGAGAGCAAAAAAATGCAAAAAAAACATGTACTGCAATTACATGCCGGGCTTTTGATGGTGGCCTTTAATATTCACTTTATCCTAGTACCAAATTCGGTCGCGGCCGGCGGGATTTCAGGGCTTTCCGTTATCATCCACGAATTTCTGCCGAACTTGTCGTTAGGTGTGCTCATGATAGGATTGAACGTTTTTATTTTTTGTATCGGTTTTGCTTTCTTAGGGTTTACTTTCGGTTTTAAAACAGTCTATGCAAGTCTGGTATTATCTTTGTTTGTGTATATGCTCGATTTGTATGCACCAATCCGTCAACCGGTAGGAAATGATTTATTCATCCAGCTAGTATTTGGTTTTTCGATTAATGCATACGGGATGGCATTGATTTTTAGTCATAATGCTTCGACCGGCGGAACAGATATTTTAGCGATGATATTGAATAAATGGAGTGGTGTACGAATTGGAGTAGCTGTACTTTTATTTGATTTAAGCATTGCGCTTGTGTCCAGTATGCTATTTGGAATTGAGAAGGGAATGTATGCTGTATTTGGTGTATTTCTCAATGGGGTCCTGATCGATACTTTGCTACAAAAATTAAAGCAGCATAGTGAAGTTGTCATCATCAGTCATCAATTTGAACATATCCAGTCCTTTATTCTACAGGAATTAAAGGCACCGGCAACGGTTCATGTCGTTAATACTAGTTCTTCGAAGGCGAAGCAACACGTAATCACGGTGCATTTGATGTCACCGGATGTCACGAAATTAAAGCGTTTTGTGTTGGCAACGGACTCCACTGCCTATTTAACGATTACGCAGACCAAGGAAATATACGGAAGTCATGAAGAGAAGGCATTCCAGCGTGCGTGAACGTTCATTAAAAGGAATTCGCTGAAACCGGTTAAAGGGTCTGTCCTTGAAGTGACTGTTGTTTTGACTCGAGCTTTTGTATACTGTTTAATTGGTAGACAATTAAACGGTTAAACGTTGCGGCAGGAGTGGGGTATATGTTGACTTTTAAGGAACGGATTCAAAAGTATGAATATCACCTGAACGATACAGACGATCAGATTATTTCATATATCAACGATCATTTTACGAACGTAACACGCATGTCGATTCAGGCGATTGCGGAAGAATCTTTTACAGTCCCGAATACAATCGTCCGGTTAGCTAAAAAATTAGGCTATGACGGTTTTTCGCACATGAAAAATGCAATCAAGCATGAACTTGAAGCAAATGAAGAAGATGTGCCGGGTGACGTATTAAAAAAGACGAAAGAACTCATCGATGAAGTACATGTCGAGCAAGTTCATCATTTACTCGAACAAGCCCGTCGCGTACTCGTATACGGTATTGGAGACTCTGTCACCTATTGCGAATACTTGGTGCAAGGGTATCGAGTCGTTAATAAAAAATGTGAGTTTTATCTTCACCGTCATACGACAATCACGGAACTAGAAGCGATGACACCGAAGGACTTACTTCTTTTGATATCCGTTTCTGGCGAGAGTGAAGCCGTCATTGAACTGGCAGGGCGGGCAAAAGAGAAAAACATTCCGATTGTCAGTATCACCCACTTTACGCATAACAGCCTCGTGAACTATGCCGATTACCGCCTCTATTTTTATTCGCCCCCTGAACGCTTATTACATCACAACATTACAAACCCGACTCCGATTTTTTACTTGTTGCGTCATCTGTTAGAACAGTATTGGAAAAATCACAAGTGATGTGTATTTATACACATGAAAACCCTTACAAAAGAAAAGGATGTGAAAGAAGAAGAAGAATCAAGCTTCTTCTTTTTTTGTTGATACACTACAGGTAATTCATTAAAAGTAAAAATGAAAGGGGTTACAAACATGTTGTTGCAAGCGAATACATCAACCTCACTTTTACATGTTCAACAGGCATTTGATTCAAAAGATCAAGCGATTCGCTTTTTAATTCACGAACTCGCCGAAGCCGGTAAAATTTCATCGGAAGAAGCATTTTATGAAGCAGTCATCGCTCGGGAGGGACTGTCACCGACAGGATTTGAAGGGGGGCTTGCGATTCCCCATGGTAAGTCAGATAGTGTCAGAGAAGCATCATTTGCGATTGCGACGTTGACAAAACCGATAACGGACTGGGAAAGCATTGATCCGGCAAACAAGGTGGAGCTGGTCATCCTGCTGGCGATTCCTTCAGCGGAAGCGGGATCAACCCATTTGACACTATTGGCTGAATTTGTAACCCGTCTTTCAAACGAAGACTACAAAAACCGCCTCCTTCAATCGCGTTCAGCAGAAGACTTACTGGCAGCCTTAGACGCCTCTGTCGATGAAAAGACGGACTCAACAGCAGAAGTTCCTTCGTCTGGAAAGTTAGTACTGGCAGTTACAGCATGTCCGGCAGGGATTGCGCATACGTACATGGCAGCCGAAGCATTGATTAAGGCCGGTCGCGAACTTGGCATCGAAGTGAAGGTTGAAAAACAAGGCGCAAACGGAATCGAAGACCGACATGCAGCCAAAGATTTACAGCAGGCAGATGCCGTCATCTTTGCAGTTGACGTCGCGGTAAAGGACGAAGCACGTTTTAAAGGCATTCCGTCTATAAAAACATCAGTCGCTGCCCCGCTTCGTAGTGCAAAGGATCTCCTGGAAAAAGCTTTGACGAAAAGTGAAAATGTGAAGTCTGATGCTGACCGGATGGCGGATGAAGCGGATGAGGAGCCGACGAATTGGAAAAGCGAAGTGAAAGCGTCATTGCTGACAGGTATCTCGCATATCATTCCGGTTATCGTTGCCGGAGGGATGACGCTTGCCGTCGCCGTCTTCATCTCCCAACTGTTTGATTTACAGGCGCTCTATGCGGAAGAAGGTTCGTGGTTATGGTTACTGCGTCAATTAGGGGGATCCCTGCTCGGTCAGTTAATGATTCCGATTTTAGCTGCATACATGGCGTATTCGATTGCTGATAAGCCTGCTCTAGGACCTGGATTTGCTGCCGGAGTCGCAGCCAACTTAATCGGTAGTGGCTTCTTAGGTGGAATGCTCGGAGGCTTACTTGCCGGATATTTCCTCAAATTCTTAAAGCAAAAAGTTAAACCGAAGGGTACATTTGCCGGGTTTATCAGTTTTTGGTTTTATCCGGTCGTCGGAACACTTGTCGTCGGGTCAATCATGTTATTTGTCGTCGGTCGTCCGTTAGCGTATTTAAATACAGGACTGATTTCTTGGCTGGATGGATTAGAGGGGGCTAATGCTTTATTACTCGGGGCAATCATTGGTGCGATGGTTTCGTTTGATCTCGGTGGACCAATCAATAAAGCGGCGTATACATTTTGTATCGGAGCGATGGCGAGCGGAAATTTAATCCCGTATGCCACATTTGCTTCAGTCAAGATGGTATCAGCGTTTGCCGTAACCGGTGCAACCCGCCTAGGCAAAGAGGCGTTCACTAAAGAAGAACGGGAAATTGGAAAACAAACCTGGTTACTCGGTTTAGCAGGGATTACGGAAGGGGCGATTCCTTTCATGATTAATGATCCCCTCCGTGTCATTCCCTCATTAGTCGCAGGATCCGCCGTGACGGGAGCGATTGTGGCCTATTTCGGAATCGGTCTGAACGTACCGGGAGCAGGTATCTTTTCGTTGGCATTACTTCAGGGACAACCCCTCGTACTTGCGGCATCAGTATGGCTTGGTGCGGCATTGGTTGGAGCGTTCATTTCGATGGTCCTTCTCCTTCTCACTCGAAAACATAAAAATAAAAAGCATCAGGATGCACTGAAAAATGTTGCTTAAAGGGAGCTGGAAACAATGAAAAATGTTCATGTCGTACCACATATGCACTGGGATCGGGAATGGTACTTCTCGACCGAAGAATCACGCATCTTATTAGTCAATAATTTAGAAGAAATCATGGAAAGGCTTGAAACGGATGAAAATTATCCATATTACGTTTTAGATGGACAAACATCAATCCTCGAAGATTATCTTGCGGTAAAGCCGGAGAACCGGTCACGGATAAAACAGCTAGTTCAATCAGGAAAATTGATTATTGGACCTTGGTATACCCAAACAGACGAAATGATTGTAGGCGGGGAGTCGATTGTCAGAAACTTATTGTACGGCATTAAAGATTCAGGTGAATTTGGTCCCCATATGAAGATTGGTTATTTACCGGATTCGTTCGGGCAGTCGGCACAAATGCCGATGATTTTGAACGGATTCGATATCGAACGCTCGATTTTCTGGCGAGGAACGTCGGAACGGCATGGAACGAACAAAACTGAATTCAACTGGAATTCAGCGGACGGTTCCAATGTACTCGTCCAGCTGATGCCGCTCGGCTATGCAATCGGTAAATATTTACCGACTGAAGAAACGGCACTAAGAAAGCGAATGGATAAATATTTGCCTGTCCTCGATAAGGGTGCGACCGGAGATCATCTGCTGTTACCGAATGGTCATGATCAAATGCCGCTCCAGCAAAACATTACGGAAGTCATCGAACAACTACATCGTCTGTATCCGGAACGCGAGTTTTTCTTGAGTCGATACGAAGATTTATTTGATCAACTGGAGCAACAACTTAATCTGCCGACCATTTCAGGAGAGTTTTTAGATGGGAAATATATGCGTGTTCACCGTAGCATCTATTCGACACGGATGGACATCAAAGCGATGAATACTCAAATCGAAAACAAGCTGACGAATACATTAGAACCGTTAATGAGCCTTGCCTATTCACTTGGGATTGAATACCATCACGGGCTAGTCGAATTGATTTGGAAAGAAATCATGAAAAATCATGCCCATGATAGCATCGGATGTTGTTGCTCCGATAAAGTCCATCAAGAAATTTACAACCGTTTTTTCATTGCAAACGAAAAAACCGATCAATTGATTTCATTCTATAAAAGAAAGATTGTCGATTCGATTGCGACGGAGCGAATGGAAGACCGGTTAACCTTCTTTAATTTGAATGCGAGTCAGGAAACGACCACAACGACGACGGAAATCATCAGTAAATTTGAAAATATCCGTCTGGAAACGGAAGCAGGGCAGCCTGTTCCTTATCAGTTGATGAAAAAAGCAGTCATCGATCCGGGGCTGATTGACCGCCAAATCGTCCACTATGGAAACTATGATCCGTTTTATCGTTACACAATTGAACTTGATATCACACTTCCGGCCTTGAGTTATGAAACACTTTTCGTTGTTGAAGAGAGTGCGACTCCGGACGCGTTGCCGCAGGCGGAAACAGGTATAACGGAATGTGACACAGCGCTTTATCACGTAGTAATTCAGTCGAACGGTACACTTGATGTGACAGATAAACAGTCGAATCGGACGTACCGCGATCTCTTCCTGCTTGAGGACAGTGGGGACGATGGAGATGAATATGATTATTCGCCCCTGCTTCATGATGTGAGTATTACGACAGAAACGGATCGCCCGACAATCGAAGTCACACAAACAAATTATCGGGTAATGATCCGAATTGATCACCGCTTCGCTGTACCGGCAGATTTAGAAGAGCGGAAGCAAGGCAAACGGACGAAAGAGATGACGGTCGCGCTTGAAATCGTCTTAAAGCATGACGATCCTGTTATTGCCTTTAATGTGACGATTACGAACAACGCGAAGGACCACCGTTTACGTTTGTTGATTCCGGCAGAAGTAAACACCCGGCAAACATTTTCAGATAATCAGTTTGGTGTAATACACCGCCCCTTCGTCGATGATGCGCTCCGTGTGTGGGAAGAGGAACAATGGAATGAACGACCAGACGGTATCTTCCCGATGTTATCGTATGTTGGGCTAAAGGATGATGAGACAGAGAACGGACTCGGTTTAATCACGAACAGCTCACGGGAATATGAGGTCATTGCAGGAGCTCGACCAACGCTTGCAGTTACGCTGTTCCGTAGCGTAGGTGTACTCGGAAAAGAAGAGCTCGTACGCCGCCCGGGTCGTCCGTCAGGAATCAAATTAGCGACACCGGATTCGCAGATGATCGGAACATACAGCTTTGATTTCGGTCTCGTTTCACTCCGCAAAGAAGAAGAACTGGCCGTTTGCGCTAAGCGTCACTTATCACCGACTGTTGCTTACAATAAAATCCCGCACGATGCGATGCGTTTAAATCCGACCGGACTCCATTTGCCGGTATCGTATTCGTTATTCGAACTCGAATCGACGGGGATTATCATGAGTACGTTGAAAAAAGCAGAGCAAGGGGAAGGACTCATTCTTCGTGTCTTCAATCCGACGACGACCAGCCGATCTGTTCGATTTAAATCAAACCAAACGGGAACGTTCCATGAAGTCAATTTAAACGAAGCACATCCAGTTGAAATCACGTCAGCGGTACAAGACAAATCTTATGAGGTCGCACCGAACCAAGTAAAAACAATTCTTATTAAAAGATAATTAACCGTCAGACCATGGTCTGATTTGAAGGTCTGTAAAACGACAGGAGGGCTGACGAATGCAAGAACGACAAACCATTTTAGTCGCAATGGACTCTTTTAAAGGAAGTTTAAGTTCAGCTCAGGCAAACGGGGCGGTCATGGAAGGAATTCGTCAAATCAATCCGAATCAATCCATACAATCGATCGAGGTGGCAGATGGCGGCGAAGGAACGGTCGCTGCCTTGACTGGCCCCTTTAATTTAACGAGACGGAAAGTTACTGTGCATGATGCAAACGGCCGTCCGACTGAAGCCGTATATGGTCATAACAAAAAGACAAAACGTGCCGTGATCGAAGTCGCATCTGCTTGTGGATTACCACAACTGAAAAAGGAAGAACGGAATCCGCTAACTGCGACATCGTTCGGGGTCGGACAATTAATTACAGATGCCCTGTCGTCAGGAGCACGGCGGATTTACTTAGGACTCGGCGGTTCGGCGACGACTGATGCAGGGGTCGGCATGCTTCAGGCATTGGGGTACCGATTTCTGGCACAGGACGGGACAGAAATTACAGAGATGCAAGAACTTACTTCTTTGGCGTCCATCGATGAGACACGGGTTCACCCTGCTCTCGAAGATTGTCAATTCACAATCATTTGTGATGTCGATAATGTTTTCTACGGTCCAACTGGAGCTGCATATGTATACGGTCCCCAAAAAGGGGCATCCGAGCGTGATGTTGTCGAGCTGAATGACCGTCTCATCCATGTAGCAAAAGTAATTACGGAACATACTGGAATAGATGTTCAGTCTATTCAAGGAGCAGGTGCCGCAGGTGGATTAGGAGGTGCTTGTTCGTCGCTCTTACAGGCTGAATTAAAACGCGGGGCTGAACTGATTTTGGAGGAAACAGGGGTCATGGCGCAAATAGCGGACTATGCGTTTATTTTTTCAGGTGAAGGAAAAATTGACGGACAGACGTTTCAAGGGAAATTGCCGCAAGCAATCGGGCAATTCGGACACCGGTTCGGCATCCCCGTTATTTTATTAGGCGGAAGTGTCGACGCATCGATTGAACACATAAGAACAGCAGGGATCACAGCTGCGTTTTCGATTACACAACAACCGGTCGCGCTAGAGGAGATGATGCAGCCTAAAAAAGCATATGACACTCTGAAGTACACGGCGGCCAATCTATATGCACTATGGATGACGATGAGATGAAAGGATGAAGCCGAAAATGATTTTAAAATGTACACCTGTATTTCAAGAACGGCTTTGGGGGGGACGAAAGCTCGCCTCACGTTTTAACTATGAAATTCCTGACGGTCCAATCGGCGAATGTTGGGGGATTTCGGGTCATCCCAATGGAATGAGCATCATTGAAACAGGACACTATGCCGGCTACTCAATAGAACGGTTATGGTCTGAGGAACGGGAATTGTTCGGCGACTACACATTAGCGGAATTCCCACTATTAGTGAAGATTCTCGATGCAGAAAAAGATCTGTCGGTTCAGGTCCATCCGAGTGATGAACAAGCTTTTGAGCTGGAGGGTGAAGCATACGGAAAAACGGAATGCTGGTATGTCATCGAAGCAGAAAAAGATGCGGAAATCATTTTAGGTCATACTGCCCGAACGAAAGAAGCGTTGCGAGAGTCAATCGAACAAGCTGAATGGAGTACCTTGTTGCGGACACAACGTGTCAAAGCGGGCGATTTTATTTTTGTACCGAGCGGAACGATCCATGCGATTGGAAAAGGCATTGTGGTTCTTGAGACACAACAATCTTCTGATACGACCTACCGGCTGTATGATTTCGACCGTATTGATGATGTTGGAGAAAAAAGAGTTTTGCACCTTGAACAAGCGTTTAATGTCATTACAACACCCGATGTTACGTTTTACGGACGAACAGAGACGAAGCAAGTGACAAACGCAGAGATCACGACGCTTATTAAAGTTCCGGAATTCAACGTATATCACGTCAAAGTAAAAGACGGGTTTGTCCTTAAGCCACTTGAACGTTTCCGTACGATCACAATTTTAAACGGGCACGGAGAGATTGAAAATGTACCGGTTCAAGCGGGAGATCATTTCATTATTCCGCAGGGACAAGCTCCCCGCAATTGTATGGGAACGTTTGAATTCATCATGAGTGATGTGGAAGTTCGATGAATATAATTGGAGTCTTTCAAGATAATAACGTGAATAATTGACTGAATATTCAGACTTTAATGTCGGTTAGTTTCACACATTACAGGATTTGTGAACGAGAAAGTCCACTCCTTAGGGGGAGGATGAACGTGAGTTTAATTTCGGAGTCCAGCTAGTAGGAGTTTTAGAAATCAACAAGTTAATCAGGCTGCCCTTACACAGTATTTTATCCGTGTAAGGGCAGCCTGGTTTTTGTTGGATACATTTTTCATTGGAGTGAATGAAATAAGCGTTCACCCATTTATTTTTTTATCATTTTAAGTTCTTCTTAATGTACATAATGATTTTACGAAGTTCAGTAGCAGTAGGACGACCAAACGGGCTAGTTTGCCGTTGCTGATAAAGAAGAGATCCTGTTTCATCAACAAGGAAATAAGCCGGCTCACCATGTAATCCATGATCCTCATAAGGTGAATCTTCACCGTGGTAATAGACGTCAAAGTCTTTAAGGACCTTCAGCTCTTCATCGGAGAGCACAGGGAAGGACAGTTGCTCTTTTGAAGTCATTTCCGACAAATTTTTTAATTGATCCGTCGCAATCGTAATGAGATCGACGCCATGTTTATCAAAAAAGCCTTTATTTTCTTCAAGTTCCTTTAAATCTGCGACACAAACAGGACACCATGCCCCTCTAAAGAAGATGATTAGCTGCCAATTGTTGTCTTGTTTTTTCGATGAAGGATAGTGATAATCTTCACCTGTTGTAGAAGGGAGCGTAAATGATGGAATATGTGTACCTAGTTGAAATGTACTCATTGTATTCTATTCCTCCTTAATGTTAAATCTACTTATTACCTTACACCATCTGTAGCAGAAAGGCTGTAACTCTGCTTACAAAACGTCATTTAAATTTAAATCATGATTTAATTCGGAAAAAAGTTTAAAACCTGATAAATCAGGATATAATTACTTAATACGTATAGTATATGAGGATAAAGAATTTTACGTAAAAATGACCCAAATCTTTTTTTTACCATTTATCTTTAATTCTTACTATTAATATTTAGAATTAATTGTCAATCATTCCATTATGTACATTATTAAAAAACTTCTCCATGTATAAAACAGACGGTTGTACACGGGAGAAGATTTAAGCTAAGGAGACCACCCACTTGACTACATTTCTTTCAAACGAAAAAACACTCTCATCCACCCATGTCCTGGAAGCCTTAAAAACAAATGTCGCCATGATCCGGTTTGACGTACAACGCCGTGTCGTCGACGTCAATGATCTGTTCGCGAAGACGATGAAATACCGACGCGACGAAATGATTGGGATGCACCATCATCTGTTTTGTCCACCGGAATTCGTCAACAGCCCTGCTTACCAGGAACTTTGGAATAAGTTACTGAGCGGTTTCAGTGCCGCCGACAAAATCAAGCGGATTGATTCGCGGGGCAATGCGATTTGGCTCGAAGCGACGTATATGCCGATTTACGAAAATGATCAGGTCGTCGGCGTCGTCAAGATTGCGTCAGACATTACGGCGCGACAGGAAACGATTGCAGAATATGCGACATCCTTCGAAGAAATTGCGACACATCTCGATGAGCGTTCGCTTCAAGGAAAGCAGGAAAGTGAAGAATTGAAGCGAACGATTGAAAAAATGGCGACGGATGCCAAAAACAATTTGCAGACGTTAGCGAACTTACAGGCACAATCGTCGGAAATCACAAAAATCGCCGGGACGATTAAAGAGATTGCCGCCCAAACGAACTTGTTGTCTTTGAACGCCTCGATTGAAGCAGCACGCGCGGGTGAACACGGGAGTGGATTTAACGTCGTTGCGATGGAAGTCAGAAATCTTTCGAAACTCGTCGAACTCGCCGTCGTCAACGTCCGGACGACGACCGATGACATGAACAAGGAATTAAGCCGGATTGAAACCGGGATTACCCGGGCGAACGAAGATGCCTCGTCAAGCGTCCGCGTCATGGAAGAGACGTTAAGCCGGTTTGATACAGTCAGTCATGCGGCCGAGACCTTGAATCAAACTTCGAAAAAATTCACGACCGTTATCTAAACGATTCGTCAGGAGCGAGGAAGCGGCTTCTGATTTTTTTTAGGAGACCGTTCTGAAAATCAAGTATAATGAAAAGAAGAGACGAAACGATTGCACGTCAAATCGTTTTTTAAAGGACGTGAAGCTTGTGAAAAATCGTTACATCCTCCTCTTGTTTCTCTTGCTAGGAGGGGCTTTTCTTTATACCGTCTGGATCAATCCGAGTCTCAGGGCGAATGAAATTCATGTCGCACTGGACGGTGACGATGTACAAGACGGATCCCGGAAAAACCCGGTCCGGACGCTAAAACAGGCAGCTGCGTTAGCGAAACCAGGGACGACCGTATATGTCCATGCCGGCGTCTACACGGAACCGCTCGTCGTCAAAAACAGCGGGACGAAGGCGAAACCGGTCGTCTTTCGACCGTACCGGAATGATGAAGTCATCTTAAGCGGGAAAAAACTCAAGTCGCAAGATGGAACAACGGCGCTCATCACGATGGACGGGAAGGCCTACGTGACGATTCGCGGCTTCATCATCGAGGACATCAAAACGAAGCGTGCCGATGAAACGATCATCGGCATTTACCTGACGGGACCGAGCCACGACGTGACGCTCGAGCAAAACACCGTCCGCCGGATCGAAACGTCATCGAAAGACGGAAACGGGCACGGGATTGCCGTCTACGGGACAGAACCGATGCATGACATCACGCTTACAAAAAATCGTGTCGAAGATTGCCGGCTCGGTTCGAGTGAATCAATTGTTTTAAACGGGGACATCCGACGTTTCACTGTCAAAGAGAACCGGGTCAGCCGAAATGATAACATCGGAATCGATTTGATCGGGCACGAGGGCGTCGCGACGAGCGGAACAGATTACGTTCGGGACGGAATCGTCACCGGCAATATCGTCCACGACATCTCGTCCTACGGGAACCCGGCTTACGGGAACGCGTATGCTGCCGGCGGGATATACGTCGACGGCGGGAAAAATATCGACATCATCAACAATACCGTCTATCGAAGTGATATCGGAATCGAAGTGACATCCGAGCATCACGGAAAATATGCTGAACAGATTAACGTCGTCGGGAATACAGTGTATGAAAACAACTACACGGGCATCGCGATTGGCGGCTACGACAGCAAGCGGGGCGGGACACGACAGACGGTGATTCAACAAAATGTCCTTTACCGAAACGATACGAAGGGCGAAGACGGCGGACAACTGTTGGTCCAGCACTATGTGGAAACGACACGCTTCGAGGAAAATACTGTGACGGCGGGTCCGTCACGCATCATGATCGCCAATTACGTGTCGAGCGGTTCGACGAATCAGTTCGCACGCAACGTCTATGAAAAAGAGTCCGGCAAGACGAGTGACTGGATATGGGAAGAGGACACCTTGTCGTTTGCTGCATTTAATAAACAAGTCAGTGATGCGACGTCACTGTATACAGCTCCGTTATATGTCAATGCCGCGGATTATGACTTCCGGTTAAAAGAAAATTCACCCGTCTTGAAACTCCGTAAATGATTGCATCCATCATTTAATCACTTAAATCGATGCGGAAGAAGGAAACGAAGCGATTGTGTATAAATAGAAAGAAGTGAACGGTCAACTATTTGCGATAAGAAGTACGTTTCACAGGAAAGACGAATCGCTTGGCCGAGGAGGAACATTGTGAAAAAGTCCATCTTAGCATTCTTTTTACTGACACTGATTGGTTGCGTCGGCTATGTCGTCCTCAACCGGGGACCGGACGTCGCTTATGAAAAAATGGTTCAAGCAAAAGTGACGCAATATGTCCAAAAACAATATGGAAAAGCACAAATCGTCGAGGTCCGTCCGGCATATGCCGATACGGACGAAAGTAAGGAGCGGCGGCACCAAATCGCCGTCAAACTGAAGGCATACAAGCAGGATCAATACATGTTGTACCGCTTAAAGAAAAATAAAGTGATTGAACTCGGACTGACAGAGACGTTGCCGATTCCAAAGCAATGAATCACAAAACAGGCATGATGGCCGCGAGCCATCATGCCTGTTTTGTGTATGGATGCGGTTAGCCTGCATCTTTCAACTCTTGATACGGATTGACCCGTGCCGCGATTTGCGCCGGCAGCAGTGAAGCGATTGTCCCGAACAGGATTGGCAAAGCAAGCGAGACACCAATCAAGAGCGGTTCGTCCCACGGGACTAAGCCATACAGGACGTAAATCGTCAGATAGGAAATGCTGAGACCGACCAGCCCTGCGACGAATCCGATCAGCATCCCTTCGAGCAGAATCAATTGGCGGATCGAACGATTTGTCCAACCGACAGCTTTGAGGATGGCGAGGGAGGCGCGGCGGTCGGTGACGTTTTGCCACATGATTTCACCGGTCGTCAAGATGGCGATCGTGATCGCGACGCCCATCGTCACGTAATGCATCGGGCCGACTTGAAGCGCGACGAACTGGCCGAGCCAGGACGTATAGAGGACACCTTGCAAGTGGAACGTCACGAACAGGAAGAACGTCAACAGCGCTGTCGGTAACGCAATCGACAGAATCGACAGGGCATTACGTTTCCATTTACCGAAGATTTCCTTTAACGCCAGTGTAAAGGTCGAACGCAGACCCAGTTTGATGTGTGAGGATGCGGCGTATTCACCGGTCTTAATCGCTTCGTACGGCGAAATCTGACGAATCGTCCAGGCGGACCAGGCAGCACCAGTCAGGTAGATGAGTAAGCTGAACCCGGCGATCAAGACGAGACTCAGTACGTTCATCGTCTCATTGCGGACATACGAGAAAATACTTTCGACGAGCAGGGCGACGAGCGAGACGAAGCCTGCGAGCAGTACGGCTTCAATTATGACGATCCGGTAAAGATCTTTCGTCCGCCAGCCGAGTGCGAGCAAGACAGCGAACTCTTTCCGGCGGGCAAGCATCGAGACGTAGCTCGTCGCGAGGACATACACGATGGCGACGGCAAGCATCGCGAAGATGACACCGGAGAAGCCGACGCTCGTCTCACGGAAAATCGTCATCGCGGCACCGATGTGGATCCACGGCTGTTCAATCCAGCCGAGTGTCTTCCCGTCATCAACGACTTTCGTCACGACCGGTTGCGGGGAGGAGCCTTTCGTGATCGTCGCGACGAGACCGGTCTCTTGTTCAATTTGTTTTTTCACGTCTTGCAGCAGTTGTTCCGACTGTTCGCTGACGGTCGCTGCTCCTTTGACTTTTAAACGAATGGATGAAATCGCTTGTTTCCCGTTAACTGCTAAGGCGCTGTCAAGCGTCGTCAGGATATTCGGTGAACTGGTCAATAGACCGACCGGGTTTCCTGACGTATCAATCGGTTTAGCCGGATTGATCGGTTTTCCTTCGGCGTCAAGGACGAGATCAGCGGACGACGGACGATATGTTTCCATCGGTAATTCGTTGAGCGGATCTTTTGAGACGTTGATTTTATTCGGGTCGTATAAACCGACAACATTAAATGATAAGTATGGGAACGCAGTGTCTACTTCACCTGGCTTTGGCTTGTTTATTTTTCGACCACTCGATTCAAGTGACCGGAATCCATGTTCAGGGAAATAATTTTTACCATATGTCCAATTTTTAATTTGGATGGGAGCGGAATTTATCTCATAAGCCGTAGTCCAACGGGTTGGATAAGGACTGTTGATTGTTTTGAACTGGAGCGGACCTGATGTGTAGAGCAATTGTGCCCCCTCTAACTCATCCGTGCCTAAGGCAGTAGCGTTCGTTTTTTCTATCAATTGTTGTAAATACGTTTTTTCTACTTTAGACATCGGGATTGTGAGATGTTGAATGACTTTAGCAGAATACGTAGTAAGGGCAGAGTTAGTAATGGAACGTTTTGGTTGTTTTTTAATCAATTCATCAATCAGCTTTTGTTGATCTTGTTCCGTTACAAAAGGAGCATCCAATCGTTCAATCGTATATTCATAATTGCCCTGATTAAAGGAATTCGGATTAATGAGGACGGGAATGATATGTTCACCCGGGTTGTTTCCAGGTTTATGGTGATCAAGGTTAGAGAAATAACGCGATTTATTTTTCGAACTGACACTTTCATCCAGTCCGACCAGTCGCGCTTCTTCGACCGGATCGATGGCGACGACAAGGGCAGGATTTCTTGCGTTGGCATCTTGAAAATATTCAACTGGATTCGTCGTAAAGGAGGCATTTTGAGGAACAGGGACTTTTGTGCCTTGTGCAATATGGATGATTTCTTGCGATTGCTGTTCTTTCGTAAAACCATTTTGAATGTAATTCGTCGTCGTCAAACGATATATGCCTGGCTTTGTCGGAAACTTTAACGCTTTTTTGTAAGAAACACTCGAATTCGCGTACCCCATCACAGCAATCGGTGCGGCAATATCAACTTCCTTCATCTGTTTGATGTCCTCATACTGTTGAAAGGAAATCCCGCCGTTGATGCCGTTCAAATAGTTCGGCTCAAGCAGGTCACTCGCTTCGGTCGCCATCTGGCTGCCTTTCGGTCGGACGACGATGTCGTAAGCGGACGACCATTTTTTCTGTAATGTCTGTTCGACCGTACCTTGACTTGAATCGGTCAGGTTGAACATCAAACTGAGTCCGGCACTGATAATCAGGGCACCGACAAGCGTCAAAATGAATTTAAAGCGTTGCCGGCGCCAGTGGTTCAAAACGAAACGTAGCATCTGAATCCTCCTTGATGTTGTAATGAGTAGCGAGGTGAGCCGTGGAGCATTTGGTAAAGCTGCCGATAAGAAGAGCTGTGATGTCTCGTTTACCCGCTTTGGATGGTCTTCTTACGACGATCTTCGATGATTTGTCCGTCCTGCATGAACAGAATCCGGTCCGCCCGTTCGGCAAGTGCCACGTCATGGGTGACGAACAAAATGCCGCACTGCTCTTCCCTGTGCAGGTCAAGCAACAATTGAAAAATTGTCTCGCCGGTGACGGAATCAAGATTTCCGGTCGGTTCATCGGCAAGAATCCAGCGCGGGCGACTGATCAGCGCCCGTGCGATTGCGACCCGTTGCTGTTGACCCCCGGACAGTTGGGCCGGTAACGCGTGTTGTTTTTCAAGTAAGCCGACTTTCTCGAGGATCTGGGCAATCCGCTCTTCTTTATTGAAGTCCGTTTTTTGTTTTAAGAGCGGGACGAGCACGTTTTCTTTGACCGTCAACGCAGGCAGAAGGTGAAATTGTTGAAAGACGAAGCCGATTTCCTGTGCCCGGAAGGCGGAGAGGCGGCGATTTTTCCAACGGCTGATGTCTTGGCCGTCGTATTCGATTTGTCCGGACGTCGGACGGTCGAGTGAACCGATCATACTGAGAAAGGTCGACTTGCCGGAACCCGAGGCACCGACGATTGCCGTCACTTCGGTGGCTGAGAACTGGCACGTGAGGTCGTTTAAGACGAGTGATGGACTCCCGGCTAATTGAAAAGCATGGGAGAGGTGATTAACGGAAATATCCATTCGAACGCTCCTTTTACAAAATAAGGTAACTCAACTATAAAATTATTTGAAAATTTTGTCTATTGCTTTTTTTATTATCGGGTTAAAAACTGAGACAGCCTTGTCTCGTCAGTGCCTGCTGATTATGCGTAGTATCCTTTTTGATACTTAACCACATTAATGTGCCTACTTCTCAGTTCACAAACAGGACTTTATGATAAGAGAGTAAGAGACAGAAAAAACAGGAGGTTGTAAAAATGAAGTGGAGTGTACGAATTATTCAAGGAGTGTTAGTAGTTGGCTTTTTATTATTTGGATTTATGAAACTGAGTGCAGATCCGACAATGGTCGACTCGTTTGAAAACGTGTACGGCTATGGAACAGGGTTCATGTATTTTGTTGGAACAATTGAAGTGGTAGCAGCCATCGGCTTATTGATTGGTTACTGGAAAAAGAAACTTATTTCAGTCTTCAGCGGGCTACTTGTACTCGTCATGGCAGGCGCCGTTTTGACACACTTAAATGCCGGACAAGGCATGGCAGTCGCAATGACACCGTTGATTTTGCGCGTCTTGGCAGCATTTGTATTCGTCGCTCAAAAGAAAGTCAATAACGAAGCGAATCAATCGGCTGAACAAATTTCATAAAGTATAGGAGAGTGACACGGCTAGCACTGTGCACTCTCTATTTGTTTAGTGAGAAATAACAAGAAACTATGTTGACGATCAATAACGTCAACAGTGTGTTTCGCGTGATGCAACGGGTGGTTCCGCTTGGTCATGTCGGGAATGCGGAAGAAATCGCGCATGCTGTCCTGTTCCTCGCGACGGATGAAGCGAGCCATATCTCAAGGCGTCTGTCTTCCGTTCGACAGTGGCGTCACGGCAAGATAACTGAGGATACATCAAGGCACTGTTAATGCGACAGTGTCTTTTCTTAATGAAATATTTGGTCAATAAGTAATAGAGGTTGTGATTAAAAGAATTTTTTTACAAAAAAAGCGGTATAATGGAAGGGCGAAATGACAAATGAAATGAGTGAATGATTTTGCTGCAATCATGGAAAAAACGATTGATTTACGGAACGGCTGGACTAGCAGCAGCTGGATGTGCGAGTGCATTCTATATCGGCGCGCATCCCGAAGAACCAAAAGCCAGTTCTTACCCGATCATATCAAAAGATGTCACGACGATGACGTTTAAGCCGAACGACGGTCAGGTTATCCTGCTGTATGGAAGCGATATTAACCGTTCTAAAGAAACACAGGATGATCCGCAAGAGCCGGCACTGATGACGACATTATCAAAAACGGGAACAGCATTAAAGACGGAGGCGATTGCTGATCCGGATTTGTATCGGATGGCATTTTCACAAAAAGGAACTGACCCGCGGAATATTTATATCCATCACCCGGACGGTATCGAAGCGGACCACTTTTTTACGTATGACTTAAAACGAGGGACGTTCAAGAAACACGAGGTGCCGAATACAGCGATCACATCCATTGCCCATTACGGGAAAGATGCCTGGGTCACATCAAACGCTGCAAAGCTGTCGGAAAACATTCAATTGATCAACGTCCGGACGGACAAACGGTATCCGATTGAAGACCGGCTGATGCCGGTCGTTGATTCACCAATCCTTGAACTCGATCAGACGATTGCTTACGCCAACAACGGTACCGAAGATGATCAAGAAGGGGCGGCCGGAATGGTCCTGCTCGACCAGAGGACCGGAAAATCACGCGTCATTCGAAAAGATGTCGCACCGTATGCCTATACGGCATTGTACGGCGCGAAAGACACCGCGTATTTTGCAACGACCGACGGCATGATGATCAAGCTGAAGACGGACGGAACGATGCAGCAAAAGTCATTTTCAGTATTGGATGATGTCAACTACTGGGCGACGGAACCGATGCGGATGATCAACAAACAGACGGGTTATCAAATCATCAACACCGGTGAAAACGATACCGATCAACGGTTCGTTAAGTGGACGTTCGGACAAGCGTTCCGGGTTGAACCGGTCCGACCTGATTTTTGGAAGCCGGGTAACTATTACCGTTACTTGTACCGGAATCCGTATAAGAAGACTTCCTACTTCACGGAAACGGACATGTCATCTTCTGGTGAATACCGGTTGATTGTCACGGACGACCAGTTAAAAACGTTACGGACGATACCGATTGATGGAGAAAAAGGTGTGGACTTTGTGATTGATTAACAGCAGAAGGAGTGAGGAAAATGGCTTTTGAAGAGGTGTATTTGACGGCAATTCAAGCACGGTTCCGCGCGGTCCGCGAACCGGCAGAGCAGGCACTCGGTTGGCTGAATGAGGAACAGTTTCATCAGACACTGGCGCCGGACACGAACAGCGTTGCCCTGTTGATTCAGCATATGACGAACAATATGACGTCACGCTGGACCGATTTTTTGACGACGGACGGCGAAAAGCCGGACCGCGACCGGGACGCTGAGTTCATCGACCAGGGTCATGACAAAGCGACGTTACTGAAACTGTGGGATGACGGCTGGCGGCTTGTCGAAGCGACGCTCGCGTCCCTGACACCGGACGATTTGGAACGGACCGTTTTGATTCGCGAGGAACCGCATCTTGTCGTTGACGCAATCGAACGGCAACTCGCGCATTATGCCTATCACACCGGACAGCTGATTTTTTTAATGAAGATCCTGCTCGGACCGGACTTCAAGCCGTTGACGATTCCCTTACCGCATCAACGGAAGTGAATACAACAGACCTGCCTCTTTGACTTAAGGGGCAGGTCTGTTTTCATAATGTATCGTCACTCGAACTGCCGACAGGAGTTGTCGATAAAGAAATCGTAAAAGCGCGCTCGCCTTTTTTGAGTTGGATATCTTCAGGAGAATGGATGGCGTCGATTGAGTCTGTTCCCATCGACTCCTGAACGGTTGATTTCTCAAACATCAACACCTCGTATTCAGATGGGCGAAATGACGTATCACGAAACTCGACGCCACTCATCATGACTTTCTTTAAATCATCTGACTCCTCGGATTTTTCCTGCATGAGACCATCTAAGTCAAACATGTATGAACGGTAGCCTTTTGTCGTATCGAACACTTGCCCGAGTGTCAGTTTTTCCCCATCATAGTGACCGGGTTTGATGGTTTCGGTAAACCAATTTTTTTGTTCGCCGGATGCAAAATACTCAATTCCGGTCAGGTAAAGGAGGTTGTCGGTTTTCCCAGTCATGATATAAACAGCCTCATTTTTATCCGAATCTGATGGAGTTTTAGTCGTATCGAGTGTGAGTGTCAACGGCAAATCCATCGGTTTGACGACTTTTTTCGGAACGGTCTCTTCCGAACTGCAACCGGCAAGTAAAAGTGCCGATAATGAACAGACGAGCATTTGTTTCAACATCCACTTCACGTCCTTCGTATGTAAATAAAGTAAGTATAAAAGGATTGGATGTTATTTACAATCAGAAAAGTGTTCACGGAAAGGGGGGATTTGCGTGAAAAAACGATTTATTCTTTTCCTGTCGCTTGGACTGTTCGGTTGTTTAGCGACATGGAACCAGGAACAGGCAGAGGCGACCGCTTCCAAAAAAGTCATGTATGTCGCGCCAGCCGGCAAAGATACGAATTCCGGTTCGTTGAAACGACCGCTCAAAACACTGAAACGGGCCAGTCAGCTTGCGAAAGCCGGGACGACGGTCTATCTCCGTCAAGGAACATACACGGAAGCGTTGACAGTCCGGTACAGCGGAACGAAACAGGCACCGGTCGTCTTCCGGAATTACCAAACGGAAAAAGTCGTCTTAAGTGGGAAGGCGTTGAAGAAACAGGACGGGGAGACGACGCTCATCCGAATCGAAAACCGGCAGTACGTGACGATTCAAGGACTGGTTGTCGCAGACATCAAGACGACACGAAACGATGAGACACCGATTGGGATATGTATCACCGGGACAGGACGGAACATTCAACTGATCGATAATCAGGTCCGCCGCATCCAAACGAATGCGAAAGACGGCAATGCCCATGGAATCGCGATTTACGGAACGGGTCGCTTGAAGCAAATCACCGTACGCGGGAATCGTGTCGAAGACAACCGGCTCGGGGCGAGCGAAGCACTTGTCTTAAACGGCAACATCGACGGGTTTTCCGTCACGGACAACATCGTCCGTCGTAACGATAATATCGGCATCGACTTGATCGGCTATGAGGGAGTCGCGACGAACAACTCGGAGGATTATGTCCGTAATGGAGTCATCTCCGGGAATCACGTCTCCGACAGTTCGAGTTACGGCAATCCGGTCTACGGCAAGGACTACAATGCGGCGGGGATTTACGTCGACGGCGGGAAACAGCTGACAATCGAACACAATACCGTCGAGCGAAATGATATCGGGATTGAAGTAACAAGTGAACATGCGAAGAAGTATGCAGAAGACATTACGGTCCGCGGCAATCTGGTTAAACAAAACCGGTTTACCGGCATTTCAATCGGCGGATACGATAAAAAGCGCGGGGGCACGAAACGGGTCCGGATTACGGATAATCAAGTCACCGGCAATGATACGAAAGGACTTGAAGGCGGTCAGCTCCTCGTCCAACATGATGTCCGTGATAATCGGATTGACCATAATGCATTTACGACAGGACCGGATAACCTGTTTGTCGCGAACTTCTTCAAAACGAGTTCCGGCAATCAGTTTGACCACAATACTTATCAATTAAAAAAAGGAACAGCGAAACGGTGGATTTGGTTGGATCACGAGTACCGGACACAGGCATCCTTTGAGCGGGCAGTTAAAGGAGGACTTAATAAGTGAAGCGAGCAGGGATTGTGCAGCACATGGAGAAATAAAATGGGGTAAGCGAACGAATTTGGAAAAGGAGCGATTGATATGAGTCAGGTGCAAGTGTTACAAATCGAGACCGTCATCCAACGACCCGTCGCCGAAGTCTGGACGTACTGGACGGAACCGGAGCACATCAAGGCATGGAAAATGCGGCATCGGACGATTGGCATACGACGGAAGCGACGAATGATGTCCAAGCAGGCGGTCGTTTTTCCAGTCACATGGCGGCAAAAGACGGCAGCATGGGGTTTGATTTTTCCGGTGTTTATGACGATGTCGTCGTGAACGAAAAATTAGCCTATACACTGGACGACGGTCGCCACGTGACGGTCTTGTTCGAAGCAAATGGGGACGAAACGAACGTCGTCGAAACATTTGAAGCGGAGTCGGCGAATCCGCCCGAGATGCAACAAGCGGGCTGGCAGGCGATCCTTGACCGCTTCAAAGAATATGCGGAACAACAGTGAAGCAGACAAAAAAGCCCGTTCCTAAGCAGGAGGGCTTTTTCTTTAGAGAAAAAATCGATTTACTGCCGTACTTGAATCAATGTTTCCCCGCAATTTTGACAAATGGAATCGAGTGTCTTCGTACAATCTGCGCAATATGTACAGTTGTGCGAACAATGATACGTCACTTGGTTGTCTTTGAACGCCTCTGCGCAGCGGGTACACGTCGTTGCCTGCATCGGTCTCACCTCACTTTTCTTGTTTACCTATCTTTATTTTACAAAATGGAGTCACGGTCCGACAGATGGTTTTCCTCATTTTCAAGTAGCTTCGCCTAAGAAACAATGGTAATTTAAAGATATGTCTTCATAATATTAGGAGGGTGAAAAATTGGACGAAATTGATTACGCCATTATCCGGGCGTTGCAGGCGGACGGACGAATGTCCTGGACGGAACTCGGCAAAACGGTCGGCCTGTCAACCCCCGCCGTCAACGAACGGGTCAAGAAGTTGGAAGATCGGGGAGTGATTAAAGGATACCGCGCCGTCATCAATCCCGTCGCGATCGAAAAAACAATCATGGCGATTTTGATGTTCGAGCAGACACGCTGTGCGGCGTTCATCACGTTTTGTAAAGATCATCCGGATGTCGTCGAGTGCCACCGGCTCGCCGGGACGTTTAATTTCATGGTCAAACTGTACACGCCGACAGTCGAGACACTGGAAGCGTTTATCGATGCTTCGATGGAATACGGAAAACCGTCGACCTGGATTCGTCTGTCGTCGCCGGTTGCGTTTAAGGCGTTTACGGTCGGGGAAGGGATTTTGATATGAACATTTCTATCCAAGAACGAATCGAACAAAAAGTCGGTGTGATCGATTCGGTCCATCCCGTTCCCGAGCAGGGGGGAACAGCCATCGTCTACTAAGTGAAAACGTTAGGCGGTACCTATATCCTCAAGCAGGCAAGCTTACCCCGATACCGCGAGTGGTTGGCGCAGGAAGCGACAGTGATGCAGACGTTCAAGTCAAAACACATCATTATCCCGACTTATATTGA
The DNA here is from genome assembly GCF_018618635.1 of Exiguobacterium sp. s102. NCBI lineage: Bacteria > Bacillati > Bacillota > Bacilli > Caryophanales > Exiguobacterium > Exiguobacterium sp. s102. The sequence continues at coordinate 821,272 of NZ_JACSML010000002.1, forward strand.
TTATATCGAAGACGCGCAACAGGATTATTTACTGATGTCCTACATAGCCGGTGAGACGTTGACAGCGGCACTAGCGGGTGCTTCCGAACTGCAACGTCTTGAGCTGATTCGTGCATTCGGACGGTTCCTCAGACAGCTTCATACGAGCGGGACTAGCCCTACCCATTCTTCAAAAGACTGGCTGGGCAAACAGCTGCTTCAAGCCAATCGCTACATTGAACAGGGCCGGACAAATGGTTCACGCGAGTTGCTCAACGCATTATCCACCAAGCAGCCGGAACCTGTTCCAGCGACGTGGATACACGGGGATTGTACGACAGACAATCTATTGGTCCGAGACAACGAAATCGTTGCTTTCATTGACCTAGCTGGAATGACGGTCGGCGATCCTCGCTACGATGAAGCCTTGGCGACTCGATCTTTTCGGGAAGATATCAAGATTCTCGATGCTTTCTATTCCGGGTATGGATTTTCACCAATCTCAGAAGAAACATTCCGCTATTTCGATGACGGATTGTATGAATTTTATTGAACCGTTTGAAAAGCAAAAACGGCTATCTCTTGAAAATTAAGAGGAGATAGCCGTATTGATTATTTTTTCTATTAAGTACAACACCTTGTCGCTTGATCGACCTGATCTTGCGAAATCAGTAATTGGTCGCCCTTGACTATAAACTCAATGTTATTGGCTTTAAGCCGTTTCCGTTTGGTTCACCCCATGGAACAGTTTTCGGTTGCTCAGCAACACATCTGGCGAGCAATATGGTTCTCATCATGAAATCATCTCCTGTCAGTCGGTTCGTGAGTTCTTGTTAAAGAACAACCGTTTTAATTGCAGTCCGTCGCTTGGAAAGCCACTGGTCAACCGGATTGGAATCAGATTAAATAAAATGAAAATGGTGGACAACTGAATAAACGGTGGAGCCAACAGATGCATGACCGGACTTGGAAAGAGCTGACTTAATCCGGCAACGAATGTTCCAGCTATAAAATTGGCGCAAATCCCGCCAAGTAACAAGGCAGCTTTTTGTCCACGGTGAAGCGGAACCGTTGGAGGATGTGGTTGATATAGGCCTTCCCATATCTGCTTTCGAGCGACGGAAAAATGACCGATGCGTAAGAAAGGTTCTCCTTTCCCGATCGAAACTGATTTTAGATTCAGACCAATTAGGCGGCCGACGAGCGCATGCCCGTATTCGTGCAGAATCAGACTCGGAAAGTAAAAGACAAGCATGATTAGATTAAACCAAAGTAAACCCATGTTCTTCCTCCTCTCGTCCATAAACATAGCAAAAAATGGATGTTACAAGCAACTTACATAATTGTCATCGATTCATTTAGACATTAATAAAGGAGATTTGTTTTATGAACCTGTTAACTGATTCCAATTTGCCAATCCGGACCTTTCCAGCGCAATGTCCAATTTCCCGCAAAATCATCTGTCTGTACCACGGGTGGGGGATCCAGTGTTAGCAGATACGAGGATTTCGCCGAGATGCTTTCAAAGCAAGGGTTTACGGTCATTGTGCCGGAGCTGATTTTGCATGACAGCCGCAATGCGCTAGGTGCGTATTTTGACCGGGGCATCGTCGAACAGCACTTTTGGGAAGTGGTGTTTCAAAGCATTGAAGAATCGGGCACGCTCGCAAAACAGCTGAACGTTCCAAGAGGGGACATCATCTGGCTCGGCGTCTCGATGGGAGGATTCATCGCGAGCGGTGCAGCGGCTAAACAACAGGGAAGCGCGGGATTGATTAACATCAACGGCTCAGGCTCCTTCCTCTTTGCGGAACAGCTTTTACGAAGCCGCGATAAAAGAACGACGTTGTCGACTTCAGAAGAACAACGCCTGAGAAAGTATGATCCCTTGTCGCAAGAGCAGGTGACGCCGACATTATTGTTACATGGAGAGGACGATGAGGTCATTCCGATTGCGACAAAACAGCATTATGTAGAACAATCTGCTTCAACTAACAGTGATGTCACGTTCCTCAAATATCCATTGATCAACCATACTGTCTCAGATGACATGATTGCCGACATCTTGAACTGGTTGGATGAGCGTTTTTAACAGTTCAGAAAAACCGGACTCCTCTTCAGGGGCCCGGTTTTTCTTTAGAAGTGGTTGGTTATAAGGGCTGTTGCACCGAAGATGGAAGCGAGAGTCGCCAACATGAGGCATTCGCCACGGTCACCGTAAAATCTTTTCGAGCGCTTTTCCTTTTGCCAGTTCGTCAATCAGTTTGTCGAGATAGCGGATTTCGCGCATTAAGTCGTCCTCGACGTCCTCGACCCGGACGCCGCAGACGACACCTTTGATGAGTGATCGCCGTTCCTGCATGTCTGGTGCTTCCGCAAAAAAGGTTTCGAAGGTCGTCGCATCTTGCGATAACGTCGAGAGCTGTTGTTCCGAGTACCCGGTCAACCAACGGATGATTGTATCGACTTCCTGTTTCGTCCGACCTTTCCGTTCCACTTTTTTGACGTAAAGCGGATAGACGCTTGAGAACGCTGTCGTGTACAGCCGGTGTTGCCCCATTTTTCTCACTCCTTATGATTCGTATATTTTATATCAAAAAAAAAGCGGGCACTACGTTGTCGGACACAGCTCGTGATACAGCTGTTTGATTTGTTGATACATCTGGTCCGTCGATTGTGCGGCATCGATCCGGATGACAGGTGACCTTGAAAGGATCATCTGGAGCTGATGTTCTGCCAATGTCCCGATCTTGGCAGGATCCGTCTCCGTCAAATACGTCCTGCACCAATCGAGGAAATCGTTTGACCCTGAAAAATCGGGATAGCGTGCCTGTTCCCGTTTGATTAACCGGTTCATCCGTGTTTCTTCGTCCAACGTTAAAAATACGAGCAGCTCGCGGTCCGGGAAGCCGTATGGATTCCATGAAAAGACGGAACCGGAAACAATGTACTGTTGATGGCGTTCGATGTCCTGTCTATATAAGGCATACCGGTCGTCGACCGACCGTTTTTCAGTGAATGTTTGATCCGTCCACAAGTAGTGATCGCTATCGATCCATGGTATGCCTTCTTGCTGCCCGATCCACTCGCCGAGCGTGCTTTTGCCGGTGCCGGACCCGCCGATGATTTGAATGCGCATGATTGAACTCCTCCTAAAAATCTAGTCTCGCTATTAAATAGTCAGGCAATCACGAAGGTATCCCGCAGCTCGACAATCGTCCCTTCCGGTGCTTTTAATTTACTGAGATGCCCGTCGACGACGAAGTAGATGTTTCCGCCGTTTTTCGGCAGGAAGGTGACACCGCGTTGTTCGAGCCGTGCGACTTCCGCCGCTAAATCGTCGACGTATAAAGCAAAATGAACGGGACCGGACGTATGTTTCGTATAAGGCATCAAGGTCTCGTCAACTTTGTTCGTCTGGAGTTCGATATAAAAGTCGCCGAGCTTGAGCCAACTGTTGAACGCACGGGTATGAAAGTCCGGGGATTCCTGGACGAGTTCGAACCCGAGTGCTTCATAAAAGGATTTAGAGGCCGCGTAATCAGCCGTTTGGATACAGAGGTGATGGATTTGTTTCAACGTCAGGACGTCCTTTCGAAAACGGACCGCAACCGGTGCTCCGTTGTTTAGTCTATATGTCAGTTTAGCATAGTTTAAACCGTTTCAATGCAGACGGAAAGCTCCACCTGTTCAAGAAAAGATCAAGGTGGAGTAGCGGTTACGGCGTGACGTCGATGACATGAAACGTAACATCCTGACCGTCCGAAACGGCATAGGCAATCGTCCTATTGACGTAAATCGGTTTAGACATCGTGTCTTCCATTTCGGTCAACGGGGCGACGGTTCCGCGCGTTAAGTCGGCATAGAGGAGCTGCGACGTGTTTTCACGGAAGATTACCCGGTCGCGGGACAAGAAACGAAACGAAGCGACGGTCGAATGCCGATCGGATAATTCATAAGTGAAGTCGGATTGTTTTGAATCAAACGGTAAGATGCCGTCCTGTTTTCTTTTGTTTAGGTCGTACTGTTCGTGGACGATGATTGTATCGGCGGCTACATCAAAGGACTTCATCAGCGTTGTCGTCTTCTTCGCGGTCGCGTCATGGATCAGCCAGGAGAGGCGAGTTGATGAAGCGTCAAGCACCGGGATGGAGGCGTCGAAGCGGCTGATCCCTCGGTCAAGCAGATCCTGTTTTCCGTTTTTAAGATTGAAGCTATGAATCGTTCAGGCAATCCCGTCTTCTGCCGGCGCTGACGCGACCCAGAACAGGTAATGGGACACACCGGTCAATGAGCCAATCGTCTGATCGACCGTCTGGATGACTTCGTTCGTGTTCGACCCCGGGGTATAGCGGTAGATCGTACTGCTGACCTTGTTTTCGTTCGTCTGGATGAAGTGCGTGTAGTAAATATCGTGTTCATACAGATACTCCGGGGCAACCTGGACCGTCTGCCCGACAAGAAAAGGCGACAGGTTGTATGAATGCTTCGTACCGACCGAGACCAGTGTCTCCTTTTTTTAGTAGAGTGAAAATTGTCAATCAGATGAAAAACGATACCAAAACGTGTAGACTGGTGAAGTACCTAATTATTGTAACAGATGGACGGATTCTCCATTTTTTCTGGAGGTTCAGGTAAATCGAATATTTACATTCAGCAAGGGGTGTATCGAAATGGCAAGAACATTACGGAAATCAGCGACGGACAAATCAATCCAGGGTGTCTGCGGCGGACTTGCGGAACAGCTTGGGTTGTCGTCATTCGCCGTCCGCTTGATTTTTATCTTTATTCCACTGCCCGTCAACGTCATCATCTACATGATTCTTGCGAATGCGATGGCGAGTCCACCACGGACGTTATGACACGAGTTTTAACTAAAAGGGAGGCAACCAAGATGAACAAACAGAACCGCGCGTCATCCTTAGCAGCGCGACTGATCGCGATCACAATCGGCGCCTTGATTGGAGTAACAATCATGTACAGCGTACAAGGAGAGTTCAACTGGAGTGTTTTTCTCGGATTCGTCGGCGGAGCACTCCTGTTAGGGGGCATCAGTGCCGTAGTGGCCCGTAAGAAGCGGCACGCGTAACTGGTTAAAATAAGGGGGAAAAGAAATGAGTTATTGGATTTGTACGACCTGCGGGGTGCAGACGGATGAGGAGGCGGTTCAACCAACGACCTGCCGGATTTGCAGTGATGAACGGCAATACGTCAATCCGGACGGACAATCGTGGACGACGCGTGAGGCGATGGTCGCGTCCAAGAACTACCGGACGACGGTGACACCGGAGCAGCCGGGTCTGATGAGCCTCGTGACATCACCACAATTCGGAATCGGACAAACGGCGTATCTGGTCGCCGGGGCAAAACGGCTGTTGTGGGACTGCATTACTTATCTCGATCAGACCGTGATTGATGAAATCAGCCAACAGGGGGGACTCGACGCGATCGCCTTATCGCATCCGCACTACTATGCGACACAAGTCGACTGGGCAGAAGCGTTTGACGTTCCGATTTATATCCACCAGGCGGACGAACAGTGGGTGACGCGACCGAGCGACCGGATTATTTTCTGGTCCGGCGACCGGCTGGAACTGGCAGAAGACCTCGTCCTGCACCGGATCGGTGGACATTTTGACGGAGCGACGGTCCTTGAGTGGACGCAGGGAGACGCGGGACGGGGTGTCCTGTTGACGGGCGATATCGTCCGTGTCGTCGCTGACCGGGCATGGGTCAGCTTCATGTACAGTTACCCGAACCTGATTCCGCTGCCGGCAACGACGGTAGCGCAGATGGCAAGACAACTTAGCCCGCTTTCGTTCAACCAGTTGTATGATGCCTTTCACCGCATCGTCGAGACCGACGCGGCAGGTGCGGTCGCGCGGTCGGCCGCGCGCTACATCGACGCGTTAGGCGGCACGGATGATTAACGGCCTGTACGAAGCCCATCTCCCGGTCCGGAATTTAAAACAATCGATTGCCTTTTACGAAGGGTTCGGGCTGACGCTCGATCATATCGTCGACGACCGGTTGGCGTTCCTCTGGATTGTCAAAGAAGAAAGTTGGCTTGGCCTCTGGGTCGCGGATCAAGTCGAACTCGACTACCACCCGTCCATCCGGCATATCGCCTTTCATGTCGAACTGGAGGCATTGACGGATGCCGTCGATTGGCTGACGGCGCGCGGTTACACGCCACGAAAAGCGTTCGGGTTCGAACCGACGGAACCGTTCGTCATGGCACTGGCGCACCACGCGCACGCGAAGATTCATTTCAATGATCCGGACGGGAACAGCCTCGAGTTCATCTGCCCGGTCGACAATCCGCACCGGATCACGGGTACGATGTACTGGAGCGACTGGTTATATATGAACGCTCAAGCAGAGGAGGAGACCGATGAAACAAGCAATCATCTTTGATATGGACGGAACGTTATTTCAGACGCACCGGATTTTAGGACCGGCTTTAGACGTGGCGTTCACCCGGTTACGGCAAGCAGGGAAATGGCATGACGCAACACCGCTTGATACATACGAAGCGATCATGGGTGTCCCGTTACCGCAAGTCTGGGCGACGCTCTTGCCGAACCATCCGGAGGCGGACCGAAAGCTGATGGACGACTGGTTTCAACAGGCCTTGATCGAGCGGATTCAAGCAGGGCAAGGCGCCTTGTATCCGGAAGCGGTGACGGTATTGCAAACACTCCGCGCTGCCGGACACGACCTGTATGTCGCGAGTAACGGATTGCCGGCATATTTAGCGGCGATCGTCGAGCAGTTTGCGTTAGACCGTTACCTGACCGGCATCTACAGCATCGAAGACGTTGATTCGCTCGACAAATCCGAACTCGTCCGGATGATTCGGACGAAACACGGATTACGGGCGGGCTTCGTCGTTGGCGACCGGCAATCGGACTTTACGGCAGCGAAAGAAAACGGCTGGCCGGCGATTGGCTGCCGGTTCGATTTTGCACAGGAAGCGGAGCTCGCGACGGCCGAGTATATCGTCGATGATCTGCTGGCGATTACGAAAATCGTTTAACGGGACATGTCGTGCTACCTCATCATGAGTTCGTTTGAACATATAGGCAGAGGAATCGCCTTTTCGCAAACAGTTGCCGTATGATGAGACGGAATCTGTTTGTAGTTAGAGGAGGCGCGTCATGTTAGCAATTATCATTGGTTTAGCGATCGGCATCATCGTTCCGGTGCAGACGAGCGTCAACACGCGGCTGCGTGGAGTTGTCGGATCACCGTTTACGGCATCCTTCATCTCGTTTAGTATCGGGACGGTCTTTTTAGTCCTCTTGACCGTGATCGTCGAAGGGGACTTCACATTGAACGAAGCCCTCTGGACGATGGAACCCCGCTGGATTTGGTTCGGTGGTGTTCTCGGGGTCATCTTCTTGACGGGAAACATTTTACTCTTTCCAAAACTGGGCGGGGTCCAGACGGTCATCATGCCCATCTTCGGACAAGTCATCATGGGGCTGTTGATTGACCATTTCGGATGGTTTGATTCAGCGGTCAACCGGTTGTCGCCGACCCGGTTAATCGGGGCCGTGCTCGTCCTGCTTGGTGTCGTCGGTACGGTCGCCTTAGGGGATTGGTTAGCGAAACGCCGGCAACGCGGACAACAGGAAACGAAGAACCTTGTGGAAGTCAACCTGACCGGTTGGCGTTTACTCGGCATCGCGACCGGGATGATGAGTGCGATGCAAGCAGCGATTAACGGGCATCTCGGAAGTGTCCTCGATTCGGCGATTAAAGGGGCATTGATTTCCTTCGTCATCGGGACGCTGACGTTACTGTTCGTGTTGTTGCTCGTGCGACCGAAGCTCCAAGTGGACCGGACGGCGCCAAAACCGTGGTGGATGTTCATCGGCGGTCTGATTGGTGCGACGTTCATTGCCGGGAATGCGTTCATCGTCCCGCTCGTCGGCACCGGCGTCGCCATCATCATCGTGACGATCGGTCTGTTGACGGGGAGTCTCTTGATTGACCGGTTCGGTTGGTTCGGGGCAGCCCGGACGCCGGTTACCGGCGTTCAAATTCTCAGCTTGCTCGTGATGATCGGCGGAATTGTTCTGATCCGACTATAAAGTAAACGCCTTTCGAGATTCTTTTGAATCCCAAAAGGCGTTTTTTGTTACATTCTTACACAGACAGCTGTATTAAAACCGTGACGCAAAACTTCAACAAGACCGATTTTTTCATAAGTTACCCGATTCATGACATTTGGGAATTAAACAGCTGGTCGCGTGTCCCGAAGCGCAACGCGAGTTTTAACAGGAAAATGTTTAGAATCAGTAAACCGATCGATAACAGAATCAGGAACAGCGTATCGATAAAGAATAATCCGCTGATTTGACCGATGATTAATCCGATGAACGGTAAGATGATGATACCGCTCAAGTTTTGTGCTTCCTGGTACGTACTGACCCGTGTCGAGATCAATAAATTAATTAACGCCGTCGTCAATAAAAGAATCGGTAACAGCAGAAAGAGTAACACCCACCACTGGGTCGAGGGAAAGCTGACTGAAAAGCCGTTGACGGAAATCAAAGTGTTGATGACGAGCAGATTTATCAAAAAGCAGACGGCGGAAATCAGGTAGGATGAGGCAATCGAGATCAGCAGCTTGCCGTAAAACAAATCACGGATGGTGATTGGCGAAAACAATAGGCTTTCTAATGTGTGCTGTTCCTTTTCACTGACGAAACTATTGGCAGCGATGACGGAACATGTAATGACCGGAACTAACAAAAATAACGTCACGAGCGGATAGTTTAGGAACAAATAAAGCAATTGTTCATTAAACGTCAGTGTCAGAACATCCGGACTGGCCGTAGTCGCCAAAAAACGATTCAGTAAATCGAGCACTTCCGGGTCGGTTAACGTGGACGGATCAAGCTCGATGATGAACCAGGAGAATCCGATCGGAAGAACGAGCCCCATCAAGACCGGGATGATAATCAACGTAAACAGCAAGATCTTTTTTCGAAAGAGTTGGATGCTGTCTTTTTTAATCACGGCAAGCACGAGTGGTAAATTCATTTCGTTTCACCCCTTAACTTAAAATAGACACCTTCTAAATCACGGTCGATTACTTGACACTCATACACCGCGTAGCCCTGATCAATGATTTGTTTCAAAAAAGGACTGATGCACGTTTCGTCTTTAAACGATACTTCAATCACGTCAGAAGCAACAGGTGCAACAGCTGTTTCGAACATCGTGTGGACGGAATCTGGTGGAAGGTTTGTCCGGATTCTGACGCGAATCGCAGTTTGGTGACGCTTCAGTAAGTCCGTGAGTGTCCCTTGATCGATGAGGCGGCCTTGTTCGATGAAGATGTAGGCGTCACAGACACTTTCCAATTGGTAGAGGAGGTGCGACGTGATGATGATGGTCGTTCCCTTCGTTTGATTCACGGACCGAATCATATCCAGGACCTGGCGAATGCCGTCGGGGTCCAGTCCATTCGTCGGTTCATCCAAAAATAAAATTTCCGGGTCATGCAGCATTGCTTTAGCGAGCGCGAGTCTTTTTTTCATACCGGTACTAAACGTATGGACATAGACATCGCGGACATGGGTCAAATCAAACTGGTTCAACAGTTCAAGCAGATGATTTTTATTTCTGACACCATATAAAGATGCATAAAAAGTTAAATTTTCAAGCGCCGTCATATCAGGGTACAATCCCGCACTTTCGGTGACGATGCCAGCTTTCGTACGAAGGGCTTCAATCGGCTGATCATCATAATGGACCGTGCCATGCGTCGGGGAGATCACACCGTTCATGATTCGAATCAGTGTTGTTTTCCCGGCACCGTTCGGACCGATCAAGCCGACTACTTTTCCACGCGGAATCGTAAGCGACATGTCTGATAAGACAAGCCGATCACCAAACGTTTTCGAAATGTTTTGTAATGTTAGCATCTGTTGTATCCTCTCATGTTCTGAATACCGAGCTGAACGAGCCGGGCTGATGACGATTCTTCAATTTATTCAGCAAATTGACATTGTTTAATTTGTTGAATGACAGATTCGACATCATTCGCTTCCTGTATGACATAGAGTTGATCGGCTTCGTCCGCTTCGGGAGGTTCTACTGCCTGCTTTTGTATAAGTACTTCATATGTAATCTCCCCGCGGATCACGACGGAACTCCGGTCAGAATGTTTTATCCGGTTCAAGGCGGTGGTGTCGCTTACGTCAAAAAAAACAATGATCCGGTGAAACACAGTCGGTGGATATTGTTCGTTAAGTAAGCACAGGCGATTTCCCCGCGATAGGTTCGCATTACAGACGATGAGATGCGCATCCGTTCGTTCGGTCGCGATCGAAGAGATGAACTGGGTCAAAGCATGTTTTACGTCGTTCGTTCCGCGCAAAGGAACAAGTTCGGGATAATGGGTGTTCAAGAAAGCAGCATGGTGATCTTGATCGATGATGAGGCTGTTTGCGAGCTGCTCCGCTAACATACGCGCGAATGTCGACTTTCCGGTATGGGTTTTACCGACTGTTAAAATCAGTAGACGCTGCATGAATGATTCTCCTTTAAACTCCTAATTTTAATTTACATATTGCCGCTAACGTCTCTTTTAAGTGTTCGCTCCGTTTTGAGATGAAGCTTGTCCAAAAGGTTTCGCCAATCGCTGTCAGTTCTTCCCGTGTATAGTCGGCCGGATCAAACTTTCCCCAGCACCCGTCTGTGGTTAACTGACTCCAAAAGACCGAGTCGGAATATGGAATGTTCGACGCCGGCACCTCACTTCCCATCGGTTTCAATTGAACGAGTTCCGGACACAACCACATGGCGGCAGAGACAGATAACAACCCGGCATGCCGTTCGTTTAACCCCACTAGACCGACTTCCTGAAGAGCCTCTTCCCAGGCGAGGTGACGATCGGCCGTAATTAACACGATGTCCTGATGTTTGTAATTCATCTGTTTGACGAAGGCTGCTTCCCAGTAAGCTCCCCCGTGACCGTTGCATAACACAAATTGAGTAAAACCTTGCCGCCGCAGGTTGACGATGATTTCTTCGAGCATCGCCATCAGAACGGTCGGGCTGACGGTGACGGTACCGATTTGGTCGGCATGTTCTTCCGACGTATTAAAAGGCAGCGTTGGAAGCACATAGGCATGTAGCGCTTCACCGAACGCCTCGGCGTATTTTTCAGCAATCAACGTATCGAGGTGCATCGGCAGGTAGGGACCAAACTGTTCCGTCGCACCAACCGAAATTATCGCAATCGTTGTTTCACTGGCGGCCACTTCCCGCGTGCTATTTCTATAACTGATCATGGCAAGACTCCTTTATTGTTTTTATTTCTTGAACTACGACTGCTATTTCTAATTTTATCCAATTAGAGCAGGATTACCAACTAAAATCATCAAGGATTCCGTTTGATCCGATTTGGAAGATTGCCGTTATACAGTCAGATTGAGACAGGACGGCGCGACAGAACGGTAGAGGTAGGTAACATTTACCTTCATCTCTAATCTTTTTTCATTGAACGGATGAAGAAAAAACAGGAAGTAGTCACGATCATGATGCCGCAACAAAAGAGAATCCATGTGATGGTGAAATGAAAGTAGAGCGAAAGTGAAATTAACGCATACGACAGCGGGACTAAGCCGTTCGACGCCGCATTCACTAAACTCATGACACGTCCCATCATCGGCTGTTGGCTCGTCGCTTGAATGGTCGTCAAGAGTAAGACGTTGATGACAGCGGACAGTAACCCCATTGTAAGCAACAGGACGACACCTTGAAAGACCGTTGAGATTTGACCCAGTGCGGCTAACCCGCTGCCTAATCCGCCAATCAGTAGAAGCAGTAAGCGGATCGACTGACTTTTGATATTGCGCAGTCCTATCAAGGCAGCACCGAGCAACATGCCGATTTGATACGCTCCTTGCAGATAACTTAAATCGAGGGCTTGCCCGTGCAGCACACCATCGACTAATAACGGGATCCCCATTAAGAGTGGACCGAAAAAGAAAAAGTTGATGATGATTAAGATGAACAGGATCTTTCGTAAATAAGGTTCAGAAAAAACATAACGGACGCCTTCGACAAGTTCAGCCGTTGCAGACGTTGAACGTCGGTGTTCAACACGGCGTTCGCTAATGAATAAGGAACAAAGGAACGTCACGGACAAAAAACAGCCGACGACAACAAATAAAAGAGTGAACGAGTAGGTCGTTAAAAGAATCCCGCCGAGAAGCGGTCCGGAAAATAAGGCGAGTTGGTTCGACGTTTGGACAACGGCATTTGCCCGTGTGAAGTCTTCGGATGACAGGAGTAACGGAAGGAGTGCTGAGCTGGCGGGTGAAAAAAACGCATCGATGCAACCGAATAGAAACGCGAACAGTGACAACTGGACGATTCCTAAGGCGTCATTTTGATAGACAAACAAAAGGGCGATGACGAAACCTAACCGGAATAGACTGGAAAAGCGCATGATCATCGCCTTTTTGAAGCGGTCCGCGATCACGCCGCCGATCAACATGAGAAAAATTCGCGGAAGAAGCGTCAACATCAGGACGATACCGAGGTAAGCCTCTTGCTGCAGCACCCGTAAGATATACCATTGTTCAGCAAAGAGGTAAGTCGATAGTGCAAGAAAAGAACATGTACTCGCTAGCCAAAGACTAATAAAGGAGCGGTTTCGAAAAAAGGAGCGATTTTCTTTCACCGTGCGTTCATACATCAGCGTTCCTCCTTCTGTTATTTTTCCTCGAATAATGCCTCGTCGATTTCAAACCCGGTCGCCATGATATAAAAAAGTTTGTTGTTGTCTTTCGTTTCAAGTTGATCTTCTAACTCAGCCAGGAGCTGACGGTATTTTTTCGTGAATTCTAAAAATTTTTGTGGTGTCGTCGCGACTTCTTTTTGGACGGACAAACTGGTCCACGCTTCGACATCGGAAGAACGCGGTTGAAAGGAGTCGTCCGGCGCAGTGAGGACACGTGTTTTCGCGCGGTCGAGGACTTCAAGATAAGACTGACGTGTCGCTTGTTGTGTCTCGACTAAATTAAGCAAATGATCCGCCGGGATAAAGCCGCGTGCGACGGATTGATAATATTTCAAGACGTTTCCGCCCTGAATCTCTTCTTTCACCAATGCAATCAGCTGGTACTTTTCGAGTTCACGTAAGTGGTACAGGATTTTTGCCCGGGAGACATCCAGTTTTTGAGCTAACTGGTGACCCGTATGCGGTTGTTCAATCAAGTGCATCAACATCTTTGTCCGCATCGGGTCACTGATGACCTTCAGCTGTTCATAGTGCTCTAAAATCAAAATCGATTTTTGCATCATTTCCAACACCTCTTCTCATAAAGTAAACCGGTTAATAAAAGTTAACCGTTAAATAAATCATAGCGGTAATAGCAAAAAATAGCTAGTGAAACTTACAAAAAAATCCATATGTAGTAGTTACCGATACAAAAAAAAAGATTGCAGAGGAGAACCCTCTACAATCCACGAGCAGACATCCGCTGGCAATGATGGACGATCAATTCAGTCAATTCTTCAAGCGTCCCGCTGCAGGGGATGATTTCCGGCAAATGATAGAACGTACTCGTCGTCTCGAACCGGTCGTATGTCTGATCAACACAATGGAGAAAAATCGGCTTGTCTTGTCCTAAGGCGATTCCGAGCTCGATGTGGCTTCCTTTCCCTGCCGGCAGTAAAATGATGACGCAGTCCGAGAGCGTGATGGCCTGTTTTTCAGCATGACCAATCGTTTGCAGTGCCGCTTTACTCGTCGCCCGTTCATTTTGGGTCCAATCATACGTCAGCGTAAATCCGCGATCGATCAGTTTGTGTTGTAATATCCGGACGTTCGTGATATTTGCAAAGCTTGATCCGATATAAAACTGCATCCGTCTGCTCCTTTCAGCATGGGTTGTCAAAAACATTTAATTCGCTTACTTCACCTTCAAGATGACTTTCCCTTTCGCATGACCGGATTCCGAATAGGCGAGTGCCTCCTGTGCCGCTTCAAACGGATAGACGCGATCGATGACCGGTTTGATTTGCCCCGTCTCAATCCATTCCGTGATGTGCTGCAGTTGTCGTCCGCTCGGTTTCATGAACAAAAACGTGTATGTGACGCGGTATTTTCGCTCGAGAAATGCCTCACGGACCGTCAAGAGACGAAATAACATCGTTTTTAAAAATCCGGAACCGTACGCTTTACCGAACCGACCATTCGGCAATCCGGAAATCGAGACGATTTTTCCACCGGGCCGGACGATTTTAAAGGACCGTCTGAGCGTGTCGTCGCCAATCGTATCGTAGACGCCGTCGAAGTCATGTAAGACCTCGTCGAACGCGACGGTCCGGTAATCGATGATTTCGTCGGCACCGAGTGCTTTGACAAGGTCATGGCCGGCAGGACTGGCGGTCGTCGCGACATACAGTCCCATCGCCTTCGCCAGTTGGATGGCGAACGTCCCGACACCCCCGGCACCGGCCTGGATCAAGATTTTTTGACCCGGTGTCGCTTGTAGAACGTCGTGGAGTGCCTGATAGGACGTCAAACCGACGAGCGGAATCGACGCCGCCTCTTCGAACGATAACGCATCCGGTTTTCGTGCGACGAGGTCTTCATGAATGGCGATGAATTCCGCGAACGTCCCGATCCGCTGTTTTTCGGCCCGGCCGTAGACGGCGTCGCCGACTTGAAACTGTGTTACCGCGGAACCGACCCTCGTGACGATGCCGGCAAAATCGTTGCCGAGAATCAACGGGAACTGGAAGGGAATCAACAGTTTGACCTTGCCGTCCCGAATCTTAAAGTCAACCGGATTGATGCTCGCGGCATGAATTTCGACTAAGACATCATGTGCGGAGACAACGGGAAGGGGCTGTTCCGTTAGTTCGAGTGGCACGTTTCCATATTTTTCAATCGTCATTGCTTTCACCGGACATCCACCCTCTCTGACAAGTCTTTTTAACCAGTTTATCACGCCTTCCGATAATGCTATACTGAAATTGGATAGGGAAAATATGGGATTAACCAATCGTGAAAGGTGGGGACGTGTTGAAGAAATGGGGAGCACGGTTATTACAAGAATGGATTCGCATACCCCGCTGGATGAAACGGACTGTTCCTTTAGCAATCACGCTCGTGCTCGTCTGGCAGCTTGTCAGGACGATGCTTGATTTTGAGATAGGAGCGGTTACGTTCAGTGATGTCATCATGTGTTTGATTGGTGCAGGTATCATCGTCTTCTTACCCAAGTTTGATTCGAAACGATAGGGAGGTTACATCTTGTCAAAGAAAAGCGAACAGGAACAACCGTTAACAGGGGGAAACGTTTCTGCCGTCAGTCGCGCAGGCGACACGGTCCGGCGGGAACAAAAGCCGGACAGTCCGCGGATTCACCGGCTGCTCGTGCATCTCGAGAAAAAAGAGTATCCGGCAAGTCCACGGTTTCTCGGAATCGATCCGCAAAATCGGGAAATCCTGTCGTATCTTGACGGGGAGGCGGGAAACTATCCCCTCAAAGCCTACATGTGGTCGGAGGCCGTGTTAGAAGAGACGGCCCGGTTACTCCGTCAGTTTCATGATGCCACGGCAGACTTCGAAGTACCCGCGTCATGGGAGCCGCTCGACAATACGCCGCTGCCGTATGCAGTCATCTGTCACAATGATTTTGCCGTCTACAATGTCATTTTTAAGGACAAAAAACCAATCGGCGTCATCGACTTTGATTTAGCGGCACCCGGACCACGGATTTGGGACATCGCCTACACGTTGTATACGTTCGTCCCGCTCAGCCGCCATCATCACGATGAACACGGGCGACAAGTCGATTATGACCCCGTTACGGGACCGGACCGGATCAAACGCCGCATCGACATCTTTTTAGCGGCTTACGGGATGCCGGAATTAAAAGAGCAATTGTTTGATACGTTACTGCTACGGATTGAAGCCCTCCTGTTGACGATTCACCGTAAAGCAGCCCACGGGGAGGAGGCGTTTCAGCGGATGATTGAGGAGGGGCATGCGACGCATTATGAGCAAGAACTTGCCTTCATCAAGCAGCATGGCGTGACGTGGTTCGATTAAAAAGGAGCGATGGTGCAAATGAAGACGGAAACAGATATCGTCCAGATGTTTGAACGGGACCGGGAGACAAGAATACTTCTTGAGGCGGTCGCGACACTCGACTTACCGGACTGGTGGATTTGTGCCGGGTATGTCCGGGCAAAGGTTTGGGATGTTTTAGAGCAAAAGGAAGCGACAGCGGTGGCGGACATCGACGTCATCTATTTTGACGCATCCGACACGACGGAAGCGACTGACCAAATGCTGGAAGCCCGACTGAACGAACAGTTGCCGGACTACCCCTGGTCCGTCAAAAATCAGGCACGGATGCATACCAAAAATGACTTACCGCCATACCGGTCGTCCCGCGACGCAATGGCACAGTTTCCGGAGACGGTGACGGCGATCGGTCTGACGCTACAAGCGGACCAGCTCGAATTTTTCACGGCCTACGGTGTTGGTGATTTGTTGCAACAACGGCTGCGGCCGACGCCGCTGTTCCAGGCGACGGCACGGCAAGTGATTTACCGGCAACGGCTGACGGAAAAACAGTGGGGAAAGAACTGGCCGGGTGTCCATGAAGCGGAGAATGAATCAACTTGAGTGAAAAAAATTTAAATCGTTGAAACGAAATCCGTCGGTTACGCAGTCTAACAGGTAGTGACAGACAGAAAGGGGAGAACGGGCGATGATCGGTCGGCGAAACAAGCGGCAACCCGCGTTTGACGATGAAACGTTTCTGATGTTTTTGACGCGTCATGATACCTATCTTTACAAGATGTCCTACCTGTACTTAAAAAATGACCAGGATGCACTCGAAAATGTGCAGGAAGTTGCCTATCGCGCCTGGAAACACCGCCATACGTTATTGGACGCGACGATCGCCAAAACCTGGTTGACGCGGATCGCGATCAATTGTGCGCTCGACATGCTAAAGAAAACCCAAGGAATCCGGGTCGATTATGCGACGGCGGCAACGGATGTCGCCGAACCAGTTATTTTCGAGGAGCGACTCGTCAATGATCTTTACTTGCAGGAGCTGCTCGAAGTGCTCACGGTAGCGGAACGGACGATCCTGTTCTTACGGTATTACGAGGACTACACACTGCAGCACGTCGCCGATCTTCTGCAAATACCGGTCAGCACGGTCAAAAGTACACTCTACCGGGCGATTCAAAAGGTTCAGGCCAAACAGGTGAAAGGGGGCGGGGCAAAATGAAAGAGCAGGTCAAACGCGCAGTGGATTCAATCGATGTGCCCCGCGGACAGGTCCGCAGTCATTTGCTCGCCGGCGTTCAGCAGGCACGCCGTCCGCGCTTCGTCGGACGTAAGACCGCGACAGGACTGGTTGCAGCAGCACTCCTGTTGGCGGTCGGTGGCGGCATGCTACTGGAAGAGACACCGCCTGCGGCAGAAATCGTTCGGACAGACGGTGCCGTCGTCGTCCCGAACTGGGCGCAGGACGAACAAGTGGAGGGCAGTTCGACCGCAGGCAGTATGCTCCCCGGGCTCGTCTATCAAAATGAGCTTTATCTTGCGATGGAGACACCGCTGACGGATGACGTCCGTGCCCTGCAAGGGAAGAGACTGGGGCGCGTGACGGCAACACTTGAGGAAACGGGTGATACTACCCCTGAAACACTGGAAAGTGGCTCGAACCTCGGACCGGTCACTTTGTATCGGGTCGACGGCTATAAGCCGTCCGTGCTCCTGTTCGCTGTAGGGGAGGAAGAAGGCATAAAAAAAGTCTGGCTACTCGAGCGCCAGACGGGCTTCGTGCTGAAAACAGGCAACGATTTTTTCCGGGATTTAAACCTCGACGCGCCGGTCAGACGCCTCGCCTATCAAACATTTGACCAGTGGAACGACGACGAAACGGCACAACCGATGACAGCGGACAATCGGTACCGGGCTTTCATTGATGCCTTGTACGAGGCCCGTGCGATGACACGCGAAGAAGTCCCGCCAGAAGTCACGGATTACAAAACAATGAAGGTTTTACGCGTGACGCAAGCGGACGGGATCACGGTGTCGCTGCGGCTGATTGCAGGCGGCTACGTCGTCTATCACCAACTGGGTGTCTTCTTTAAGGTCGACCCGGTCGTCTTCAAAGCGATGTGGGAGGCGTTGTGACGGTGGCATCGATCGTCTTTCGAAAACCATAAAACGGACGATAGCCGAGTTGTTCGTAAAACGAGTGGGAGGAAGCGCTCGCAAGAATCTCGAGCCGTGTCGCCGGATAGAGGGCGTGGACGTGTCCGAGCAAGGCTTGCCCGAGTCCCTGCCCGCGGGCACTGTCCGCGATCAACAGCTCACAGATGTAGAGCGTGATCGCCGTATCCGTCATGCCACGGATGTAGCCGGAAACGGTGCCGTCGATGACGACGACGTAAGCAACGTTAGACGCCGCAAAGGCGCGTTTTGTTTCGTCAGCACGGGCGACGAGATTACTCCAGCCTTCAGCCGCATTCAATCGTTGAATCGCCTCGAAATCGTGGTCCGCGTAGGGGCGGATTTGGTATTGCAGTTCTGACATGGTAAAAACTCCTTTTTGTTAGTCGTTCTGAAGCAATGTGCCTAATTCGGACCAGTCGTCGATCCAGTCCGTACACGGGGGCCGACGCGTGGATCCGTTTCTTTTCCAAATCACGTTCATCCCGACTTGCTGCGCACCGTAAACGTCGTTTACGGGATGGTCGCCGATGTAGACGGTCGCATGTGCGTCAAGGGCACACTTTTCTAAAAAGTAGTTAAAAATAAGCGGGTCCGGCTTTTTGATTCCAATGTCTTCCGAAATGAGGATGTGATTGAAATAATGTACAATCCCTAAAGCTTCTAAATTGGCGCGCTGGAAGTCAGATGCGCCGTTTGAAATGAGGCCAATCAGATAACCTTGTTTATTTAAGTTGTTTAACATGACCGTCGTATCAGGATACGCGATGCAATGGTCTGGAAAGAAAACGAGGTAATCGTCGAATAATTGACGCCACGTTACCGTCGTGATCTCGAACTCTTGAAGTAATTGTTGATAGACAACATCTTTTGAAACGTAACCATCATTGTCTAATGTGATGAAGCGACGCGAATAGTCCGGCAGTGAAACAGGCTGTAAGTCGTTAAAAAAACGCTGGTATTGTCCCGTGATGAATCTTTGTAAGGACAACTGACGATTCAGAAGGGTACCGTCTAAATCAAAGATAACAGCTTGAATATTTTTAATTTCAATTACCGCCATTCCTATAATAAAATCAAAACATAATTTCATTATAATGGAAAAATGACGACTATAGGAAAAAATGTTTATACTGTAGAAAACGGAGGATATACATGTCCCATTTCGATACGAAAACGCCGGGACGACCACTCGTCATTCTGCCCGGTCTTGGCTGCACCTATCATGAATGGTATCCAGTCATTGAATCATTAAAACAAACATTTCGCGTGATTTCATTTCACCGCCATGAACTGATGAACACAACTCAAACCGGGACAGTTGCGGTCGCTTTGCAATTGCAGGAATTACTGAAAACTTTAGACGTCACGGAGCCGGTCCTGCTTGTCGGACACTCTTACGGTGGGCTGTGTGCCCAACAGATGGCGCATGATTACCCGGAAACCGTCCGTGGACTCGTTCTCGTCGACTCGACATCCGTTCGCTTACGGCAACTCGATTCCTTGACGTTACCGGTCCTCGATGAACTGTCGACGGATCAGGTCTGGCTTGACAAGTGCCGAAGTTACGCGGAAATGACACGTCACGCCTTATGCGAGGCCATTCGACCAGAACTGACACACGAGCAACGGCAGTTACCGGTAAGCGTCCAACGAGAGCTGCTCGATTTCCAAACCGATCCGTTGCTGTACGGCGAAATGGCCACCGCCATCGAACAGTGGCAGAACGACGCTGTTACGTTGGAACGACGCGGTCGTCTCGCTAATCTTCCACTTATTGTGCTCGGACGCGACAAGGAACTGGCCGTGAACAGCGGAATCGAAGAGGGGTTGCCGGAAGCGGAGCTACGGTTACTTGAGGACACATGGGAACAATTGATTTGCGAACAGGGCGACCTGTCGACTCAAAGCGAACTACTTTTTGTGGAGCAGGCAAGTCATGCGATTCATCTGGACCGACCGGACGCCGTCCTTGATGCCGTCCGCCGAATCGATGAACGCGCGAACGATTAAACTAAAAGGAGCGAAGACATATGGGATCGCGGATCATGCATTATTGTATTGCGTCATTGCTCGCGGACAAGCTGAAACCGGAGCCCCGGAGTGATTTTCTGTTAGGCGGGATTGCACCGGATATCCACGGTCTGATGGGCGTGCCGAAAGGGAAAACCCATTTCAAGGACCTGGATGAGAACGGGAAGAACCGGATTAACCTGGACCGCTTTTTGCATACATATGAAACACGGTTAGCGGAACCGTTTTACCTCGGTTACCTCTGTCATTTGATATCCGATCAGGTATGGTTAGCGTTTTACCTCGAGAAGGTCGCGTACGTCTCACGCGAGCAATGGCAGGCGGATTTAGAAAAATCTTACAGGGATTTCAACCGTTTAAATGGTCGGATTATTAAATTATATGAACTCAAACTCTCTCCGCTAACGGTTCCTTTGTTTGAAATCGAAGGCTATGATCAGACTTATCTGCCTACTTTAATTGACGAGTTGGCATTGGATTTTCAACTTGATGCCTCATTAGAAACCGAGAAGCTGGAATTTTATAAAAATCACAATCAAGAAATTACTAGCTACATCAATCAAGCTGTAAACAGTTGTTTAAAAATCCTTTCGAATCAAGTTGGTATTACCATCAATCAGCATTTTCCTAGTTTCTTTCATTCAAAAAGCATAAACTCAAAAAGGGAATGATAGAAAGGAGATTAAGATGGTGAATCAAAACAAGAAGCACTTTTATTGTAATGTTGAACTTTCTTTAGATGTCATGGGCGGTAAATGGAAGCCTTTGATTATTTATCATATCGGCGGAGCAAAAATCCTCCGGTTCGGCGAATTGAAACGAAAAATACCGAATGTGAATGAACGTGTCCTTTCAAGACAACTAAAAGAGCTGGTAGATGCGGGGCTTGTAAAAAGAACAGTATATGACGAATTGCCATTGAAAGTCGAATATGCGTTAGAGGACTTGGGACAAGCATTACTGCCGATTTTGAAAGAGTTGGGCACTTGGGGAAAAACCTACCACGAAACGTATGAGTATGGTGAAATTTCTTTTAGCGAGGAATACGAGTAAAAAACATAAAAACGTGAACTGTGCGCCTTTTACTAAGGGGTGAACGGTTCACGTTTTTTGTACTTTAATGTCCGTACGGATAAAAATGTCAGTACTTGTTTGCCGATTTTCCGGGATATATACTGACGAAGTACTTTACACATTAAACATACAAAGGACGTGGCAATATGACATTGATCAACACATTACAAACACGCTACTCTACAAAAGAGTTTGATCAGGAAAAACAAATTTCACAGGAAGATATGGCAACAATTAAATCACTCCTTCAACTAGCACCTTCGTCAACAAATGTCCAACCGTGGCACTTTGTCATCGCATCAAGTGAAGCAGGGAAAGAACGGATTGCAAAGGCGGCACAAGGCTTTTTCGGATTCAACGAATCAAAAATCACCGGTGCAGCAGCTGTCGTGATCTTTGCCGCGAAAAGCGACATTTCAGACGAATATTTACTTCATCTGACGGAAAAAGAAGATGCGGATGGCCGGTTTGCTGAAGAAGAATTTAAGCAGGCAAATCATGGGGGGCGAAAAATTTTCGTTGATTTACACAAATACGACTTTAAAGATCTTCAACACTGGACGGAAAAGCAGGTGTACTTGAACTTAGGGTCATTCCTTCTCGGCGTCGCGGATTTAGGAATCGATGCTGTCCCAATGGAAGGACTAGACATGAAAGTATTAGATGAAGAATTTAACTTACGCGAGCAAGGCTTCACTTCAAGTGTCGTCGTTTCATTAGGCTATCGGGCTGCTTCTGATTTTAATGCATCCTTACCAAAATCGCGACTCGAGCAATCTGAAATCATCGAAGAATTCTGATGAATATCCTAATCACCGGTGCTACAGACGGAATCGGACTTGAGACAGCAAAGATGCTAGCCGAACAAGGTCATACGATATTGTTACACGGACGGAACGAAAAGAAGTTAACCGCTGTGTGTAAAACTTTGAAAAACTCGACAATCGTACCTTTTGTAGCAGATTTGTCTAGGTTAATCGAGGTTAAGCGATTGGCGGAGCAACTCTCTCATGAGGTTTCCGGAATCGATGTGCTCATTAACAATGCCGGCGTCTACGGTGCACCCGAAACGGTTACTGCTGAAGGTTTAGACATTCGGTTTGCCGTAAATACAATTGCTCCTTATACGCTGACAAAAGCGCTTCTGCCATTGATGTCTTCAAGTAGTCGCGTCATTAACGTTTCGTCAGCAGCTCAACAAGAAGTAGAGGTCGATGCCCTTCTCGGAAAAAAAGTATTGCCTGACGGGGATGCATACGCTCAAAGCAAGTTAGCACTTACAATGTGGACCATCGAAATGGCGAAACAGCAAGCACCTGCCTTTATCGCAATTAACCCTAAATCACTATTAGGAAGTAAAATGGTCAAGTCTGCATTTGGCATTGAAGGTCATGATGTGAAAATTGGCGCAAAAATTTTAGTGGACGCCGCACTTTCAGACGAGTTCAAAAATGCTTCCGGAAAATATTACGATAACGATAGTTGCCAGTTCGTAAATCCGCATCAAGATGCATCCAGTCAGGTCAAACGTGCAAGGCTTGTTCAGATTTTAGAGAAATTGATTCGTTCAGACGGTGCTCCTGAGCATGACGAAATCAGTCGGTAAGACGAAGCACCTTTCATTCGCTTATATAAAAAATCCGTACATCTTCCGCGTTTTAAAGTGTGGAAGATGTACGGATTTTTTTTGTTGATTTATCAATGTACATGGCAGCATCAGCTTGCATGATGAGCTGCTCGACATCTTGTGCCATTCCGTTCGCGAAGCCCGAAGCGAGAGCGATATGCATCTTGTCCATTTCAGCATGAATGCCTGCTCTTAGTGTTTCGATTTCTTCAAGCGTCAAGTGTGATTCGATAATGGCAAACTCGTCACCGCCAATGCGGTAAACGTTTTGGCTATGCTGCTTTAGAGCGAACGCGGTCAATTTGAGCAATTCATCTCCGGCAGCATGACCGTGATGATCATTTTGAATCTTTAAGTCGTTTAAATCAAATAATAAGATAGCGAGTGGAACGTTTTGACACGGCATAAGTTCCGATATCATATTATCAAATTGATAACGGTTATAAAGTCCTGTCAAAGCATCGGTCCTGCACCGTTTCTCTAATTCATTTTTTTCAGTTATCGCTTGTTCAACATTACGTATGATTCCTTGGATTGCGACAAGTTCATCATTTTCATAAATCGGAGTTGTATACTCCTCAAACCAGACATATCGTCCATCATTCGTCCGCCACCGTTGTAAAAAGGCGGTATCATAATTTCCCGTACCTGATATCTTTGCAATCAAAATATCAAAGTCATCCGGATGAATACGGTCAAAACAGACAGCCGGATCGGCGTAGCTCGCGTCGACGACGCCATCACCAATATGTTCATCAAGCGACGGGCTGATGTACCGAAAGCGTTGGATCGGTTTCACTTCGTAAACATAAATAACATCTTTCGTATGATGTCCGATCAGTTCAACTGATAATTGAGAAGCTTCATCGGGTTTTTGAAGTTTGGTAAAGATTAATGCCATGATAATACCAATACTCATTCCTAAAACAAGCATGCGGATTCACCTTCTTGTATTCTATATAACCTATATAATACCATGTTTTTTGAATTATTTTACTTTTTTACACGACGATTTTTTAGGTTTCCGTTCTGCTTCCATCCAGAACTGTAATTCCTTTTTTTGAACCGGATGAATTGTTCCTGTCTTTTTCGGGTATCGAGTGGATAGGAACTACTTGCAATATACGAGGAATTGAACGGGTTGCGGTCTGCTTTAAACAAGAAGCTGCTTCATCCTTTCCGCGTGCATCTACGGACGATCGACTGTCCGAATTGCAGACAACACTTAAAGGAGAGAATGAAATGGGACATGACCACGGGCACGACCATGCACACACTGGAAACAAACGTGTATTATTGATTGCTTTTTCCATCATCACACTATTTATGATCGTTGAAGTGATTGGCGGATACTTGACGAATAGTTTGGCACTTCTCGCTGACGCCGGACATATGTTAAGTGACTCAGCGTCACTCGCGATTTCGCTCGTCGCGTTTAAGCTCGGGGAACGGGCAGCGAGCGGCAGTAAGACATTCGGTTACAGACGTTTCGAAATCCTGGCTGCCGTCATCAACGGTGTCGCCTTAATCGGGATTTCGCTCTATATCTTTTATGAAGCGATTCGTCGTTTTACAGAGCCGACGTCGATTGCCTCGACAGGGATGCTGATTGTCAGTGTCATCGGTCTTCTCGTCAATCTGCTTGTCGCTTGGATCATGTTACGTGGTGGCGACGTCAAAGAAAACCTGAACATGAAAGGTGCCTATCTCCATGTCTTGAGTGACACACTCGGCTCGATTGGTGCGATTGCAGCAGCCTTGCTCATCATGTTTTTCGGTTGGAACTGGGCCGATCCGCTCGCAAGTATCATCGTAGCGCTGCTCGTCTTACGAAGTGGTTACTTCGTGACGAAATCAGCCGTCAATATTTTGATGGAAGGTGTCCCTGAGAACGTCAATCTCGAAGAAATCACCGCGACGATTCAAGGGACAGAGGGTGTCAACGACGTCCATGACTTACATGTCTGGGCGATCACGAGTGGATTGAATGCCCTGTCGTGTCACGTCGTCACGGACGGGGACATGTCGATTGCTGAAGGGGAGGCGTTACTTCAGGAAATCAAGCATAAGCTTGAAGATCAACATATCCATCATGCGACGATTCAAATCGAGACTGCCAATCACGAGCATAGTGATGCCTTACTTTGTGAACTCGAGGGGCGTGCCGCACCTCATTCGCATCACCATTAATTAAATGGAACAACATCATGCATCGTTCACGACAGCTGTCCTTTTGTTTTAAAGGAGTTGATTAAATAATGGATCATCATTATTCGCCGAGTGAATTTAAAGATAAGATGTATGCCGATTTAAAAGTAACACCGAGCGACTCCGTTATTCTCATGTGTTCAATCTTCATTGCCTCAATCGGTCTGAACATGAACTCCATTCCAATCATCATCGGCGCGATGCTCGTCTCGCCGTTGATGACCCCTATTTTAGGTGTCGGATTTGCATTATCTGTATCCGATTTAACACTCCTCAAACGTGCGACGAAATTATTGATTGTCCAAGTGTCCGTCAGTCTGATTGTGGCAACGTTATACTTTTCCATTTCACCCATCACGTATGCAAGTAATGAGATCATTGCAAGAACGTCACCGACGATTTGGGATGTCGTGATTGCGTTTGCCGGCGGGACGGCAGGCATCATCGGTGCGCGAAAAAAAGTAAGCAATAACATCGTCCCCGGTGTCGCGATTGCGACCGCTTTAATGCCGCCTCTTTGTACGGTCGGCTATTCGATTGCGACGATGAATTTGGACTATTTTTTAGGATCGAGTTATTTATTCGTCATCAATTGCGGCTTCATAACGATTGCGACGTTCATCGGTATTCGGTTCATGGGCATCGCTTCTGCAGTGAATGCTAATAAACGTCAAAACCCTCGCATTAACATTGCACTTGCCGTCCTGTCCATCCTGATTACGATCCCCAGTATTTTTTCTGCCGTGACGTTAGTCCAGGAAAGTGTCATCAGTACCGGGATCACGTCGTTAATCGATGAGCAGTTCGCAGAAAACGTGGTGATTGACCAGTCCTATGATGAACAAAAAGAACAATTGACGGTGACGGTCACCGGGAAACGCCTGTCTCAAGAAGAGGTGACGGCAATCGAATCGAGCTTACCGGACTATGGATTAGCGGATACAGACTTGGTGATCAATCAGGTCCCGGACATCAACGCCTTGACGGGCGAACAAGCAGCAGCCGTCCTGAACCGTTATCTCGAAGAACGGTTGCGTCAATCCAGCTGGTTCAGCAACCGGTCATTCAATCTTGATGAACTTCCATTCCAATTAAAGGACTGATTCGATGATTGCCTTTTTCATATTGATGCGAAACATGTTTCATGTCGTCCGAATCCTGTTTCGCCAAGAAGAACAGAAAGCGGTCATGTTTTCCGTCGTCTTTTTACTCGCGGTCGGAATGTTCTTCTATCATAGCGTCGAAAAATTGACGTATCTCGATTCCGTCTACTTAGCGGTCATGACATTGACGACGGTCGGCTATGGTGACGTTCATCCGATCACGCCACTCGGAAAAATCTTTTCGATGGTCTACGTGTTGCTTGGCATCGGGGTCCTCAGTGCCGTCATTGCCAACTTCAATCGGGCGTTAAAAGAATTTCATCAAACGAAACGGAAGCCGAAATGAGGTCTAAAGGAGGAGGGGAATGATGTGAAGTTCAATCTGGTTTTTATCTTCTACAGTTGCTTACTCGGGATTCTCGTCGGTGTAGTCGCGTCACTTTTTTTAGGCGTCGTCAACGCATTGATTCATCTTGTGTGGACGACATTACCGGAAACGTTTGACAGCACCTGGTACCCGATTTGGATGGGAGCGACGGGTGGGGTGTTGATTGGACTGTTTCAGAAATACATCGGGGATTATCCGAAGACGATGCACGAAACGTTACGTGAATTTCAGGAAACCGGACGGGTTACGTATGAAGGGGCGATTATCAAAAACAGTAGCGCGGCATTACTTGTCTTAACGTTCGGGGCAAGTCTTGGTCCGGAAGCGGCACTCGTCAGTATTTTGGGAGGATTGATGACGTGGATCGGCGACCGGATGACGTGGACGATTCATAAAAAGGAACAATTGCTTGAACTCGGGATCGGGGCGATGTTAGCGACGATATTTTATGCACCGTTCGTCGGTGTCAGTGAAGCGATCGAAGAGGGAATCGCAGAACGTCGTTTTCAATCAAAACTGACGAAAGCCCTCTTGTACGGGATTACGACAGCGTGCGGGATTTTAGCGTTTACGTTGTTGAACCGCCTCTTCCCGAGTGCTTCCGTATTCGGTATCAGTACCCCAAAAGTCAATTGGACGCGGGAAGTCCTTTACTTCATAGTCCCGGCAATCCTCATCGGGGCAGGTTTCGGAGCAGTGTTTCTTCTTCTTGGTCGATGGACGGACCAGCTTGCAATCAAATATCCATCACCGCTCGGACTCGCAATCAGCGCCGGACTCGCCATCGGTTTGTTTGGTATCTGGTCACCGTATTTTTTATTTTCCGGTGAACATGAACTATTAGACTTTTCAAAAGAAGCGCTCGATCAATCCATTCTCTTTTTAGTCTTGCTTGCGCTCGGAAAAGCTTTGCTGACGAATATCTGTTTTTCATTCGGATGGCGGGGCGGGAAAATCTTTCCGGCGATTTTCTCAAGTACCTCCATCGGCTTCGCGTTTGCTGTCTTGTTTCCGTATACACCCGGGTTACTCGTCGCCGTCGCCGTTGCTGCGAGCTGTACCGCCATTTTGAAACAACCTTTCGTCACGGCGACGTTGTTATTATTTTTGTTCCCACTTCAATTCTTCCCGTTCATCTTATTCGTCGCAATCTTGATTAAACAAATCTCGATTCGAATCGAAGGAAGTATCAAGTAAAGTCAGACGAGTCATGCGGTCCTTGATTTCTTCAATCAATCTCTTTTCCTGCTCCAGCAACGAATCACGAGCACAGAAAGCACGACGAACACGACCATCCAGGAGACGTGTTTCATGGCAAATGTGGCAACGAGATCCCAGCGTTCCTTTAGATAGTAACCGCTCGTCATGAAGAGCAAGGACCAGACCGTAAAGGACAGTGCCGTTGAAAGTAAAAATGTCGTCAAGCGAATCCGGACCGTCCCGGCACCAAACGCAAAAACCGTTTTCCAGAGCGGGGACAAGAGCAGGTACCAGCCACCATACTGGCGTAAGTTGTGTTCGGCGCGTTGCAAACGGTCCGGACGTACGTGAAGCCACTTCGTCAGCACATGCAGCAGCCGTTCACCGCCGAAGTAGCCGAGACCATACAAAACGAGTTGCGACAGGACGAATCCGATGACGCCCGTCGCAAGCATCAAAACGTAGGAGAGCTGATTCGTCGCCACTAAAAAGCCGGCATAACTCATGATCAGTTCGGTCGGGATAAAGTGGGCGAACAGGGCGAGAAAGACACCGAGATACCCATAATGGTCCATTCAGATTTGCCAGTTTGTCATGTCATTTCTCCTTTCGAAGTCGTGTAGCGGCAGCCCGCACCAGAAGTTTACCGAATCGTTACACGCCCTTCATAAATGAAACGGTCGACATCTCCGATAGACTCGACGAGGAGATGATACGCCATGAGACCTAGAAAAAGAAAACCATTGCTGAGTGAACAATTGAACGGGTGGTTAATTCCGTTAGTCGGAATCGGCTTACTGACGATTAGTTTACTGAGCGTCTATGAAGTATATCAGACATCGACGAAGTCAGTGACGGAACGGCTCGAACGGGAGTTGACGATGCTCGATACAAGCGTCAAAGCGATTGCGCTGACCTATCCGGAAGCGAATAAAGCGCGGGATCAAGCGGTGAAACGGACGAAAAATCAACAGTTGGCGGATCTTGCGCAAGATGATTATGAAGCTGCGTTCGAAACGTTCCGTACGAAAGATCAGGTTTTCCCGGCAATTGCATTAACGAACACCGAGCAAACCACCGTCCGGCGCGACTTAAACACGAAAACCGTCACGACGGTAACACATGGAGACCGGTTCATCCTGGCAAAAGCGATTCAGGAACTCGATACGATCGTCTTCTTATCGGTCGACCGGGATCAACTGATTGGTCCGGCCAAGGCACTGGCATTCGAACTCGGGACCTTAAGCCTCGCGGTCCTGTTTTTCGTCAGTCTGCTGATCCGCTTCCGGATTAAACAACAGCTGGCCCCGTTATCCGTCCTCTCGCTGAAGATTGAAGAGGCCCACGCGAAACGGAACTATCGGCCGCTTTCACTTAAGACCACCACGTTTGAAGTCGAACAGTTAGTGTTCCAGTACAATCAATTGATGAACCAAATCACAAGCTTGACGGATGAACTGGGCAACACGAGTAACCAGCTCAAACGGATGCAACCGGAATTCATGACTCAGCTATCGGCAACCGAGGAGTCGGTGACCGCGATCTCAGAAGTCGCCACTTCCTTGACCACCCATTCACGGGAAGTGGAATCTGTCGTCGAAGAAACGGATCAACTCCTGCACACCTCCTCGTTAGCGTTAGAACGGATGAATCAATCACTACAAGAGAGTCAACGGACGCTCGTCCAGTTCCAGTCGGAGATCGCACAGGAAGAAACCATTCTTGATGCGTTGAAAATCAGAACGCAGACGTTACATACGTCGTCCGACGTCGTCTTGCGGTCACTACACAGCACACGTGAGAAAAATGATTCGATGAACCACTCCATTCAGCAGATTCAACGCGTCGCTGAGGCGACACGACGGTTATCGCTTAATGCCTTGATAGAAGCCTCGCGCGCCGGTGAAGCGGGGCGTGGTTTCGCAATCGTCGCAAAAGAAGTCGAACTGCTATCGCTTGACGTGACGCACTTGATTCGGAGCATCAATCAAGCCAACGACGAATTGACAGCGAGTGTCACGACGATGGAAGGCGATTTAAGCCAGATGACGACCCACATCAATGACACGTTCCAACAGTTAGGTCAAGCGACGGACGGGATGACCCAGCTATTTTCCGGTTCATCTCGGATTGAAGAAGCATTACGACACGTCGAGCTGGAACGCCATGCGGTCAATACGGTGAATCCAGCAGTCGCCTCGCACCTCAAGACCATCCAGCACACCTTACTGACGTTACAAACGTACGGCAAGACGCTGGGTGATCAAATGAATGTGAACATCGCGCGGCAGGAACAGTTAAAACGTCATGGAGATACGATGCATCAACAGGTCCAACTCCTTGAACGAGCGATTGATGCAAGTGACCACACCTTGACTAGACGGTAAACAAAAAACCAAGACACACTCCAACGTAAGCACGGAGTAACTCTTGGTTTATCTCTGTTTCACGTCACAGCGTCAAGCAGCCGCGAAAGCCACGACTCGCATAATAGGAATCCGCTCCATTGTGATAAACGAATACCGTATCATACCGGCGATCGCAATAAAGCGCACCACCTTGGTCACGAATCGATGATGGCGTTGCAACCCAACTCGACGTTTTGAGGTCCATTGGTTCGAGTGCTTGCAGCATTCGGTATTGCGCTTCTGTCAATAAGCTGACCCCCATCTCCGTTGCCTGTTCGAGCGCACTCGTCGCAGGTGAATTTTTTTTACGCTTCTCGCGGGCAGCCTGGTCATAACAGCAACTGCGGCGACCCGTCGGACTTTCCTTGACGCAATCAAAAAAGGTTAAGTCATCGGGTGCGTCCGGGTCCGTGACGAGATCCGGTTCACCACCGGTCTGTTCCATTCGTTTGATAACCGCTAACGCATCAGGCTGTTGCTGTAAGCGTCTTTCGACATTAGCCCAGTCGACATTCGGGTGCCGGTGCATCTGTTCCTTGAAGCGGGTTTCGAGTTGTTTCAGTACTGTCTGTTCTTCTTCCGTTGCAGTCATGGGGAGTACCTCCATTCTTCATCTATTCGTTACAGTCAGTATACCCACTTTCACTGTAAAATATGAAAAATCCGTGTTTCCTGTCACTTCGGAAGGAAACACGGATTTGATTAACAGGTCTCGCATCATTGCTCCAAATAGCGGTAGAGCGTACTTTTGCTAATCCCCGTTTCCTGACGGATTTCAGCGAGGTTGTACTGTTTGCTTTGATACATTTCGATTGCCCGTTTGACATTGGCATCTGCTTTACGCGGGCGGCCCGTCTGTTTCCCGTCCGCCTTCGCTTTCGTCAACCCTTGGCGTGTCGTCATACTGACGACATCGCTTTGGAGGGCGACAAGATGTTCGACGAGTTCTCGAAACGAGTGCGTGAGCGGTTCGCGGGTATCGATTTGTTCCCGGATTGTCACGAGGTATGCTTGCTTTTGTTCGATTTGTTCAAGCAATTCAATCAAATGGCGCGATGAGTCAGCCAAGACATAAAGTTGCGAGACGACAACCACATCCCCCGTCGCCAGTGAAGCGATTAACTGTTCGAGCGCTTCCCGTCGTTTGGACGAAGCGTGTTCTTCGATGACTTGGCGTTCGGGTTTGAAGGCTTGAACGGCTTCCATTTGAAGGATACATTCCGGATCTTCATAAAACGGACGCATATAACTGATAATCATAAAATTCTCCTCACATCGTACACTAGTCGTAAAATCAATCGTCCCAAAACAGTTCCATTATGATACTTTAAGTGGTACGCTTAACGGACATTCAACGAAACCACCCATTCGGGTCACCCTTAGTATACGGGAAACCCTGTAGGGGTGAAAGGAAAGGTGGAACGAAATTGATGAATTTGACACTCCGGGAACAGTGGTTCTCAAACATCCGCGGTGATATTTTAGCGGGAATCGTCGTCGCCCTCGCATTGATTCCGGAAGCGATCGCCTTCTCGATCATTGCCGGTGTCGATCCGATGGTTGGCTTGTATGCCTCGTTCTGTATCGCCGTCATCATCGCTTTCGTCGGCGGACGTCCGGGAATGATATCGGCAGCGACCGGTGCGATGGCACTCCTGATGGTCCCGCTCGTCAAGGAACACGGACTGGATTATCTATTAGCGGCAACGATTTTAACCGGTGTCATTCAACTCGTATTCGGTATCTTGAAGGTTGCCCGCTTCATGCGGTTCATCCCGAGAGCCGTCATGATTGGTTTCGTCAACGCACTGGCAATCTTGATTTTTATGGCACAAGTCCCGCACTTCGTCGGGATTTCAACGTTGACGTATGTCATTGTCGGCATCACACTCGCCATCATCTATTTGTTGCCGCGCTTGTTCAACGCGGTTCCGGCACCACTCGTTGCCATCATCGTCTTGACGGGACTGACGATTTACTTCGGCTTCGACTTACGGACGGT
The DNA here is from genome assembly GCF_018618635.1 of Exiguobacterium sp. s102. Lineage (NCBI taxonomy): Bacteria > Bacillati > Bacillota > Bacilli > Caryophanales > Exiguobacterium > Exiguobacterium sp. s102. Next base: position 853,539 of record NZ_JACSML010000002.1, read on the forward strand.
CGGAGATCTTGGAACGATCGAGCGGTCATTGCCATCGTTCTTCTTACCGGACGTTCCGTTCACATTCGAGACGCTCGGCATCATCTTCCCGTACGCACTCGCCTTGTCGATCGTCGGATTGCTCGAATCGTTGCTGACAGCAACGATTGTCGACGACATGACGGGGACGGAGAGCGAAAAGAACCGCGAAGCACGGGGGCAAGGGATCGCGAACTTCGTCACCGGTTTTTTCGGAGGGATGGCTGGATGTGCGATGATCGGACAATCCGTCATCAACGTTAAATCCGGGGGACGGGGTCGACTTTCGACGCTCGTCGCGGGACTGTTCTTAATGTTCTTAATCATCGTCCTTGGCAACTGGGTCATTCAAATTCCGATGCCGGTTCTTGTCGGGATTATGATCATGGTTTCAATCGGAACATTTGATTGGTCGTCCTTCACCTATATCCGAAAGGCGCCGAAAGCCGATGCAATCGTTATGTTGACGACGGTCATCACGGTCGTCGCAACACATGATTTATCAATCGGAGTCATTACTGGAGTCATCTTGAGCGCCTTGTTCTTTGTCGCGAAAGTCTCAAAAATCAACGTCGTCAAACGACAGGAGAAGGATCAGACGATTTATACCGTCCAGGGACCACTCTTCTTCGCTTCCGTCGATCACTTCATCGCATCTTTTGATTATGAGGTCCACGATACTGCGATCATCATCGATTTCTCATCGACACAAATCTGGGATGATTCAGGAGTCGGTGCCATCGACAAGGTAATGTTACGCTTGATGTCGAATCAGAATAGTATCACGATCCTTGGATTGAATCCGGAAAGTAAACGTCTCGTCGATCGCTTGGCGATTCATAACCGACCGGATTCGAAGTCCTCACCTCATTAACCTGAAGGAGTGATTTGTATGTACAATCATATTCTATTAGCCGTCGACGGTTCTGACCATTCTGTCCGTGCAGCGGAAGAGGCGATTAAACTCGCACGCTTGAACGAATCGAGCAAGATTGAGGTCGTCTTCGTCGCAGACTTCGCGAAAGCACGCGAAGAAGTCTTGCATTCGGAGGGGAGCGGGGCGCTAGAAGTCGCACGGCGACGAAAGCTCGGACCGGTCGAAGAAAAGCTCGAAGCGGCAGGGGTGTCCTATTACGTTACAATCCTCCGCGGGGAACCGGGGCCGGCCATTGTCGAGCATGCGAATCAGCAGCCGACGGATATGACGATCATCGGTAGCCGCGGGTTGAACTCGCTTCAGGAAATGGTCCTCGGCAGCGTCAGCCATAAAGTCGCGAAACGCGTTAAAAGCCCCGTCATGATCGTCAAATGACCGGACGAGGGGATATGCTCTAAACAAAAAACAGACCACTTTGTTGCCGTTGCACACAAAGTGGTCTGTTTTTTGATTTTAAAGGCGCATGCCCGGAGACAGTTTGACGACGCGGTAAAGTATGAAGGCACCGACCAACAGGATCGGATACGTCGTCTCGATGTGTTTGACGAATACAATGAAAATCGGGACGGCAATCAATAGGCCGAGCAGGACATAACTGATTTTGAGTAATCTGCGCTCTTGTTGCCGCAACACGGGGAACCAACCTTCAAACAGCAGCAAAAGCAGTTGTCCGCCGTCGAGCATGATCAGCGGAAGACAGTTCGTCAATCCGAGAAAGAGACTCGTCGCAGCGAGTAACTGAAGCAGGACCGTCACGGTGTAAGGACCGTCCGGCAAAAGAGACGGCAGACTATCAAACAGGAAGTGAACCGGATACGTGACCCACGGTGTTATCAGGTGATACCACCCGGCCACTAGAGATTGTGCCGGATTCATGATTTGCAGGACCGAGAGACAAGCAAGCGGGAAGAGGACGATGCTCATGATTAGTCCCGAAGCGACAAAGACGATCCGTCTACCGCGAGTGACAGCAGCGTCAGCCGGTAAGACATAACCTCCGAGTAACAGCAAACAAAGCTGGTAGGTGACTCCACGGTATGTCGCCCGCGCGAGAACGGGACCGAACCCAACTGACAGGGTGCGGACCTGTATCCGGACGAGCTTGGCACCTGCGACGTGTCCGAGTTCATGGAGGAGCGTCGCCAGCAAAAAAGTCCCCAATAATACGAAATACGACATGATCTGCTCCTTTTAACGCGTTAATTGTTCTTGAAAGATGAGACGAAACTTCGGACGAACGTCGATTTCGATGGTTTGGACGACTTCGTCTTGTTCCAAGGTCAGTAAAATCCGTGCAGCCTCCCGGTCGTCTTGAATGATTTCAAATGACGAAAGTGCCTCTAAGTACATACTCGACAGCAGTCGACCGTCGGAACGCTGATTGACTTGAAGGAAAAACTGACCGCTTGCCGGTGTCAGACGAACGATGAACTGTTCGACGGCATTTTGAAAGCGGTACGTCGATTCGTCGTAATAGAAGAGTGGAACCGGTTCACCCGGGTTTACTGAAAATAAGGACAACAGATCTAGTTCTTTAGGAAACGACTTCACGAAAATCCACTCTTTTGGTAAAATGAACTGACTTTCATATCATACAGTATTTTACAAAAGAGGGTACAGTGAAATTGGAAGCAATCGTAACAAAGGAGGACAACACGTGGGATACATAACAGAATTAAGAAAATTCATCGGCAGTCGACCGATCATCAGCGTCGGTGCGACAATCCTCGTCATCAATGAACAAGGACAACTTTTGTTCCAACACCGTTCCGATACAAACGATTGGGGATTACCGGGCGGCTCGATGGAACTCGGGGAAACATTAGAAGAAGTCGCAATCCGGGAATTATATGAAGAAACGGGACTTGTGACGGACAAGGTCAAACTCATTGGTGTCTTTTCCGGACCACGCTACCAGTTCACATATCCGAACGGAGACCAGACGGATAGTGTGATCAACCTGTTCCACGCGCACGAAGTCACGGGGACATTACAAATCAATGATGACGAAAGTTTTGACTTGGCATACTTCAGTCAAGATGCGCTCCCGGAAAAAATCGAAAAACGGGCACATGCCCTACTACAGGAGTCAGGTGCCGCGATTTGGGCATTACATCACTCTTTTGAAGTAAAGGATTAAACCAAGCATGACAAAAAAGCGCCCGACGTCCTTTTGAACAGGACATCGGGCGTTATCTGTTACTTCGAGACAACTGAAATGCGCTCTTTATCATGGCGATTGTGTTCGACCTCATCCGCAATGGCGACGGCATAATCGGCGTAACTGATGTAACTGTCACCTGCTGCATTGACAGTCAAGACGTCTGAAGCGAGTTGGTACGTTCCTGTCCGTTCACCTTCCGGATCGAAGAAGGCTGCCGGACTGACGAACGTCCAATGTAAGTCGGTCGCCTGTTCCAAATCAATCAGGTTAAGCGTCTGACTTTTCGCCGTCGGAAGGTATGCTTCCGGGAAATCCGGTGTATCTGCTAAGCGTGTCGTCTGTTCCCGGTCGACGAACAGGCTGCCGGCTCCGCCGACGACGATTAAACGCGTCGCCGTTCCGGATAATGCCTCCATCAAATGGCGACCGAGTTCGACGTGCTGCAGTTCATCTCCTGGCGCTGCACCAAAGGCATTGATGACGACGTCGAATCCCGACAGGTCGTCCTTCGTCAATGCAAACGCGTCTTTTTCGAGGACGGAGTCGTGTGTCGTCCGGGTTACATTACGGACGATTGCCGTTAATGCATGACCTCTTTCTGCTAATTCTTTTAAAATGGTTCGTCCTGCTTTCCCACTTGCACCGATGATCGCAACTTTCATCTCACATCTCCTCCTTTTAAGTTTATGTAGCATGACACTTGTAATCATTTTAGTTACAAAAATTTATTCTGTCAAGGAAATTGACAAAAAAACATCCCCTCACTAAACTGAAGATATTGGTGGTGAAAACAATGATCAATAGTCGACTAGCGGTCGCAGTGCATATACTCGCTTTAATCAGTTCAAGTGAAGAACAACCGATGTCTTCCGAAATCATTGCCGGGAGTGTCAATACGAACCCTGTCGTCATCCGTCGCCTGACCGGTCTCCTGCGAAAAGCAGGACTGCTCAAGACACAGGCGGGACGGACCGGTGCAATCCTGACACTAAAGCCGGAAGACATCACATTGCTGATGGTCTATCGTGCTGTTGAGCCGAAAGAAGACTTATTCATGATGCATGAGTCCCCGAATCCGAATTGTCCGATCGGCCGCGAGATTCAAGGCGCGCTCGAGACGACGTTCAGCCGGGCTCAACAGGCGTTAGAAGCAGAACTCGCAGCAGAAACGTTAGCTGATGTCGTCCATCGTCTCATTCCGAGATGATGGTGGTCGTGTCTAGATTTGTAAACGGATTCAAAGGAGGATAAACGATGCGCTTAGTCAGTTACTCTGCTGTGAGTGTCCTTTTATCGTTTTTATGTTTTACGGGTTATGCGCTGTTAAACAACTTAGAAAATGAATTTCTTTATCAATTTGGAACGTTTGCCGTGACACTTTTTTCATTTTTGTTCGGGATTCCCATGTTATGGATTGCCGGGCGGTACCCTTTACCGTTACGTCTCCTGATTTATCTGACGACGTTGACCTTCGCCATTCTCTTGTTTATCGGTGGTTATCAAGCGTTTGGTCAATCATCCATCGATATCCAACTGAACGTGCTCGGAATCGTTCGCTTTGCCGTCATCGCCTGTCTGTTTTATGTGATTCCGTATGAAGTCTGTGCAAAACGGGTTAAACGTCCCTCTGTCTCGACGTAAAACGATCTTTTTTTAAAGGTCGTTTTTGTTTTGCAGGAATTTCCAAATATATCACGAATTCCATTCAGGACAAGATGAATTTAAGGAGGAAATCAGATGAAGGATACATTTCAGTGTCAGGACATCGGTAAATCATTTTCAGGGGACGGTATCGAAACGAAGGCACTTGACGCCGTCAATCTGACGCTCGACGCAGGTGATTTCATCTCAATCATCGGACCGTCTGGATCAGGGAAATCGACATTGCTTAGTCTGATCGGGACACTCGACCGTCCGACGACGGGGCAACTGCTGTACGGTGACCAACCGATCAATCAGTTGAAGAGCAAAGAACTGTCTGATTTCCGGTTCGAGAACGTCGGATTTATCTTCCAACAGTTTCATTTGATTCCGACGTTGACGGCACTTGAAAATGTGATGGCTCCATTGTTCGGACGCAAAGTTTCCTATGATAAGAAGGAGCGGGCACTTGCCTTACTCGACCAAGTCGGTCTTGCAGAAAAAGCCAGCTCGTTGCCGTCCCAGCTCTCCGGCGGACAACAGCAGCGTGTCGCCGTCGCCCGGGCACTCGTCCATGAGCCGAAGTGGCTCCTCGCGGATGAACCGACGGGGAACCTCGATACGGAAACCGGGGAAATCATCTTTCAACTTTTAAAACGGTTGAACGCTGAAAAAGGATGTGGCGTCTTATTTGTCACCCATGACCCGGAGCTTGCTGACCGCGCCAATCGAAAAATCGAGATGAAGGACGGACTCGTCATCGCGGACTCGCGACTCGTCACGGTCTGACGGAGCACCGATTTTGTTTTCGGACGGCTGACCCTTTACACTTATCAGTAAAGGAGGCGACGCACGATGCGACTTGGCATACTCGATCAAGTCCCGCTCCACGAAGGGGATACGATCGAACACACGATGATGCGAACAAAACGACTCGTCGAAGCAGCAGAACAGCTTGGTTATGAGCGCTACTGGTTCGCCGAACACCATAATACGAATGGTTTACTTAGCGCGGCGCCTGAATTATTCATTGCCCGGATGGGGAGTGAGACAAAAACGATTAAGCTCGGGACAGGCGGCGTCCTGTTGCCGCAGTACCGCCCATTAAAAGTCGCGGAAAACTTTTCGACGCTCGAAGCCTTTTATCCGGGACGGATCGAACTCGGAATCGGCAGTTCACCAGGCGGGAGCGAGCGGACACGAAGTGCCTTGACGGACGGGGAAGCGAATAAGTATTCTGAGTTCCCACGCTTGATGGATGAATTGTCCGGTTTTTTAACTGATTCGTTGTCCGCAAAGCATCCGTTTCGGATCGTCAAGTCGACGCCGCGCCTCACGCAAACGGCTCCCCTCTATTTACTCGGCCTGTCACCGAACAGCGCAAGGCTCGCGGCAGAGCGGGGGATGGGGCTTGTCTTCGGTCATTTCATCAATCCGGACCGCTGGGAAGAGACGCTCCGGACATACCGCGAGCAGTTCATTCCGAGTGCGCAGTTCAAGGAGCCGACGGTCATCGTCTGTGTGTTTGCGATCTGTGCCGAAACGACAACAGAAGCAGAACAGTTGGCGACGACACAAGATGCTTGGATTCAAGGGATCCGGCTCGGAAACTCGATCGTCCCGTCGTTTGATACCGTCGGGACGAAGGACTGGAACCCGGAACAATTAAAACGGATCCAACATGACCGGCGCCGGACTATCGTCGGGACGGCGACGGAAGTCGAAGCAGCACTCGAACAGTTGGCAACCCGGTACGGGACGAATCAATTTTTGTTAATCAACAATGCTTACGACCAAGACAAACGGCTCGACTCGTATCGGTTGATCGCCGAACAGATGTTACAGCACTAAAGAACGGCCGACGATGTGTCGGCCGTTCTTGTATACTCCACTTATTTTTGTGCAGTCGGACGAATCAGGATTTCATTGATTGACACATCATCCGGTTCACTGACCGCATAGTTGATTGCCCGAGCAATCGCGTCGGCATCAATCGCCTGCATGTTGCCGATCCCTTGTTTGATGTCTTCATCCGTGATGTGGTCTTTTAACTCCGTATCGACGGCTCCCGGTGAAATGATTGTCGCGCGAATGTTATTGTCGACCGATTCTTCCTTCCGGAGACCTTCCGTAATCGCACGAACGGCAAACTTCGTTCCGCTGTAGACAGCGCTTGACGGCATGACTTCGTGACCTGCGACGGACGAGATGTTGATGATATGCCCTGATTTTTGTTTTCGCATGTACGGAAGGACAGCCCCGATTCCGTAAAGAACGCCTTTAATGTTGACGTCAACCATCGTATCCCATTCATCCTGTTTGTTTTTATGGAGTTGCGACAACGGCATCAGACCGGCATTGTTGACGAGGACGTCGACTGATCCGTACGTCTCCTGTGCCAGTTTCGCGAGTTGTTCGAGTTGCTCCGTCTTTGTCACGTCCGTCACTTGATAGACCGCTTGACCACCGAGCTGCTCGATTTCTTCTTTTAATGCTTGCAACCGCTCTTCACGACGTGCTGCGAGGACAAGTTTTGCACCATTCTTCGCAAGTAACTTCGCTGTGGCTTCCCCGATACCACTTGATGCACCTGTAATGATGACGACTTTGTTTTCAGCCATGATTGATAACCTCCTGTAGTAGTTGCTTCACTGATTTATGCTCACTGTTGAGTTATTGCCTGTTTTGCTGCAGGACAAACCTTCGGATGACACTTATGAAAAAAGGAGCTGGTTCGTATGAAACGACGGACGATTCGTTTAATCGTCATCTTACTTGTGATTGGATTGATTTTCATCATCGAACCATTCCGAAATCAACCGCCGCTTCCTGACGTGTCGGTCGGAAACCAAACGATCCCGACGCAGCAAGGGTCCTATTGCTGGCATGGTCTCATACGGGGACAATGTGTCGACTATATCTACACGAACCCGCTCGAAATGACAGAAAAATTGAAGCCGACCGTGGTCCGACCGGAGTCACCGATTACGATTGCCTTTCATGACGGCCCTGCGCCGGACGATTTAAAAATCGAACAGTGGCAAGATGCAGGGACAAGACAGACGGTTCCGCTGCAAGGCGAACAACTCAAAGCACCTGATGCGCGCGGAATCTATGTGTATCATGTCCTTGCTGATTGGGAGCAAGGGGACGGGAACTCGGCTTTCGTGATTGAAGTGAAATGACACGTCGAAACGGGTAAAGACGAGTAAGGTCGTCGTGTTTAAGCAGAGAGGATGAAAAACATGAGACTCGAAAACAAAGTGGCCATCGTGACCGGGGCGGCGTCCGGAATGGGCAAGAGCATCGCGGAGCGGTTTGCAGCAGAAGGAGCACGTGTCATCGTGTCTGACATTCAGCTGGACGGGGCAAACGCAGTAGTCGCGGCGATTGAAGCAGCCGGTGGGACGGCGACCGCCATCAAAACGGATGTCACGTCTGCTGAAGCGATCAAACAACTGTTTGACGAGACGTTAACGGCTTACGGACAACTTGATATCCTTGTCAACAATGCCGGAATCATGGACGGGATGGAAGGGGTCGACGAGCTGAACGATGAACGCTGGGACCGCGTCCTCGCCATCAATACGACGGCGGTCATGCGGACGATACGGCTCGCGATTCCCTTATTTCGTGCACAAGGTTCCGGAAACATCATCAACAACATCTCAATCGGTGGACTAAACGGAGCGCGTGCCGGTGCTGCGTACGCCGCCTCCAAACACGCTGTCGTCGGTCTGACGAAAAACACGGCGTTCATGTATGCACAAGAAGGGATTCGCTGTAACGGAATCGCGCCCGGTGCCGTCGAGACGAACATCGGACAATCGATGACGAACATCAGTGAGTTCGGGATGGGACGGACGATGCTCGGGATGGGCTTGAACCCCAGAACCGGACAACCTGACGAAATCGCACAGCTCGCTTTGTTTCTTGCATCAGACGACGCGAGTTTCATCAATGGGGCAATCGTCGTTGCAGACGGGGGATGGAGTGCCTATTAGGCCGATAAGACGAGAGCATATACTATAATAGGGCAATAGGCTGTAGCGTAATCAAGATGACGGACATCCCCGTCATCTTTTAATTTGTCCGAAAGCAAATAACGCTTGTTCAATCCGATTTTTTAATAAAATACATAAGAAAAACGAATCTCACTGTTAACGATCAACAGTAAAAATCCGTTCGCGGACAGTCGTTGTTTTCAATTGTTTCCGGGCATCAATCGAGTCACGGATATGTATAATGTATTGTCGTCCTTTCCGATACCCAGAGCGAGGCGGTTTAATCCGCAACTCTTTCCCATCGATGACAACGAGTTCATTTTGCATCCGTTCCCCCGTCGAATCCGTGACGGTAACGGTTCGGTTCGAAACTTGATCAGCGCGGAGTCCATGTGAAAATTCAATAGCGAATGTATGATACGTCGAAATCGAACGTGTCCGTGATTTGAAGTGCGGGTCGTCTGTTCGTGCTTCAAGGGAACAGTAACACCCTGTGAAGACTAAACAAACAGTCAGGATAATGGAAAATAACGGTTTCAAAACAAGGCTCCTTTCGTCATTTACTTCATTTTAATACAAAATATGGTAGTATTCAATCCGTCTCAGGACGGAATACTAAAATTTTTTCTTCAAGGAAGGTGGAGTGGGGTGGTATACTCGAAAGCGAGAGAAAGGCAGTGAGAGCGTATGACAGAAAGCATGAGAGAAATTATCGTCTCCATCCGGACAAGTTATGATTTTAAAGCAGACCAGGGACGTGCCGTCCGCGTCGTCGAGTTTCACGGGCGTCGGACGACGACGATCGACACCATCAAACAATCGACACCGAAGCGGATGATTTTGCTCGAGATGATTCGGGCCGTCAATTCATTTAAAGAACCATTCCATATCATTTTTAATGTCGAATGTAATTTCGGCTTTAAATATTTGAATGATGAACGCAAGTGGGAAAACCGCGATCTTGGTGATACGTTTAACGAAGCGATCAAGCAAGGCGGGCACACGTTCGAATTACGTGACAGCTCTTTTTACGAAGGTGGAAAAGACCTGCAAAAATGGTTACTCAACATCTTAAAGAAAGCAGACTGAGTCGGTCTGAAGGGGGGTTCTATCGTTACCGATAGGATTCCTTTTTTCTTTAGGACTCCCGTGACTTACTAATATGTGGTAAATTTGTTGGAAGAAAGATTCTTTTTAAGAGGAGGTACGCTCTTGAATCATGTATTGCGTCGGTCGATTCCTGTCGTCGTCAGCTCCTCGATCCTCTATTTGATTGTCTCGAGTCTCGTCTTGAGCGGCTATTTCCGAATCGCCGTCGCCGATCCGTTCAGTTGGCTGTTTCACTTGGGAATTTTGCTGTCGGCCTGTTCGATCGTACTACTCAGTCAAATGCGACACGTGTATACCGGCATCCTGCAAATCATGTTAGTGTGTCTGCTGCTTACGATGACCGGACTCATGACGGTGATGTATGGACTGGAAATCATCTTGAACTGACTTAAAACTTACATGAAGAGGTGTCTACAGATGAACAAAGAAGACCATCAACTTGCGAGAAAACTTTTAACGACCTACTTAACCGGAACCCAACTCGCGACGATTCACTTGGCGAGTTTCGTCAGCCTGGATTTCATTAATCTCTACGATACGATGAACCCGGAAATTTCGTTACGGATTGAAACCGATCGCCTCTATTACGGGGACGTCGAATCGTCAAAAGACTGGGTCGTCCGCCATATGACGAAAGAAGAGATGTTGCATCTGATTGTGACTTTACATACAGAACGGATTACCGGTGTACGCATCGGAAAAACGATTCCGCACCTTTTTCTGACGTTCAGTTCCGGGAAGACACTCGTCGTCAACGGCTCGGATACGTATTACGAATCCTGGACGGTCGATTTACGGTTGAACGCCGAAGCGACGGCCTCAATCGTCGCTGTACCGGGAGATGAAGTGGCCGTTTTCTCCAGTGATAACGCCTTATTCCAAGATCAAGATCGAGTCATGGATTGATATGAATCCAGAAATTCTTACACTTACGAATGAACTGGTGGCTGAACGATTCCCTGAATCCTTAGCTGCAATGATTGCCGGCAGTCATGTCCGCGGACGGGCGACAACAACGTCTGACATCGACCTGATTGTCCTCATGCCAACAGGATCACGCACCTACCGGGAGTCGTTTCTGTATGAAGGACACCCCGTCGAAGCATTCATTTATACGGAAGCGACGATTGGTGATTTTTTCGACGCTGACCGTGCGCGTCGTCGTCCGTCGCTGCAACGGATGGTCGCGGAAGCGGTGCCGGTCCGGGTGCATCCACTCGTCGACCGGTTGAAAACGGAAGCGTCGCGCCAATTGCTTGCCGGACCAACGCGATGGACGGTTGAACAATTAAATCAGAATCGCTATTTTTTGACGGATCTGCTCGATGACTTCATTGGGGTAGAGGACCGGACGGAAGGACTCGCCATCGCAACACGTCTTTTCGATCAAGCAGCTGCCTTTCACTTAACGGCATCCGGACGCTGGCTCGGTCAAGGAAAATGGTTGCCGCGTGAACTCGCCGCCCTCAGTCAAGCAGATGCTGACCGATTCACGGATGCTTTCGAACGTTATTTCCGTCATGATGAGAAACAACCGGTCATTCAGTTGATCGAGACGTGGCTAACACAACATGGCGGACGACACTTTGATGGATTTTCCATCGGGACATAAGACCTGCTCTTGTTGCGACGAGCAGGTCTTTGTTATGCTAAAGAACTAGACGAAACCATCAATCGGTTGAACGGACCGTCGCTTACACAAGGAGAGAATCGCATGAAGAAACAACTTGTATGGCTCATCAGCAGTTTCCTCGTCGGGATCGGTTGTTTCTTATTTTTACAACACGACAACCATTCCGCAGCGTTCCATGATCCGGCCCCTGAGTTAACACCGCAAGCGGTCGTCGCCGGTTTCAACAAAGATGCGACCATTCAGCTTACGACGAAAGAGGTCTACTGGACAGAAACATTAAGCGATACACAGGCAATCGCTTATGCTGAGACGAAGACGACGCGCTATTTGATTGTGTTACGGCGCAACGAGGCAACGTACGTCGTCACTCACGTCACACGCCGTACCGTACACGACGGACAAGAGTGGGCGGAAGCGGATGTCATCGATACGGACGCCGGCCGTTTCCTGATTGTCGTCGGTGAAAATCACCATCGCCTGATTGATCATTTGACGGTAGCACCATTCAAGGTTGCAGTCACGAACGGCGCAGAAGAGATCCGTGCCATCGAAGCGATGACGCGTACATTTGACGTCGCAACGAAGGAACGGTTCCATACGGTGCAAAAGCTCCCACAAGCTTTTCCGAAATCACTGTTCTTTGATCTCCACGCGGTCGACGCCTCAGGCGCAGAACGGTTTCGCTTCCTATCGAACACCATCGACTGAAGCATCAAGAGTGGGCACTCGTCTTCTCGTTCGGTATACTAGTTGCAGTGAACAAGGGAGGAATCGGTATGTGGATTGTAATGAATCAACTACGCGTTGTCAAAGGGAAGTCCGATCAAGTTGCGGCGCGCTTTAAGACGACAAAAGGGATTGAACAGATGGAAGGATTTATCCGGATGCAAGTGCTCGTCGATATTAGTCAGGACGAACACGATGTCGTGACGATCATGACGACATGGGGAAAACAAGCAGATTTCCACGCCTGGCAAGCGAGCCAAGCATATAAAGGCGTCCATAAAAAACGAGACGCTGGGACTTCTGAAGTCAAACCACTTGTCCTCTCGAATGCCGTGACGGAATATGCCGTCGTCGCCGATCATCCGCATCTCTAAAAAATGCCTGACACCCGTTCTTCGGATGTCAGGCATTTCAGCGTGTAGACAAACTAGATGGAAGGTCACTTGAATGTGATCTCCCATCTTTTTTTGCTCTCTCTTTCCTCCCTAATCGTCTTCCTGTGGCAAACATCGCGCCGCTTCGCTTCGCTGCAGGGTCGCTCCTGTTTGCTTTCCACTAGGAAGCGATTAGATCGGAAATCGAGGCTTTTTTAGCTTTCTTTCATATTATAAAGTAAAAGAAATATACCACGAAGGAGGGTTTCCCATGATGGGAAAACGAAATCAACCCCATCGTTCTGAAAACATCACGGTCACACTCGAACAATTGGTTCCTGCGGACCACTTGGTCCGCAAGGTCGATCTGGTGATGGACTTTCAATTCATCTATCCATTTGTATCATGAGTGTGTTCCTGTATCTTCTACAAAAATATGTAAAGCCACTGAAGACGATTTTATCTTCAAATCCCTTGATGGTCTTTGCGGCAATAGGAAGAAAAAACCGTTCATTTTAGTCAATCTTTCGTTTTTAAATAAAACATAAAAAAAGTGGTGTTTTCGAAATCGAGAACATCACTTTTTTATTAGAATGAAACAAGAAAAAGAAAGTCATTAATATTTAAGGTTTTATAAACAACAAAATTAATTATGAATCAGTATAAAACTTATTTATTTTATTTGAAACGCTATACATCGTGTTGTTCAAAATGTTCAATCACTCGATGGAAATAAATATTCACCTGACAAAAGTAAGATAAAAGGCTTAATTTTTAAAAGGTGGACAGTAAACCTATTTGATATAAGTAAAACTATCTGTAACTCTCAAAAGCTCTTGAGAGAAAATTAAAGAATTTAAGCACTACACAATTTGTTAAATCCGAAATGTAAGTCAATATTTTCAAGTTGTAATTTTAATTGATAAATATTAGTTTTTTTATTTTTTTATAAAATAATTATGTTCAAATTAATGTTTTATTGAAAAATAAATTTTAAATATTTCCATAAAGGTAATTTAAGTAATAAAATTCTTTTAAATGATAAAATAAATTTCTTAATGTAAAATAATATAAGTAAAATATGTGATATATTTTCATTGAATTACCAATATAATTTCTAGAAGGAAAAAGAACTATGAAAGTACAAAAGAAATTAGTAAACACAGGAATGGCTTTAGCACTAGGACTTGGTGTCCTAGGAACATCGTCAGTTGCATTGGCTTCTAATGATAACATTGGATACAGAATTACTTTAAAATCCAATTATGGTAATAATTATAATGGCAAATGATACCGTCAAACGGAAAATACAGCTAACAAGTGGAAAGTAAACATGAGTTACACTTCTAAAGGAACAGGAAAAATCGCTACATACTGGTTGGATAAATCAGGAACTCAAGTTTCCAACACAGTTGATGTTCAACAAGGCGGGGGCAGTTATTATCGATCTGCTAAACAAACAGCGAGTAAATCGTATGTTTGTTTAGCAGCAGAAAATAATAACTACACTTCTACGACTTATACTGTAAGTGGTTACTGGGACGAAGAAACTGATTAATTTTTAAAGATGATGAATAAAGTGAAAGAAGGGACGATGGTTTTATGATTAAAAGTCAATTGTTGAATCTGTATAAAAATCGTATGAGTAGAATCTTATTCTTGATCATTGTATGCATTCCAATGGTTGAAATCTTTTTATTGACGAGACAACAACAGTTGTCGGATGAAGTTTATCAGCCTGTATTTGCTTCTTTTTTAACTGGGTCAAGTATTGGTCATGCACCTCAAATTATTTTATTATGGTTTTTGCCTATTTACTTACTGTTATTAGGTGGAGACAATGCAATTCAAGACTATAAAACAGGATATCGAAAAATACTGATTAGTAAAATCGGTCGAAAAGCTTACTTTGCTCAAAAATTATTTATTTCTTTTGTAACTTCTTTCTGTACGATTTTGACTTCTTTAATGCTGAATTTGGTGTTAGTACATATTGTTTTTTGGGGTGGCACATTATCGGGCGGTAAAACTGAACTCAAGTTTGATGACAATCCGCTGTTTAATTTTAGTATCGCTAACCCATTAACCACAGCTCTTTTATACATTTTCTTCTTTTCACTCATTGCAGGATTAGTAGGAATGCTTGGAACGAGTATTAGTTTGTTTTTCTTGGATAAAAAAATAGCATACGCTGCAACATTCTTTGTCTGGTTCTTACTCGTTTTAAAGAAAGACTCTATCTTATTGTTGCTTCAACCCTTTACTGAGTATGGATTTGCTGACTTGACGAATATCTTTTTCCTGTCTTTATTAGTTTTATGTCTGTTCCCGCTGACTATTTATGTGTATGGAGTAAAATTCAATGAAGACTAAAAAAATCAGTGCAGTAGTGGGTGTGGTCCTGTTTTTAATCTTTATTTGGAATACTCAAACGAAGGCTAGTTTAAGTAACCCCTATTTAAAGACAGGTGACCTTACATATGACGATATCTTATTAATTGCCAACAACAGTGCGTTCGGATTTAGTTCGATCCAAGCATATTCCTTATTCTATGTAGCACCGTTTTTGATATTACTGAATAGTTTCTTTTCGCGAGAAGCTAAATGGTCTATTACACGGTTCAAGTCTCGTCAACAATACTTCTTCCTAAGAGTTAGACAGATTTTGCTCACTGCGTTTCTCTTTTCACTTACGCACTCCGTGATCAATTTAGGAATGTCCTATCAACATTTTCCGAGTGAAGTCTTAGAAAGTAATCATTTTTTGAAGATTGTCTTTTTAAACACGATCAGTCTTTTCTTATTCTATAGCTTCGTGGGGATTCTGTATGAATTGGTAAAAGATCTTGTAAATTCCTCGACCAAGTCCTTCTTCATCGTAGTCTTTACTATTGGTCTGCTTTTCTTTATGGAAAAATTATTGTTAAGTCAAATATGGGGTCCGCTAAAAGATTTATCAATGTACAACAAAATGCTTGAGGGAGAATGGGGCGTCTTAGATATTGCGCTTATCTTTATCCGACAATTTTTCTTTGCTGCATTTGCCTCTAGTCTCGGTCTTGCTGCCTTTGTTAGAAAGGATATGTACAAATAATGATAAAAAACAAACGTTTATTTGTATTAGTACTTCTTTCGATTATTGTTCAAATGATCTTCTTAAAGTTTTCGAGCTTAGAGATGTCCCGATTTCCTTTCTTGGATGGGGTACCATTGACATCGAGTAGAATGTTGACGTACCAGTACTTACTCTATTGGTACTTCCCGGTAATCGTCATGAGTTTCTATTTTTCAGGAAACCTAAGAGAAGCAATTCGATTTAAAGGAATCCCCTATATTACTAGAAGATATAGCAAGAATATGTTCATGATGAAGCAATTCCTGTCCATGTTCTTGTCTTTAGTATTCTTTATCTCTTTTCAATTTCTTATATTTCGATTGTTTAAAGTCAATACTTATGATTTATCGGTCGATACATATACGTATATGATGGTAATCTATGTTGGCAGCTTAGTCGTAATGTTTTCGATACAAATGTACATGGAGCTTTTGTTTAAATCGGAAATCGCTCAGCTCATCGTAAGCATTTATATTCTTGTTCCAACCTTACTGAGCGCCGAGTTTCAAAAGACAGCTATGCTTTCAAACTATTTCTTTTTATCGAACTATGCAATGGGGTTGCGCAACGGTTTAAATGACTGGGATTTCCTCTCGAGTAACATCGTCAATAGTTCATATGGAATGATTGGTATCATGTTACTAGAAATTTTATTGGTATGGCTGTCAATTCAACGATTTAAAAAATTAGACATAATGTAGGTGAAGATAATGATTAAAGTAGAGAATGTAAGTAAAGAGATAAAAAGAAAAGCTGTCTTGAAAGACATCACTGTTGAATTTTTACCAGGTCAAATTTATGGCGTATTTGGAAGAAACGGCTCGGGTAAAACGATGTTACTCCGATCTATTGCCGGATTAATCGTACCTACTGCCGGCACAGTAAAGATTAACGACGAAGTACTTCATGAGAAAATATCGTTTCCACCAAGTTTAGGCATCATTATTGAAAACATGGAACTGTTACCACAGTATGATGCAATGACAAATTTAAAAATTCTCGCGAAAATTAGAAAAGTAGCGACCGAACAAGATATGATTGAGGCAATCGAAGCAGTAGGTTTAGATCCGACATCAAAGTTGAAGGTGAAGAAGTATTCTTTAGGAATGAAACAAAGATTGAACATTGCACAAGCAATTTTTGAAAAGCCGGACATTATCTTGTTAGATGAACCGACCAATGCTATCGATCAGAGTGGTGTCAACTTGATTCAAGAGTTATTGGTTCGTGAAAAGCAAAGAGGCGCAACTATTCTCGTGTCGAGTCATCAAAAAGAAGACATCGAAAAAATATGTGACCACGTAATTTATATGGATGAAGGACGTATTGTAGTCGACCAGGGACGAATCGTAAATGAATAAGAATAAGAAAGTGATATTTGTACTACTAATGTGCGTGTGTATCGCCTCTATTACGTATCCATATGTATCTAACTTTTTCACACATAAAGAGCAAGATGCACTGCAGCAAGTTACTTTAAAGTCTGGTGAGTATAAAGTCGGAGAAGATTTTCCCGAAGGTCAATACGATATTCAATCTACTAGTGATGACGCCATGTTTATGCAGAAAAAAATGAGCAACAATGACAAGTGGATGGGAATTTCATTTAGTGACGGTGAGTCAATTCCTTTGAAGGGAACCTTTATACTTACACCCTCTAAGCGGAAGCCTTTAAAAACTGACGATACGGGAAAATATGAAATCTCGAATTCTGGCTACTATGAAATTGGCAATCAGATACCTGCAGGTAAGTATATGCTTACATATGAATCACAAAGTAGCATGATTGAAAAGCCACTGATACAAATCTTATCTAAAAAACGTAGTATACTTAAAGGGTACTCATTTGAGGGAGCTAAACAATATACAATCGAGTTAAAAAAAGAAGAAATTCTAGAAATCCATAAGTCACTGTTCAAAGAGAATAATGCAGGTGTCATTTTAAATCCAATGTGAGGGTAAAACGAAAAATTTTCAAATTACTCAAAAAGAAACGTTAACCCTTATTTCCTCTTGAAATGAGGGTTTCAGCGTGTAGACAAACTAGATGGAAGGTCACTTGAATGTGATCTCCCATCTTTTTTTGCTCTCTCTTTCCTCCCTAATCGTCTTCCTGT
>NZ_JACSML010000011.1:0-14631 GCF_018618635.1 Exiguobacterium sp. s102
TTCAAAGTTCGTCCGCGCCTGTTTTGGCGACTCAATTAGAATACCAAGTCTGGAACGATAAGTCAACAACTTTTTAAAAGAAGTTTTTTTCGTTCGTTTCAAGCGTGCGTCCTCTTTAGGACATGAATTAATATACCACGATAGTTAGGGGATGACAACTGTTTTATTAAAATAGTTTCATTTTTTTCGATTCTTCTTTTTAAGAACAGATTAAAGGCTGCAAACCACTCGGGCTCACAGCCTTCACTCGTTCACTTCATCATGATTGAAACGCGTCTTCGTTTTGCTTCGCTTATATAGAAGAAATACAACGACTCGGCTAATTTCATTTGTGCTTCAAGATCACCATAATCATCATAACTAATCTCAAGTAGATGACGTTTCATCAAGTAGTCTTCTTTTGCTTTAGACAATTCTGTAAGGAGACGCTCATCGTATTCGTTTCGGATTTTTTTTCGAAACCAACTCATAGTTCGCGTCTTCCCTCCATCGCACGGGATAATGTAACTTCGTCCGCATACTCTAAATCTCCCCCAACAGGAAGACCATGTGCAATTCGTGTTACACGAATTCCCGTCGGTTTCAGTAAACGTGACAAGTACATCGCCGTTGCCTCTCCCTCAATGTTCGGATTCGTTGCTAAGATGATTTCCGTAATGGCTTCGTCTTCTTGAAGACGTGTCAAAAGACTCGATACGTTAATGTCTTCAGGTCCAATCCCTTCCATTGGACTAATCGCCCCGTGGAGTACATGGTACAACCCTTGATAATCTCGCATCTTCTCCATCGCAATCACATCTCGCGAATCCTGAACAACACAGACAACCGTCCGATTACGATGTTTATCCGAACAAACATAACACGGATCTTTGTCCGTTATGTTTCCACACACGCTACAATAAGAAATATCGCGCTTCGCGCTGACGAGTGCCTTCCCGAACATCAACACATCATCTTCTTCCATGTCTAAGACATGAAAAGCAAGACGAACAGCCGTTTTCGGTCCGATCCCCGGTAGCTTCGTAAAACTTTCAATCAAACGACTGATTGCTTCAGGATATTGCAATTGATTTCCTCCTACAGTTTAAAACATTCCCGGCATGTTCATACCTTGCGTAAATTTACCCATTTTACTTGAAACAAGTTCATCGACTTTTTTCAATGCATCATTCGTTGCAGCGAGGACGAGATCTTGAATCATTTCGACATCGTCAGGATCCACTACTTCTTCTTTGATGATGACGTCGATGATATTTTTATGACCATCAGCTACGACAGATACCATTTCACCGCCAGCTGTACCTGTCACTGTCAAATCCTTAAGTTCTTCCTGAGCTTTCGCCATATCCTTTTGCATCTTTTGCATTTGTTTCATCATATTGTTCATGTTTCCCATACCACGCATATTTGTTCCTCCTCAAGTAAGATTAGTCTTCAAATTCTACGATATCACCAAAACGACCAAGCGTCTCGGATAATAAGCGATCGCTTTCCGATTCTTCAGCGACCTCTTTCTCTTCTATATTACTACTATTTCGCTTTGCAACAAACTCTGCCTTTAATTCATTCCAGTCTTGATCAAGAATTGCGAGAATCTCCCGTTTGACGCCACATACTTCAAACAGGGCTTCTTCGATAACGAAACGCGTTCGTTCATTCGTCATGACTTGTTCGAAATGCCAGCCCTTCCCGTTATCAAACTCAATCAATAACGTATCTCCCGAACACAAGACGGGTTTACTTTCATGGACAAGCGAATAGATCGGACCATCTTGCTTTAAGATGAGTTTTAGAATAGCATCCCAGCGCTCTTGGATTTCAAGCAATTGTGCTTTTTCTGCTCGCATCAGCATTTGTCGAATCCGCTCTTTCGCGATCCGCACGGTCGGACGACCTTGCTTCCGTTTAGCTGGTTGCGCCGCGACTGTTTCTGCTGCCGGTACACCGTTCGCTTTCAACTGATGCATCTGTTCCTTCATTTCTCTTACTTCCTGTTGCAATGACTGGACGATTTGTCCCGTCGTACGCCCCTGTTCCGTAATTTGGATGAAGGCAATCTCGACTAAGACACGTGGATGATTCGTCAATCGCATCTGTTGTTGGCAATCATGCAGTTGTTCGATGACATGGAAACATGTTTCCGCTTCAATCATTTCGACAAACTGTTTGAATTCCTCTGTCGGACGGGCGCGTTCTAACAAATCGACTGCCGTCGGTGAGGCTTTTAGCAGGAGCGTATCCCGATAAAAGAAGACCAGGTCCTCGACGAATCGCTTCAGGTCTTTTCCTGCCCGTTGCATCTGCTCAAGTGTCTGCAATAATTGATCGACTTGATGATTATGAAGTGCGTTTGCAATCGCGAGCAACGCTTCGTCTTCTACGGCACCCGTTACTTCGAGTACGGCAGCATCCGTCAAATCCCCATTCGAGAAAGCGACTGCTTGGTCGAGTAAACTTAAGGCATCCCGCATTCCTCCGTCTGCTGCGCGTGCAATCAACCGTAACGCCGTCTCCGAGTAGGCAATTTCTTGATCGGATAAGATGAACTGCATCCGTTCGACTAGTTGGTCGACTTCATGGCGTTTGACATCAAAACGTTGGCAACGCGAAATGATGGTCGCCGGGATTTTATGGGGCTCTGTTGTCGCTAAGATGAAAATCGCATGTGCCGGTGGTTCTTCAAGCGTTTTTAATAATGCATTGAACGCTCCCGTCGATAGCATATGCACTTCATCGATGATATAAACTTTATAGGCTGCTTCTGAAGGCGGGTACTTCACCTTATCGCGGATTTCACGAATTTCGTCGACTCCGTTGTTTGAAGCCGCATCGATTTCGAACACATCCGGACTCGATCCTTCCGTAATCGCGAGACATGTCGGGCATTCATTACACGGTTCTTTTACAGGTGCGTGTTCACAGTTGATTGCTTTTGCGATGATTTTCGCAAGACTTGTCTTCCCCGTTCCGCGCGGGCCTGAAAATAGGTAGGCATGTGACATCCGTTCTTCCATCAATGCGTTTTGAATCGTCCGAGTGATATGTGCTTGCCCGACGACTTCATCAAAACGCTGCGGACGATACACGCGGTATAGTGCTTGATAGGCCAAATTTGCGCCTCCTCTTTTTTAAGATCCTTGTTCTATTCTACCTAAAAAAGTCTACAACCGAAACCGGCTGTAGACTTGTTTTATAAAAATTAAACTGCCGCGCACCATATTCTGAAATATGTTCAACATGCGTTACTCACGCAGCCTGCTCAGTTCAAGCACTCCTGCGGCACACAGAGAGCACCACTTAAGGCTGCTTCCTTCCGGACCTGACCTAGTTCATGGGTATCTGTTGCGCAGGACTCAAACGTCAACGCTACTTACGTAAGGCAGACCATACCAATCATATCCCTCGATATGGAATTCAGTCTCGCTATAGCGGATTGCGAGTGACAGGGAACCGCTACATCCCCACCTAGCACGACAAATGATTTATCGTTTTTTAGTGGCACCCGTTCGAGTGCTTTTTCATTATACTGTTTCGTCTAAATTGTTGCAACCCATTGCACGTTTCTTTGCTTTCTTTTTCGCACGAAGTTCGCGAAAGAACGCCGTTAACAACTCACCACATTCTTTTTCTAATATACCACTCGTCAGACGTGAAACATGGTTAAAGCGCTCATCTTGGATGAGGTTCATCAAAGTTCCGCAACAACCACCTTTTGGATCAACGGCTCCGAAGATGACATGTTCAATCCGCGATAACATGATGGCTCCGGCACACATCGGACACGGTTCAAGCGTCACATACAGTTCGCACCCTTCCAGTCGCCAGTTCCCGAGCTTTTCACACGCTTGCTCGATGGCGAGTAATTCGGCGTGTGCCGTCGCCTGATGATTCGTTTCCCGGTGATTATACCCGGTCGCAATGACTTGATCGTCTTTGACGATGACACACCCAATCGGCACTTCGCCGATGGCTTCCGCCTTTTTCGCCTCACCAATCGCGAGCTCCATATAATATTCGTGTCGCTCCACTTCTACTCACTCCCTATCTTTACAAAAATTCTCCCTCTGAAACTTCGGCAGGGGTCCCTGCTTTGTGCTAAAATATAAATTGCACTTTGCTGAACGGAGGGTAATTGAATATGTTCATAACGGTTGAAGGACCGATTGGTGTAGGCAAAACTTCACTTGCGAACGCCATCAGTCATCATTTCTCATTTTCTATGTTACGCGAAATTGTCGAAGAAAATCCCTTTCTTGGAAAGTTCTATGAGGACATCGAAGAATGGAGTTTCCAAACAGAGATGTTCTTTTTATGCAATCGCTTTAAACAGCTCGATGATATCGAACGTCACTACCTAAGTAAACAACGCTCTGTCGTCGCTGATTATCATATCTTTAAAAACCTGATTTTTGCTCACCGCTCGCTCAAAGTAGAGCACATCGATAAATATGAACAAATTTATTCGATCTTAACGACGGATATGCCAAAACCGGATGCCGTCATCTACTTGAATGCGAGTATCGATACACTGATGAAACGCGTCGCCTTACGCGGACGTGAAGTTGAAGAACACATGTCACGCGATTATCTCGAGCAACTCGCAGCAGACTACGAAACGTTCGTCACGGAGTATCAAATCAAACACCCGGAAGTCAAAGTCATCCGTTTTAACGGAGATGAACTCGACTTCGTCAAACGCCCAGAAGACTTGGATTATGTCTTAACTAAAATCCGCAATGAATTATATGAAGGAGCGAACCACGCATGAACTCGAAGTTACGTGAAAAATACAATATTCCGGCAGATGCCGTCATTACGATCGGTGGAATGGTCGGAATCGGAAAATCGACGATCACGAATGGTCTAGCAGACGCACTCGGCTTCCGGACATCTCTTGAAAAAGTCGATACGAACCCTTATCTCGATAAATTCTACCACGATTTCGAGCGCTGGAGCTTCCACTTACAAATCTATTTCTTAGCGGAACGGTTTAAAGAACAAAAGAAAATCTTCCAATATGGTGGCGGTTTCATCCAAGACCGCTCCATCTACGAAGATACAGGCATTTTCGCGAAGATGCACTTCGAAAAAGGAACGATGTCACCAACGGACTACGAAACGTACTCCAGTTTGTTCGATGCGATGGTCATGACGCCATTTTTCCCGCATCCGGACTTGTTGATTTATCTGGAAGGATCGTTTGAACAGGTGCTCGACCGGATTCGTCTCCGCGGACGCGAGATGGAACAGCAAACACCAATCGAGTATTGGGAAGAGATGTACGAACGGTATACGAACTGGATCAATAACTTCACGATTTGCCCGGTCCTTCGTTTATCCATCGATGAATATGATCTTCTCAATGAACCGGAGTCGATTGAACGTATCCTCTCGAAAATCGATAAACAACTTGAAGTCGCCCGGATTGCAAAAACACGTTGATTCACACGCAAAAGCCCTTCGACAGTCGCCGAAGGGCTTTTGCGTGTAGACAAACTCTTATAAAGCGTGAACATGCGATAACGAAAGACAATCCGGTCGCGCTTCCCTGTCTCGCCTCGTCTTTAAAGCGGCAATCTTCCGCGCCGCTACAGCAAAGCTGCAGGGTCGCGACCGATTGCTTTTCGCGGTTCTAAGCGATTCGAGACGGATTGCGCCCTAAACCGTCTGCATGACTGGCTTTCCGTCATAGTGTTACCTAAAAAGCGTCACGTTTCGTTGACTCCTGCGGGGAACGCACGTTCAGAGGCAGACAAGACCCTGCTTCTTGTCCGTTAGGACGAAGGAGCAACGGCTTGCGCCTCGCCCGAGGAAAGCAACGAAAAAAGACGCTTGATCTCCCGATGGCACTTTGTCTACAGCCTGAGCCCCTCGACAGTCGTCGAAAGGCTTTTTTTAGCGTGCTGTTACTTGTTTGATTTGGTCGATGTGATGTAAGTCGTGCTGTTTCATCGCGCCAAGCAAGTCGACGATCATCATCGTTTTCCCGTTCGAAGTGAACGTATCCATCAAACGTTCTTCCGGAATCAAATCAACGGCCCGGCTTAATAGGTCACGGCTGACTAAGAATTCATCAATCGTTAAGATTCGTTGCTGCTCGCGACTCATCTTCGCCGCTTCTTCGTTGACTTCCTGACTGTTCGGCTTCACACGGAATGGTTCGTCCGCCAACATGAATGGAAGACGTTCTGCCACCATGAAGCGGTCCCACGGTGACAAGTGACCTACGATTTCAGCAATCGTCCATTTGCCTTCCGCATATGAGCTACGCCACGCGTCTTCCGGGATGTGTTCGAGTTCACGGACGAAGTTCATCGTTTCTTTATAGTGAGTGAGTAAGGTTTCTTTTGTATTGGTCATATCAAGTGCTCCTTCTTCCTTTTTACATGTAGGAAAACATAGCATGCGAACGGATCTTGGTGCAATAAAAAAGCACCTCACACGATGTGAGATGCTCGATATAAGCGGAGTCGGTGGGATTCGAACCCACGCGGGCCTTACGACCCCTAACGGATTTCGAGTCCGTCCCCTTCAGCCGGGCTTGGGTACGACTCCATGTTAAATTTATTTTTGGGTAAAAAAAAAGAAGTGGAGGAGGCGGTGGGATTCGAACCCACGCACGGCTTTCGCCGCCTGACGGTTTTCAAGACCGTTCTCTTAAACCACTTGAGTACGCCTCCAAGTTATATGTAGTTTTCAGGTAAAAAAAAAGAAATGGAGGAGGCGGTGGGATTCGAACCCACGCACGGCTTTCGCCGCCTGACGGTTTTCAAGACCGTTCTCTTAAACCACTTGAGTACGCCTCCGTACTTATAATCGAGCAAATTGTAACGTGCTTGCCTTCCTGACATAAATTATAATAGCATCTTGGTTTTACTCTGTAAAGACCTTTTCTAAAAAAACTTTTTAAAAGTATAAAGGGGGAAGGCTCCCCCTTTTCTACTTATGCTTGAATCACTTTGAGTCCACCCATGTATGGACGAAGTACTTCTGGAATAATAACTGAACCATCTGCTTGTTGATAGTTCTCTAAGATGGCTGCGACCGTCCGGCCAACAGCAAGCGCAGAACCGTTTAATGTATGCACGAATTCCGGTTTTGCATTCGCTTCCCGGCGGAAACGAATTTGTGCCCGGCGCGCCTGGAAATCTTCAAAGTTTGAACAAGAAGAAATCTCGCGGTAAACGCCTTGGCTCGGCATCCAGACTTCGATATCGTATTTCTTCGCTGCTGTGAATCCAAGATCCGCTGTACACATGCTGAGGACTTGATACGGTAATTTCAATCGTTTAAGCACTTCTTCGGCTTGACCAGTCAACAGTTCAAGTTGTTCATAAGACTCTTCCGGCTTAACGAAACGAACGAGCTCCACTTTGTTGAATTGGTGTTGACGAATCAGGCCTCGTGTATCACGGCCGGCAGATCCGGCTTCTGAGCGGAAACACTGGCTGTATGCTGCATAACCGATCGGTAATTGGCTTGCTGCCAAGATTTCATCCCGGTGCATGTTCGTCACCGGCACTTCCGCTGTCGGCACGAGGAAGTAGTTCGTCTCTTCGACTTTGAACGCATCTTCTTCAAATTTCGGAAGTTGACCTGTTCCTGTCATTGATTCGCGGTTGACCATGAGTGGCGGTAAAATTTCCGTATAGCCGTTTTCATCTTGATGCATGTCCATCATGAAGTTGATTAACGCACGTTCGAGACGTGCACCTGCCCCACGATAGAAAACGAAGCGACTTCCTGTGACTTTCCCTGCCCGTTCCACGTCGACGATTTTTAATTGCTCCATCAAATCCCAATGCGGGACGGCGTCGAAGTCAAAGGCCGGTTTATCACCCACTTCACGGATGACGACATTATCATCCTCTGAAGAACCGATCGGGACGCTGTCATGCGGAATGTTCGGGATACCAAGCAACAGTTGATTCAACGTCGCTTCGACTTCGCGCAACTCGTCGTCGATTCCTTTAATCTCATCTCCGACAGTTCGCATCGCGGCAATTGCCTCGTCGGCATTTTCTTTATTGCGTTTGAGTTCTGCAATTTTTTTCGTCGCGTCATTTCGTTCCGCTTTTAAGACCTCGGTCCGGGCAATCAGTTCACGACGTTTTTCATCTAACGCGATGAACCGATTCATGTCCGTTAAATCCTCTCCGCGGTGTGCAAGTTTTTCTTGGATTGCGTCAAAATCCTGACGCAGACGTTTAATATCAATCATGTGTATTCCTCCTTTTTTTCAATAAAAAAAGGCAATTCATCCCTCTCCGGTATAAAAACCGAAGAGGGACGAATCACCTTGGATCCGCGTTGCCACCCTCATTGCTAGTCTTGCTAGCCAACTCAAAGACGCGATAACGGGCGTACCCGCACCTTGTTCGCAAGGTGTGCGATCCGGCTCGATTCAAGGCATCCTTCTGACTAGTTCACACCAACCACTAGCTCTCTTAACAGAATAAATTCCTTTACTTGGTCCGTTCATTGCATCGTTATGAGATTAGCTCTACTTTACACTATCCTGTTTGAGATTGACAAGACCCGGTTTACGAATCGCATCATCAATTTTATCGGACCAGGCAGCAATCGCCCGGAACAAACGGGTCTTGAAGCTCGCCAAAGCGATTCGCTCCGCACTATAGAGAAGTGATCTCGGCACATCAAACCCCGGCAAGTACATGCCTTCATCCTTCACTTGAACCGTTCCGACACTTGCGCCATTCTTGATTGGAGCATGGGTCAGATTAAACGTAAATACGGGTGGACGGGTTGCTGCGTTCTTCGGCACCGTCACGTAAAGCGATGCATCCGTGATGACGTCATAGTCTGTTTCTTCCGCACCACGAATCGGGAAGACGTCTTTAATCCGCTCGCCTTTTCCGTAATAAGTCAACGGCTCAAACGATGAGAAGCCATAATCGAGTAACTTTTTTGTTTCTGCAAACCGCGCTTGATCGGATGTCGTCCGCATGACGACTGTAATGATCGTCATGTTATCTTTCGTCGCGACACCGGCAAAACAATATCCGGCAAGATCAGTCGTCCCTGTCTTCATCCCACGCATCCCGGGATACGCGTACTTTTGATCTTTCAACATCTTATCGGAGTTTTGGAGTGTGATGCCATCCAGTTTCATCGAAGAACGACTCGTGACATCTAAGACATCGGGATAATCTTTAATAAAACGAATGACGAGTAGTGCAATGTCGGTCGCTGTCATCAAGTTCGTCCCCGGTAAGGCTGCATCGACTGCATCGAGTCCCGATGCATTTGAGTATTCTGTATTGTCCATCCCAAATGTATTCGCCGTCTCATTCATCAACTTGACGAATTTTTGTTCTGTTCCGGCAACGACTTCAGCAAGTAATACAGCCGCATCATTAGCTGACTTGATGAACGCTGCATCATAGAGCTCACGAACGGTATATGTACGATTGCTTAACGGCACCCGTGCCAATCCTGGTGTGCCTGCTAATTTGAGTACTTTTTGGCTTGGTTGAACTTTTTTGTTCCAGCTTAGTTTCTTTTGTTCGATTTGACGTCGGACTAAGTAAAGTGTCATCAATTTCGTCATCGAAGCCGGAGGTAAAGCCAAATCGGCTTGTTCTTCTAACAATACTTTACCGGTCACAGCATCGACCATGATGTAGGATTCTGCCTTGATCGTCGGTACCTCGGCATAACTCGTCACTGGGAGTAGACTCGTCGTCAGTAAAAGGACGCTCAAGAAGAGTATGAAAAGTCGTTTCATCGTTCCTCTCCTTCAATTCATTTATACCCTCAGTGTAGCATAAAAAAAGTATCCCACAGCTTGAACTGAAGGATACTTTTTTTGTCGTTAGATGACGTGAACCGAACGTTGCTGTTTTACTTTTTCAATAAAGTAACGATGCAAACAGGTATCGTTCGTTAATTCCGGATGAAACGAACAGGCGAGATGCATGTCTGTTTCGACGACGACGATCTCGTCGTCAATGCGAGCGAGAACGCGGGTCGCTTGATCGATTCGTTCGACATAAGGGGCTCGAATAAAGACAGCTTCAATGTCCGCCCCGATTCCGTCGACGGCTAGCATCGTTTCAAAACTGTCCACTTGGCGACCGAACGCATTTCGTTTCACTTTCATCGGGATTGCCCCGAGGTGAACATCTCCTTGTTCAAGTTCCGTCGCTAATAAAATCATCCCGGCGCACGTCCCGAACATCGGTAACGTCTTTATTTTTTGTCGAAGGGGCACAAGCAAGGCGTAGCGATCAATCAACCGGCGCATCGCTGTCGACTCACCACCGGGCAAGACAAGTCCGGCGATTCCTTCTAAATCTTCCGCCGATTTGATGATTCGTGTTTTTACACCGAGCGATGCCAACATCTCAAGGTGTTCCCTGACTGCCCCTTGTAGACCAAGTACCCCGATTACCATCCCCGTGGTGCCATCCGTTCCTCAAACGGCATCGACGTGACATCAATCCCCTTCATCGCTGTTCCGAGACCTTTCGAGAGATACGCAATTCGTTCGAAGTCATCCCGGTACGTCACGGCTTCGACGATCGCTTTCGCAAATTTTTCCGGTTGCTCCGATTTAAAAATGCCTGAACCAACGAAAACACCGTCAGCTCCAAGATGCATCATCAGCGCAGCATCTGCCGGCGTCGCGATTCCACCGGCAGCAAAGTTAACAACGGGTAGACGCCCTTCTTGCTGAATCATCCGTAAGACTTCGTAAGGTGCACCCCACTCCTTCGCCCGTGTCATCAACTCATCCGGATTCGTATGTAAAATCTGGTTGAGTTCAGCTTGAATTTTTCGCATATGCCGGACGGCTTCGACGACGTTACCCGTTCCCGGTTCGCCTTTTGTCCGAATCATCGCCGCACCTTCCGCAATTCGGCGAGCCGCCTCTCCTAAATCGCGTGCCCCACAAACGAACGGTACCGTAAACGTCGACTTCAACAGATGGTACTCTTCATCAGCCGGTGTCAGGACTTCACTCTCATCAATGAAATCGACCCCCATCGACTCAAGGATCCGTGCTTCGACGATATGGCCGATTCGGCATTTCGCCATGACAGGAATCGTGACGGCATTTACGACCTCTTCCGTGATGGTCGGATCTGCCATTCGTGCCACACCTCCATCTCGGCGAATATCAGACGGGACACGTTCGAGTGCCATGACGGCGACGGCACCGGCTGCCTCTGCGATTTTCGCTTGCTCGGCATTGACGACGTCCATGATGACGCCCCCTTTTTGCATCTCAGCCATTCCTCTTTTGACACGATCCGTTCCTTGTTGCCGTTCCATCATTCTAAATTCCCCCTTGAACAATTTGATTGATAGCTCCTTACTTACGTTTTAGTATAGTCTCGATTGACTATTTTAAAAGTATCAGTTTATGATGAAATGAACAGGTCAGTTTTAGGAGGTACTTCAATGGATATGTTATCGTTCGAGTTAATACGAGAGGGCAATAAGCCGTTATACGAGCAATTGTATCAACAGATTCGTCAAGAAATCATCGATGGACGTCTAGAGTATGGTGTCAAATTACCGTCAAAACGAAAACTCGGTCAGTTCTTGAACTTGAGTCAAACGACGATTGAGCTCGCCTATCAACAACTCGTCGCCGAAGGCTATGTCGAGTCAGTTTCAAGAAAAGGGTATTTTGTCTTAGCACACGAAGAGCTTGCTTATGTAAAGAAAATACCACTAGCAACGAAGCAACGCCTTTCTCCGTCCACCTATATCCGTCATGATTTCCATCCGAGTAAAATCGATGGATCATCTTTTCCTTTTTCACGTTGGCGAAAACATGCGAAGGATGTCATCGATGAACATAATCAATCCCTTGTTTCACTCGGACACCCGCAAGGCGATCTCGCCTTACGTGTTGAAATTGCGACCTACCTATATCACTCAAGAGGTGTCATCTGTTCGCCTGAACAAATCATCATTGGGTCTGGGGTCGAACAACTTTTGGCCCAACTGATTTTCCTGCTAGGACAACATGTCACCTACGGAATCGAAGATCCCGGTTATCATGCGACCCGACTCATTCTTGAGAATCATGGACGAACAGCAATCCCGATTCCGGTCGATCAAAGTGGTGTCAAAGTCTCGACTTTAAGTCAGACCGATGTGGATATCATGTATGTGACACCTGCCCACCAATTTCCATCCGGAAGCATCTTATCCGTCAATCGGCGCCGGCAATTGGTGAACTGGGCTGCTGAATCCCCGACACGTTACATCATTGAGGATGACTACGACAGTGAGTTTCGTTATAGTGGCAAGTCGATTCCGTCACTCCACAGCATCGATAGTGAACGAGTACTTTATTTGAGCACCTTCTCCAAGTCGCTCATGCCTTCACTGCGGATTGGCTACATGGTCCTTCCGCCTTCTTTGCTTGAGCGCTATCAGACCGAACTCTCCTATTACACATGCAGTGTCTCACGTTTTGATCAAACGATTTTGACACGCTTTATGAAAGAAGGCGACTTCGAGAAACATTTGAATCGGATGCGAAAGATCTATCGGCGTAAGTTAGACATCGTCGTCAATTCGTTACGTGCTATCTCATCCCTGCGCTTGACCGGCGAAAGTGCGGGTTTGCATGTCGTCGTTTCTGTTGCGAACGGGATGACGGAAGAAGAATTAGTCAGGCGAGCACACGACGCTTCAATTCAGGTCTATGGTTTATCCCAGTATGCACAACTTCCGTTAGAAGCAATGCACCCACAAATCGTGTTAGGTTTTGCAAGTCTATCGGAATCAGATCTTGAAGAGGGGCTTGGGGAGTTGTTACAGTCTTGGCAGTTGTAACAGCAGTCTTTCGGACTGTGAACAAAACCAGCTTGAACGTGTCCGTGATTTTCATATAGGCTATGTCGTGAAACACCTTGAGCCGCCTAACATCATTAATCTATAAACAAAAAAAGGCCCCGCATCATCTGCAGGGCTTTCTTTTTATTGGCGTGTATAGTTCGATGCTTCTTTTGTGATTTGAATGTCATGTGGGTGACTTTCTTGTAAGCCAGCACCCGTCATGCGGATGAATTGTGTGTCTTCTCGCAATTCTTCTAATGAAGCTGCTCCACAATATCCCATTCCTGAACGAATCCCACCAACGAGTTGATAGACAGAATCACCGAGTTTTCCACGGTAAGCGACACGACCTTCAATTCCTTCTGGAACGAATTTCTTATCTGCTTCTTGGAAGTAGCGATCTTGACTACCACGTTTCATTGATGCTTCAGAACCCATACCACGGTATGTCTTAAATTGACGACCTTGGTAGATCTCCATTTCGCCCGGGCTTTCTTCAACACCAGCAAGCAGACTACCTAACATGACCGCATGACCGCCAGCTGCAAGTGCTTTGACGATATCGCCCGAGTACTTAATTCCGCCGTCGGCAATGATGGAGACACCATGCTTACGGGCCTCTGTCGCACAATCAAAGACTGCAGTGATTTGTGGAACCCCCACTCCCGCAACGACACGTGTCGTACAAATTGAACCAGGTCCAATCCCTACCTTGACGACCGATGCACCAGCTTCAATTAAATCGCGTGTTGCTTCTGCGGTTGCAACGTTCCCAGCGATGATTGGAAGATTTGGATATTCATCACGAAGCTCACGTACTTTTAAGAGTACGCCTTCAGAGTGACCGTGTGCCGTATCGACGACGAGTGCATCGACGCCTGCATCAACAAGAAAACGTGCGCGAAGAGATGCATCTTTCGTGACACCGACAGCTGCAGCGACGAGAAGACGTCCGAATTGATCTTTTGCTGCATGTGGATATTGTTCGACTTTTTCAATATCCTTTGTTGTGATTAAGCCTTTTAATACACCGTTCTCATCAACGAGTGGTAACTTTTCAATGCGATGTTTGTGGAGAATTTGTTCTGCTTCTTCAAGTGACGTACCAACTGTAGCAGTGACGAGTTCTTCTGTCGTCATGACCGTCTCAATTACCGTCGAATAGTCTTTAACAAAACGAAGATCACGATTTGTTAAAATACCAACGAGTTTCCGTTCTGTTTCGTTGTTAACGATCGGAACACCAGAAATACGATATTTACTCATTAAATATTCAGCATCGTATACTTGGCGTTCAGGTGTAAGATAAAACGGATTCGTGATGACACCATTTTCAGAACGTTTGACGCGATCGACATGTTCTGCTTGGTCTTCCATCGACATGTTTTTGTGGACGACACCTAGACCGCCTTGACGTGCCATGGCAATCGCCATTGGTGCTTCCGTCACAGTATCCATTCCTGCACTGATCAACGGGATGTTCAGTGTAATCCCTTCGCATAAGGATACAGATAGATCGACGTCACGTGGTAAGACACTTGAACGACGTGGTACAAGCAAAACGTCATCAAACGTCAAGCCCTCTTTAGCAAATTTATTCTCCCACATGTTTATCCACTCGCTTTCTCTTTGATAAAAGAATATTGATGTTATGGTAACAAGGAGAAACAGTCATGTCAATGACTCCAGTAATAATCAGAACAGTCTGAAGTTTCACACAACACAAAAAGACCGACCTGCAAGATGCAGATCGGTCCTTTTCAATTGCCTGGCAACGTCCTATCCTCACAGGGGGAAGCCCCCAACTAC
>NZ_JACSML010000012.1:0-13543 GCF_018618635.1 Exiguobacterium sp. s102
TTTTTTTAAGTTCAACAAGAGGGGAGTATATCCCCTTTTTACATAAGTATCGTAGGAATTATACTGTGGCGAACTTTCTACATTGAATTGAAACGACCAACTATACAGCTGAACGTTTCTCGTCGCAACACAGAACGCTATAAAATGAAGACTTCTTCTTAAATCATAACTTTTAAGTATAAATCACTAAAAACCCTTACCCTTGTACAATAAATTATATGGTCATTTTTATTTAACTTTAATGCAATGAATTAATGATAGCTGAAATAAAAAAAGACTAAGGAAACCACCCTTAGTCTTCATATGATTACTTATTGTTGTTCTCTTTAGCTTCTAAAGCATCTAGTGCTTTTTCAAGTACATCAGAAGTGAACGTCGATTTAAAACCTTTGCCATATCTCTTTGCAGCCCGGTCTAATCTTTTAGCTAATGATGGTTCTAAGAAAAGAGAAACACGAGTTTTAGCGTCTTTTTCTTTCTCTTTTTCTTTCTTAGTTTTGTACTTATCCATATCCAGTGCGATAGACGAAGCTGGAATTGCTGCTTCTTTTGTATCCTTCTGTTCTTTGTTTACTTCATCAAATTGACTTGGTACGTTTTTCATCTAAAATCTCCTCCATTAATTCGTAGTACACTTCTACAATATCCCGGTCACGGGCATTTAATTTATCTAATAGAACCGTTGGTTTGCTTTCTACTGCCACTGTTTCTGCAAACTTGATTGTCTGCTTAATTACTGTGTCGAACATTCTAATTCCTTTGTGCTGACAATAAGAACGTGTTTGCTGCAACAATTCCGTGTGTAATGCCGTTGTTCTTACAAGAGTAGCTAGTACCCCTACAATCTCTATTGGGTCTTTTCTACGTCCGTTAAACATATCAACCATATCAACGGCTTTCTTAAGACCCTTGATTGCATAAGGTTCTAACTGAAGTGGAATAATCACCTTGTCCGTTACATTCAGTACATTACCTACATTCAAAGAGTAGGCTGGAGGTGTATCAACTAGGATGTAATCGTAAGCTTCTCTGACGCCCTTTAAAGCATCTTTTAGTAGCATGAACGGACTTATTCCTTCGTCTTTGTAGGTAGTCCATATTTGATAATCTAAATCGTTAAGCCTGTTGTTTGCAGGTACTATATCCAGGTTAGACAAGATAGGTTGTTTCACTTCTGCTATCGTTTTCTCTCCCATATATACATCGAAAATGGTATGGGGTAATGCTTCAGAATCAATACCGAATGTATCCGACAAGTTGCCTTGGGGGTCTGTTTCTAACAATAGAACACGTTTGTCCGGGTATCGTTTTGCAATCGCACTTCCTAAATTAGCCACGATAGATGTTTTCAACACACCACCTTTTGAAATGGTAACGGTGATTATTTCTCCCACGAAAAGCCCTCCCTTACTCAATCAAATATGAATTCATTATACTTTCAACCACGAATAAAAACCACTGTAAATATTAAAGGTTACTGTATACGTGTAGTATAAAGTTTAAGTAAGTAGTTAATACTTGCAGTATTAACTGGAAGTTTTTTTGACACTTAGTTAATTTAGATATTAAGATAGATGTATATTAACTAAATAAGATACTTACAAAAAGGGGATTTTACATATGGAATATGGATACGTACGAGTTTCTGCAATTGACCAAAACTATGAAATCCAAATAGAAAAATTAGTTGCTTATGGAGTAAAAGAGGAGAATATTTTTCACGATAAAGCTTCCGGAAAAGATAAAGAAAGAAAGGGGCTTACTCTGCTTATGGAAACACTTCAAGAAGGTGATTCCTTGATTGTTTACAAACTAGACCGTTTAGCACGTTCAATGCGTCATCTAACGAATATGGCACATGAACTCCACGAACGAGGCATACGCCTGGTATTCATCAATGAACAAATAGACTTTTCGACAAGCGTGGGACGACTATTATTTAACATGATGGGTTCAATCGCAGAGTTTGAAAGGGACATCATTAGTGAACGTGTGATAGAAGGAAGAGTACGGGCAAAAGAACGGGGCGTCCGTTTCGGAAGAAGAAGAGTAGAAGACGACGAGACTAAACGATTGGCTTTAGAAAATGCCATTGAAGACTACAAAGAAGGAAAGAAACCTCTTAAGACGATTATTGCTAGTTCGGGTGTTTCACGTCCCACTTTTTACAAAAAGCTAAGACATTACAAAGTCATAGTTTGAAGCTTAATATTCAAGACTAAAGCACTCCTAGTTAGTAATCATATAACTAAGAGTGCTTTCTATTCAAAATTTAATTATCAAGGCAAAAAAAAGACGTAAAGAGAACTCCCCTCCTCACATCATCAATCATTTAGTCTTACTATTTATCCTTTTATAAGTTCATCTAATTCTGCAAGGAGTTCTTCTTGGGTTGTAGGTTCTTTGTAATTCGGGTGTTTCCAAGAAGAGTGATTAAATAGTTTCAACTCTTGCCCAACTCGTTTGAAAATCTCAATGTGAAGTTTGTTCCCCTTATATACTTCATCCATATCCAACATGTATAGCAAGTCATAATAAGCATCGCTTGGCATCATATATCCTCCTTTAAATAAAAATAAGAGACGCCTTTTCAGACGCCCTATTGTAGTCATTCTTTACTTGCTTTTAAGTTGTTTACATCAATAGCAACTTCTTGCGTTTTTTGTACTTCATTTTCCGTATATCCATTAATAAGTAAGTCTAAAGCAGTTAGCTTACGTTTCTGTTTCTGACCTTCAAAGTTAGTCACGTCGCCTTCTTCTTTAGCGTCGTGATTAGTTAACACACCTTCTTGCAATCGTTCTTTCTCTGTCTTATCGTACCCCATCGCAATCAACTGAACGGCACTCGGTCTACGTTCTACCATAATCATTTCTTGTTTCATTCTCTTAATCCCCCTTATTGTTTTCGATTTGAGTAGCACTCATTAACAAACACTTCGTATTCTTCAACTGACATATCGTTACGTGCTGCAAGCGTCGGAACAAGTACATCGCAGAATTTATCCCGGTATTCGTTCGGTTGTTCTTTAATCCAGGTAAATATGTTCTTGCTACCTTTCGAAGAGTTCAAGCGTTTAGACATAAATACTACATTGCCATAGGTGTCACCGAAGCCCGTGCCCCAACTTAGAGGGATGATGTGTTCCGTCGTAAGGCATTCTGTTTCACCGGACAAGATACATTTATTGCCCTGCTGCTTCTTTATCTTCTCCCGTACAATTTGTGTCATATCTGACGGTAATCCATTCATTTTAGCCCGACGTTTACCGTTATGAATTGAAATTGCTTGTCGAAACGCTACGTTATGACATGCTTTGCAGTTCGAACGCTTACCGTACGCTAATCCCTTATTACGTCCGAAGTCACTAGCCAATTTCAATTCTTTGCATTTGGTACAAATACGACTAGTCATTTCTCCAGCATCATCTAGAAATATGACCGTTTCCCAACCTCGTTTTGTTATCAACTTCCCCACCCTAATCACCTCTGTCGCTTAATTTTCCCCACTAAAAAGACGCCTGTTATTTAAATAACAAACGCCCTGCATCATAAGTTGTTTTCTTTTTTGAATTGAATCGCACGATAAGGCATCTTACCGTGGTAGGCTTCACGAAGTTCCTCCATTGTGAACATCCCCTGGTAGTCTGCATTCCAAAGTTGCGTTGTATTGAATGAGATACCTTTTTCCAATGCACCATGACGTTTCAACCCCAGGCTGTCTAAGACTTCACCATGTACACTGTATTGCTTCCGTGCTTTTAAATTAGCCTGATTGTATTCAATCAGTTTTTCAAAGTATTGTAGTTTTATTCTTTTCAAATCATCGTGCATTTTCTTTTCAAGTTGTTTGTAGTCAGATACTACTTTATCTGATTCTTTAACTACGTCTCCCTTATACTTCTCTAGTTCTTTAGACAAGATTCCATCTAAACTGGCTAATTGAAGTTCCAGGTGTTCCAACTCTGAAGTCACTTTGTTATACTCATTCTTTAGCTTTTTATCCGGTGGAACTTCTTCCATGATTTGACGTTGAAAGTCGTCCTCAATCGCACTTCGTAACATATCTTGTTCACGTAGCAGTAGCGTTCGCTTCTCAATCAATTCATTTTTCTTTTTTTCAATCTTGGCTTTAACCCCGTTCACCTTCTTAATAATATCCCCTTTAAGTAGTACCATGATTAGCCCACTTCCCCTTTAATTATTTAATCAATCGTAATTTTTTATCTTCTTCAACCATCCGACGCAATTCAGAAATATCCAACGGTGAAGTGCCTCCGGACGTACGCCGTTTCTCTTCTTCTTCACGAAGTTCTCTAGACGATTTAAGACGCCCTGTTGCTTCCAGATAGAGTTTCGCGTGAGGATGGCTGCCTTGCTTAGCTTTGAGGACAACCGTGTTCATAATTTCGTGATACGAATTCTCTAGCAACTTATCGTTAAGTTCTTTTTCGAACTCCTGCCACTGTGGTAATTGGCGACGTCGGTAAAAGGTTTTACGGTCGATGCCTAAGTCCTTACAAATAGAAGTAAGTGTTTCTCCCTTAAACTGTCGCTGGTGAATTTCTGTCATTTGTTCGATTTGATTTGTCGTTAACTGACCGTTACGCAATGTAATCATCTTCTTTCTGATTAATAAATGCTTGTAGAACAACAACTTCATCAGGTGTGTACTGAAGTTCATTCAACAAATATCGGGCTAATTTAAGTTGAGAAACACTAGTCACGTTTCTTGTTTCATTCTCCATTGCAGATAATGTAGAAATTGCTAATCCGGTATCTTTCACTACATCCTGCAAAGTCTTATCTTTAATAATTCGTAGCACTTTAATCGTCTTACCTCGCATAACCATTCTATTTTTAACTTCTAATACTTCATCGACATTATCCATTTCATTGCCCCCTGTTATTAATTAAATGCAAAACGGTATGAACCTAACTAAGGGGTGACTTTCTTAGATTCATACCGTTTTGCTAATCTCTTACTTCCCTACTCTATAAGCATGCTGACTGCCCCTTTTACAACCGATTGAATGAAGTTTTTTCTCGTTTAGCACAATAAAAAAAGCCCCTTTGAACCTATCAAGGAACAAAGAGACTAAAAAGGTGTGGTATAAGTTGCTATTAATCATTTTTATAGCTGTTTATTATTAACTTTTTTTTGAGTTTCTTCCTAAATTCAACTAAGCTTAATATACAAAAAATAATTGAACGGAGTAATAACTATGAGTGATTTCTCTAATATTTGGGACGTAGTTAAAAAAATTGATTTTATTGCTTTTTCTGCTTTAGCTTTAGCCGGTCGAACGTTTTATGTACAACAGTTCGGAGTCGAAGTAATTGTTTACCCTTATCAGGAGAAACATGGAGATTACGGCATAGCTATTGAAAATATCGGGAAAGGTACTGCTGTTGATTATACTTTTAAAGTATTAAATTACGATGAAAATGTAGAACCCGAAATAAAAAAATTTTTAGATACTTATAAGTTACTAAACGGTGAAGCACGAATAACTCTAGCTGGTGGTAAGATACATAAGATTAAAATTGGTAACCAAGACGATATAAAACGTTTAAAAAAATATTACCCTGATGAAAAAAGGTGGGACTTTCCAACTATCGAATTACAAATACTAAAAAGAAACCATTATAGAAGTTACAAAGTAATAAAAAGTGGTACAATTTGTGACTTAAAGGCTTTTGAAGGATACCCTTATACCGAAGACCCAATGGAACTTCTAAGAAAAGAAGTGAAGGAACAAGCAAAAATGAGTAGAACTCTACCAAATTATTATGGTAAATAAACGAATTGATTGTAAAAACAATATTTGTAGAAGTTAATGAACGAAGTGAGTTAACACGCCATAAGGCGTAATGTCTTTTAAAAAAAAGAATATAGATATTCATTAATTTCTTAACGACTTACGTCGTGGCTAACGCCCAATGACTAATAAAAATTATTTTATCTCTACGTCTCTAATACATTAGTCGGGCTGCGGTCATAAAATACAAGCAAAGACATTAAATTTTTTTCTCACCTATCTTCTAAACCATCTTCAGACATACTCCCCCAACGGGTTTGAGACTTATTACAATGTGGTAACAACTTGTTCAAGTTACTTGTATAAAAAACGACTATTTCGATAGACACACACTCGCTTGTGTCCCTTAATTTGTGACGCATACCAAAATATAGTTCTCTTACTATCTAGCTTTTTACCGTTTTTGTTTTCATAAATCAGCAGCTATGAGGGAAGTTCGTTTCGGTGATAAATGAGGGATTACGACGTCTTACGTACAATTCATTTACGCAAAAAGTAAGAACGGTACTTCAAGTGATAACAAGGTGAGGGGAAAGGGCAAGTGTTGGAAGGATTAGCGTATTCAATATGGCACGGAATCGCCATTAATAACGTATAACACCAACGAACTTAATCAATAGATTTATCAGATAGTCCTAGAACGCTTTAAAACGGCTTCTAAGGGCTTTTTCTATGTATTTCAACCCAAGGTATATAGTTCGACTAAAAGTGTTTTAAACGGCTTTTATGAAGCTTTGAACGATATTATTTATACTTGCACTATTTATATGTAGTTGAATATTAATATTCAACTTTGTATTACACAGTAACACTACACAAAAAATATTATATTTTTTAAATGCCCTTTATAGGCTTGTGAAGTGTTTTTAGTGTATTGGTATACCCTAAGCCTCCGGAGACGCTTAGAAACGAATCTGAATCGTCTGAAGGCTATTCTAGGGTCTACAAAACTATACGGTATTTTACTTATTTTCGCTTTCAAAGTGACCCGTGTAGCTTAGGGATAACTTTGTTTTTTCTAACTCTTTATCAGCATTAGCAGCATTTTCCTTAAAGTTAGGAATCTCCTGCATCATTTCAAAGTTCTTTTTAGCCATTGTATTTCGAATTTCTACTTTAGACAAAAGAACTTCCGTAGTTGGCACACCATAAATACTCATTTGTATCTCTAGATACATCTTCGCAGACTCTTTGTTTTCCACTACTAGCATTTGTGCTGCTTCTTCAATATTGTTCGATAATCCCAATTCGTTCATGTTCATTTGAAAACCTCTTTTCCAGTGATTGAGATACGTTTTGGATTGGTTCCGTCCAATCGTAATAAAGCACCCATAGTGTTCATGTAGTTAGATGTGTCATCACGAAGACTATCTTCATCAATTTAAGAAACAGTGATTCCTTGTTCTTTTGATGTTTCTAAGAAGCCCGGTTTATTAACTTCAGCAAGTACTTGTGCCAAAGTTAGTTGCTGTTCTTCAAATCTAGATAAGACACGATTCGTATAAAACATCTAATCACCCATTTCTAGTTTTTATGAACGTCTTGCAAAATCCCCTGTATACTCTAAAGCTAATTCGATTTTTCCTAAATCAGACTTATGGAATTCACGGGTTTTCGCTAATCCAACACTATTGATTCCATATGACTCTAAATCTTTTTGAAACGCTTCATGCTTTACATCTAATCTACGGTGTAACTCCAATAATTCTTTTGTATCGTTAGCGTTATCTAGAATCATATAGACCTCAAGGAAAGCTTCTGCTTTTTCTTCATCCGTAATCTCTAAATCATCTAAAAGGGAATTACCTTCTAACCTAACTGCCTTACCTACAATTTCATTGAAAGTAGCGTTATTCAGTGGCGTCATACTAACTTCTCCTTTTCAAATGTGATTACTATTCGGCGTTTACCATACTATCTCTAGAAGGTGATGACGTGCTTCCATTACTTTTTCTCGTAAGTCTTTAATAGCTTGAATTTCGAGAGTCATCTCTTTTGCATCATCAGTTGAAACGTTTGAATCTTTCAAAAGATGTTCCAAAGCACTTTGTCTATTAGCCATTGAAATTAATAGATTCTTCATATCTTTTTGTTTGTAGTATGAGAGGTAGAATTCCATGCGTGCTTCTGCTTTTTCTGTATTATCAACGTCTAGTTCATTTGCCATTCTCACGGCATCAAGTATGTTGGATGCAGTGCTTTTAATCTTTATATATTCTTGATTATCTAAAATGTTAGGTGTAGTCATTTTATGTCCTCCTTTCTCTAAGTATAGATTTATGTTCTGCTGCAAAAATCATCCTAATTATTTTTGAATTTTCTGAATCCCAAATATGTAGACATGCAATTTTCCATACTTGATATTCCTTCAAATTTAGGTTGAGGGGTTATGTATACACTGATTGTGAATTAATATCGTTAAATGTTCAGTCAGTGTTAATTGATTATTCTTCATGTCTGATTGAATTATGAACACACTTATTTTAATAAACCAGTCTTGACTTCGACTTTAATTAAACTAGTGTTCTTTTTTCTAAGTCCTCTTTTTCCTACTTCGCCCTGTTTGCCTTTTGTCTCCCTTAGCTTTCCTGTCTGCGTTCGTTAGTAGCTTCGTCGTTTCTTCAATCTTTTTGCGATTATCTTTACGTAATCACTTGACCTTAAGGGTTTTCAAAATCTGAAAATGGGTTGCGGTGT
Organism: Exiguobacterium sp. s102; assembly: GCF_018618635.1. Classification (NCBI taxonomy): domain Bacteria; kingdom Bacillati; phylum Bacillota; class Bacilli; order Caryophanales; genus Exiguobacterium; species Exiguobacterium sp. s102. Next base: position 8,519 of record NZ_JACSML010000012.1, read on the forward strand.
TGGAAACGGCGGGGCAGACTTTTCCCCTATATACCGACAAATGAAGCTATTTATGTATGTCGGCATATAGAGAGAAAAGTCGCTTGGAAACTCCTGAAAATTGGGAGACTTGGCTGGTATCCGTGTACGCCCCTCCTTGACTTCTAGCTTTCGCTAACGCTATCTTTCTACATGTTAAAAACGTCCCTAACATGCTGGTATCTGATAGCGTACCCTAGTCCCGTAGAACTAACGTCTTCCACCCGTGCCGTTAATGGTCGCACCCACCTGACAACGCACGGACGATAAGAAGGGGAATCGCCATAAAGAGTGTGCGTTCGCTATTTTTCTGCATCGGCATAGCTGACCTGTTCAATGTTTAGCGTGTGTTAGGCATTCCACGTCGAAAAGAACAACAAAAAAATCCTTCGAGTATCTCGAAAGGATTCACCTCCATGCCATTAAGTTAGGTTTTAAGAAAAAGTTCTTCGCTAAATAAAGCCTGTATAGACTTTATTGCCATATGAAAACGCTTAAGCATACAAATCCCTTGAAAAAGAATATAGTTACACTTATACTTGTCTCATACGGTTTTACGAAGGACTTCTTCCCAACCTGGCTTTGGACGGCGATGGTGGGGTGGAGTCCTTTTCTTCTGTATTTTTTTATGGGTGTTGCTGGGTTTTTCTTGTATATGTCTACTATTCTACTAAAGCATAGCAAAACTTACAATCAATTATTTTCTCAAACGTCTTCAGATTGCCGTGTAACGCTTTTGAGTGTTAGAACAAGTCTTTTATCACATTAAAGTTTACAGGACGTCAGAATAAGCGTGAGACACCTGTTTTATGATGCTATACATATGATTCAACAAGAACAATCGTATTCCTTTTTTATTCCCTTTAGATTTCTAAGGGGAATTTTTTTGTGTTTCATACGGCACGTTAAGTTAAATCACGTTCTCAACGCTGCACCTCTTGGAATCGTTCTTTCAATCCAATCAACAACAAATACAACTTTAACACTTTACTACTACAATATACAACAACCATATAATACTGCACGTATTAAGTACACTGTTTAACTTAATATTTTTTAAATAGATAATCTTATTTACTAACAGTTGTATTCTGTACTTCACATGTATAGTTTCAGCCAAAATTATTGATTAAAAGTAATCAATATTAAAACAAAATATATTGCCACAAATGGACGCTATTTTTAGAACAGGAATATATTTTTGGAAGGTAGTGAATTTGTAGAAGTGATTTATGTATATAGAAGAAACATGGTCAGTCTGACTGTAAGAAGGAAGTGTACGGAGTACTAAACAGTGCGATTGCTGCAATAAATTTAAAAAGATACGAACAAATCGACATACGTACCTGTAATTGTAGATAGGGACACCATATGGGGTTTCTGAAATACGTATTTGTGTTTGCCAGTGTGTAGGGTCAGGATACCCCGTCCCACCCATTGACGGGGTACTTACTCATTTCAAATTACACCATATTTCGGACAAGAATTTTGGTACATGCTAAAGCACTGATAATTGGTCGATGTACCACGTGTTCCAAAACCTAAGATATTTGGCACATTGATAATAGAATGAGTTTCCTATCAGTTTCTTCTATATAAGAGAACTGAAAAGATAATACGAATAGAAAGATAACACCAACGCTTCGTATACGTTGTACTTAGTGTTAGCTTACTAAAGATATTATCCTTCCGAATTGATTGCTAAGTAGTAGCAGACTGATGGCTGCTGCACTCTATTCAATACTCATAGGAAGCTAATGCCTTTGCAGTCATGTGTTGTACTCAATGCTGGTAGCCTACTAATCCCGTTGAAGCAGACCAATGCTGTGCGTTCAGAAGATAACTGTGCAGCACTCATTGTGGTTGATAAGATAACGGGATTGCTTAATGAATAGATGTAATAAGCAATTAGTTAATTAAAGTATACTTTTTTAACCGATGGATTTTGAAAAACACGATGGCTTAACATCAACGTTTATAGCGTGTGGGTTAACTGATTTAATTAACTAACCAATATTTTGTAGAATTCTTCAGTGAACTGTTAAGTTAACCAGGGCAGTTTAATGCCACAACACTATGCCTAATAACGGGTGTGTTCCGGAACTAAAAGAACTGGTGTACGTATGTTTATTAGAGATAATGACACAAAGAGGACTGTGTGAACTGGTGCATGCACGGGGCGTTTTATGGACATTGAGTATATGTCATAGTACTTTATTTTAAAACGGTGTTTATCTCGATATTTCGCTACGAATACCGTTCATTCAGATTGTTAAAACATCAAAGGAATACAGGGGGACACTTAATGAATGGTTATGATGGCTTAAACTTGATTTTCAAAATAGCAATACCGGCATTTTTCATCCTAATATTTCTTAAAGTTCTCATCTATAAGAAAGTGACAAAGAAGCCTACTTTCTTTATAAATTTCATAATAAACCTTCTTCTTTATGCTGTTGAAATATTAATGGTTTTTGTGGTGCTAAGACAAATTTTGATGTTTTATGGAACAACTTTAAGTGGTAGTGGTGAAAGCCTTCCAAAGCAATTTATTGATTTTTTCACTGCTTATCAAATACTTATATTTGTACTCATAAAGCTTTATGATTCTTTAGCACAAGATAATTACGTTTCGTTGATTTATGAACTAGAACTAGTTCAATCTAGGATAGACGAAAATGAAATGATTGATGAATCTTTTATGGAAACAATTAAATATAGTAAGAACGGTAATTACCTTCCTAGTAATGTGAAATATATGTTTAACAAGTTATACGATTTTTTAAATCAATACAATTCTTTGTTAGTAAAAATAGAAAAGGACTTAAAACAAGTAAAGAATCTAAAAAACAAGTTATTAAACAACACAAATTCAGAAAATAGAGTATCTCTTCAAGTATCTTTAAATCAATTAAAGTTTGAGTTAGATTCAAATAATAAAGAAATGAAAAGAATCAAATTTGTTATTCGTGATTTAAAGATTGATGCCATTCGTGAAAAAGAAAAAAGAGACTTCCACTGGAATGTATCCATACTATTACGCTTGTTCAGATAACTATATAGAAAAAAGGGCGGTGTAAATTTGTTAGAAATATACTACACACTTCTAGTGGTAATCATGCTTTTTGTAATTAATCTTCTTTTATTGGCAATAAAAGATTCAACAAAATTTTCATTTAAAACCCGATTCAAAATTAACTTTTCATATAAATTAATTATTTATTTAGTAGAGATTTTATTTATGTTTTCGCTTTTTCAACTAATAATTATGGAAACGCCTATTAAAGATTTATTTTCCTACGATGAAAGAAGTTTTTTAAAACGATTCATCGACTTTTTCACCGTCTACCAAATTTTCATTTTTATTGTTTTAAATCTATATGATTCATTAGATAAAGAAGTGTACTTATCTTTACTTCATCAAATTGAACACATTCAGCCATATTTGGATGAAAACAAAAGTATAAGTTCCGTGATGAATGAAGTGAAGAGTTCTTCCTCTCACGATAGATATTCAAAATATGATGACATTAGCCTTTCTGATAATGAGTACTATATCGAGTTTCTAAAATTGTTAAAAGAGTATGACGATAGCATAAAACAAGAATCTGAAATTACCAACGATATAAAATTCAAAATCACTCTTTTTAAAGCCACCATTCTTGAAAAAAAAGAACGAAATGATAGTCTATGGAATCTATCTTTATATTTACGACTTACTCTAAAGTTTCTTAACAAAAAAAGTCCCCAATAACCAGTGACGGTTAATAGGGGCTTTTCTTTATGCACTATTAATTACTGCTTCGTCCATTTACCCGTTTCATCTAGTCCAGTTTGTGCTTTACCTTTGTTGGTATAGGCAATCTTGAACACCCCCTAGTTAACATCCTCTGCATTGAAGATATGTACAAACATGGAACCCACTTCACCTTTTTGCTTCCCTTTATGTTCGGTAGCAACTTGCTTAACAAGTGCCTTAACTTGTTTATCATCCTTAACGTCTGCTTTATCATAACGTTACTGCGTGACCTTGTAGTCTAAGTTCTTTGCAGTAGAATCGTCATCACTAAAGATTGTAGTCGCTACTAACACTCCTACAAGAATCCATAAACCAATTGCTATTATACGCACTATTGGCTTTACTGGTTTCTTCTGTTTCTTACCACTTCCCATAACAAAACCCCCTTTATCGCAACTTACAACGGTTAATAGTGTCGTTACTATTCATTAAAACTAGAAAGAATCTTCGTTAACGCAGCCAATACCTTGTCGGTAAGAGAGGGGGCAACGAAGATGTATTCATCCCAGAAAATTATGTCGATTAACGCTTTCTATACCTTAGAAGTGTAATGGGTAGATAGGCATTCTTCATCAAAAGACAACTAAAGGCATTTGTGGTGTTTCAGTGAAATCAAAATAAACAGGAACGCGGTCCGAACGGCAAATGCTGAACGTTTATTAACATGTAAGGAGGTATTACGCAGAAGCTTGGAATGAAAAAACAGGGGCAAGAATGCCAATCTAAAACGTTACTAAGGCGATAAGGATATTACAACCGAGATTGGTTCTGTGGAAAATTCGTAGAACTATGTCACGCAATGCTAGAACACTCTAAATGCTTAACGAAGAGTGCTGTGCATAGCATATACAAACTAAAGAAAGAGGTGATTCTCTAATGAGAAAACATGAAAAGAATAATTGTATTAAAAAGAACGAACGTAAAAACTTGGTGGAGAAATATAATACTTTGGAGGGTGATATGAATATGAATAAAAAGAAGAACATGAACAAATTGGTAGCAAATGAAGAGAAGGGTTCGAAGACAGACCTATTGAAAATTTGGGATTTTGTCGGTAAAGGAATAGACCGATTGAAAACTCTTTATATGCTATATGAGTTATTCAAATTCTTGAGTCGATTTTTTTAAGTTCAACAAGAGGGGAGTATATCCCCTTTTTACATAAGTATCGTAGGAATTATACTGTGGCGAACTTTCTACATTGAATT
>NZ_JACSML010000013.1:0-10682 GCF_018618635.1 Exiguobacterium sp. s102
CGCATTTGCTTTGACGTGTGTCGAATCGATAAACAGGACCACTGGGTCCACGAATCCAGCATCGACGCCTTGGGTCAGAATTTTGTAGACTCCAAAAAGAAGTAATCATTACTTCAATTGTGTTCAATTGATAGTACACCATCATTTCTCGTCTTTATTAACAACCTGCATAGTAACTTCTCCTAATAACATTATATCCACTAATCAGGAGTGATAATCACGTGCATTTCATAGTTCTTAATACTAAATCATTTACGATGTAATCATCTGAGTTAATGCAGGAATAAAAGGAGAGAGAATTGTCATGTAATTAGCAGCATTTGTTATAAATTTTGTATAAGACTGATTGAAAGCAAAAGTATTTTGATTGCTTTCCATATCGTTTACCAATAATCTCAACTCATGTAACTCGTCTTTATTAGCGACGTTATCATTAAGATTTTTTTTATTTCATCGAATAGATCATGATTCGAAGTGTTTACTACGTTGATTGACTGATCCGTTGAACGATTATTAACTCGATTGAATACATTGTTTGTTAGTTTACCTTTTACCCAATCTCCTACTTGAACATCTACTTCCTTCGGAAAACCAATATAACCTCGTTTAGTAATTTCATCGCTATTCATCATTCCCCTAGAAACACCTAAGTTCTGACCACCTCATGTTAATTCAAAGTCTTCTCCGTGAGAATGTAATAATTGTTTAACAATTGACATTGTATGTTCTCCTTTTTTAATCAATTATGTAAGCACCATTTAATTATAGTTTAAAATTACAGGAAAATTAATTATATAAAACGGTCGTTTAATATAAAAATCTAATATGCTGTATTTTGCAATAGGTTTGTGGTTCTTACGCAATGTTAGTGAGGTGATGTTTTCAATACTATGGGAATAGAGTTGAAAAGGACTGATTCCTATGTACGAAATCGAAAAACTGGGTCTGCGTATTCGCATAATAACGATGGAGAAGAACGATCATGAGACTCACCTGATGGTGCATCTTGTTTCGTATTCTCGAACGTAACAGTTTCAAATTTCTTTTCGTGTGCTGCCATTAAAATACGGTAGCGTGTCAAATTGTTTTCATTCTCGATACGATTAAGAATTAAATCACGCATGAGGTGAGAAATTGTGATGTTCTTTGCTTCTGTGTATGTTTGGACCATATGTAGATCCTCTCATTGTGTGCAGAACATAATTGCATAAATTGTGAACTGTGAGGAGGATATCTGATGACACGTTTCTTTGCTCGAGCTACTCCCAATTGATTTGTTGTTCGTAAGGGCTGACTGATTGTGTAAAAGCAAGGCAAGGTTCGTCTCCGTATAAAATCGAGACGAGCTGTTTGGTATGAAGGAAGTAGAAACTTTTATATGTCTTGAGACAACCGAATCATGTCTGTGCACCGGATACCGTTTTCTACAATCTCCTCTTCGTAGTGCCTCAAGAAGAAATTCAAGTCGACTCCGACGATCCGAAATCCACATTTTTGATAAAGCGCCAACTGACCGATGCTTGAATTTCCTGTTCCGATTTCGATGGTTGTATAGTCCATCGCTTGTGCAGTTTGGATGGCATGTCTTAAAAGACGTTTTCCTATGCCGTTACCTTGATGTCTCGCCTCTACTGCAAGATTTACAATTTCAATCGTTTGCGGTCTTGTCGGGAGAAGCACATACACGCCAATCCGTTGATTCCTAGATTCAGCTATGAAACATCGACCTCTCTTCAAGTATTCATCAACTATTTTCTGAGAAGGGTCTGCTGATAACAAAAGTTCCATCGGAGGGTTCTCATGAACGGACAGTTGACGGATGTTCATATTCATAGACGGATACTCCTCGCGGACTAATTTTGACGTGCTTCCTTTTTTAATTCCTTTAAATTCACTGAGCTGACATGAATCGGTTCGGTTTTTTCTGCCGGATTGAATCTTTCGGCAAGTGTATAGATTCTGCATCGCAGTTCGTCTTCTCCTTCTACTTGGAGGGAAGTCAGGTCGAGTCGCCTCTTGCAATCAGCGAGAGGGCTATTTTAACGAAACGGACTAGGATTAGCCTGCTGTTTACAGTAAAATGGAAATAGTAGAAAAGGGAGGTATATTCGATGGCACAACGCGCGACCGTATTACTCGTCGGGACCGTTCATTTGGACCGTCCTGATAACGGAGACTTGTTTCGTCCGCGCATCTTTGATGTGTTTTCAGACGAACGGCAGCGGGAGATTCAACAGGTCGCCGAGGTCCTGCAAACATTTCGTCCGACAGAAGTCGCGCTAGAGACTTTGCCTGAGCAGGCGGGTGCACTGAATGCCGACTATTCCGCTTACCTCAAGCAAAGCTTTACGCTGACGGCGAATGAACGCCATCAACTCGGGTTTCGAGTAGCGCGCTTGGCAGGTCTGGCCGGTCTACAGGCGGTGGACTGGAATCAGACGGTGGAAGGTGTCCCGAATCTTGCGGAACTCGAACAGCTCGACCCGGTCGCGTTTGACCGCTTGATGCGTGCCGAACAACAAAAATCCGAGTCACTCGAAGCGACATTGCTCGAGCAGACCTACCTCTCGTTCCTTGAACAACTAAATGACAAACAGGCGGTCGAAGCAAGTCACCGGACGTACCGGCAACTCGCCCGGCTAGATCCGGCGACGCACGTCGGGGCGAGGTGGGTCATCCAGTACTGGTACTACCGCAATCTGTTGATCGCGAACCGGATTCTTGATTTGGCGGAGCCGGGGGAACGGATTCTCGTCCTCTATGGTGCCGCCCATTTACCGCTATTAAAACAATTTTTAGACGACAGTGGGGGCGTCGATGTGATGACGTTCCCTGAACTGATCGCGAAGGGGAGTAACGCCGATGTTGTTTCATTATCATCTTTGGACGCCGAACGTTGAGGCGACGGAGCAGTTTTATGAAAAATTAGGCTTTGCGGTCACACAGCGGATCGGAAAGACCGACGGCGCGTTTTCGGCGTTTGATCCGCCGTTGACATGGGATGACTTCCGGGACGACGGGATCCGCTTTCGAATCATCGAGATGAAACGCGGCGCCATCAACGTCACGTTCGGTCACGGGAAAGCCGTCCGTTTCGACCATCTCGGTTTTCTCGTGACACCCGAACAACGGACACTGCTTCTCGAACGTGCACAACAGATGGGCTGGACCATCCAAGCGAATGACCGGCGGACGTTCATCCAGACCCCGTACGCCTGTCGGATTGAACTGCAGACGCATCACGATGCGATTTTATCGAACGGTCCTCATCTGAAACGGCTTGAACTGGCGACGAAACAAGTCGGCTTTGAACAGGAGTTGAAGCGGTTGTTCGGCCATGCAATCGATGAAGTGACGACGGTGCCTGGTGATCATACCGTCTTACAGCAAGTCGTCTTTACGGGGGAAAACATCGAAGCCGTCGATCCGAACGGCGTGTCTGTCAGACAAACACGGTCACCAGTCGTAGCTGACAAACACTTTTAACGGTTTTGCACCTGCCTGTAAAGCCTCGAAACATGGAATCAAGTCCGACCAATCGACCGACTGCTCAAACAGCTTGAACAAGGCAGGCGTCTTTCGGGCGGCCGGCAAAAACCAGTCCGCATGGGCGCGGTAATCGAGCCCGTCACTCGATCCGACGATCCGTAACTCTTTTGCATAGAAGCTTGGGCAGAGCGACAAGACGTCGTAATTGCCGTCAGAGAGAATGCAGAGCTGACCATGGGGGACGAGTGCCTCCTGAAGATGCGCAAACGCGGTTTGCCGTCCCGAACATTCGAGGGCAGCGGCATAGGTATTCAGCTCGAGGTAGTTTCCGGACGTAACCGTGCGGGTTGCCCCGAGCTGTTTTGCGAGTGCATGTCGCCTTTCGTCCGGGTCGACGGCGTCAATGCGCGAGAGACCGAAGTAGTGACGTAGGTAAAAGACGGTCAATAACCCGATCGTCCCGAGCCCGGTCACGGCGACGGCATCCGACGGACGGGGATTAAGTTTATGGACGCCTTTTGCGGCGTCACACGATAAAATCGTCAACAAGGCGAGTTGCGGCGGCAGGTCGCGCGGGACGGGAATGACTTTTGCTGCGCGGACGATGGCGATGTCGTGATGACCGTAAAAAGCGACGACGCGGTCACCGACACGGATGTCTGAGACATCCTCTCCGATTGCCAGCACTTCCCCGTAACTCTCGTATCCCGTTTCCTTCGGATAGGTCGGGGCGAGGTCTGACCGGTCAGTCGCCATGACTTGCGGCAATTCCGCGCCGATGCTGATTGCTCCATGTAATGTCTGGATGAGTAGTTCATCTGCTTGCAAGGGCGCTAGGGGTTGCTCGACCCACTGGAGCGTCCGGGGGGCCGTCAATTGCAGTCTGTGTGGCATGCGTTCAGTTCCTCCGTTTTCTTAACATGAATATCCTGATAATGGAATTATAACATGAAGGTAAATCAGTATATGACAATTTTGTAAGGTTGAAAGAAACATCGATTGCCCGATTTTCAAAGTGTTTTCTGCTATGCTGAAAAGGTAGAGCGGAGCTCACGAGTATCTAAAAAGGAAGTGGCGAACATCGAGCAGATTGAGATGTCGATCCATCGTGGATTAGTGGAATTAAAAATGTTAGATAAACGGATTAAAAAAGGTCAGCTTGGTCACTTTATCGGATTGCATACGGGAGACAAACCGCCTGTCGGTTTTCCGAACGTCGAACAGTTCGCGACGGAAGCGGCGGCAAATCTCCAGTCGATTCGCGCATTGATTGAGCGTCGAAATCAAATCAAAGCAGCGATTACCGCATCGAATGCCGTGACGCGTGTCCGAATCGCCGGGACCGAGATGACGGTCGCGGAAGCGATTGATCGTCGCGATACGGGTCTTGACTACGATCGCCAATTGTTACAAACGCTCAAAACACAACTGCATGAAGTGGAGCAGACGATTGAACAGGAACGTATCGAGATCGAGCGGCGTGCAGAAAATCATATCGAAGCGACATACGGTGCGCGTGAAAAAGGGGACGCGGAAGAAATTGAAAAAACGCGTCGTCTGTTCATCCAACGATTAGAACCGAAATTGATTGACCCCTCCGGTCTTCGGCAAGTCATTCAACAGTTAGACGAGTCAATCGACGCATTTGATGCCGAAGTCGATTTCAGTCTATCTGAAAGTAATACACTTACGAAAATATTAATCTAAACCTACCGTCCTGTTTGTCTGATGATTTCATAACCGAACACGCGTCGTCCGTGCGATAACGGACATCTTCTAATCGGTTGACCGATTAGCATCCAAGATGGTCCTTGCGACCGTCCGGTCAAAGCTGAATGTTCAACGATCAAAGGACAACGCTGACGCTTCAACACTCAAACAGATTACTGTTCAAACATCAACGGTCACCGTTCGATTAAATCCATGAGAAAACGGGAAAAGAGAGGGGATGTTCGTTGCCTCTGAAGTCACCGCATGGCTGGGCAGACAGGACGTTTCATCGTTTTGCATGACGCCCCTTCTTTCTTCAGAAAAAGAAGGGGCATTTTTTTAAATTCAAATCGAGAAAGGATGATTTAAATGGAATCCCTCACAAAACGAAGAATCGGAGCGGCTGTCGTTAACTTGATGGTGAACGCTGTCATTGTAAATGTCCTTGAAGAAACAGTTCTCAAACGGGTCAAACGTCCCGTCATCCGTGGCATCGTCACCCAGTCCGTCGTCGATGTCGTCATGGAAACGGTTCAATTACGCTTGACGGATGGCCGAACGGTCGGCAGTCGTGTTATGGGACTTCGTGTCGTCAGTCAAGACGACCAACCGTTGAAAACGACACAAATCCTTAAACGGATTGCTTACCGTGAAGTATTCACAGCAGGGAAATTCTTTAAGGACCGTCAGCGTTATCTGGAGGATGCCTCCGTTTTACCGGAAGATGAGTTTGCGAAAACACGTGTCATTCGTGAAGGACGGTAAAATCGCTTGTTTCATTGATCCATGTACGCTATAACCCGTATCGCGCTTAGTCTGTTGAAGCGATGCGGGATTTGTTCGTGTCTTGAGCAGACTGTAGAGATCACAAGAACGCAGAGGAGGTGAATGGCCAATGAATCCTTTCATGACGATCGAAGACATTAAGGACGCGAATCTGGCCGCGGTTCTCGGATTAAAAGTCGCAGCCGCGCAGCGCGTATATATCGAAACGAACGCGCAGTCGCTTCAGGAAGCGATGAACGATCACGACCACGGTTGGCGTTGTTATGCCTTATGCGAAAACAGGCAGCCGGTCGGGTTCATGATGATTGGTGCTGAAAACCGGACGGACAAGTACATCTGGCTTGACCGGTTCATGATCGGTCAGCAGTATCAAGGACGAGGCTTAGGAACGCAGTTTTTAAAACGAGCAATCGGCTTCATCGAAGACCATTTCGAAGTCGATGAAATCGTGTTGAGCTTACACACAGAAAATACGCATGCCAAGTATTTTTACGGGCAAGCGGGCTTTACTGATATCAAACGGATCGATGAAACGAACGGCGAAGAAATCTGGGTCTATCGTCTGACGTGATGTCCGCGATTCGTTCATCTGTATGGTGTAAGCCTTGTGCATCTGTCGAACCTTCTCGCTGTCCGCGCGGCAACCGTCCCTGCTACACTAGAAAAAACGACCAAAAAGGTGAGGTGGAGTGGTGTGGCAGTCATTGAATTTAAGGATGTCCAGTACAAATCGATACTCAAAGGAATTTCCGGGACGTTTCGGGAAGGAAAAATCACGACGCTCGTCGGACCGAGCGGTGCCGGGAAAACGACGTGTCTGAAACAAATCAACGGATTACTTTCCCCGGACGCCGGGACGATTTACTTTAAGGGGACCGATTTAAAAGACATCGATATGATGGAGCTTCGAAAAAAGATTGGCATGGCCTTTCAAAGTGCCCCGATGATTGCGGGGACTGTGTACGACAATTTGAATCTTCCGAAAGCGATCTTCGACCAGACACTGGAACAGGAAGAGGCAAAACGACTGTTGGAGCGGGTCGACTTAAAAGAGATACCGTTGACACAAAACGTTAAAGAACTATCAGGAGGCGAAAAAAGCCGCATCGCGATCGCGCGGACACTCGTCAACCGACCGGATGTCCTGCTGCTCGACGAGATCACGGCCAGTCTCGATTACCGGATGGTCAAGGAAATCGAGGCGCTCGTCCGAAAAGTTCAACGGGAATTCAACGTGACGGTGATTTGGATTACGCACGATCTCGAACAGGCGCGCCGTGTCAGTGATGACATGTGGTTCTTAAAAGGCGGGCAATTGATTCAACAGGGAACGATTGAATTGATTGAGGACTCGGATAATCCCGTCATCGAAGCGTTCGTCAAGGGGGTCGACCAATGAGTTACGTGCAACTCGCTTCCGCCTTAGTCTTCATCTTGATTCCATTGGTGCTGACATATACGTTAAAGCTTGGACTGGGCAACGACATTTTGATTGCGACGGTCCGGTCGATCGTCCAGTTGTTGATTGTCGGTTATATCTTGACGTTCGTTTTCGAAAGTGACAGTAAAATTTACATCGGGTTGATGATTCTGTTGATGATTGTCGCGGCGACGCTCAACATCATCAAAAAAGGTGACGGAATTCCCGGGATTACCGGTATCATTTTACTGACGTTAGTCAGTGTCGAAGTCTTGACGATGGGCATCATGCTTGGTCTTCGAATCATTCCGTTCGAAGCGCAGGAAGTCATTCCGATCAGCGGGATGGTGATCGGCAACTGTATGATTTTGTCGCTCCTGTTCCTGAATAAGTTCAAGGATGAGGTCGAACGGGGCGATGAAGTCATCGAGCTGATTTTAGCGCTCGGGGGTACTCCGAAAACAGCGATCGACCGAAGTTTGAAAAGCGCCATCAAGACGAGTATGATTCCGACGATCGAGGCGCAGAAAACGATGGGACTCGTCCAGCTTCCCGGCATGATGAGCGGTTTGATCATCGGTGGAGCCAATCCGATGGAGGCCGTCATGTACCAGTTATTAATCCTGTTCCTGATTTTGACGAATGCTGCCGTGTCTTCCGTCATGGTCGGCTACCTGTCCTACCGGAAACTGTTTAATCAAAAAGCCCAATTCCTTGGGTTGACCAATCGAAACGACTGAGCTACCCTAGAAAAATACGTAATGACGCTAACAGATTTCGGGAGTTTCCGAAGTCTGTTTTTGTTTACTAACATAAAGAAGCATCAAACTGAAGATGAAACAGCGACGTGCTACTAAAAGGGATGTGAAGAAGAAGTGATGACGATTGAACAAGTAATGGCGATGTTACCGGTTGAGGAAGAAGAAATACGATTGACAGATGTCGATGGATTGCCACGTTATGCATGTGTTCATCCGGTTGATCTGTTTGAGGAATCACAAGCGATTTTTCGGAGTATCATTGAAGTCGAACACCATCAAGCGGATCGATTAAAATCATGGTACATTATCGGATACGAAGACATGGATGGGGACCTGTTATGTGTGGATCTCGTAACGAGCGAAGTGATGGTCGTCGGTCATGAAACACTGGAACGCGAAGAAGTCGTCGCTCCGTCCTTGACTCAATTTTTGCAGGGATGACGTCTGATTCGTATGCAACATAAGAAAACGAAAAAGGTCACCGGACGTCATCGTCCAGTGACCTTTTCGTTCGCCGACTAACGGATTATGCCATTATTGACGGATAAAGCCACCTTCCGAATGCAGAACTTGCCCGGTGATCCAGGCACCTTCGTCACTAACGAGAAATGAAATCAAGCGGGCGACGTCGTTTGGTGCCCCGATGCGGCCAAAGGGAAATTTCGGTAGCAGGGCGGAGCGGATCTCATCCGTCATCCAAGTCGAGTCGGTCGGACCGGGGTTGACGGCGTTGACCGTCACGCCGAACGGGGCAACTTCCTGGGCGAACGTCTGCGTAAAAGCAGAAATCGCACCTTTCGTCGCGACATAAGCAAGTTCACCCGGCATCGGTCCGCGTTCCTGGCCGGATGTCATGTTGATGATCCGTCCTGAGGATAACGGTGACGCTTGCAGGTGGCGGGCGAACTCGACCGATAACAGTAACGTCGAGCGGATATTGACCGCATAGTGGGCGTCGAGCGCTACGGCGTCAAGTGACAAGTAGTCAGTTTGCGTCGAGTGAGCGGCGTTGTTGATTAAAATCGACGGTTGGCCGAGCGTCCCAACGACGGTTTGATGGACAGTTGCCGCCGCCGCCGGATTGGCTAAGTCAATCCGGAATCCTCTTGCCCGGACACCGAATGTTGCTAACTCCGCTTCAAATGATGGGATCCAGTCGGCTTCCGCTTGCCAGGCGGTGAAAAAAATCTCGATGCCTCGTGCGGCAAGCGTCCGACAGATCGCTGCCCCGATATCCCGTTCGTGACTGGCACCGGTCACGAGTGCGATTTGTCGTTGTTCAGTCATGCTGCATCTCCTCCTTGAATTCCATCCATTAACATATTTTAACTCATTTAGATAATCCTTACTATCGTAATCGTGCTAGTGTACACTAAAACCAGGATTAACGAGCGGGTATTAAAAGGAGGCAAGAATGACGATGGGTGAAATGTTGTTATTGTATGGATTATTGACGATTGGAATGGTCATCCGCTTCCTCTTAACCGGCATGTTCAGTTGGCTGGAATTTGGTCTGATTTCGCTGCTTCTGCTCGCAGCACTTGGTGGCGCGCTTCTCGATTACTGGCAAATCAGACGCGACATGCGGTACGTGGGACGCGCGAACACGTTAACGACACGGTGCGTCGAACGGACGACACGACGACCGAAATACGTGCTGGAAGGTGCACAGCAAATCGGGTCCTATCGACGGAGCTATCCAAAAGGATGGCAGTTTTTATTCGTTCAGCTCTCGGCAAAGCTGCGGGGGTGGTTCTTGAATCTGAACTTCAGTTTTTCCGACCGTACGTTTTCTTACGTCGAACAACGGAGTTCTCTTCTAGCGCGGAATCAAAAGTGGCTCGTCTACGAAAACGGTGAAGTCGTAGGCACGGTCCGGACCGACGCGTCACTGAAACGGATGAGTACGTTTAAAGAAGTCATGCTCCTGTCCTATCAAGACGTCGAGTACGAAGTCACGTCCTCGACGTTATCCTCGAAGATTAAAGTCTGGCGAGGGACTGAGGTGATTGCGACGAGTAAAGCGAACTTGCGGTCCGACGTAACGTTTAAAGTCAAGGAGCAGCAAAATCAGTCCCTGATCTTGTCGGTGCTCGTATTGTTCCATTATCATTTTCAATCGTAAGTCGAAAGAAATGAGTGTTCATGAAGCGCGTAATCATTCATTGGTGTATGATTTAGGAACACTTCAGTGAAAGACGGGAGGCATCGAGATGGATAAAACAGATGGCTGGATCATCGTCAGCGTATTGGTCGGATTGTATTTCGGGTTATTCGCTAAACCGAAACGCGTGACTGGAAAAAAAGCAAAGTGACAAAAAACCATGGAGGTCGTCCTCCATGGTTCAGCGTGTAGACAAACTAGATGGAAGGTCACTTGAATGTGATTTCCCATCTTTTTTTGGGCTCTCTCTTTCCTTCCTAATTGTCTTCCTGTGGCAAACATCGCGCCGCTTCGCTTCGCTGCAGGGTCGCTCCTGTTTGCTTTCCACTAGGAAGCGATTAGATCGGAAATC
>NZ_JACSML010000014.1:1730-4649 GCF_018618635.1 Exiguobacterium sp. s102
TTTTTATAACCATGTCATTAGACGTGTGTTCTTAGAATACCAAAATGCTAGATCAAGGTATGAAGGGCGTACGGTGGATGCCTTGGCACTAGGAGCCGATGAAGGACGCGACGAACAGCGATATGCTTCGGGGAGCAGTAAGTATGCTTTGATCCGAGGATTTCCGAATGGGGGAACCCACCATCCGTAATGGGATGGGACATGTTACGTGAATACATAGCGTAGCGTGAGGCAGACCCGGGGAACTGAAACATCTAAGTACCCGGAGGAAGAGAAAGCAAATGCGATTCCCTGAGTAGCGGCGAGCGAAACGGGAACAGCCCAAACCGGAGAGCATGCTCTCCGGGGTTGTAGGACACTCTATACGGAGTCAAAAAGGAAGACAGTAGGTGAATGACCTGGAAAGGTCGGCCGAAGAAGGTGACAGCCCTGTAGCTGAAACTGTTTTCCCTCCAGAGTGGATCCTGAGTACGGCGGGACACGTGAAACCCCGTCGGAATCCGGGAGGACCATCTCCCAAGGCTAAATACTCCCTAGTGACCGATAGTGAACCAGTACCGTGAGGGAAAGGTGAAAAGCACCCCGGAAGGGGAGTGAAATAGATCCTGAAACCGTATGCCTACAAGTAGTCAGAGCCCGTTAATGGGTGATGGCGTGCCTTTTGTAGAATGAACCGGCGAGTTACGATAGCGCGCGAGGTTAAGCTGATGAGGCGGAGCCGTAGCGAAAGCGAGTCTGAATAGGGCGCCATAGTGCGTTGTCGTAGACCCGAAACCAGGTGATCTACCCATGTCCAGGATGAAGGTCAGGTAACACTGACTGGAGGTCCGAACCCACGCACGTTGAAAAGTGCGGGGATGAGGTGTGGGTAGCGGTGAAATGCCAATCGAACCTGGAGATAGCTGGTTCTCCCCGAAATAGCTTTAGGGCTAGCCTCGAGGTTGAGAGTTCCGGAGGTAGAGCACTGATTGGACTAGGGGCCCCCACAGGGTTACCGAATTCAGTTAAACTCCGAATGCCGGCAACTTATACTCGGGAGTCAGACTGCGAGTGATAAGATCCGTAGTCAAGAGGGAAACAGCCCAGACCGCCAGCTAAGGTCCCAAAGTGTATGTTAAGTGGAAAAGGATGTGGCGCTGCCTAGACAGCTAGGATGTTGGCTTAGAAGCAGCCACCATTCAAAGAGTGCGTAATAGCTCACTAGTCGAGTGGCGCCGCGCCGAAAATGTAACGGGGCTAAACATACCACCGAAGCTGCGGATTCCGTAAGGAATGGTAGGGGAGCGTTCCAAACCGCTGTGAAGCTGTACCGGAAGGAGCAGTGGAGCGTTTGGAAGTGAGAATGCCGGTGTGAGTAGCGAAAAGAGGGGTGAGAATCCCCTCCGTCGAAAGCCCAAGGTTTCCTGAGGAAGGCTCGTCCGCTCAGGGTTAGTCTGGACCTAAGCCGAGGCCGAAAGGCGTAGGCGATGGATAACAGGTTGATATTCCTGTACCACCGATCCACCGTTTGAACAATGGGGGGACGCAGGAGGATAGTGACGCATGCGGATGGAAGTGCATGTGTAAGTTTCGAGATTGTCTGATTGGCAAATCCGTCAGGCACCAAGATCGAGGAACGACGCGGAGTCCCCTAGGGACGAAGGTCACGATTTCACACTGCCAAGAAAAGCCTCTAGTGAGGTGGAAGGTGCCAGTACCGTAAACCGACACAGGTAGGCGGGATGAGAATTCTAAGACGCGCGGGATAACTCTCGTTAAGGAACTCGGCAAAATGGTCCCGTAACTTCGGGAGAAGGGACGCTCTACATGAGTAGAGCCGCAGTGAATAGGCCCAAACGACTGTTTAGCAAAAACACAGGTCTCTGCTAAATCGCAAGATGACGTATAGGGGCTGACGCCTGCCCGGTGCTGGAAGGTTAAGGGGATGGGTTAGCGCAAGCGAAGCTTTGAACCGAAGCCCCAGTAAACGGCGGCCGTAACTATAACGGTCCTAAGGTAGCGAAATTCCTTGTCGGGTAAGTTCCGACCCGCACGAAAGGCGTAACGATTTGGGCACTGTCTCAACGAGAGACCCGGTGAAATCATAGTACCTGTGAAGATGCAGGTTACCCGCGACAGGACGGAAAGACCCCATGGAGCTTTACTACAGCCTGATATTGAGGCTTTGTGCATGATGTACAGGATAGGCGGGAGACGTCGAGACCGGAGCGCCAGCTTCGGAGGAGTCACCCTTGGGATACCGCCCTTCATGCATAGAGTCTCTAACTCGCAGCCGTAATCCGGCTGGAGGACCGTGTCAGGCGGGTAGTTTGACTGGGGCGGTCGCCTCCTAAACAGTAACGGAGGCGCCCAAAGGTTCCCTCAGAATGGTTGGAAATCATTCGTAGAGCGCAAAGGCAGAAGGGAGCTTGACTGCGAGACCTACAAGTCGAGCAGGGACGAAAGTCGGGCTTAGTGATCCGGTGGTTCCGCATGGAAGGGCCATCGCTCAACGGATAAAAGCTACCCTGGGGATAACAGGCTGATCTCCCCCAAGAGTCCACATCGACGGGGAGGTTTGGCACCTCGATGTCGGCTCATCGCATCCTGGGGCTGGAGTAGGTCCCAAGGGTTGGGCTGTTCGCCCATTAAAGCGGTACGCGAGCTGGGTTCAGAACGTCGTGAGACAGTTCGGTCCCTATCCGTCGTGGGCGCAGGAAATTTGAGGAGAGCTGTCCTTAGTACGAGAGGACCGGGATGGACGCACCGCTGGTGTACCAGTTGTTCCGCCAGGAGCATCGCTGGGTAGCTACGTGCGGACGGGATAAATGCTGAAAGCATCTAAGCATGAAGCCCCCTCCAAGATGAGATTTCCCTTTGAGTAATCAAGAAAGACCCCTCAGAGACGATGAGGTAGATAGGTCACGGGTGGAAGCATGG
>NZ_JACSML010000015.1:0-3873 GCF_018618635.1 Exiguobacterium sp. s102
TGTGTGGGTGTACCATTTGAAGCCGGAGCGAGATTGGACTTCGAAGCAAGACCTTGCGAAGAAGTGGCGGAAGAATCGTCCGTTCTTTTCGGACGATGTGGTGTACGAGTATTATCAGACGGTCGGCTATGTGCCGTACGACCCGTCGGCGCCAGTGTTCGCGGAACGCGATCGCATGGCGAAGGTGATTGCGAAGGTGTATGCGGAAGGAACTTTCGCAGACCCGAACGCGTACGTCGAGGTCGACGGATTGCCGGAAGAATGACGGACGCAGCCACTCGAAAGAGTGGCTCGTTTTTCGTGGTCTTGAACTTGATTTTGACCTACTCTCCTGCGAAGCGAGGAGCCCGCCAATTTACAGCTTGCTGTCAATTGAGTAGCGGGTCTACTTAATTGACAGTCACGCACGAATGTTCTTGTTTTTAAAGCGTTTTTGACCTATACTGTAAACATAGGAAAATCAAATTTACAGTGACTACTGTAAACATGCAGATTTTACGTTTACAGCAGACGAGCGAAGGGCGGAAATGACAATGACGACGTATGCGATGACTGTAAGCACGCAAGTGAAAAGTGCGAACACGGAGACCGATATTAAGTTCCACTCGGGGAAGGAAAATCGGGAAACGTATGCTCATGAGAATAAGAACATTGATCTCGAACGTTCGCACTTAAACGTCGAGTTCGATTTTCATTCTCGTGAGGAATTGCTCGAAGCGCACTATGGTGATTGGGTTCGAAAGCATGACATGCAAAACAACAGTGCGAAAAGACGGTACGGCTCGGTTGAAGGGTATCTCGCTACTTTTGAAGGTAATGAGGTGCTCGGGAAGGAAAAGAACGTGCGGTGGGCTACGGTGAGCCAAATGACGTATGTTGGTGACAAGGAAACGATAGGCGAGTTATGGGAAGACTTATCAGAGGCTGGAGCTACTGACGAGATGCTCATACAGGCGTACAGTGAGGGCTACCGTGAGTACGTTGAGAAACACAACGAGACGTTCCCGATGCTCCCGATTTATCACAGTGATATTCATTTTGACGAGTCAACGCCACATGGACATGATGCAATCGTGGTCATGGCGGTTACGGACAAAACACCTAAAGGGAAAGACGGTAAACCGACTGACAGTTTTAATACTGCGCTTGGTATGAAATACGGTTATAAATTGCATAACAAGGAAAAGATGCGGCTCTATCGTGAGGAAAATGACAAGTTGGCGTTCGATAGCATCTTGGGAGCACTTCAGAAGGTGGGCGAAGCCAAAGGCATGCCGTTCGATACTGAAATCGTACGAACGGGTCAAACGTTCTCGCTCGACCTTAATAATTACAAAATCGTCAAAGACGAAGTGCGAGACGCCGTAGGCGAGCGCGAGGACGAACTTAACGACTTGGAAATGAAACTGTCCGGACGAGAAGCGGAGCTTGAGGAACGGATCAGTGGAATTGACGATAAGGCGGCGGCCCTTGCGCAGCGAGAGGCTGACGTGACCGGTCGCGAAGCGCGAGCGAAGGAGAAACAGGACGAACTGGACGAGCAGGATAAAGCGATGGCTGAGCGAGAGGCTGCCGTTGCGGCGCGTGAGGCTGCCGTTGCGTTAAGCGAGGATGCGAAGAAGAAGGAGCTTAGCGCGAAATATTGGAAAGGCTTCAGATATGGAGCGAAGACTGTTCTTGCTATGTCTGCGCACCCGGACATGGCGACGACGAAGTCGTTGCGTGAGCAGGTGACGCCGAACTTGGCTGTGAAGTTCACGGCTACGGACAAGGACGCGCACATTGTGACGCGCGTTCGTGAGGCTGGAGAGCGCGTGAAGCGAGCGCAAGCGAAGACGACTACACAGGAACAGACAAAAAACAACGATGGACCACAACGTTGAGTTTGTCACCCCGGCGGAGCCGGGGAGCGCACGGGATTTTCGGGTCACGATCTAAACGAACACGGTTTTCGTTCGATTAGGTCGTGAAGCGCTCGACGGCGAAGCCGGAGACGGGGGTTTCGTCGGGGGTGTGTGACATCAATTTCGTTTTTTGACGAAAATTGATGCGCAGTAGTGGGTAGTGGGTAATTCGGTAGAATTATCCCTAACGCGTGCCATAAACTCCGTACTGGCACGGTTAAAGCGCCCCCGGCGATACCCCAATTTCTTACCGGTGACTCTACCCAACGCCTGTTTCTGGGTAGAGCGAAATACTCGAAAAGTGGTTTTTTGCAAAAAAATACCACTTCTACAATGAATGTGGAAGTGGTATCCTATACCTATCAGATGCGACTTGGCGGAAGAATCTGATAGAGCATGCTGTTATTTGGCTGATACCAAAATGATAACAGATAGTCATTGCATACTCAAGCGCATTTTGCTTGCGGAATGTAATTTCATTTTATATAAAACGCTCTATCGACAGAGATTTGCCACGCCATTTTCGCGTCTGCAATCTGACGAGGGAGTGTTTTTTTTATGGCAAAAGCCAACGGAATGGACGAGTCGAACGAATTTAACGAGGAAGAATTGGAGGCTGCGGAAGGTTCAACCGAGGAATCGAGTGTTGATCCGGACGCAACCGACGACGAAATGGAAGATGCCGACGGTGGAACGGAACTGGATGACGGGAATTTTCCTGCGAAGGACTATGGTGATGCCCGGCATCGCGGTTGGTTCGTGATGCGGAGTTACCCGTATGACTGCGCCGACGCGAAGGGTAAGTATTTCGGTAAGTCGGCGGACGAGTGGGCTAAGGGTGTGACGGACGAATGGACGGAGATTGGCAATCACGAGAAAACGGTGTGGTTGCAGTTCATCGTTCACGATAAGGACATCATTCGCAAAGGCAAGAAGGAAGAGACGAAGCCAGTGCATATGCACGCTGTTGTCCGGTTTGAGGACAACAAGACACAGAGCGCGGTGATGAAGCTCTTTTGCGGGAATAACACGCGGGTGAACAACGTTCAGCCGGTGCTATCGACGAAGGGCGGCTACAAGTCGGCTCTGCTGTACTTGACGCACCATACCGATAGTGCGTACCGTGAGCGGAAGACGTGGTACCACTGGGACAAAGTGACGCCAATCAAGGAACGCTACGTGGACTTGATTGCGACCGATACGAAGCATCGTGTGACGGGCAAGCAGGTGGAGGCGCTCCTTGAGGAGTGCGTGGACGGCATCATGGACGGTACGGTAGCGTTCAAGAAGGTGCGGGAGCGATTCATCAAGATGACGAGCAACCGAGGCTACTTGAAGTACAAGAAGGAGTTCGAGAGCGCGTTCGAAGAATATCGTGCGAAGTTGTGGAGTGAGTACGTGAAAATGAGCCTTGCTGGGAATTTCCACAAGGTGACAACGTACATTGCCGGACCGGGACGGGTTGGCAAATCGTTGCTGGCGGACTTGTTGGCGCTCGTGGAACACGATGAAGATAACATCTTCAAGCCAGCAGGTGGCGGCTCCGACAAGGTGACGGACGATTTCGTTGACGGGCATGGCACCGAGCGCGCGACGGTGTTCCATGACCTGTCGCCAAAGGTCTACTCGAAGCGTTCGTGGTTCACGATGCTTGACCCTCGCAACTGGGCGCCTACGCGCTCGCGAGGAAAGGTGAAGCCGTGGTTCTCAACGTCGGTCTATATGGCGGTGAACTTGCCGTTAGGCGAGTTCTTGATTCAGATGATTACGAAGGGCGATAGCCAAATGGACATCACGACGGGCAACGCCGACGACATCATCATGTCGCTCGGTCGAGTCGCTCGATATTTGGTCTATGGTGAACACAACGGACAACCCGTTGTGTGGGTGTACCATTTGAAGCCGGAGCGAGATTGGACTTCGAAGCAAGACCTTGCGAAGAAGTGGCGGAAGAATCGTCCGTTCTTTT
>NZ_JACSML010000016.1:0-3475 GCF_018618635.1 Exiguobacterium sp. s102
TCGTTCCATCCCTCTGTCTTTTTCCTTGTGCAATTCTTTTCGATGCATCTTCTCAAAATCGCCTTCAGGCGTTTTTTCCCTCACCTTATCGATCAGCTCTTTAAACGTCTGTTTAAAAGCCACAGAACCCTTTGTACGCTCTTTTACGAACTGTTTAACACTTTGGTAGACGAATTTGATTTCGAGCTTTAAATCGCTTATATGAGCCTTTAAATCCTTATTTTCTTCTTTCAGCTGTCGATTTTCAGCAGAAACTCCCTGAAACTCCTTGTAAAGCGAGTCAAAGGCATCTCCCAAGTCCGATTGTTCTACCCGTAATTCTTGATTTTCCTTCACCAAATCCGTTTTTTGCAAACGCTCGTACTCACTTTTCACTTTCTGGGCCGCCGCAACTGTTCCATGCAGCCTTTTCAGTTCCTCGGGCGAAATCACATAGTTTTTGGTTTCTTTTTTTACGATTTCCGGTTTTCCGAACATTTTGGGCGTAACCGTGGTTTTGACCTCTTTGCCCTTTACCGTGATTTCCACTTTTCCTTCCGGAAGCTTTTGGCTGATTTCCAAGAATTCTTTTTTCTTGTCTTCCAGTTTTTTTTCTAGCAATTCAATGCCTTTGCTCATTTTCTCTTTTTCTTCCGCAATTTGATCGCTGTATTTTTTCAGCTCTTTCACATCTTCGATGCCAATCGTTTTGTCATTCAAAACGCCTTCTCGGTAAATGCCAGGAAGTTCAGCTTGCAGAAAAACATCTAAGTCCTGGTGAAAATTCTGTAATTCTTTTCGAGTCAGCACTTCCTTGGCTGACACTTTTTCATACTGTTTCTTTTCGTCCCAAACGACCGGCACAAAATCAAAGTGCATGTGTGGAGTCGTCTCGTCCACGTGCACATTTGCCGAAACTACATTTTTTTCACCACCGTACCGATCGGCTAAAAATTCATAGGTCTTCTCAAAAAATTCCCGTTGGTCATTTTCCGGAGCCCCTTTTAAATTTTCGGGCAAAGTGACGACCCATTCGCAACAGGCTTTCACATCTTTCCGTTTCATGCAGTAAACTTCTTTCAACCGGTCCTGAAGTCGTGAAAGTGTATCCCCATCTTTTTGGCACAAATCATAATTCAAATATGACCGGTCCACATCAATATTTTTGTTGGAATGATTTTCTGTTTTTCGGTCCAAATGAATTGATAATCCCTGCATGTTGGCTACCGTGTATTTTGAAACGTGTGCCATCATGAACCACCTCACTTTGCTAGAAAAAGCATACCACGGAATAAGAGCCAAAACAATTTGGTATATCACGCTATACCAGAATTCTTCTGGTCGTGCTCTGCGAGGCGAAAAGCAAGGGAGAGAAAATCGCTCTCCCCCAAAGTCAAAAGCAAAAAAAGCATCGCCTGCAGCCGTCGCTTTTTCCCGAGCAAGAATGTCATTTTCACCGTTGCGTTTTTCCGCAACGGTTGCAAATTTCATTCCCAATTCCAACAGCCCAAAGGGCTTTTTTGAAAGCAAGGATCGGGTAGTATTTTTGAGAAGTACGCTCAAAAATCTCCACCCTTTCCTCCTTGCTTTCAAAAATTTGTCGGAGGTTCGGCTCACGCCAAGCCGATAAACCTAAAACGAAGTTTCAGTTTTTCCGGCTTGCATTTGCCATTATGCCCCGACAAACCGCCATCGCTTCCGAGCGAAAAATTCACTTGTTCCATGTGAATTGACACACTGAAACCCGCCTTCACCTCAACCCTAAAACAAAGGGAAAAGCAAAAACAAAAAAGAGTAGTCAAAGCTACTCTTTTCTAAAACGTTTACTAAACAATCGCACCCTATTGTTTCTCAACCTTTATCTAAAATCTTAAGTAACCAACTAGCAGCAAACAATAAAAATGAAATTTGGGTTACGACAAAGAAGAAAAATTCAACTTTAGTCAATTTCCTTTCCTTTTTGGTTTTTTTGAAATGAAAATAATAATAAATTGCACATATGAGTAAAGCTATACCTGAAAATTGATATATGCTTTCCAGTATTTCGTTCAAGAAAACCCTCCTCCGTTAAATGACTCGTTTATTAAAGATTAACCTCTCTTAATCACATAATTATTTAAACCAACATGCCAGTAAGCCATTACATCGACAGCCCCATTGGCCACCTCGTCCGAATCCTCGTCCACGTGAATCAGATCCCCGTCCTCGGCATCTTCCAAATTCAATTCCTTGTGAATCTCTTTCAGCAGACCGCCGTAAGAAATCAGCCGTTTGTAAGCCAACGCCTTGTCCAAGTCTTCGACCGTCTGGATATTTTCATCGGTCACTTTATTCCCTCGTATCACATCGGTATCTTTCACTGGATACTTGGACACTTCAAAAATGGCGTTCTGTTCAGCAATCACTTTTTTCATTTCGTTTTCGACTTCTACAAAGTCCGTGGCTTCTCTTTTCGGTTTAACTTTCGCCACATGGACAATTGGCGTATAGTCGATTTTCATTGCCCGCTGCCACATGTCCGTCCATTCCGATTGTTTGATATAATTCCGCCCGAAATAATCATTCGGTACAGCCAGCAAGACATGGAAATGTGGGTGATATGTGCCGTACCATTCGCTTTCCTTGTCCCAGTTCCGTGTGACTTCCATCGCTCGGAAATAACCTTTTACGGACTTTTGAAAACGGGCGTATTTGGTAAAACGGTTGAATGCTTTCGTCATCTGATCCATAGTATTTTTTAAATCTTCGCCTTCGACATTTCGAACAGTCAGCGTAAGGAAAACCCATTTCACTTTTTCCCGTTCGTTCACCACTTGGACGATTTTCTTGTTTTGAAAAGCAATTTTCAATGAACGTCGCCAGTTGCACATCGGGCATAACCTCGCTTTGCAGAAGTAGGCTTGATAGAGCTTCAAGCGTCCATCTTTCATTTTAAACACCAAATAATTTCCGCAATCATACATGCGCTCGGCTTTCTTCGCCAACTCTTCGACGGCTTCATGATGCTGTGCCATCAACAGGGAACGTTTCTTTTTTCCCTTCCAATCCCGTTCTTTTCCCTCGCTGTTTTTGTCGCTCAGGATTTCAACACCAGTTTCTCTGCTTGATAAAACGGGTTTATCTATGCTATTATCGGGATACAAATTCATGTAAAACCTCGCCTTCTGGTGAGGATAAAAAAACCCACCCTTTGATTGGAATTCGACACTTTAATCATAGCAGGTGGGTTTTTACATGTCAAAAACAGTTGAAACCCTTGTGGCTCTAAGTCCGAAGGTGTATTTTCACCAGTCTAGTTGTTTCTATATGTATCAAGATAAGAAAAAACAGCTCCAAACCCTTGCTACGCAAGGCTTCGAAGCCAAAACAAAAACACGCCCTTTCAGGCGCGTTTTTTCAAAAACCTATCGTTCCATCCCTCTGTCTTTTTCCTTGTGCAATTCTTTTCGATGCATCTTCTCAAAATCGCCTTCAGGCGTTTTTTCCCTCACCTTAT
>NZ_JACSML010000017.1:0-2253 GCF_018618635.1 Exiguobacterium sp. s102
TCTCCTTTGAGACTTACCTGATCAAATATGATCAGGCGACACCCGCACTCTAATCCACGCTATGCGAGGAAGTGCACGGACTATTTCTAGTCCTTCCGAAGAGAGCAAGGAGTAACTCTCAAGGGCATCTCAGTGTCTTGTAAGACTACTGGGGTATCAACTACCACTACACTTTATAGAAAGTGTTAGAACTAGTTGCTTAGGGCAACCACACCAAAATTAACGTCTTCCGACGGGCAGACTAAAACACCGGAGTGAAGAAATCGTCAAACAAAGGTTTGACGTGCTCAACCTCCAGATGGACAACCACATCACCGGCCTTCAACGCGGCCTCGCTATACAGATAGATCGTGAGATCTTTAACAAAATCCTCCAGAGGAACTCCTCTGAAGGCTTGCATGTACATGGCAGCTGACACCTCTTTCGAGGAGTCTGCAATTGCCAGCGCAATCTGGAAAGCGGAAGCTGGATCCTTTTGGGTTTCGGCAACACAGGCCTTGACGGCGCCAGTGACGCTGGGTTTAAGACCCAGCCACAACAGCACTCTACCAACCTTCAACTGCTTGTTCTTTTCAGAACTCAAGTCGGAGGGGAGTGTGATGTTCATGGCAACCGTCGCCTTAGCGACTATCTCAGAGCTGGGGGCGTCCCACTTGGTGACGCTGTAACCATTCGCTGCCTTCGCGGGTCTGCCTTGACCATGGGCTAGCGGTTCTACAATTACCGGTTGAACTTTAGCCCGATTAGTGCCAGCAGCTTTACGAGCTGCGGCCCTTCTCTGTGCTCTTGTCATTTTCACGGTTCCTGCTGTAGACATTTTAATTAATTATGCTAAACTAAATCATAGATTTTTTTTTTTTTTTTTTTTTTTTTTTTTTTTTTTTTTTTTTTTTTTTTTTTTTTTTTTTTTTTTTTTTTTTTTTTTTTTTTTTTTTTTCACAGTGACCCAGAAACTTAACATTCACTTACAAACTACCCCCTCACGGGACCTAACCTCTCCCGGTCGCGAGTCAAAGGGACTTGAACCCAAAGAGCACTTCTAGGCGGTGTCTAACGGCTGCGTGACGGCTCATTTTTCAGTGAATGCGTCAGAAACGGATCAAAGTGTTTAACCCGGTTTCAGCTATCTACGTGTTAGCATAGTTCCGGATACAGGAAGTCCGGCGACAGTGTTCGCGGTTACAGCGTTTACCTTATAACCCTTACTGTCATGTGGGGCTTCAGGCTGCGATTCCTCTTCTAACTCAACTATTCTAACTGGATTTTCATTAACGCTAGGTGAGTTCCCTAGAATAGGACCCTCGTCAATAGCGCGGTTGGTTATTCCTTTAACGTACCGAACGAGATCTTTTCGATCCACGCTCCTCAACCTGTCATGAGCTTCAACGAAATTGACTCCTGGTGAATAGGCCTTGTAGTTATTCGGCTTCAACCTGAAATCGGCTTGCCAATACGCATGGCTCATGACTAATGTAGCTCCAGTGGTAGAAGTGCCATTCAGCTGAGTGACCAAGCCGAAACAGCGATTACGATTCCCAATCGTCTCCATAGGACAGTCATAACTGGGAGAAAAACAGACCAGAGCCGGTAGTTTACTAATAGACAAAGTAGCCTCTTGGGTACCGTCCACAGCAGACATAGACTCTAGACCTGGATTACTGCCAACATCAACGAGTTTGACAGTAATACTACCAGATTCTGACTCAGAACACGTCCTTACGAGAAAAACCAGTATTCTAGGAATGCTAAGCACTCCACTGGAGGGAATTCGACCCTTTTCATACTCTGACTTAAATAAGCTCAGAGCTCTAGATCCTGTTGTCTTAGGTACCAGGTCAATGTAATTGAAGCGGTTTTTGGAGCTCAAGTTGGTATACATGCCTAACTTACACTCTTTGGCGAACTCCTTCCTAGCTTGATCGGAAAATAGTGACTGGATAACGTCGATCTCGCTAGAACCACCTGCTTGCTTGCCTTCGACTACAGTCCGGGAGGAACCGGAAAAAGGGGTTAAACTAGAGTTAGCCATCTGGAGCGGACTACAAACAATTACGTCAAACAACGGTGTGCGTAGGGATTATAGATCAAGCGTACGAGCCTGCTTTGACTCCTAACCTTTCTGAGAGGACGTGGTCTCTCTCCAGAGTGAATACGCTGTGTTTCAACCTCAAAACCGTTAATTTGGGAAATTGTGAAAAACTCAGATGTGACCTAATGATAAAATTTGTGCTCACGGGAATCGCACGAAAAGAT
>NZ_JACSML010000018.1:0-1275 GCF_018618635.1 Exiguobacterium sp. s102
CCGTTCCCATGCCGAACACGGAAGTTAAGCACTTGAACGCCGAAAGTAGTTGGGGGCTTCCCCCTGTGAGGATAGGACGTTGCCAGGCATACTTTTTTAATAAAGTATTTGACAATTTTGACTGACTAATATAACATTATAGAAGTCGTCAAGTTACCACGGTCCTGTGGTGTAGCGGTTAACATGCCTGCCTGTCACGCAGGAGATCGCGGGTTCGAATCCCGTCAGGACCGCCATTTTTATTTACCGATCTTTTTCATTATGGCTTTGTAGCTCAGTCGGTAGAGCAGAGGACTGAAAATCCTCGTGTCGGCGGTTCGATTCCGTCCAAAGCCACCATTTACACCTGCCGGTGTAGCTCAGCTGGTAGAGCAACTGACTTGTAATCAGTAGGTCGCGGGTTCGACTCCTGTTGCCGGCACCATTTTTTATTTAATATGGCGGTTGTGGCGAAGTGGTTAACGCACCGGATTGTGATTCCGGCATTCGTGGGTTCAATTCCCATCAGTCGCCCCATTTTATTTTTAATTTAATACTAGTTTGTGTCATTAGCTCAGTTGGTAGAGCATCTGACTTTTAATCAGAGGGTCGCAGGTTCGAATCCTGCATGACACACCATTTTTATGCGGGTGTGGCGGAATTGGTAGACGCGCTAGATTTAGGATCTAGTGTCTTTGACGTGGGGGTTCAAGTCCCTTCACCCGTACCATTTATATTTATAATGCGGAAGTAGTTCAGTGGTAGAATACGACCTTGCCAAGGTCGGGGTCGCGGGTTCGAATCCCGTCTTCCGCTCCATTTTTTAAATAGAAGTAACAAAAAATAGCATAATTTGCGGTCGTGGCGGAATGGTAGACGCGCTAGGTTGAGGGCCTAGTGGTGGCAACACTGTGGAGGTTCAAGTCCTCTCGACCGCACTTATTATGCACCCTTAGCTCAGCTGGATAGAGTACTTGACTACGAATCAAGGGGTCGGGAGTTCGAATCTCTCAGGGTGCACTTTTCGGGAAGTAGCTCAGCTTGGTAGAGCACTTGGTTTGGGACCAAGGGGTCGCAGGTTCGAATCCTGTCTTCCCGACCATTATTATTATCGGACTTTGAAAACTGAACGATGAGGCAAAAACGTATCTTCGGATACAAACAATGAATGAAGCGCAAGCTTCGTCAACGTGACTTTTAGTCACACAAACGAGCAAGTCAAACACTTTATGGAGAGTTTGATCCTGGCTCAGGACGAACGCTGGCGGCGTGCCTAATACATGCAAGTCGAGCGCA
>NZ_JACSML010000019.1:0-804 GCF_018618635.1 Exiguobacterium sp. s102
GAAGTCACGTTGACGAAGCTTGCGCTTCATTCATTGTTTGTATCCGAAGATACGTTTTTTGCCTCATCGTTCAGTTTTCAAAGTTCGTCAAAGATAAAATTTGGTGGAGCCTAGCGGGATCGAACCGCTGACCTCCTGCGTGCAAGGCAGGCGCTCTCCCAGCTGAGCTAAGGCCCCATTAAAGGGATTAAATTGAAGATGGTCGGGAAGACAGGATTCGAACCTGCGACCCCTTGGTCCCAAACCAAGTGCTCTACCAAGCTGAGCTACTTCCCGAAAAAGTGCACCCTGAGAGATTCGAACTCCCGACCCCTTGATTCGTAGTCAAGTACTCTATCCAGCTGAGCTAAGGGTGCGGGGTATAATGGATCAAACAGTTATTAAAATTAAAAATGGTACCGAGGGCCGGAATCGAACCGGCACGGGGAAACCCCCGCAGGATTTTAAGTCCTGTGCGTCTACCAGTTCCGCCACCCCGGCAGGGTTTTAAAGGTAGAACCTAAATTCTAAATCAGAATCTTCGGTGATATTTAAATGAAAATGGTGCCGGCAACAGGAGTCGAACCCGCGACCTACTGATTACAAGTCAGTTGCTCTACCAGCTGAGCTACACCGGCAAGTGTAAATAAAAATGGTGGAGGATGACGGGATCGAACCGCCGACCCTCTGCTTGTAAGGCAGATGCTCTCCCAGCTGAGCTAATCCTCCATATGTACGCCTGGCAGCGTCCTATCCTCACAGGGGGAAGCCCCCAACTACTTTCGGCGTTCAAGTGCTTAACTTCCGTGTTCGGCATGGGAACGG
>NZ_JACSML010000020.1:0-458 GCF_018618635.1 Exiguobacterium sp. s102
TACTCTTGGAATGTTTTATAGACGTCCGCTTCGTGAGCACGAAGGACTTCTTCAGCTGCTTCCTTCGGAAGTTCGCCTTCTGTCGCAGCGTCGAGGAATGTCGAGAGATCCTGGACGAATTCTTCTGTCTCGGCTTTCGAAGCGTTGATGCCTTCCTGATCATCCGCTTTGACGGCTTTGACGAGGTCCGTTGTGTATTTGTTGTGATCGACGAAGATTTTTTCGAATTGTTTCGCGCCTTCGTCGCCATAGACTGAAGCGATTGCCGGTGTCATGTCGAGTGCGTTCTGTTTGAGTGCTGCTTCATAATACTCAGCATCTTTTGAACCGTCATATTGTTTTTTCATGTCCATGACAGCAAGCACGAAGTGCTCAGAAAGCAATTGGTCGAGTGTCGCACGAAGATCTGCTGCTTTCGTTTTGACCGTGACGTTTTTTGCTTTGTCCTCATGCATCAT
>NZ_JACSML010000003.1:0-116272 GCF_018618635.1 Exiguobacterium sp. s102
GACTTGCATGTATTAGGCACGCCGCCAGCGTTCGTCCTGAGCCAGGATCAAACTCTCCATAAAGTGTTTGACTTGCTCGTTTTTGTGACCAAAAGTCACGTTGACGAAGCTTGCGCTTCATTCATTGTTTGTATCCGAAGATACGTTTTTGCCTCATCGTTCAGTTTTCAAAGTTCGTCATTGTTTGTTTTGAAAAATGGTGGGCCTAAGTGGACTCGAACCACCGACCTCACGCTTATCAGGCGTGCGCTCTAACCAGCTGAGCTATAGGCCCGTCAAAAGCAAACAAAATATGGTGCACCCTGAGAGATTCGAACTCCCGACCCCTTGATTCGTAGTCAAGTACTCTATCCAGCTGAGCTAAGGGTGCGATATGGTGCGGTCGAGAGGACTTGAACCTCCACAGTGTTGCCACCACTAGGCCCTCAACCTAGCGCGTCTACCATTCCGCCACGACCGCAATATTAAAATTTAAAATGGTGTGTCATGCAGGATTCGAACCTGCGACCCTCTGATTAAAAGTCAGATGCTCTACCAACTGAGCTAATGACACGAGAAAACTGGGCTGGAAGGGATCGAACCTTCGCATGCTGGAATCAAAATCCAGTGCCTTACCACTTGGCCACAGCCCAAAAATGGCGGTCCTGACGGGATTCGAACCCGCGATCTCCTGCGTGACAGGCAGGCATGTTAACCGCTACACCACAGGACCACATTTTTGTTACGTTAAGTATGAAATTGAAAATGGTGGAGGATGACGGGATCGAACCGCCGACCCTCTGCTTGTAAGGCAGATGCTCTCCCAGCTGAGCTAATCCTCCATTATGGTGACCCGTACGGGAATCGAACCCGTGATACCGCCGTGAAAGGGCGGTGTCTTAACCGCTTGACCAACGGGCCATAAAATATGCAATAATTATTCTTAAGTAACATTTTCACATAAGAGGTCTGGCGGAGATGGAGGGATTCGAACCCTCGCACCAGTTTCCCGGCCTACACCCTTAGCAGGGGCGCCCCTTATAGCCACTTGGGTACATCTCCAAAAGATAATGGCTCCGCAAGTAGGATTTGAACCTACGACCTACCGGTTAACAGCCGGTTGCTCTACCACTGAGCTATTGCGGAATGTTGTGTTCGTTTCGGAGCACTTTTATATAGTAGCAACTTTCTTTCTTGCCGTCAATGCTTTTTTAAAAAAGTTTTTAGTGACGATAAGTTGTTTAGTTGCTGTCGTTTTGACGACTTCTATAATTTATCACGCTCCGAAATGAACGTCAACTACTTTTGTAAAAAATCTTTCCACGACACTTCCCACAGCGGTACTTCTCCGGATTCATCTTTCTTTTCCTTCTATATAATGTACCGCATTTATGACATTCGTATTGATGCGATTTTTTTTCGTCTCCGTCTAATCGCGGACTGTACCGTAAGCCACCATACTTCATCAACCAGTCTTTAAAGTCTTGATCTTGATGACGATGTCCCCGTCCTGCGAGGTGAAGATGATAGTGACAAAGTTCATGAACTACGATGCCACGAAAGGTTTTGGCGTCCGTTACATAGCGTCGATTAAAGTCAAGATGATGATCCGTCAAAAAATAACGGCCACCTGTCGTGCGTAGTCTTTCATTAAAAACGGCCTTGTGTCTAAACGGTAAAGCAAACACGTCGAGCGAAAGCTGCTCGACGTATTGCTGTAATTGTTCGTTCGTCATGATGGACTGACCATCGTTAAACCGATTCTGCCACGTTCCGGTTCGACACTCGTCACCCAGACCGTCACGATTTCTCCGACGGCGATTACGTCGAGCGGGTGTTTGACGCGTCGTTTACTTAACTTCGAGATGTGGACGAGTCCACTTTCCTTTACACCGATGTCGACGAATGCTCCAAAGTCGAGCACGTTCCGGACGGTCCCTTGGAACTCCATCCCAACCTGGATCATGTCTAACGATAAAACATCTTGTCGTAAAATCGGTTTATCCAGCGCCTCCCGCGGATCGCGCTCCGGACGCTGCAAGGCTTCAATGATATCTCGGAGCGTCGGTTCACCAATCTCGAGTTGTTCTGCCGTATCCTTCACTGGAAGTTCCGCTAACTTCGTGCGGAGTTCTTCCGTCCCGACGGTCGTCAGCGCTAACTGAAGCTGCTTAAACAGTTGTTCGACAGTTTTATACTGTTCCGGGTGAATCGGTGTCCGGTCCAGCGGATGCGTCCCTTCAGGAATACGAAGGAAACCGGCTGCCTGCTCGTATGCTTTCGCTCCGAGACGCGGCACTTTTAACAGTTCTTTCCGTGAAGCAAATGCCCCGAGTTCAGAACGTCGTTCGACGATTTTTTTCGCTGTCGCCTTCGTGATTCCCGCTACATACCCGAGCAAGGACTCAGACGCCGTATTCACATCGACACCGACTTGGTTAACGACGGTCTCAACGACAAAGTCGAGTGTTTCCTTCAGTTTCACTTGTGTCACGTCATGCTGATACTGACCGACCCCGACTGATTGAGGATCGACTTTAACAAGTTCAGCTAACGGATCTTGAAGACGACGGGCAATCGAGATCGCTGAACGTTGCTCGACTTGGAGGTCCGGGAACTCCGTACGCGCGATTTCTGAAGCCGAGTAAATACTTGCGCCCGCTTCGTCGACGATCGTAAAAGCGACTTCCGTATGCCCTTTAATCCAGTCCGCTACAAAGGATTCGGTTTCACGGGATGCCGTCCCGTTGCCAATCGCTATCAGCTCGACACCATATTTCTTCACCAGTTCTGATAATTTAGTACGGGCTTCCTTCGCTTTTTGTTCAGACATCGTGACGTAAATGACGCCGACTTCTTTTAATTCACCCGTCGGATCAATGACTGCCCACTTACACCCTGTCCGGTAAGCCGGGTCGAGTCCTAACATGACTTTCCCTTTCATCGGTGGTTGCATATAGAGTTGGCGCAAGTTTTTACCAAAGACTTCAATCGCTTGGTTCTCCGCCTTCTCCGTCAATTCATTTCGGATTTCACGCTCAATTGCCGGGAAAACAGATTTTTTATATCCTGTTTTGACTGCTTCTTCAACAAGCAGGCGCTTTTGTTCGGGCAACCGATTAAAAGGACGAAGTAAGTATGGCAATACTTGCTGCTCGTCTAACATGACTTTCACGGACACGATTTTTAAGGCTTCCGCCCGGTTGATTGCTAAAATCCGGTGCGGCACGATTTGACGGACCCGCTCGTTGTACTCATAGTACTGGGCAAAGACCTTTTTCTCATCGACGGCATCCTTTTTTTGTTTCGTCACGATTTCTGCAGCACGGTGTGTCACTTGACGAATGTAATCGCGGACAGTTGCTTGTTCGCCCCACTCTTCCGCGATGATTGCTTCTGCACCAGCGACTGCCTCTGCTTCTTCAAGCCCTGCGAACAATTTTTTGAAGCCCGCTTCTTCATAGGGTTTCGGCGAACGGAGCCACTCTGCGAGTGGCGCGAGCCCTGCCTCTCGTGCAATTTCCGCTTTCGTCCGTCGTTTCGGACGGAACGGTAAGTATAGGTCTTCAATCTGTTGTAACGTCGTCGCTTCACGCAACGCTTGATTCAATGCCTCGGTCATCACACCCTGCTCTTCGATTTTCCGAAGGACATCGTCACGTTTAGTTTCGAGTTGCGTGATGCTTTTATGTCGATCGAGGATCGCCTTGATTTCGACTTCGTCGAGCTCACCAGTTTGCTCTTTACGATAACGTGCGATGAATGGAATTGTTCCTCCATCTTCCGTCAACTGTAAGACGGCTTTCACTTGCTGGGGTCGTAAATTCAATTCTGTTGCGATTCTCTTCTCCATTTTTCCTCACCTCCCCCTCATTATACCGAAGAATCGACAGAAAAAAAGACTGACGCCATGGCATCAGTCTTTCGAGAATACTTCATTCGGTTCTACTTTGATCGCTTCTCGTAATTTCTGCAACGCCCGGCGTTGTAAACGCGAAACGTGCATTTGCGAAATACCGAGAAGTTCTCCCGTTTCTTTTTGGCTCATGTTGCGGTAATACGCACATTCAAGAATCGAACGCTCACGGTCTGTCAGTACAGCAAATGCTTTTTCAAGAATCAGCTTCTGGTCGACCGAGTCATAACCATTTTCCTGGTTACCGACTAAATCAAGTAAAGTGACCGTGCTGCCCTCTTGATCCGCTTCAATCGAGCTATCAACGGATAACGCTTGATAGCTTTTACCCATTTCGAGTGTTTCGAGCACTTCCTCCTCTGACACTTCAAGACGCGCAGCGATTTCGTCGATTCGCGGTGAACGTTGTAGTTCAGTCGTCAATTCTTCGACAGCTTTCTTAATCTTAGGACCTAGCTCTTTAATTCGACGCGGAACATGGACGCTCCATGTTTTATCGCGAATGAATCGCTTGATTTCGCCGATGATTGTCGGGACAGCGAACGATTCGAAACTTCGTCCAAACTCT
Organism: Exiguobacterium sp. s102; assembly: GCF_018618635.1. NCBI lineage: Bacteria > Bacillati > Bacillota > Bacilli > Caryophanales > Exiguobacterium > Exiguobacterium sp. s102. The sequence continues at coordinate 4,464 of NZ_JACSML010000003.1, forward strand.
TTATCGAAACGACGAAGCGCGGCAAGCAATCCAATCATCCCGACTTGAACGAGATCATCATGAATCGGACGGCCACGTGAGAATTTACGGGCGAGCGCCTCGACGAGATCCGAGTAACGGGCGAGTAGCGCGGCATGGACTTCTTCATCTTGGTCATCTTGTTGATACAGATCAATCAGTCGAAGGACTTCGTCATCACTGTGATGGCGTTGTTGAGACTTTGCTGGCACTTTGACCCACCTCATCTCTATTCATATATTTTGTCATATGGACAGTGACGCCGTTTGCTTTTTCGATCGTGACTTGATCCATCAATGCCTCAATCATCAAGATCCCTAGTCCCCCCTCATGCAGTGAGTCTAGATCGTGCGAATCCGTAATTGGTTCACTTTGGCGTTTGACGCTATCTTTATCAAATGTCACACCGTTGTCTTTGACGATGATTTCGAGACGATCGTCCGGGTAAACGTTACATGTTAAGCCCATTGATCCGTCTTGCTGGTCTTCATAAGCATGTTGAACAGCATTCGCACATGCTTCAGAAACAGCAATTTTGATGTCTTCGATATCATCATACGTATAGCCCATGCGGTTTGCGACACCTGAAACCGTCAAACGCGCGATTGCCACGTATTCAGGTTTTGCAGGTAGTGTCATTTCAAGTTGTTCGTTTTTCATTGCGTACCACCTCGTACACCACTGTCGATTGTAATGATGCTTGAAAGACCTGTAATTTCAAAAAGACGACGAATACGTTCTGAAACACCAACAAGCGTAAACGATGTACCATTTTTCTTCGATGCTTTAAGCGCTCCGACGAATACACCGAGACCTGTCGAATCCATGTAATGAATTTCATCCAAGTGAACGACGACATCATTTGCTTCTACAGCGGGAACGAGTTCTTGACGAAGTTTTGGTGCCGTATACGTATCAATCTCTCCTACGATATAGAGATGCGTCTGACCATCTAGTTGCTCTGTTCTAATTGTTAAATCCATCTTCAAGTTCCTCCTCAAGGAAATATGCTATATGATTTCTCTCTGTTTCATCAGTTGATTGTAAATAAAGTGGCTCCTTAAAAAAAGTCACTTAAGTATATTTCCCGCATTAAAACACTTCTAAACCTATTTTTAAAAATTTAGTCAAAAAAAGTCGCATACAAATGTATCGACTCTTCTCGTGCTTCTATGTAGGTGCCTAAAAATCAATCAAGCCTAAGCTGATTGCAACGGCACTATTCACTTTCATCATCGTCTCAGGATCCAGGTGTGTCACCTTATCCGTCAGACGGCGCTTATCGATCGTACGGACCTGCTCAAGTAGGATGACCGAATCACGTTCTAATCCGTGTCGCTCTCGATATACTTCCACATGGGTCGGTAGTTTGGCTTTGTCGATCTGTGCCGTGATCGCAGCCACGATAACAGTAGGGCTGAATCGGTTACCAATATCATTTTGTAGGACAAGGACAGGACGTACTCCTCCTTGTTCCGATCCGACCACAGGTGACAAATTTGCATAAAACACGTCGCCACGTTTGACTATCAAAGCTTACACCCCGCTTACTTGACGTAGGAGCGAGAACTCCGCCTCCGTTTCAATCTGGAACATTTCACCAACGATTGATAAATTGATTGCTGCCATTTCTTCGTAACCACGCTTCAATTCCTCACGTAGCTGACGCTTGCGTTCTTCGGTCGTATGGTTCGACTTCATCCCAATCGTCTCCTTCGCTACATTTCGCTCAACAAACTGCTTTTCCCGTTGTTGGACCAAGATAATGGCACCTCCAGATTCACTGAAACCTTAACGAACGACTCACTTTCTACTTCAATATATCAGTCGAATTCAGAAAATACAATCAAAATTCAAAGAAATAACATTTTTTTGCCATCATATTGATGGTTTTTTAAATTTATTTTCGCGGCACACGTTTTGAAAATTGACAAAGGACTTCATAGTTAATCGTCCCTAACCAGTGGGCTGCTTCATCAATCGGCGCGCCCGTTCCAATTAACGTCACTTCTGTGCCGACAGGGTATTCCTGCGGTAAACGAATCATTAACCGGTCCATACAGACACGACCGACGATTTCACACGGTTGACCATCTACGATGAGTGAGTACCCTTGAAAACGTCGCGACCACCCATCGGCGTAGCCGATCGGGACGGTCCCGATCCATTCGTCCGTCGGTGCCGTGTACGTCGCCCCATAACTGATCGTCTGTCCGGGTTCGACGCACTTGACTTGCATCAGCTGACTCTTCAACGAAAATGCCGGCTGAAGGAAATCATAATATGGAATCATCTCGTCAGACGGCATCGCGCCGTAAAGGGCAATCCCGATGCGGACGATATTAAACGGGTCATCCTGACCTGCGAGTCGAATCGCAGCAGCAGAATTCGCCGCATGGATATATCGCACATGCGGTACGCGTTCGACGAAGCCGAGAAACGTCGTCCGTTGCTGTTCGAACAGACGGCTCGACAGTTCGTCCGCTGTCGCGAAATGTGTATAAATTCCTTCGAGCTCAAGCAAATCAGAATCGAGCTCCATTAAAAGTTCATCCAGTTCTTGCATCGTTTGCAGACCGAGCCGCCCCATCCCACTATCGACCTTAATATGAATCCGAAGCGAATCGATTTCCGTCAGATGTTGTTTTGCTTGCCGTAACCACTCGGCTGAAAATACAGGAACCGCCACATCATAATTCGAAGCGACGGAGACATGCTCCGGCAATAACGTCTCGAGCATGAGAATCGGTGCTTGGATACCTGCTTCGCGCAGCTCGATTGCTTCTTCAAGAAGAGCGACGCCAAGTAAGTCAGCCCCGTTTTCCAATGCAATTTCTGCCACAGTGATCGCACCGTGCCCGTAGCCATCCGCTTTGACGACGGCCATCATCGATTGGTCGCCGATTCTTGCCTTTATCTCGCGTACATTGTGTGCAATCGCAGCACGATCAATTTCAATCCACGTCGGTCGGTACATCGCCATCCCTCTTTTCTAATAAGACTTGTGCTGCCGCATAATGATCCGAATGCGTAATCGATACATGAATCATACCGTCAAACGGCCCCGTCATGATAGGGCGACCTGATGTTTCATTTAGTACTTCAAGATCGCGCCAAGACACTTCTCGCCCAATCCCCGTGCCGAGTGCTTTGACAAACGCTTCTTTTGCAGCGAACCGTCCCGCGAGATATTCAAGTCGGCGTCCGTTCGCCAATGTTTCATACCGCGCTTGTTCACGATCCGTCAAAATACGTGTCAGCATCCGGGGTTGACGTTCGAGTGTCAGACGAACGCGTTCTAATTCAATCAAGTCAAGACCGATACCATAAATCATTCCCTACGCCTCCACAGTTCTATTCTTCGTCCACTTCATATAGAATGAAAGTGAAGCGAGGTGTTGTCATGTTTAGTCGAACGGAAAATCTACAAACGTTCACACGTTCTTATCCGGTCGTTTCGTTGTTCATTTTAATCCAAGTCGCTCTGTTTGTCATCGAGCAGTTGAATCAGTTACTCGGCTTTGGTTTCTCTCCCCTCAGTTATGGTTCAGCGATTAATTTATTCATCGCGAAGGGCGAATGGTGGCGTGTCGTCACGGCGACATTTTTACACTACGATTTTTGGCACATTGCCTTTAATACGTTTGCGTTGATTATTTTCGCTCCTGCGCTCGAGCGGATGATCGGGCATGTGAAATTTGCCATCTTTTACTTGCTTGTAGGAACGCTCGCTAACGTGTTGACGTATGTCACGTTGAGCGATAACTTATTTTATGGACAGGCGGGAGCATCTGGAGCCATCTTAGGTTTGCTTGGCTTTTACGTTTATCTCGGTCGTTTTCGTCGGACGATCATTTCTGTCGAAGATGCACGACTCGTCTACATCTTTAGTGCCATCACGGCCGTCTTTACACTGATCGGCTCGAACGTTTCCGTCTTCGGTCACTTGTATGGTTTCCTCCTCGGATTCCTAGCTGGATTCATCTTCGGAAAAAGCGCTGTTCCGTTCACACGTCCGTTTAATACGGGTCAACGGGCGACGTTCGGTGGTCATGTCGTTCACTCGACAGGATCCGGTCAAACGGGACGCATCGTGTTTTATGTCATCGTTGCCTTTGCCGTTTTCGGTCTACTCGCGCGATTCATCTAATCTACAAAAAAAAGCGCCTTGTCTGATTCCGTACTACGGAAAACAGACTCGGCGCTTTTTTCTTATTCTTACTTCCGGAAAGATTCCGCAAGATCCTTCACATCGTCAATCAGATTATGGATGGTTTCTTGATTATCTGTGTAGAGGGCACGAATTTCTTCAAAACGTCCTTTTGGATCTTGTTTGACTGCCGAAAGTTGTGTGCCGGCTCCGCCAAACGCACGCTTCGTCGCTTCGATTTGTGCTTGGCGTGTATCTTTATGAAGTAATGAGAGTGTTGCTCCGATTAGTGCGCCACCTACTGTTGCGAGTACAAAATAATTCTTTTTCATCTGGTTCTTCCCCCTGTGTCATTTTAATGTAATGGTGGTACAAGTTGATAACGTTTCATAATTGGAGAAGGCGCAAACGACTTCCCTGCCTCTTCAGCATACTGATCAACCGTCAAGCGTTCAACTGATTTTGCGTAACGTGACGCATCTCCTTCGTCCTTGAATTGAATCAATAACACGAGATCCGTCGCCCGTTCGACGCGGGCAATCCGTAAGGCTTGAAAACTGCCATATTCTGCCCCGAGTACTTTCGGGTCCGACATGACCTGATGGATGAAAAGATCGCCGCTATTTTGATCTGCCGGAATCGACCAGTAAAAAATCGTCCCCTTCTCATCAAAATTACCACGCGTTTCGAGGAGTGTATAGCTGTTCCCGCTTTGAAACGGTGACTTTCCGTCCGTTTCAATCCAGAGTAATGCTTCTCCGCTTCCACCCGCTGCCCGAATTTGAGCATCACGCGAGCGAATTTGGTCGACAAAGTTACCGCTACCGAATGTAATGAATAGTTTAGATGGCATCACAGGCCTCCGCGAGTTCGAAGTCTTTCCCAGTCAACCCGCCGGCATCATGTGTCGTCACGGCGAGCGTCACCTGTTTATAATCAATCATGATCCGCGGGTGATGATTCAAGTGTTCTGCTAAAGAACCGACCTCTTGAACAAAATCAAGTGCCGCCGGAAAAGAATCCAATGTGTAGATGCGTACGATTTCGTCATCGACGACGCTCCAGTCATTCAGACCTTCTAAACGTTCTTCTACCTCATACTCATTCAACCGTTCCATTCCATTCTCCTCCTCTACTATCGTTTTCGTCCTATACCTTATACCCTACTTTCCTTACTTCTTATACCTCTACTCGTTCGATTTCTTCCTTTTGCCTTCGAAGTGAGATAGAGTACAATGTGAAAGAGAACACTATATCCCATTCAGGAAAGGGGCTATCGCTCATGCGCGCTCTTATCGTTATTGATTATACGTTTGATTTCGTCGCCGATGAAGGTAAGCTGACTTGCGGTAAACCGGGTCAACTCATCGAAGGACGCATCGCATCGCTCATGGATGAATTTTCGACGAACGATTATGTCGTCATTGCAAACGACCTTCATGAAGAAGGCGACACATTCCATCCGGAAACCGTCCTCTTCCCGCCTCATAATATTCGGGGAACACACGGACGGGACTTATTCGGACAGGTCGCAGAGATGGCGCGTGTTGCGGATCATGTCATCGACAAGACGCGCTATAGCGCCTTTGCTGGGACGGACCTAGATTTACGTCTTCGTGAACGGCATATCACAGAAGTTCACCTCGTCGGCGTTTGTACAGATATCTGCATCTTGCACACTGCTGTCGACGCGTACAATCTCGGCTATAAAATCGTCGTCCATGCTGACGCCGTCGCCAGCTTCAATGCGGCCGGCCACGACTGGGCACTCACACACTTTAAACAATCGATCGGCGCAGAAGTCGTCGGCGAATAAGAAGGGATCTGTCTTCATGTTACAACGTAATCTTGCACTTCATACTGACCTCTATCTTCCGAGATGGATGTATATCTACTGGAAGGAAGGGCGCCATAATGAACGTGCTGTTTTTGACGTCTATTACCGCAGCAATCCATTCGAAGGTGGTTATGTCGTCTTCGCCGGTCTTGAAAATATCATCGAATATATCCAGACACTCCACTTCACAGAAGAAGACATTACGTATCTTCAAACGATGATCGGGTTCCCGGATGAATTCAAGGATGAGTTACGTAACTTTAAATTCAATGGCTCCCTCTCGAGTGTCAAAGAAGGCGAAATCGTCTTCCCGAACGAACCATTAGTCCGGATTGAAGCACGGATTTTTGAGGCGAAGTTACTGCAAACGGCCATCTTGAACATCGCCAATCACGAATCGTTGATCGCGACGAAATACGCACGGATTCGGCAGTCGGCACCAGGCGCGAAATTCCTCGAAGCCGGTTCACGCCGCGCCCAAGGAATCGATGCTGCTTACTTCGGAACACGTGCCTCTTATTTAGCCGGGTTCGACGTGACAAGCCTCGCGTCGGCCGGCCGCGACTTTGGTATCCCATGTGGTGGAACGATGGAGCATGCAGATATCCAGTTTCATGATGATGAGTTGACGGCTTTCCGGACGTTCGCATCGCATTATCCGGATCAGGCGACACTGCTCGTCGATACGTACGATACGCTTAAAAGCGGACTCCCGAACGCGATCACGGTCGCAAAAGAACTCGCAGCAGACGGACATAAGTTACGCGGGATTCGAATCGATTCCGGCGACTTATCCTACCTATCAAAACGCGCCCGGAAGATGCTTGATGAAGCCGGCTTACTCGACGTCGAAATTGTCCTGTCTGGTGATTTAGACGAATATGTCATTCAAGACCTTCGCATCCAAGGGGCACAGGCAAACACCTTCCTCGTCGGAACACGCGGCATCACGGCGTACGAACAACCGGCGCTCGGCATGGTCTATAAACTCGTCGCCCGCGAAATTGACGGCGAACTTGCACCCGTCATCAAAGTTTCGTCTTCAAAAGCGAAGACGACGACACCGCATATCAAGGAGGCGTACCGCATCGTCGACCCGGAAACGAACAAGTTCAAAGGCGACTACATCACGTTACTCGATGAAGATCCGAGTCAACTCGACTTCGTCGATTTGATTGACGTCCGTGACCCGTCGTTCCGGAACCGGATTGAAAACTTTAAGGTTGAACGGTTACTTGCACCGATCTTCAAGGACGGTGAACTCGTGTATACCGTTCCGACGATTGAAGAAAGTCGTCAGTTCCACGAACAGCAAATCGGACGCCTGTGGGAAGAGTACAAACGTCTACGTCTACCTGAAATCTATGCCGTCACGTTCAGCGACCGTCTCTGGAAACTGAAACTCGACATGATTCGGAAAACACGCCTCGCAAGTGGTGTAAAATAACAAAATCAAGCAGCCTCAAGAATCAAGCTTCTTGACGGACGTCTTAAAAGGCTACCTTTTCATCTCCCTCTCATTTTCTATACGCTAAAAACAGCCCCTTCAACTGAAGTGGGCTGTTTCGTTTGGGTGAGCAGTCATTTTGGCTGTCGCTTGTTCCATTTGTTGACGAAAGTACCACGCAAAACCAAGCGCACCTCCGATGAAGACGATATAGGTAATCCGTTGACCGAACTCAGCAAGAGAATCGGCGTAAAAGATACTAATTAAATGATCACTTCCACTGATAAGAAGCAAACAGGCGATCAGGAGCGCTATGCGGTACGCAAGCGTCGGGCGATCTTTTGGCTCAGCATGCCAATACATGATGATGTGATGGGCAAGTAAGATAATCCCCACGATTCCTAATATTCCTATAAGTGCTTGCGGCATAATAAACGGTCCTCCTGTTTCTGATTTCTAGTTCCATTTAAACATAGTTCGACTCGAAGACGTTACGAAAAGTTTCGCGCAGGCGACAGACTCACGTTATACTGAAGAAAATCACGTACGAACAACAAAAGGAGGAGTTCTTTTTGAAAACCTTTAAATTGTGTACATTACGTATTCTCATGGATGAATCAGGGCGAGATACGACAATCCCCGTTCAGATTAAAGATGGGCTGACGGTGAGTACCGACCAAACCGCCCAGTGGGTCGCTGAAATCGTCGTCACCGACACCGATCAACCGATTTTGAAAGAACTGTTCGAGAAAAAGCTGCGCGCTTTGATTGAAATCACGATTTCACGGCCGGACAATGACCCCGCCGCCATGATTGTCACCCCTTATGAAAGTACGCAATTGAGCGAAGGCGTCTCTTATCTCTTTACCGGTAAGATGGTCATGATGAAAAATGATTTATCCGAATCGATTTTGCGTGAAGTCGTCGAAGACAACTTTACTGGCGAAGAGCTGATTCAAGAATATAAAGACCGACGCTCTAAACGTGGTGCTCATATCACGAGCATCGCGAAAGAAACGTTTAAACAGTACTTACAAGAACATCCGGCAACCGTCGAAGGATGATGTTCAAATTGTGATATGGTCCGCTACATTAATCCGCTCAATCTCATAACGGTCGGAAAAACGAATGTAATTCGCACATGCATTTTTTAACGGCGTCCGGTAACTGAATGTCTCATCAATCGAGGAGAGTGCCGCTTTAATCGTATGCGAATGGCAGACGACTAAGAGGCGTTTTCCTCGATATTTTTCTGTCAGTTCTTCAACCGCACTGAAGACACGCTGTTGAATTTCCGCTTCCGTTTCAAGCCCCGGGACGCGCTCTGCATCATTTGCCTGCACTGCTTCGTAAATTCCGGCGACCGGTTCACCGGAAGCCGTTCCAAATTCGCGCTCGACAAGCCGTTCATCCGTTTCCGTCAAGCTTAGACCGATCGATTGACCAATGATTTCAGCAGTTTCGACAGCTCGCGATAGCGGACTTGAAATCAAGACGTCCCACTGTTCTTCTGCCAGGTAGGCAGCACTGAGAGCCGCCTGTTTTCTACCGGTCTCGTTAAGCGGTATATCTTCACGTCCTTGAATCCGCTCGTTTAAGTTCCAGTCCGTTTGACCGTGTCGTACTAAACAAATTTCCGTCATATTGCAGTCTCCTTCTAAAGAAATATGACTGATTGTATCATGTTTCCTAATGAAGCGCCTCTCGTTTCGGTAAGACAAGCACTTGACAACTGAAGGCTTCGATTCGTTCGAGCAAACGTTCAATTTTGAGTGGATTTTCAGTTTGGGCAAAGCTCGCCAGCGAATGTGTGCCATTCGGGAAAGAGAATAATCGAACATCCGCCCCGACATCCGCCCCCTTCTCAACAAAGTGGAGTGCTTGAGCAAACGGGACAATCGGATCCTTTTTTCCGTGCAGCAACATGATCGGCGGCGAGTCGGAACTTAAATGTGTCGCCGGGGAGACACGCATCATCAACTGTCGCCATTCTTCACGTCCACCCCCATAAAACTTGATATGGGCAATCCAGGTTTGAATGAATTTAAACAACAGAAAATTCGTCGGCGGATACAAGGCGATGACTCCACTGATTAAAGGAAGATGCGCCTCCGCCTGTTCGCCGATAAATTCAGTCGGGGCAAGCGCCGTCGTCAACATTAGGGCTCCACCTGCTGAATCACCCCATAAAAGCATGCGACCGCGCGCGATGCGTAATTCATCCGCTTGTTGATTTAAAAAACATAAGGCATCTCGAACATCTTCCAGGTTGTCCGGAAAGTAGCTGCCATCCTCAAATAAACGATAGTCGATGCTGCAAACGGCAATCCCGAGTTCTAAAAACCGGTCGATGATTGGAGCAAAACTAAACACATCATCACGGTTTCCACGAACGAATGCGCCGCCATGAGCATAAATCGCGACCGGAAACGGCCCTTCTCCCGGTGGATAATAGATATCTAACGTCAAGTCCTGCTGATTGACCGTCTTGTATAAAAGATTTCGTGGTGCTAATTGCTTTTCGGTAAGCGGCAAGACCGGCTCCGTCCATCTGAGTAAGGCTCCATAATTATTCCAAATACTCGCACCAGCAGCAGCCGTCGTCAAAATAGCGGCGCCACCCATCAACCATGCTGTTTCACGTTTCACCTCATCACCTCCAAGGCTCATTCCGATTTCACTTCTACTCTTCTCTTACCCGATTTATTTTGAACTAGAACTTCACAACATTCCGACTTGACGCTTTAATTTCCGTCGGATATAGTTAGAAAGTCCAAATCGGAACAATTACGTTTTAATTATCTTGGAGGGTTCATATATGAAAAAAATCATTCCAGCGTTAACCATCGCGACAGTAACTGCCAGTCTGCTCGCCGCATGCGGCTCATCGACTTCAAATTCAGACGAAGACGGTAAATTGCAAATTTATACGTCGACGTTCGCCACGGCAGCCATCGCCAAAGAAATCGGCGGAAAGGACGTCCAGGTCGAATTAATCGTTCCCCCTGGCGCCGACCCGCATTCGTATGAGCCGACTCCGAAGCAACTGACGACGATTGCGAAAGGCGATCTATTTTTACTTACCGGCACAACCCTTGAGCCGTACTCTGAAAAGATTAAGGAAAGTTTAGCCGGTAATTCCATTCGTTTTGTCGAGACAAGTAAAAATATCGACTTACTCGAAGCTTCCGCTTCGCTTCATACGCACGAAGAAGACGCACACGATGACCATGATGATCACGAGGCTGAAGAAGAGTCGCACGATCATGGACAATACGATCCGCATGTTTGGCTCGACCCGAACAACGCCAAGAAAATGGCTGACTCGATTACGACCGCGTTAGCAAAGGAAGCACCTGACCGGAAGGAAACGTTTGATAAAAACCTCGCACTCTTTAACAAACAAGCAGATGAACTCGACCAAAATTTACAAAAAGCTGTTGACTCCGGTTCGAAAAAGGAGCTTCTCGTCACGCATGCCGCATACGGGTACTTGGCGGAACGTTACGGTTTCACGCAACTGCCGATTGCCGGTATCTCGCCGTCTGACGAACCGTCCCAAAAACAGCTGGCTGCCATCGTCAAGGAAGCAGAGATGCATGACTTAAACTATATCGCCTTCGAAGAGACGGTGTCGCCAAAGGTCGCCCGTGTCATCCAAAAAGAAATCGGTGCCGAATCGATTACGATTCATAACCTCGAGTCCGTCGCAAAAGATCAACAAGATCAATCGTACTTTGATTTGATGAACGAAAACGTGACGACGCTCAAACAAGCACTGCAGTAAGGTACAGTTGACAAGCATTAAAAGATACGTTAGGGTAATAAACGTGTTTTAAACAACGACTAAACAACTAAATGACTTCTTTTTATCGCGAGAAACGGAGGGACTGGCCCAATGATGTTTCGGCAGCGGACGATTGATTCGTACTGTGCCAAATCCAGCAAGCTATGGCTTGAGAGATAAGAAGAGCGTCTTTTTCAGTAAAGACCTCCTTCTTTCTTGCGAAGGGGTCTTTTTTTGTATGCTGAAGAAATGGAGTGATTCACATGAACGAAACGGTTACGCCGAACAAATGGGCGTTGTTCCCCTTGTTCGTTTTCCTTGTATTATTCATCGGTGCAGGAATCTTCTATAACGACTTTTACAAATTCCCCATCTTGATTGCAGCTTTAATCGCCTTGATTTTTGCTGCTGCGACATCTAAGGGAGACATCAACCAGACCGTCGAGCGGATTGCCCGCGGTGCCGGAAATCCGGACATCATGATCATGGTCTTCATCTTTTTACTCGCCGGCACATTTTCTGGAACAGCGAATGCAATCGGAGCCATTGATGCGACCGTCAACGCTGCACTCAGTTTCCTACCCCAGTCTCTTTTAATGAGTGGATTGTTCATCATTGCCGCTTTCATCTCGATGGCGATGGGAACTTCGACCGGCACAATCGCTGCCCTTGCACCGATCGCACTCGGGATTCATGACGCGACGGGTGTCAATGTCGCACTCGCCGCTGCTGCCGTCGTCGGTGGAGCAATGTTCGGTGATAACTTATCGTTTATCTCAGATACGACAATCGCCGCTGTCCGGACACAAAAAACGAACATGCGTGATAAATTCAGAACGAACTTTTTAATCGTCTTGCCTGCTGCCGTCATCACTGTCATCTTACTCGCTTTCGTGTCAGGTTCCGGAGATGTCGTCGAAGCGAAAGCATTTGAATTTTATAAGCTGATTCCGTATCTTTCCGTCATCGTGTTCGCACTCTTTGGTGTCAACGTCATTCTCGTCTTACTCGGCGGGACGTTATTGACAGGCATCATCGGAATGATCGACGGTAGTTTCGGAGTAAGTGGATTTGTCCTCGCGATGTCTGACGGATTGATGGGGATGGCAGAAATCTCAATCTTAACGTTGCTGATGGGTGGACTCGTCAGCCTGATCACCTATAACGGTGGAATTGCTTATCTCAAAGAAACGCTGACACGAAAGATTTCGAAACGCCGGGGAGCTGAGTTCAGTATGGCTGCCCTCGTCAGTGCAACGAATCTCGCAACAGCAAATAATACGATTTCGATTCTTGTCGCCGGTCCGCTCGCTGCTGAAATCGCGGATACGTATGACATCGACCGGAAGAAGTCAGCCAGTATCCTCGACCTCTTTTCCTGTGGTGTTCAAGGAATCATCCCGTACGGAGCGCAACTTTTGATTGCCGCTGAATTGACGAAAACGGCGTCACCCGAACTGATTCCTTATTTGTTCTATCCATTTTTACTGTTCGTTTGTGGATCACTGGCAATCTTCTTCGGCTTCCCACGCCGGAAGAGTGATGCCGCACAGAAAAACAACATGTCGTAAAACAAACACCCCCCGTCGCTTCGTCTGCGACGGGGGGTTCACTTTATTTCTGTTTTTCTTGACGATTCAAAATGAAATAGGCAATCGCCGGAAGCGGAAATTGAACAAGTCCTGCTCCCCCCCATACCCATGGGTTGCGTCCTGTCTTGCGGGCACCAAGAAAGAGGAACGTGGCTTGAGCACCTAATAGTGCTGCGATGCTTGTCCAGACTCCTTTTGGTACTTTTTTAATCGATTTCACCATGATATTACACCTCTCTTCGTTTATGCATCAGTAGACTTTCTTCTCTTTCCCATTCTATATTCCCTGCTTATGAGCATCAAAACAGATGTTCCGCTAAGTTCATGCTAAACTGAACAGGCAAATCCATATTCTAGTTTCATTGAAGGAGGAGTATATACATGCAATACGCAAAACTTTCAAATGGTATCACGATTCCACAGATCGGGTTCGGTGTCTGGCAAGTCGATGAAGAGACGGAAGCACCGGCTGCCGTCGCAGAAGCACTTCGCGTCGGTTACCGTCATATCGATACGGCTGCCGTCTACAAAAACGAACGTGGTGTCGCAAAAGGAATCAAAGAAAGCGGCGTGAAACGTGAAGAACTCTTCTTGACGTCTAAAGTTTGGAACGATGACATTCGTGCCGGACGGACGAAAGAGGCTTTCGCTGAGTCACTTGAGCGACTAGAAACCGATTATCTCGATCTTTATCTCATTCACTGGCCGGTCGAAGGTTATGTCGAAGCATGGAAAGCCATGGTCGAACTTTACGAAGCAGGTAAAATCAAGGCGATTGGTGTATCGAACTTTAAAGAACATCATCTCGATACACTTGCTGAAGAAGGACTCATGACGCCGATGATCAACCAAGTCGAGCTTCATCCACAACTTCCACAGCATGAATTGCATGAGTACTTGCAAGATCACAGCATTCAAGTCGAAGCATGGAGCCCACTCATGCAAGGTAAGTTCCTTGAAATCAATGATTTCAAAGAGATTGCTGAAAAACATGGTAAGAGCCCATCACAAGTCGTTCTACGTTGGCACCTCGATAACGGAATCGTTGCGCTTCCGAAATCAGTCACACCAGAACGGATTGCTGAAAACTTCGATGTGTTTGATTTCCAACTCGATGCAGACGACCTCGAACAAATCGATCGTCTCGCGACAGAAGTCCGCCTCGGACCGGACCCTGACGAAATTGACTTTTAATCCACTGACCGATACACGAAAGACTGCTGACGGGACCTATCCCGTAGCAGTCTTTTTTAAGCGTAATAAATAAGAATCGTCTCTTCTGTCGTTTCAGCCTTGCTGAAGTATGCGCGTAAATCAGCAAACTGTTCCCACACGTCGTCGAATTCTCCATGTTGCCCCGCTTCATCATAAATCGTCTCAAGTGACCGACGATCAAAATTTCGCATGACTTCTGCTGAGATGATGATTAACGGAAGAGGGAGAATCCCGACAATTGCTGCTTGTGTTTCGTTGACAATCAACTCTTCACCGACAATCGCTCGACCTAAGTTGTAATGGGTCTCTTGATCGATATAGATATCGATTTGATTCATCAAGTGATAGAGGGCTGCCGTGTCTTCCAGAGCAAATAGCTGTTCATAATCCGGCTGCGTCTCATGGATAAAAAGAATCCAGTCCATGATGATATGCGGGTCGTCACCAAACGAATCCCAAACGGCATCCGCGACACGAACGTAATGTACGTTTTCCATCCTCCCTCTCCTTTCTTCGTTTCTTTAATAGCTATTCCCATTTTTTCGATGCTTTAGTAATTTTTTTAGAATCTGCGTACTAAAAAGCAACGAAAAAAAACGCTCTCACCTTCTGATAGCACGTTGTCTACATGCAAAAAGAACCAGCAAAATGCCGGTTCTTTTTGATTAAATCGCTTTTTCTTTTGATTCGTCCGTTTCCCACGCCTCAAGAGATTCTTTACCTGGTAAGTTCGGAATCGAATTCGCATAAAAGCGCGGATCTTTTCCGGCTTTTCGTTGTTCGAGGTAATCATCAAGTGCGAGTTTCGCGATTTTAGATAAGCGGAAAATCGCATACAAGTTGACGACTGCCATCAAGCCCATGAAAATATCAGCAAGCGCCCAGACAAGACCTGCCGTCTGTACGACTGAACCGAAGACAATCATCCCGAGTACGATGACACGGTAAGCCATCATCAGTGTTTTATTGTCATTAATGAAGCTGATGTTCGATTCACCGTAATAATAGTTTCCGATGATTGAACTAAATGCGAACAAGAAGATCGCAAGTGCCATGAACGTCGTCGCAAACACTCCGACCTGAGTCGAGAGTGCGTTTTGCGCGAGTTCGATCCCGGCAACTGCTTTTCCGTTCGCGTCTTTCGTCGCGACATCACTAACGAGGATGATCATCGCTGTTGACGAACAAATGAGTAACGTATCAACAAATACACCGAATGATTGAATCAAACCTTGCTTGACGGGGTGTGACACTTCAGCCGTCGCAGCAGCATTCGGAGCAGAACCCATACCGGCTTCATTCGAGAACAGACCACGACGAATTCCGTTAAGAACTGCAGCACCAATTGCTCCGCCAGCAAGCGTCTTGAACTCTAAAAGTCCCTCTTGGAAAATCAAGCCGAAGACGTTCGGCAACAATTCAAGATTCGTAATCATAATGAAGAGGGCGATTAAAATGTATCCGCCCGCCATGATCGGAACAAGGAATGCAGAGACCGTTGCAATACTACGTACTCCACCGAAAATCACGAGTGATGTTAATAAAACGAGTGCAATCGTGATCCACATCTTATCGATGCCATACTGACTTTGAAGTGACAATGAAATCGTATTCGATTGAACCGAGTTAAAGACAAACCCGAACGAGATTGTAATCAAGATACTGAAGACGATTCCGAGCCACCGTTGGCCAAGCGCTTTTTCCATGTAGTAGGCAGGGCCCCCACGCCATGCCTTCTCATCACGGACTTTATAAATTTGAGCAAGTGTACTTTCGACGAATGCTGACGCTGAACCGATCAAGGCAATCAGCCACATCCAAAAGACGGCACCGGGTCCACCTAGTGCGATGGCTGTCGCAACACCGGCAATGTTCCCGGTCCCGACACGTGCAGCCGTACTGATCGCGAACGCTTGGAATGGTGAGACGCCATCCTTTCCTTTATCTGTTCCCTGGAACAGTAACCGTAACATTTCAGGTAACATCCGGAATTGGACGAATCCCATGCGAATCGTAAAATAAATGCCTAAGCCAACAAGTAAGATGATCAGGACGCTCGACCATAATACATCACTAATATTCGTTACGATATCCATCAGTTGTTTCTCCATACAGGCTCCCCCACTTCTCTCTTATGTAACATTTCTTCACATGTGTTCTATAATACGAAAGTTTTTTTGAAAAATCAAATACAGTTGTATCAGTCAACTTCTGATTACGAGGCATTTCTATCCATTTCCTCACATTAGATGTGAGGTTTTTTGTTTACGAACAAAAAAAGAACGGCCTCACTCAAAAGGAGGGACGGCTACCAATTAAACGGAATCAGGACTTTTTCATGCGTGTCCCAAATACACACTAAGCCATCGTGAAAAAGAAGCATTTACATCGAAATGGCCGATGATTCCGTGGAAGTGGAATCATCGGCCATTTCGATTAACGGAGGACGGAAACGTTTATCCTCAACTCCTATGGGAAAAGGAAACGTGATTCGCGTTTCCGTCAGGAAGAGGTAAGACCCGGCATGACCGCATGAAATGCGGGCTGCCGCGGCTTACCTTCCGCCCAAGGAAAGTGAGGATGGCGGAAACGTCCGTCACAAGGATGGATGTTCATCTGAATTAGTCACCCCCTCCATCTTTAGACAAACACTTAGAGCCCCTCCACTTTTCGCGGAAGGGCTCTTTTCGATTCTTTAGATGAATAGATTTAAGTTGGCATCGTCTGTCGCACCAAGATAACTTGCGACCCCACCATAATCGATATCATCTAACAATTCTTCTTTTTTAATCCCCATGATGTCCATCGACATCGTACACGCAATCATCCGGACGCCTGCTGCTTGCGCTTTTGCCATCATCGTCTCTAGCGCATCGACTTGTTTGTCCTTCATGACTTTTTTCATCATTTTTTGACCGGCGCCTGCCATGTTCATGTTGGATAATGGAAGATCACCGGCATGTTTCGGCATCATCATCCCCATCATGCGTTCCATCGGTGCTTTGTCGACGGCTGGTGCATCCGGCTTACGAATGACATTCAGTCCCCAGAACGTGAAGAACATCGTGACTTGTTTGCCCATCGCTTGTGCACCTTGTGCGATGACGAATGACGCAAGTGCTTTATCAAGATCACCACTGAAGACGACCATCGTCGCGTCATCTGCTTTTGCGACAGGTGCCGTTGTCACGTGTTGCTCCGTTTGTCCTTGCCCTTTTTCAAGTAAAACTTCGACAATTCCCTGATTCATTTCTGCCGTATGGACGGTATGTCCGAGCTTTGTTGCCCATGCCTGGACGTCCGGTAAGAAACCAGGATCCGATGCTTTAATGAAGACTTGGTCTCCGTCCTGCAGTTGATCAATCTTTGTTTTTAATTCAACGATTGGTCCCGGGCACTGTAATCCACATGTATCGAGCAGCGTGATTTGCTCTGCTTTCACGGCTTGTTTCGGCTCACTTTTAATCGTCGTCACTGCTGTTTCCTCCCGTGCTTGGTTTCGCGCTTCTTGATCGCGATTGACCGTCGCCCATGTTTTATATCCGCCACTCAAATTCTTCACGTCGAAGCCGTTTTGTTTGAGGAGCTGACTTGCGACATATCCCCGTAATCCGACTTGGCATGTCACGTAGATCGGCTGATCCTTCGGTAGCTCGTCGAGGGACGTGCGAAGCGTCGGTAATGAGATATTGACCGAGCCCGGAATCGAACCGAGTTCATTTTCAGACGGTTCACGGACATCGAGTAACAATCCGCCGGCTGCGACGATTTGATCAATTTCATGCCAATGGACGTTTTCGCTGTCCCCTAACACGATATTCGAAGCGATGTATCCTGCCATGTTGACGGGATCTTTCGCCGAGCTATACGGTGGTGCGTATGATAATTCAAGGTCTGGCAAGTCGAGGACCGTTAATCCACCTTTGATTGCCGTCGCTAAGACATCAATCCGTTTTTCGACACCCGTCATCCCAATCGCTTGCGCGCCGTAAATCGTTCCGTCAATCGGATCAAACAAGAGTTTCATTGAGATTGGACTGGCACCCGGATAATAACCGGCGTGCGAACCCGGATGGAGATGAACCGCTTCATAGCGGCGACCAGACTGTTTCAACCGTTTTTCGTTATTTCCGGTCGAAGCGACCGTCATATCGAATACTTTTGCGACGGCTGTACCGAGCGCACCTGTATATTTGACGTCGCGTCCGGCGATGATGTCTGCAACGAGACGCCCTTGACGATTCGCCGGCCACGCGAGTGGAACATGCATCGCCTCTCCTGTCACGTAATCTTTCACTTCGATGGCGTCACCAATCGCAAAGATCGATGGATCAGATGTCCGTAACGTGTCATCGACTTTGATTGTATTCTTGATTCCCAACTCAAGTTTTGCTTCCGCCGCAAGGTTACTTTCCGGCATGACACCAATCGACAGGATGTTCATTTCCGTTTCGATCGTCTTGCCGCTCGTCAAGACAATACGTTTCCCTGCCTCTTCAAAGCGGGCGACACCATCCGATAACATCAACTCGACGCCTTTCGCACGTAAATGTTCATGAACGATGGCTGCCATTTCCGGATCGACCGGTGCCATGACTTGATCCATCATTTCAACCAATGTCACCTTCGCACCGCGTTCGACCAAGTTTTCTGCCATCTCGAGTCCAATGAACCCGCCACCGATGACGACGGCACGTGCGGGACGGTTCTCATCGACATATTGACGCATCCGGTCCGTATCCGGAATGTTACGTAACGTAAAGATGTTCGTCGCTTCTTCGATACCAGGAATTGATGGACGCATCGGTTTTGCTCCTGGTGAAAGAATTAAGTTGTCATATGACTCCTCATATTCTTCACCTGTATCGACTTTACGGATTGTGACCGTTTTTTGTTCACGATTGATTTGAATCGCTTCCGACAGATTCCGAACATCCAAGTTAAACCGGGCATGCATCCCCTCAGGTGTTTGGACGAGTAGCTTGTTCCGGTCTTTGATGACATCCCCGATATAGTACGGTAATCCACAGTTCGCGAACGAAATCTCTTTTCCACGTTCTAACAAAATGATTTCCGCCGTTTCATCCAACCGGCGTAATCGTGCTGCAGCGGTCGCTCCACCTGCTACTCCACCAACAATGATTGTTTTCATGTCTGTTTTCCTCCTAAATCGAATCGTACTCTCTATGCTTTACAATATACCCATTAAGGTATGTGGTTTCAAGTAGTTTGCTCTACATTTCACATACTTGTCTTATTTTCAAACTGTTTCTTCTTTAAATGATAACGGACATTAGTTGCAATTCCTCTTAAAATGCTTGAAACTGAGATTACAGTATCTATAAGGGGGATTTAAAATGGACCAGGACCGTAACTCGAACGAAACGAATGAGGACAACAAGGTCACACCGCTTCACCCAGAACGTAATCAAGAAGGAACAAACGAAAACGGGGTAACGGAAGTTCAACAACAACACTTGGAAGCATTCCAAGCGTTCTTAGTCGAAAAAGGCATTCCAATGGAAGCACGTGAAAATGAAACACACGTCTTCTTTATGACACAAGAAAAAACACCAGCTGGCGCTGAGCCGATGATGATGATCGTCTTCAGTAAAACGACGACGGACGTTGAGTTATTCGCTCGTACCGTTACGCACGTTCCAGACGGTGTCGAAGATCTTCCTATCTTAAACGCAATCAATGACTTCAACCAAGAGTTCAAGTACTTCCGCGTCGTCCTCGATAGCGATCGCGACGTAACGATTGCTTCAACAATCGACTTAGATCACGGCTTCAACCCGGCTGCCATCTTCGGCCACTCGGTCATGATGTTCCAAGCCTCTGACGAAGTGTACGCGTATTTAACGAAATTGTATGACCAAATTCAATAATTTATATTTAAAAAAAATGGCTCCGGAGATTTCTCTGGAGCCATTTTTTTGTTTTAAGTTCAATTGACAATGAGAATTATTCTCGTTATAGTGAGAATTGTGAAAACGACATCATTTTGTAGATAATTTTATTTTTCCTGGGGGAATGAGACAGATGAAAAAACGATTTAAAGTAGCGTCACTCTTTATGGTAGCCGGATTACTCGCAGCTTGCGGAACGGATGAAAAAGAAACAACGACAGCTCCAAAAGAAGACAAAACGGAGCAAACGTCTGATAAAAACACGAATGCCGGAATCGCCGCAACGACATTAACGGACGAATTGACACTCTTCAGCTCAATCAAGACAGAACTCGATAAAGCGAAAGAAGGACAAGCCATCGATTGGAAGATGGTCCAGACGAGTTATGAATCGAAGTTAAAAGGTGGCGTCGCAACTGCTGCTCCTGAAATCGAACAAGTCGTCACTTCTGCCCTCGCAGGCGTCGAATCAAAGGATTTGGATGAGAACATTGCCCGTCAGCTTGTCGATAAAGGACTTCAGTCTTACTTCTATAAACTCCAAAAATCAATGCAAGCAACAGCAGAAGAAGCAGTCGCGGCCGGAAAAACAGATGACGCCATGGCGACGTTAGGAAATATCAAAAACATGGCGGAAACTGTCTTCATCCCGACAGCCGAAAAGCGCGATGCGAGTTATGACTTCAAAAACGAAGAAGCCATCGCACAAGCGATCACGTCCGGTCTCGCAGCACAAGAAGACGCCATCTCGGCTGAAAACGTCGCTGACTTTAAAGTCGCAAAACAGTTGACGGATAAGTCGATTTACCGTTCATTCTATCTCGCAGCACTCGGTTATGCACAAAAAATCGAAGATGGCGCTAAATCCGGTGCCGACGAAAAAGAGTTACAAATGGAACAAGCAGAAGGCTACGGATTCTTACTCGCAATCGAAGAGTCACTTGCCGGTGGCGATGAAGCCGCCGTCGCGAAACTAAAAGAACGGTATGACTTCTCAAAAACAAAACCAGCAGACGTCTCTTATGAAGAGATCGAAGGTCTCTTCGCCAAAGCATTGACGAAGAAAATCGTCGGTTACCATGAAGAAGCAATGGAAGCACTCGAAGCGAAAGATGTCGATACAGCACGTGTCGAAGCGATGGAAGCAAACATGTTCGTCATCGCGATGAAGCCGACCCTCGAAAATCGTCTCGGTAAAGAAGAGGCAGACGCTGTTCTTGCTGACGCTAACACATGGTACGATCTCATCGAAAAAAATGACGCAGAAGCGGAAACGGTGAGCAAAAAAATCGTCGATGCGCTCGATACGTTCAACTAAGCAAGACGATTGGAGGAACTTCCTTTGAACATCGGAATTACGGGTGGCGCTGGCTTCATCGGTGCTGCACTTGCAACTCGTTTGCGTACTAGTGGTCATACCGTATCGATCATCGATGCCTTCACCGATTATTATGCAAGCGACTTGAAACGCGAACGGGCAGCGGAGCTGACACGACTTGGCGTAAACATCTGTGAAGCAGATGTCCACGTCGAACTCGATGCCTGGTGTTCATCCGGTCAATTCGATGCCCTGTTCCATCTTGCTGCTTTACCTGGCGTTCCCGGATCTTTACGTGAGCCGCATCGCTACATCAAAGAAGATATCGATATGACGGTGACCGTCCTTGAAGCGGCAAAACAACATCAGATTCAGCAAGTCTTGTTTGCCTCTTCTTCTTCGGTTTACGGGGAGCAGACAGGTGCGTTGAGCGAACAGCAGGCGACCGGTCAAGTCGTCAGTCCATACGCCGCGGCAAAGTATAGTGCCGAGACGTTCTGTAATGCCTATCAAAACCTATATGGATTACAGGTTACGATCTTCCGCTTCTTTACGGTCTACGGACCATCCGGGCGCCCGGATATGGCGCTTTACCGCTTCATCGAACAAGCGCTTCGTGGTCAAGAACTTGTCGTGTTCGGTGACCCGGTACGCGACTTCACGTACATCGATGACATTACACGCGGGATGGAACAAGCACTTCAAGCGCGCGCAATCGGGACTTATAATTTAGGGGCGAATCGACCGGAGTCGGTCCGAACGATTGCCAGGTCCCTCAGTGAGCGATACGGTGTTCCGGTAACGTTCACCGAGCAAAGAGAAGGAGATGTCTCGATGACATGGAGTAATACAGAAGCTGCACGACAAGCATTCGACTACACGCCCTCCGTTACCTTGAATGAAGGACTCGAGCGGATGATTACATGGCATCTCGGGCGCATGTAATCCGTACAACCGCAAGCGTCCTCTTGACGCTTGCGGTTGTTTTTTTATTAATTCGGTTCGTGCTCGAGTTACCTGTCCTCTATGATTACTTGCGCACCCTTTCACGCTCTTACTGGACGCTACTCGCAAGCTTGTTGTATGCAGGTGCTTTTTATGTCCGCGCTGTCGCCTGGCGCGTGGCTGATCAGCGGCAGGCACCCTTGCCAATCTATTTGACGAGCCTCTATCTCGGCCTTGCCGTCAATCACTTGTCACCCGTCAAACTCGGCGAAGGTGTTCGCCTGCTGACGGCACGTGCCATCGCTAGTCCCTTAAAACGGACAACGGCAATCCTTGTCGCACAGCGCGGCATTGATTTGGTCGTCCTCGGACTCTTCGTCTCGCTCGGCTTGCTCGCGACGAAAACAGCTCTTCCTGCAGGTATCGCGATTGTGCTCGGTGTACTCGCCTTAGTCGTCGTCCGCCCTTTTTTACGGACGATGTACGCATTAATCGGGTATGGCACACTCGCTTGGTGTTTGGAAGCGGGCGCCGTTTACTGCTTATTCTTAGGCGTGAACGCTGTCCTTCCCTTCCCCCTCGTCTTAATCGCGATGAGTGCCGGTGTCTTGTCCGGAATTGCTCAATTCACCCCCGGTGGTCTCGGCACGTATGAGCTCGCCATGGGAACGGTTCTACAGACGGCAGGCGTCGACCATCCTTATGAACTTGCCTTGATGACGCACACGTTCAAATATGCGTTCGCCTTCATCGCACCTTTGTATTTTTTGGGCAGACATCACCGTAGTGTCACATTACTGTTTCGCCAATTCAAGAATCAACAGAAAGGAGGATCTTCATGAAAAGTGCTTCACGTTTTGAAAAAGTCGCAGCCCGTATGTGGAATCTGTTGAATGAAGGAAAACCATTCACCCCGATTTTTACAATCGGTGTCTTCCTCAGCTACTGCCTTTTGTTCCAACAGACACTGAGCGGTGCCGGCTTCGGATTTTTAGTGACGTTGCCTTTATTCGTACTGTACTGGAAATTTGATTTCCCGCTGTTCCTTCGTAATTATTTATGGATGCCCGTCATCGTCTGGTTATTCCTTGAAGGAACGGATACACGGCTCCTGCCCCTATTCGCTTACGGAGCAGGTCTTTATTTCTTCTTCACGATTTTCTTCTGGGGAACGATTTATTACCATTTACGGATTGGAACGGACTGGCTCAACTTCACGCGTTTTTGGAAACTCGTCCTCAAGAACAGTGACTCGACGAGTGGTAACGCGCAAGAACAACTACCGAAAGTCGCACTCTTACTTGCCTACTGGCAAACAGCGTCAATCAATCCGACCTTTGACTGGTCGTACGTCTTGTTCCCTGCCGGATTGTTACTATTTGCTTGGATTCTCCACCATTATCTCTTCGACTGGAAACCGAAACTTCCGACTGAGCCGACAAAAGACGTCAGCTTGCCGACTTCAGACAAAGTCTACGTCTTGATTGTCGACGGGATGCGAAAAGACCGATACATGGCTGCGAACACTCCGTTTCTCGAGCGATTGCGTCAAGAAGGAACGGAATATACGAATATGGAAACCGTCTACCCGGCCCGGACAGTCGTCTGCTTCAGCTCGATGTTCACGGGAGCACGTCCGGAAGATCACGGAATTCATTCCAACATGGTCTGGAATACGACCGGTGTCAAAACGGATACCGTCTTCGACCGGTTGCGTGCCGTCAATAAATCCGGCAAGATTCTCGGGATTGCCCACCTCGTCGATGCGTTCGGTTCGACCGACGTCAGTACCGTGACAGCCGTCATGCATAATGATGTCGCCGACCGCAACATCATCGAACGGGCCAAGCAAATCGTTCACGAAGAAGATCCGGATTTGCTTGCAATCCAATTAATCGGAACGGATCAAACCGGTCATAGTCGCGGGACGCTCTACTCGGAATATATTCAAAAAATCGAGGAAGCCGATGCGCTACTCGCAGAGTTTTGTGAAGAACTCGATCGTCTCGGTAAGTTAGACGATGCGACACTGATCGTCATGGCCGATCATGGTCAAGCCGACGGGATCGGCGGGCATGGTCACCTCGACGAAGGAGAACGTTTCGTCCCATTTTGGATGTATGGCAAACACATTCATGCTGGTCGCAAGGTCGATACACACCGGCATATCCTGTCGCTTGGACCAACGATTACGAAGTTGCTTGGTGCCGATATCCCGCACGACAGTCGTGGCGTATTGTTGACGGAAGCTTTTAAGGAGGAACGCTCATGAAGAAAATCGTCGTCTTCCTTCCGGCTCACAATGAAGAAACCTCTCTCCCACTCGTCTTAAAACGAATCCCGGATGAGATTGACGGAATCCCCGTCGAAACGATTGTCATCGATGATGGATCGACCGATGCTACATCGACCGTCGCAACCCTGAACGGTGCTCAAGTCTACCGGTTCGAACAAAATCGTGGTCTTGGCGCTGCGGTCCGCGAAGGATTGTATCGCGCTTATGACCATGATGCGACCGTCGCCGTGATGATTGATGCGGACAACGAGTACCCGGCCGATCAAATTCCGGACGTCGTTCGACCGATCTTAGCGAACGATGCGGATTATGTCTTCGGATCACGATTCCTCGGGACGATTGACGGAATGCGCCTCTATCGCTATATTGGGAATCACGTCTTTACGTGGCTTCAATGTGTTTTACTGAAACGAAAAATTCATGACGGACAAAGCGGGATGCGTGCTTTCTCACGCGCTGCTTGCAAACACGCGGAAATCATCCACGATTACAACTACGCGCAAGTCTTGACGTTGAATCTCGTCCGTAAAGGATTCCGTCTGAAAGAAGTACCGATTCGTTACCGGGTACGTGAATCAGGAAAATCTTTTATCCGCTTGAACTATATTCAACGTGTGGTCCCTGCCATTTACAAAGAGTGGCGTCGACCAATCGTTGCACTACCGATTGAAGAACGTTTTGAACGAAAGGAGCATCTCGGATGATAAAACGTTTAGTCCTTCCGGTCGTTGTTTTCTTCTGTCTCCTCGCGACTCCTTTATCGGCGTTTGCTTACAGCTATGGTGACCCGGGCAAAGAAGCTTTTGCGGAAGCTTACAAACAATTTGAGGAACAGCTCGATCAAAAAGATTATGCACTTGCGAAGGAAACGATTGACGCGTATGATAAAGAATTTAAACTTTACTTCCCTGAAGCGAAGGAAAAAATTGATGCTGCGTTAGCGGAAGAAGACGCAGAGAATGCCAAACAGGCGTATCGCGTTGCCTTACGTCAAAACATCGAACGTCGTCTTCATTTTGCGGATGAGCAGTTCGAAGACTTCGGACAGGCGAAGCTGTTACTTGCGAAAGCACGCGGCACATATGATGTACTTGCTCCTTATGTCAAAGAAAGCACAGATGCAAAAACGTCCGATGCATTGTATACTGCGTTTGACGATGCACTTACTGCGCTCGGGAACCCCGGACTGTTCGGAGTCGGGAAAAAAGCGAGTGATAAAGAAACATTTGATCAAAACATTGCATTAATCGAAGATACAATTACACCACTATTCGTTTTACCCGGAGAAGAAAAAACCGGTTTATTTGAAGAAGAGGATTCGATTTTCGGACAATCCTTCGGAACAGATGAGATTTGGAAAACGATTGCGATTGGTCTTGTCATCGTTCTAATCGTCATCGTCATCATCGGTCAACGAAAAAAGAAACGTCAACATCACTGATTAGGGAGGAAGGACGATGGATTTTCAAGCGTTTTTAATTACGCTTCGTGAATGTCTCGAAGCTGTCTTGATCGTCGGTTTGATTCTCGGCTATCTCGATCGACTCAACGCACCGCAATATAAAAAATGGGTCTATGCCGGAGTCGGACTTGCGCTGCTCGCGAGCCTCGGTGTCGCCTTTTTATTCCAAGTCGTCTTTACGAGTTTCGCAAGCTTCGGCAGCGACACGTACTTGCGTCTTGGTATCATGATGATCTCCGTCATCTTACTGACACACATGGTGCTCTGGATGGGGAAAGAGGCTAAAGAAAACCAACAGGCCTCGCAAGCAAAAGTCGCGGCGGCGGTCTCGACAGGCAGTGCCATCACGATGATCATCCATTCGTTCCTCGTCATCGTCCGAGAAGGCATCGAGACGGTTTTCTTCTTCGCTGCCATTTCCGGCGGTGAAATCGAGAAAGTCTTGACGAGTTATGGTGCCGTGTCTGGTCTCTTGCTCGCACTCATTTTCGGTTACCTGTTCGTTTCCGGAACGATGAAGATTCCAGTCAAACGTTTCTTCCAAGTGACAGGCATCCTGATTCTGTTCATTGCTGCCGGCATGCTCGTCCAAACGATTGGACGTTTCCAAGATCTTGGACTGCTCGGAAGCCTATTGACGAATGCCGATGGAACACCGGCAGCCTTGTATAACATCGTCGGGTTTATGCCGGAACACTACATCGACCAAATTCAATATTTGCGCGATACAGGCAATCCGACATTAATCAGCGGACAAATCGGTACGTTTATGGGTGCGATGTTCGGCTACAGCCATAATCCATCACTTGAGCAAGTGATCGCCTGGTGGGGCTACTTCGCGTTTGCCGGTTTCATGCTGATGCGTCAAAATCGAACACCAAAAGCAGCCAAAAAACTTCAGGAGGTTTCTTGACCGTTCGGAGCGATCGTCTACTTGGACGATCGCTTTTTTTCACGCTCTGTTTTGCCATCTCACTATTGCTGGGTGTTCATCTTTATCTGGTCAGCCCGTTTGTCGCAAGCTACGACATCGCCAACTTTACGTTAGCGGTTGGACAGTATGATTTGGCGAATTTGCAGCCACATTTTCCGGGGTACCCGTTTTTCATCTTACTCGCGACAGGTCTCACACGACTCGGGCTTGAACCCGTCCGTGCGCTTGGCATCGTCTCGACGCTTGGCTTCACGAGCGGACTGATTCCGTTATATTTGCTGTTAAAACGTCAGTCGTTTGATACGGCACGTTTACTAGCTGCTTTCACTGTCATCTCGGTTGCTTCACTCGTCGTCATCTCTGCGACCGGGATGTCGGACGGTCTTGCACTTGGTGTCCTCTGTTGGTTCATGTGGAGTGTCGAACGTGCTCGGCACGGTCATTTCCGTCTTTTGCCGTACCTCTTATTCGGACTGTCGATGGCAACACGATTATCCTATGCGCCGTTCGGAATCGTGTTACTCTTTTTACTTTGGCAAACCCGAAAAGACTACTGGCAACTCCTGTCCGAACTGGCGACGTTACTCCTGGCACAACTTGCCTGGCTGTTACCGGTCGCCTTCTCGGTCGGGGGACCCGCGTCCTTCGCTCAATTGTCACTCAGTTTCGTGACGGGTCACTTTTCGGACTGGGGCGGTACGGCACAAACGGACGAAGCCTCGTTGATTGAACGACTTGGATTGACACTCAAACAAATCGTTTGGCATGGTTTAGGATTTACAAGTTGGCTCGGTCTTGCTTCAGGGCTATTCTTGTTCTGCCAACGAATCCGTCCGCTTCCTCTTTGGTGGAGCGTCACCGGTACTGGTTATTTCCTTTGGGTCTGGTTGGCCCAAAACATTGATAAACCACGCCATGTTTTACCTCTCGTCTTACTGCTCGTCTTCCTGCTTGTTCGCCATCTGTCAGTGCGTTGGCTCGTCCCATTTTTATGTATTCAATTGGTGATGGGAAGTATCGCCTTGTACCGCCAAGCGACAATTGAACCGGCAACTATCCAGTTGGCGGATGCCATTACCGGTTTACCGGCGTCAGCGACCATCTTTACGGATGAAGAAGACCGCCAGTTTTTGATGGCACGTCCTGACGCTACGATCGTTCCGATTGGATCTGTCAGCAAATGGCGGGCGGAGCCTAAATCAGCGGAAGTTTACCTGACCGGACGATTACTCAAACAGTTGCGGGTGGCAGATGTATCGATTGAAGTGACGGAGGTTTTCTGCCTCACGAGTGACCCCCGGTTTGAACCGGAGGATGCGGAGGCGCGGTTGTACCGGATGATCTTACGATAAGGAGCGGATTGGGATGAATATCATTGGAACCGGCAACACGGCAACGATTCAAAAAGAAACTGCGGCGATTGTTCGAAAGCAGTTTCACGCACACGTTCCGCATGCAGCGGTCCAGCAGGAATTTCAAAATCATCTGTCCATCCAGAACCACTTTCCGATGACACCTCGTGTTTATAATCAAGTTGATCATTCCATTCGAATGGAGTATTTAAAGGGTGAAGCGCTCGGAGATTTGATGAAACGTCATCCCGTTCGGATTCTCCGCTACATGACGATCATGGTCACCTTACACCAGCACTTTCACAGGTTATCCGTCGGCGGGTTACCGCGTCTTCAAGAACGGTATCCCGCTCACACTACACTTGTAGCGGGACATACTTTGTGTCATGGTGATTTTCACCCGTATAATCTGTTGCTTGTTAAAGAAAACGTCTATGTCATCGATTGGATGGATGCCTCCATCGGCAATCCACTGATGGACGTCGCCCGTACTTTTTTGTTGATTCGCTATGGAGGACGAATGTCTTTACGAAATCCGGCAGAATGCATTTCCCGATTCATCCTCAGTCATTTGTATCGTGTCTGTTATTTTAAGCGCATCAGAAAAGTCACCGCATTCGAGGCTTGTTTACGGCTGTGTGCAGCTTCCCGCTTGAAAGAGCAGATTACGCCTGTCGAATCCGTTCTGTTACAGCGTTTTTTAAAGTGATATCCAACGAGTCACAGATCATCGCCACTTAATTAATCTGAAAATAAAAAATCACTCTTTTCCACGCGCTTTCCTCAGGCGAGACACAAGCCAGTTTTCCTGCCTCCATGAGGCAGAAAATCGGGTCTTGTTTGTCTCTGACAGCGCAAGTCGTCTTGAGCTTTTTCCTGTAGGAGTCGCGTGAAGCGAGTGATTTTTTGATTTCAGATTCTTGATGGATGGATTTTAACAGCTTAACAAAACGTCGTTGAGAAGCAGACAAGACGAAGACTCCTGCGGGAAAAGCGGAACAGGTGAGACCCCGTAAGTCGCGCAGACGACGCGGAGGCTCACGTTTCGCCCGCGGAAAGCGAAGTCTTGTCTGCGTATCAACGAATCTTGAAATGAATTCAAAGTACTTCACTCATCATTCAAGTTGCATACGGTCGTTCCATGTAATCAAATTGTCCGCCACTGATTTCAATCGTCTTGACCGGGACGAATCCAAGACGTCGATAGAGACGTTGCGCCCCAGCATTCGTCTGATCGGCATTTAACGTAAACGCGCGTAATCCACGCTTCTCTCCTTCGTCCGCTACTACCTGCAACAGCTCAGACCCGATTCCTCTTCCGCCGTATGCCGGATCGACCGACAATGTATCGAGATAAAAGACGTTTCCTTCCGTCTCTTGATCAATTTGTATCTCTTGACCTGTCCACGCGAGGAGCTGACGTTTAATCGGTTCATCCAACTGCGCTGCATCCACTCCCGCATATGCGATGACGATGCCGACGACGCGCCCATCGAGCTCCTTGACGAGAATGTTCTCGTGACTTAACCGGTTTCCCGTTTGTGTCACAAACAGCCCAAGCCGTTCCAAAATCAATTCCTTCTCCTGCGTTCCGGTCAGTGTCTCGGCAATTTCATGAATCGCCTGTTCAATCAAAGGTGCGATTTGATCGGCGTCTTCCGCAGTCGCTTGTCTAATCATTGGGTAGCCCCCTTCTCGTTATCTCTTTTTATCCTAAAACAAAATCCCTCCTGATGTCAGGAAGGATTTTATTTATTTCAGTTGTGGCGCTGGTCTAACTACTGGTACAGTAACCGGTTCGCGTGTCATGACTGAGACGACGCGTCCCGCGATGGCAACTGCAAGTAACGTATAAAGCGTCAAACTGACTGGCAAGTAGACGAGTGAAATGACAAGAACAATTGCATCGAGACTAAATAAAATCGTCCCGATCGATAAACCTGTTACTTTGCTAAGGCCCATTGATAAAAGGTCGTCACCGCCGGTCGCAGCACCACTCTTCAACACAAGACCAAGTCCGTATCCCGTGATGATCCCACTCGCAATGGCGGCGATTAACGTTGCCGGCCAGGCCTGTTCCGGGAAATGGAACAAATCGAGCTGATGCCACATCTCATAAAAGAGCGATAGTGCACCTGCTGAGACAAGTGCCTCACTGACAAAGCGTTTTCCTTTAAAATAAAGTGCTCCAATAAAGAATGGAATGTCGAGCACGATCATCGAAATCGATGGATTGATATCAAAGAAATACCGTCCTAATAAAGATAACCCGATAAATCCGCCTTCTGCTAATCCAAACTGTTCATTCAAAGTATAGTAGCCGAACGCCATAAGTAACGTTCCTGCTAAGATGGTTGCGATTCGTTTCATGTTTTATTGTCCTCTCCCGTATCTTCCATGGGAGAGGTTTTATTGTTGCCGTTTGGGTATTCATCTATTTTCGCTCTCCCTGATTTTTTTAACCATTACTGTCTTGTTTACGTAAGACCAGCGATGCTAAAAATCAGGTAAGCTAAATAGATGATCGGTCCTCTCGGTATCCATCGGTTTCCACCCTTTCATTTAGTTCTCCATCTTATTATAACCCGAACTTCAGAAACTAAAACATTTTTACGGACTTTTAACAAAAACGTTATAAGTCATTACCTCTTTGTTCACAATTTCACAATTCAGACAAAACTATGCTCAATTATGAACAAACTACTTGAAACCGACATTGTGAAGTATTACACTAAGGTTATCAAATCGAATGTGATTAATATCACAATTAAACAAAAAGGGGACTTTACTCATGAAAGTAGCAGTCATCGGTTGTACACATGCAGGAACAGCAGCAGTCAAAGAGCTTACGGCAACGAACGAAAACCTTGAAATCACAGTCTATGAACGAAACGATAACGTTTCATTTCTCTCTTGCGGGATTGCCCTTCACGTCGGTGGCGTCGTTGAGCATGCCGAGTCACTCTTCTACTCTTCACCTGACGAGCTGGCTGACCTCGGAGCAACGATGCGCTTGAAACATGATGTCCTTGAAATCGATAGTACGAACCAAACGATTCTTGCGAAAAATCTTCTGACGGGTGAAACCGTTCACGATACGTACGACAAATTAATCATGACAACAGGTTCATGGCCAATCATTCCGATGTTACCGGGCATTGAACTGAATCAAATCGAACTTTGTAAAAACTACCACCATGCTCAAACCATCATCAAAAAAGCAACGGATGCCGAGCGGATTACAGTTGTCGGTGCCGGCTACATCGGTGCTGAACTCGTTGAAGCGTTTGAAGCATACGGCAAAGAAGTGACGTTCATCGACAGTGCCGACCGGATTTTAAATAAATACCTCGATCGTTCATTCACGGATATCATTGAAAGTGAATTGACAGATCGCGGCATTCAGCTCGAGTTGAACCAGACTGTTCAAAGCTTTACCGGCGTAGACGGCAACGTCACACAAGTCGTCACGGACAAAGGAACGTTCGAGACCGATCTCGTCATTCTTTGTGTCGGTTTCCGTCCGAGTACGGAGCTTTTAAAAGGACAAATCGATATGTTACCGAACGGTGCCATCATCGTCGACGACTATATGCGGACGAGTAATCCGAATATCTTTGCTGCCGGTGACAGCTGTGCCGTCTACTACAATCCGGCCCGGACACATGCCTATATTCCACTCGCGACGAATGCCGTCCGTATGGGAACGCTCGTCGGGAAAAACTTACTTGCCCCGACGATTCGTTACCAAGGGACGCAAGGGACGTCCGGTCTCCGGTTATATGACTTAAATATCGCGTCGACCGGCGTCACGGAAGATGCTGCTCCATTCTTTGGACTAGAAGTCATGAGTACAACCGTCACAGATGCGTATCGACCTGAATTTATGCCGACTGCAGAAGACGTCCAACTCAAACTTGTTTTTGAACAAAACTCTCATCGCGTCGTCGGTGCCCAAATTATTTCGAAGGTCGATTTGACGCAAGCGATGAATACGTTATCGGTCGCGATTCAAAATGAAATGACGCTTGAAGAACTGGCCTTCGTCGACTTCTTCTTCCAACCGCACTACAACAAACCGTGGAACTTACTGAATCAAGCAGCTCTACAAGGGATGAAAGAGCTGACAGCAGAACGCGTCTGATCGCTCATCCACCTTATCTTTAGTAAAAATCGGAGTTCACACCTGTGGACTCCGATTTTTTTATTCGCCCTTCGTTCGCATTCAGTTATTTGTTGCTATAGCCTTATCGAGCAACCTTTTCGCTCTAATAAAAACTTCACTTGGTTAATAAGTTGACGTTTAAACGTGAAATGACAGGGAACATACTTCTTATGCAAATCAAACCACTACCTAGGAGGAATCAGTTCATGTCACAGTCTAAAAATCCACTTACACAACACTTCAACGATGATTTCCCAAAACAGTATCAGGAGCCACCGGCTGTCCAGGCAAAAATGGAACCCCTTCCGGATTGTGGAGAAGAAAGCTACAAAGGTTCAGGTAAACTAAAAGGTAAGAAAGCGTTGATTACAGGCGGTGATTCAGGAATCGGACGTGCTGCTGCGATTGCTTATGCCCGTGAAGGAGCAGATGTCTTCCTGAACTATCTCCCGGAAGAACAACAAGATGCAGAAGAAGTAAAAGCACTTGTCGAAGCAGCTGGTCAAAAAGCGTACTTACTCGCAGGTGATTTAAGTGACGAATCGTTCTGTCAGCAACTTGTCAAAGAGGCACATGATTCACTTGGCGGACTCGACATCCTTGCACTCGTCGCCGGAAAACAACAAGCTGTCGAGGACATCATGGATCTGTCAACAGAACAACTCCGGAAAACATATGAAATTAATGTCTTCTCGCTGTTTTGGGTCGTTAAAGCCGCTCTCCCACTTCTAAAAGAAGGCGCTTCGAT
Source organism: Exiguobacterium sp. s102 (assembly GCF_018618635.1). Lineage (NCBI taxonomy): Bacteria > Bacillati > Bacillota > Bacilli > Caryophanales > Exiguobacterium > Exiguobacterium sp. s102. The sequence continues at coordinate 37,642 of NZ_JACSML010000003.1, forward strand.
CATCACGACAACTTCTGTTCAAGGATACAATCCGAGTGAGAACTTACTTGATTACGCCTCAACAAAATTTGCCATCAATGGATTCACACGCGGCCTCGCGAAACAAATTGCGCCAAAAGGCATCCGCGTTAATTCGGTCGCACCGGGTCCAATTTGGACACCACTTCAAATCTCGGGTGGTCAACCGAGCGAAAACATTCCGGAATTCGGACAAGAAACACCACTCAAACGAAGTGGTCAACCGGTCGAACTTTCGAGCGTCTATGTCTTCCTCGCGTCTGACGATGCCAGTTATGTCACGGCACAAATTTATGGTGTGACAGGCGGAATTGAACTTGCTTAATTGAATGCCAGAGTAAAAAGCGGTTTTGATGGCGACATCAAAACCGCTTTTTTTGGTATCAGTTGCTTCTCCCCGTCCGATTTAGTCTAATGAAGATATACATACCGTTAGGAGATGATTCATGTGACAGAAAAAGAAAAGATGATTCAAGGTCAGTTGTATTTAGCCGGGGATGCGGAGCTCGTGGCGGACCGGAAACGGGCGCAGATGCTTTGTCATCAATTCAACCAACTGAGCATCGAAGAGCTGCCCGACCGAAAATCTCTCCTGCAACAACTTTTCCGGACGGAACAAACGGATTTTTACATCGAACCGTCTTTTAAATGTGATTATGGCTACAACATCACGCTTGGTGCCCGGTTTTATGCCAATTACGATTGTGTGCTGCTCGACATTTGCCCGATTACGATCGGTGACAACTGTATGCTTGCTCCGGGCATCCATATCTATACAGCGACGCATCCGTTAGATCCTGTCGAACGAAATAGTGGGTATGAATTCGGCAAACCCGTCGTCATCGGGGATAACGTCTGGATCGGCGGACGAGCTGTCATTAATCCCGGTGTGACGATTGGCGATAATGCGGTCATCGCTTCCGGGAGCGTCGTCGTTAAAGATGTCCCTGCGAATACGGTCGTGGGTGGAAACCCTGCTAAGATCCTCAAAACGATTTGATATGGGAAACAGACTGAACCGGCGGCAAATGAAACTTTTTTTCTTAATTTGGCGTACACTAGAGACAGAACGTCATATTTATGGAAGAAGGAATTCATGATGGATAAAAAACGTTGGGGAGGCCTTGCCGTCGCCGGAGCATTTTTGCTCTCGAAAGGAAAGGTCGTCCTTGCACTCTTAAAATTTTCGAAGTTCGGAGGAACGCTGATTTCGTTCGGTATTTCGCTTCTCTTTTATGCCCAAATTTTTGGTGTTTGGTTTGGTGTTGGTTTGCTTTACCTATTGTTCATTCATGAGATGGGACATTTAGCTGCTGCAAAACTCCTGGGTTTTAAGACGGGACCAGCGATTTTCGTTCCGTTCATGGGGGCCGTCATCGGGATCAAAGATACATTCCGAACGCCGAAACAAGAAGCAATCTTAGCCTACGGGGGTCCGCTCGCCGGACTGCTCTCCCTTATCCCGCTTTTGATTGGATATGCCGTGACAGGAAATGATTTTTGGCTCGTTATCTTCCACTTAGGTGCCCTGCTCAATCTATTCAATTTACTCCCGGTCAGTCCGCTCGATGGCGGACGGATTTTAGCTGGTCTGCCGATCGTCGTCTGGATTGCAGGACTCGCTGCCCTGATTGCCTACGGTCTCACCCATTTCAGCATCATCTTATTGTTGATCGCTTTCCTCGGCGGCAGTGCCGTCTGGAAACGGTACCGTTTTGCGAAACAATACGAAGACAATCAATCCGTCCTGATGTTGTACCGGGCAGCCCGCAACCGTGTTTTACAAGCAAAAGCGGAACAGGAACAACAGCCAATCGCTGAACCGGCTGAGAGCGATCAACTCGACTCAGGTGAGACTACAGTCTCCGCTACATCGAGCTATGATCCGATTGCATGGACTTTACGCCATGACTTGCAAAGTCTGCGGAGTGCAAGTCCGGAAGAAGCAAAACCAGCTGCTGACGAACTCTTACGCTATCAATATGATTCGGCGAATGATTACGATGCCTTGCTGCGTCGACTCGACCAACGCATCGAACCGTTGCTTGAAGCGGAAAAATCGGTTGAGTACCACCAGATGCCGAAAAAACAACAAGCGATTACGTTAGTTGCCTATTTGGCACTCGGAGCGATTCTCTTCCTCGCTTTCGAATACTCAAAAGGCTATTTACCGTTACCCTCTTAACGCGCAAACACTCCGTCACTGTACTTTTGTCGGAGTGTTTTTGTTTTCATACCGATTCGTCACAAGGACAGAACAGTTCCTCTTTGCACATTGCCTGGAGTGATTTCTTGCATCTGCCGACCCAAGCGACTAGTCTGAGTAAAAGTCAACGTACTTACCTTAAAGGAGGCTCTCCTACCGATGAATAAGAATACTGCCCAACTGGGAGATGCACCCATCAATAAATTATTGATTGGATTATCGCTCCCGGCGATGATTGGTATGCTCGTCACTGCGCTCTATAACATCGTCGATACGATTTTTGTCGCCCAAGGAATTGGGACGATTGCTGTCGCTGCCGTCGGAATCGCGTTTCCCGTCCAACTCGTTTTGATGGCGATTGCTAATTCACTTGGAATCGGCGGTGCCGCGATTGCCTCCCAACGACTCGGTCAAAAAAATTTAATCGGAGCCAGTCGCGCATATGCGAATGTCTTGATGGTCGTGTTCGTCGTCAGTATGCTCGCCATCGTCTCCGCCTTCATCTTCGTCGAGCCATTGTTGCGTGTCTTCGGGGCAACCGATGAAATCATGCCATACAGCATCGATTTCTTGCGTGTTTTGCTGTTCGGTTCCCCATTCTTCATGTTGACGATGGCATCAAGTGCGATGTTACGGGCAGAAGGACGCGCCAACTATCAAATGCGTGTCATGTTGACAACTGTCGCGATTAATACGATTTTGACCCCTTTGTTCATCTTCGGATTCGATTGGGGCATTAAAGGAGCGGCACTCGGGACCGTCGTCGCTCAAATCGTCGGTTCCATTTTGATTTTCCGGTTCTTCTTTACGAAACAGAAAAAGACAAGTCTCCTATTAGACCGTGAAGCCTTCCGTTTTGAACCAAAGCTTGTTGTCCGGATGTCGCAAATCGGTTCGTCGTCCTTCATCATGCAAGTTTCCCAATCGATTTTGTTCATCACCGTCAACCATATGCTCGTCCGATACGGGGGGACGACGGAACTTGCGACCTTCGCCGTCATCAACAAATTCATGGCGCTCGTCGGGATGCCGATCATGGGAATCGTCCAAGGGATGCAACCAATCGTCGGCTACAACTTTGGTTCGAAACAATTCGACCGCATGTCGCTCGCCATCAAACTTGCGATGCGGTACGGTCTGTCATTATCGATTACACTTTGGTTATTGATTCAACTCTTCCCACGCTTCTGGGTCGGAATGTTCACAAATGATACCGCACTGCTCGATGATGGTTCGACCGCGATGCGGATTCTTTTCGCCGTCTCGTTTGTCTATGGGATTCAGATGATCATTAACGGCATGTATCAATCACTCGCGAAAGCCCGTGTCGCGCTTTTCCTTTCTTTATCACGTCAAACACTTTACACGATTCCACTCGTGTTGATTTTACCGATGTTCTTCGGCGTCAGCGGTGTCTGGTTCGCCTTTCCGATTGCTGACTTGATGGCAGTCCTGACTGCGAGTGTCTTTGCTTATCGCGACCGGGTCATGCTCTTTAAACCCCAAGAATATACAGACCCAGCACCTGAAGCCGTTCAAGCTAAATAATTATCATCGCCGTCCCGTTCACATGTCATGTGAGCGGGTTTCTTGAGGAAAAAAAGATGCTTGGGCCGAAATACGAACATGCATTCTAAGTCTGAATACGGTATGCTCTAAGAAAAGGAGTGATGATTATGGTACAACCCTATACATTAGCCATCGACTTTGAAACAGCGAATCGAAACAGTCGCAGTATTTGTGCATTCGGTTGGTCTGTCCTCGCGAACGGTCAGGTCGTTACGAGTAATCAAGTCTTGATCAATCCAGAAGAAGAATTCGATGCCGGAAATATTCGGGTCCATGGCATCCGTCCGAGTGACGTTTGGAACGAACCTGCTTTACCGGAAGCGATGGAACAACACGGCTTATATGATTTGATTGCCGGTGCCGAACTGATTGTTGCACACAATGCAGCATTTGACATGGGTGCTCTGCAAAAAGCAATTCAAAAGTATGACTTGTATCAAATCCCCGCATTTCGATATGGCTGCACCGTCAAGCTATCCCGTAAACTTTATCCGTGGCTGCCGAATCATAAATTGAACACGATGGCCGAGTTTTTAGGTGTATCGTTTAAACACCACGATGCAAAGGAAGATGCCTACATTTGCGCATTGTTGCTAAACGATATGCTCGACCGGACAAATCTTGACCATCCCGTCACCCTCCACGAATTTTGTGGTGTACGAATGGGACAAGTCGCTTATTAATTCTTATTTCATAGGCGATTTGTTCGGATACAATAAGATGACGCTCATGGTTGCTTTTCGCTTTGGAAGCGATCCACGACGGAACGCGCTTTAAAACGTCTGCATGCTAAAAGGAGGACTCGACTACATCGTCGAATCCTCCTTTTTTTAAGCGCGTTGTTTAGTTTGTTGTTTGTTTAATCGGGAACCAGCCTGGACGGCTAATAATTCCTTGCCACAGTGCATCCGGCATCACGAGTTCTGCTTGTGTTGTTGGATCAAGTTCTGTCCGAATCGACGCGACGTCTCCTGCTTCGACTTTTTCGACCCAGTTCGGTTCCATGATTAATTCACGACCGAGTGCGACGAGCGGCACTTCTGTCAAGGCACGTTCGACTTCTTCTGGTGTGTGGAGTGATCCGACACCGATGACTGGAACTTGTTGTCCCACACGCTCTTGAACGAGTGTGATTGGTGAACGTGTTTCGTTTTCATCACGAATCGAACCAGCAAAGAAGTTCATGACGGAGACGTGCAGGTAGTCTAAGTCTTTTTTAGCGAGCACATCAACGAGCTGCATTGTGTCTTCTAGTGTAATCCCCGGGTTTTCGATTTCTTCTGGTGAGAAGCGATATCCGACGATGAACGATGGGTCTTGTTTTGCGACCGCTTCGACTGCATCGACGACAGCAAGTGGGAATGCCAAACGTTTTTCAAGGCTGCCCCCCCATTTGTCATCACGACGGTTTGAGTGTGGTGAGACGAATTGTTGAATCAGGTACGTATTTGCACCATGAATTTCAACACCATCAAATCCAGCTTCCATCGCACGACGCGTCGCTTGACCGAATGCTTCGATGATGGCTTCGACTTCTTCTGCTTCGAGTGCACGTGGTGTCATGGCACCTTCACGTTCTGGCGCTACAGCACTCGCGCTGACCGTCTGCCCGCCGACGAGTTCTGGTGGTGCCATCCGGCCTGCGTGGAAAATTTGAAGAATGGCTTTTGCGCCTTTGTCTTGGATTGTTGTTGCAAGACGTTTTAAGCTTGGAATGAGTTCATCACGCTCTGCGCCGAATTCATTCGGGAAACCTTGTCCATCCGCTGTGACGTTGGCACAAGCTGTGATGACTGCACCGACGCCGCCTGAACGTGCTGCATAATAAGCGAGTTCCGCTTCCGAAACTTCACCATTCTCTTCTGCCGCATAGTTGGTCATCGGCGCCATCATGACGCGGTTTTTCAATGTCACTCCGTTTGGAAGTGTAAACGTATCAAACATCTTTTCATTAGCCATTGAAACATATCCTCCTCTGAAATCTTAACTTGAATATCGTCAGTATACGCTCGGACTTTTCAAAATGCCTAATGATGTGCCTAGCCAATCTGCTCGCTTGTTTAGTGGAGCTTCGTTTGACGTTTCCGTCGACCGCCCGGCCACCACCAGTTCCAGTGTCCGAATAACTTCATCAAGGCTGGAACTAACAGCATCCGAACAATCGTCGCATCGATGAAAATCGCGAGCGCAATCCCGACACCGAGTTGCTTAATCGGGCTGACACCCGTGAAGGCAAACGCTCCCGTGACGACAATCATGATCAGGGCAGCCGATGTGATGATTTTACTTGTCTTCGCAAGCCCCATTTCTGTCGCCACGTCATTGTCACCCGTCTCGTCATAGTATTCTTCCATCCGTGAAACTAAAAACACTTCATAGTCCATCGATAGACCGAATACGAGCGAGAAGATAAAGACCGGCGTCAAAATGCCAATCGTTTCTGCCGGAAAAACGAGTCCTGATTCAAATAAAATGACGAGCAATCCGAATGTCGCACCGAGACTGAGTAAGTTCATCAAAATCGCTTTAATCGGAATTAAGATCGAGCGAAACGCAATCAATAAAATCAAGAACGTCGCGAGTAACACGACACTGAGCGCAAGCGGCATCTTGTCATAAATCTCATCGTAGATTTCCTGATTGAAAGCGGCAGGACCACCAATCGTAAAGCCCATTTCCCGGACTTTCCTGACCCAGTCCTGCGAGGCTTGATCACCGGGGTCCCCGACTAAATTGACGTTCACCCGGGCGACGTCCGCGTCAAACGCAATCCAGGGGGTCAACTGTTGTTTCGCCTGCTCGATTTGAACGGCTTGCTGCAAATCGAGTCCGTTCTGCTCGGCTAAGGTCGCGCCGGAAATTACTTCTTTCACACCGCTATCTGTTTGAAACTGTCGTGTCGCGTCCTCGAGACGACTGAGTCCTGCTTCAGACGAAAAGTCTCCCTCGACTAAGACGACTGCGTCGGTCCCGTCATCCCCAAACGTTTTTTCCCATGACTCAAAAGCAAGCCTTGATGCATAATCTTCCGGCAGGGCACTCGCTTGCGGAATGTTCAACTCAAGATCACGCAATGGAATCAAGCACGGGACGAGTAATATCAATGAAAATACCGTAATCGCCACAGGACGCTTCATGACGAAGCGCGCCAGATTCCGCCAGCGTCGTTCACCACGATCCGAGCCCGACTTAAAAATCCGTCCTTTTTCTAATCCTGCACCGAACAGTGCGAGCAAGGCGGGTAGTAACGTGATGGCACTAATGACCGCGCCCAGTACCGAGACGAGTGTCCCGATTGCGACCGCTTGAAAGACGTCGACATCGATGACTAACAGACCAGCGAGCCCGACAAAGACGCAAATCCCAGAAAATAAAATCGAACGACCGGCTGTCGCGACAGAGACTTCTGCTGCCCGCGCAATCGAATACCCTTTGCCCTGTTCCTCTCGAAAACGATTGACGTAAAGCAGTGAAAAATCGATTCCGAGCGCGAGTGAGATCATCGCGACGGCGTTTAGAACGAAAATCGATAACTCTTGTTGTCCCGCGACAAAATAGAGAATCCCGGCACCGAAGATGAACGTAACGAGTCCCATGATGAGCGGTAAGACAGCTGCCAAGGGTGTCCCGAAGACGATAAGTAAGACAAGTAAAGCCGCTGGAACACCAATCAATTCAGCACGAACCAAATCGTTTTTCGAGGCCGTGTTCAAGTCGTCGACGATCAGTGGTTCTCCAGTTAGACGGACAGTTACATCACTCGGAACATCCAGCTTGTTTTCGATGGCTTTTGCCCATGTCCGTTCGATGTCCGGTGTCCCGACCGTAAGATATCCTTTGCCGTCCCGAATCGCTTGTGGATTTTCGGTTGGTCCAACGACCTGTCCGACTCCTTTGATGTCACGAAACAACGTGACATGCCGCGTCATTTCTTTGCGAATCGTTTGTTCATCCCCTTCAAACAAGACGATGATTTGATGGGGGTCTTGCTTAAATTCTTGTTCTAACACCTGCTCCACTTGTTGAAATTCCCCATCACGGGTGAAGCCGTTCCCTTTCAATTGATCGGGTAACTGAAGGGCGAAATACCCAAGGACAATCAGTGCAATCAACCAGACGAGACTGATGCTTTTTCGAAAACGAACAATCTTCTGACCAAGACGTTCCATCTGTCGACTCCTCCTTTTTTCTACTTAGACAGCAAAAACATCCTTCGTACGACCGACAAAGGATGTGTTTACGTCTTGTGAAAAATTTGAACCCACGTGTTTCCGAAATTCGGTGACGTCGAAACGATTGCTAGTCGTCTTGCCTGTTCGTCAAGCAACAGACTTTTTAACAATACGGACGACTGACACCCTTCAAATTTAAACTTTAATTGTTTGTCCTCATAGAGGTAAAATCGTGTCGCATCCGTGACAGAAAACAATTGTTTCTGACTATCGACGAGTGAATATTCTTCATAGTCCGAGAACGGGATGACTTGTTCTTCTTGCTTGACCGCATCCCAAATGACGTATCGCGTCTGATCGGGATCGTACGAGATGATTGTCGCCGGCGCAATAAATCGTTCGAACGTCAACTGTTCATTGTATCCACGCTCGACGATGCGCCCTAATAAAGGGGCTTCGTCATAGTCTGAAAAAGTTCCTGCTTCCGTCATCAAATCAAAGCGGACGATATCCGTTTCCGCTGCGTATAAGAACAGTTGATTGCCACTCCACTCATACAGGTTACTAAACCAAGCATCCGCCCAGATATCCGGGCGATTCATATATGTTATCTGACCATTCTTTAAATCAAGTAATCCGAAGACAATCGTTTCTTCGAAGACGATGAACGCACGACTTCCATTCGGTTCGAGGTACCACGTGAATGGAACATAAGCACAGGCTGTTTCCCAAACTATTTTTAAATCCGCATCGCATTTCGTAAATCCTCCTTGCTCTCGAAACAAGACGAATTCCTCTCCTACTCGTTCAAATAACGATACCGATTCATGGAGCAACAGCTCAGCCGCTGGTTTATACATATACATCACTTCCTACCTCCTACGGTATCAACCTTCTTGATTTCTAGCTACTGTCGATGCGCTCACGTTGTATGTCTTGTATACTAGAACCAATCATCAAAAGGAGGATTTTTCATGAAACCATTACAACTTTCTGCTGATACGGCAGTCGAGCTCGCGAAGCGTCTGAATGTACCACTCGAACAATTGATGCATATGCCGCGTCACATCTTAATCCAAAAGTTAGTCGAACTCGAGAGCGAACAAGCGGATGCTGCAACTGAATCAAGTGATGAGGAGACAAACTGAGCTCCACTTCTGACAAGCAGCACTCCAATCCGTACGAAAAAAAGAGGCGCTAGGCCTCTTTTTTTACGCTTGCGGATTATACTCCGACTTGCCGTACCGAAAGACATTGACAATTGCTTTCCCATCACTCGGATATCCATTCGGATGATCAATCGGAAAGAGTGAAAAGAAAACAAAGTAGAAGGAGAAATAAGCGAACTGATACGTAAAGATCGATGCTTCGAACACTCCGGCATAAATCAATCCGTTGACGATTAAAATACCTGCAACGTTCGCTAACGAACCACCCAAGTACACCATGATGTTCGTAAATTTATTTTCATGCCGGAGTGCCTCATACTGGCACCAGCCATCCCAAAAGTAAATTCGATTCAAACGAATCGGTCCGACACGTACCAATGACTTGCCTGACCCAATATTGATTTCCATATTTCCTCCGAACAATCGTGCGAAGAAATAATGCCCCATTTCATGAATTAATGTCACAATCGGTAATAACAGAAAAAACGATAAGAAAAATTTCCAGATATCATCAAATCCAAACATGCTGACGCTCCCTTTCAGAAAACTAATCCTCTAAATACTACTTAATCTATTTTCCCGCATCAGATGAATTAAAACTGGATTATCTAAAAAGAATTAATACGAAAAGATGACAGCCGCAACGCGACTGCCATACTAGGTTACTCTTTTTTTCGACGTTTGTTTGCTGCATATAAGAGACCGATGATCGTCAATGCCGCGCCACCCGCGACCGCGTACTTTTTATAGTCAGCTTTTCGCTCGGCCACTACGGTCGTCGTCAGTGCCGGAACTAATAATTCCCGTTCCTCGTGCAGACGAGGCGCATGAATTTTGACTGCCCCGTTTTCGACAAGCACTTCGAACTCACCACTTGGCAATTCAATCGTTACGTCTTCATCTGTCGCATTATGATAGACGCGTTGCCGCTCGACGTAACCTTCATATGTCCGCTTCAGCTCATATGCAATGATGCCTTCCCCTTGTTCTAGGAAGCGGAGATGTTTGCGAATCATCGCTGTATTTTCAAGGCGGAACATCGGATATTGACGACGCATCGCTATCAACCCTTTGACATATTCAACGGAAGAACTGAATGTCTCTGCCCGTTCATAATCAAGCCGATTCACGACTTCTCCCGCATTGAAACTATCACGAATCCCATCCTTCGTCCGGAAGAACTCTTGACCCGCGTGGAGGAACGGAATCCCTTGTCCTGTCAAAATGATTGCATTGGCAAGCATTTGGCGCTTGCGTCGTACTTCATCCGTATCCTCCGGGCGTGAGACAGAGAGCTTGTCCCAAACTGTTAAGTCGTCATGCGCTTCGACATAGGAGACGACTTGGTTCGGCTCATCCGCAAAGCCTTGCGATGAAACGTTCCCGGCAATCCCGCGCTTGACTTCATTCGTCCGATCGAACGCCCCACTGATAAAGCCGCGGTTCTCCGGTGTTTGGACATCTCCTTTTAACCCGTCACGCAAGCCGTTATTAAAGTGTGCAATCCCCGGCATCTGCGGGGCATTGAAATAGTTCGCTTTTTGGTCGAGCGGTAACGGTGTATCAAGATCCCAGCCTTCACCGATGATTAAAATCGACGGGTCGATTCGATCGAGTGCATGACGAACTTGGTTCATCGTTTCGATATCGTGGAGTCCCATCAAGTCGAACCGGAATCCGTCGAGATGATACTCTTTTGCCCAGTACGTCACGCAATCGATGATGAATTTCCGCATCATGAAACGCTCAGAAGCTGTGTCATTGCCACAGAAACTACCATTCGAAAGCGTTCCGTCTGCCGCTTGACGGTAAAAGTAACCCGGAACGAACTGACCAAGCGGAACCTTTTCTGCTTCATAGGTATGGTTGAAGACGACATCCATGATGACTCGGATTCCACGGTCATGCAGTGCCTGGACCAATTCTTTGAGCTCACGGATGCGTGCTTTCGGATCATCTGCGTTTGATGAATAGGAACCTTCCGGTGCAAAGAAATTGACCGGATCGTATCCCCAATTGTAATTATCCGGATCGTTTGGTGCTGCTTCGTTGACCGAACCGAAATCATAGATAGGAAGTAATTGGACGTGCGTCACACCTAAATCAGCTAAGTAGTCGAGTCCCGTCAATCCACCATTTTTCGTCCGCGTACCTGCTTCCGTCAATCCGCGGAACGTACCTCGTTCGACCACACCACTCGCCGGATGACTTGTCGCGTCGCGAACGTGCAACTCATAAATGACAGCATCTTGTGACGAATGGAACATCGGTCGCTCCTCAATCCAACGGTCCGGTTGTACGTTGGACGGATCGATTAATGCACCACGCTTTCCGTTCGTTCCGACTGCTTTTGCATAAGGGTCGACCGCTTCGACTTTCTGACCGTCGACGATGGCTTGAAATGTATAAAAATAACCTTCATACACAGCACGATCGAGTTCTGCGACGAATGTCCCCCGTTCAGCGGCTGACAGTTCGACTTCCTCTACTTTTCTTGCACGCAGCGTCCGGTACAGACGGATGACCACACGTTCCGCCGTCGGTGCCCACAATCGAACACGAATCGTCGTCTCTTCAAAAGTCGCACCCAAGTCCATTCCTCTATAGGCATAACGCTCATCCATCTCCTTTGGCGTGAGCGTCAACATATCTGCTGTTTGTTTCAAAGCCATGCACCCCTTTCATTTCATGGTATTCATTATAACAAAATTTCAAAGTGGTGGACGCTTCCGCTGTTCCTCTCTAAAATAGAGAATAGAACGAAAGGGGAGATGCCATATGGCAGCAAAAGATAATTCATTTGATATCGTGTCACAAATCAACATCGAGGAAGTCAAAAACGCGATGCAAGTCGCACTGAAGGAAATTACGAACCGCTTTGATTTTAAAGGTTCGAAGAGTGACATGAAACTTGAGAAAGAGGATTTAATCCTCATCTCGGATGACGACTTTAAACTCGATCAAGTCAAAGACGTCTTGACGACGAAGTTGATTAAACGCGAAGTCCCGACAAAGAACTTACAGTATGAAAAAGTCGAACAGGCAGCCGGGAACACAGTCCGTCAACGCGTCATCCTAAAGAGCGGAATCGACCGTGATGATGCGAAAAAAATCAACAATGCCGTCAAAGAATCCAAATTAAAAGTCAAAACGCAAATTCAAGATGACCAAATCCGTGTCACGGCTAAATCGCGTGATGACTTGCAACAAGTCATGCAGATCGTCCGTGAGTTACCATTATCTGTCGACGTCCAGTTCATCAATTTCCGTTAAGCAGCAAAAATCCCTTTCTCCAAGTCGGAGGAAGGGATTTACTTATGCTCATTGCGCTGTATATCCACCATCAAGGACGACGGCTTGACCTGTCACGCCAGCTGCTTTATCACTTGATAAGAAAATTGCATAATCTGCGATTTCTTTCACTTGCAACAAACGCTGTTGTGGGACGAGCGGGTAGATGACTTCTTCTAAGACAGACTCAAGTGGTACGTTCCGCGTTTCAGCGAGTGAAGACAATTGTTTTTGGACGAGTGGTGTATCGACGTAACCCGGGCAAATCGCATTGACCGTAATACCGGATGTCGCACCTTCAAGTGCTGCTACTTTCGTTAAGCCAATCACGCCATGTTTCGCACTGTTGTATGCAGCTTTCCCGGCGAAGCCAATCAAACCATTAATGGATGACAGGTTAAGAATCCGTCCGAATCCTTGTTTTTTCATAATCGGGAACACGTATTTCGTATAGAGAAATGGTGCCCGTAACATGATACTTTGCATCAAATCAAACGTCTCTGTCGAGAAGTCTTCGATGGGTGAGACGTGTTGCATGGCGGCGTTATTGATGACGATATCAATTTTTCCGTAATGCGCCATCGTCTGTTCGATACTCGATTTAATCGCCGCTTCACTCGTTACGTCACCCGCGACCGCAAAAGCGTCAAAACCTTTATCCGTCAGTGCTTCTGCTGCACTTTTTGCTGCCTGCTCCTGCAAGTCGACAATCACGACCTTAGCGCCTTCTTGCGCAAATTCTTCAGCGATTTCAAGACCGATTCCACTTGCTGCTCCAGTAATTAACGCTACTTTTCCTTCAAGTTGTTTCATTGTTATCTACTCCTTCTTTACGGTTTCACTTCTTTTACTGTACGCTTGCAAAAACAATAATAAAAATGAATCCTTATTATGTTATATATAACCATTAGGAATAGGAGGAAATACGATGGATTTTCGACAACTCGAATATTTTACTGAAGTCGCCCGGTTTAAAAGTTTCACGCGTGCTGCCGATTATCTTCATGTCACGCAACCGACTTTAAGTAAGATGGTCCGCAGTCTTGAAGAAGAACTCGATATTGCACTATTTGATCGCAGTAAACGGCAAATCGTTTTGACAGACGCTGGTGAAACACTCCTTCTTGAAGGTGAAAAAATCTTACGTCAACTTTCTGATCTCCCCTCTCATCTCTATGACGTAATGCACTTAACAAAAGGAACCATCCGGATTGGCCTTCCTCCGTTAATCGGTTCACTCTTTTTCCCCCGTCTGTTGCATCAATTTTCAGAACAGTACCCGATGGTAACAATCGACATCGTCGAGGCCGGCGGTCACGCCTTAGAGAAAGCCATCGTCGCGGGTGACGTCGATTTAATTGCGACCGTCTTTCCTGCAGATGAAAACTTAACCGTTTACCCCTTTATGGAAGAAGAGCTGCACCTTTTTTTACCGGAACACCATCCGCTCGCTTCACGCGCTTCCATCGCATTAGAAGAAGTTTCGCAGATGCCGTTCGTTTTGTTTAATGAAACCTTCTCTCTCCATAACGTCGTTTTAAACGCCTGCCGAACGGCTGGTTTTGAACCGACTGTCACACATGTCAGTTCGCAGTGGGATTTCCTTTGTCTGCTCGTCGCAGAAGAAAATGCCGTGACACTTCTCCCCCGTTCGCTCGCAAACCGGATTCAAGTCAACGGGGTCAAAACAGTTCCGTTAGAAACTCGCGTACCCTGGCAATTAGGTGTCGCTGTCCCGACCGGACGTTATCAGTCGTATGTCACACGGGAGTGGATTCGTTTCGTCCAAGATTCTTATTCACAAAAAGAATGATATGTATAAAAACCATGTATTTGTAGCATGGTTTTTCTTTCGTTATGATGGGATGTATCGTTACTTCAGAAAGGAAGTTATTTACTATGTCAACGCATGAAACACGTCACGAAGTCGGTCTCAAAAAATTAAGTGAGTTCACAGATGCGAATTCAGCTCAATCCACACATGATAAAATCTCAGAGTCATTAAAAGACATCGCACCTGCCGTCGGCGAATGGATTACAGATTTTGCTTACGGTGAAGTGTATAGTCGCACTGGACTCGGGAACCGTGACCGTGCACTCGTCACAATCTCGACGCTCGTCACACAAGGAACAGAACCGCAACTTGCCTTACACATCAACACGGGGTTAACAGCCGGTCTCTCAGGAAATGAAATCGTCGAAGCCATCATGCACCTCGTACCGTATACAGGTTTCCCTCGTGTCTTAAATGCCCTTGAAGTCGCAAAAACTGTTTTCGCAGAACGTGGTATCACGGTCGAAACAGAATAAGGATAAATGCGGTATCACCCAGGGTATAGCCTTGTATAAGGGGGAGATGCCGCATGCAGTACGCATTGATTGCAGACTTGCACAGTTCATTTTCGGATACACGTGCTGTGCTACAAGACATTCGTAAACGCGCTCCCGCGGCAACGATTTTTTCACTCGGTGATTTGCACGAGTGTCATGTCGGGAAAAAAAGAGCGCGTCGTTACACGTATGAATCGATTGCCCATGTCGTAACGCTCAATTCAGAGTATCTCCAGTTACTTGATTTCGAGACGTTACTCGGCAATCAAGAAGAACGAATTTTTTCAATCGTCCCAACCGGCGTATCCGGACTGCTTGACCGACTCCGGTCGGTCCCCCGGACAAAGCAAGTGGGTGACGATGTCCTGTTTTTACACGGTGATCAGTTCGAGTGGAGTTATACGTTAATACCGAACACCTCCCAATTCGAACAACGACTATTGTTTTTCGGTCATAGTCATCAACGTGGTTTGTTTCGCGACGGACGCCGGTTGTCGACGCAACTGGACGTTCCGATTTCCATCAAACAAGAACGGTATGCTGTCAATGTCGGTCCTGTTCTCGTCGAGCGAGAATGGTTGCTCTACGACACACAGGAAGAATCCATCGTCTACCGCCAAGCATGATAAAAAGACCCTCGGGTTAAAAGCTGGAGTCATCTCCATGCTTTCATCCGAGGGTCTTTTCTGATTACAGGTAACGGACGAGTGAAGCTTTCACTAAATCGACCTGCGTTAATTCATGTTTCTCGACGAATTTATCGACGACACGACGTACTTCTCCTTGACGACGGACGAAGCTTGTCGGGACCGGTGTTTTGCCGACAAGTTGTTCGTATAACGTCGTCAATTGATGATCATCGATGACTGTTGTCATCGAATCGAGGAACAATAAGACGTGGAGACGGTTGAGATAGTCCCATGGCTTGTCTTCCGACCGGAATTCATTCCGGGCCAACCATTTTTTAAGACCAATCGCATCGATTTCACTGAGTGTTTCCTTCGAACGTGGTGCTTTCCAAAGCGCTAAAAGTTCACCTAATTTTTTACGCGTTTGTTTTTTACCCATGAAAAATTCGAAGTTCACTTTCGTTTCGAGTGCATCTCCACTAACAGGTGCGATTAAATCGGCACCTGGTGCTGTCACGACATCAAAGATGAAGTCGACAGACTCTCCAGGCAACCACGTTGCCACTCTCCCGTGAAAATCAGCGATGAACGCAATCGCTTCTTTCATGTCTTCGTTCTTGATTCGTTCTGCTGCCTGCTGCAACCGTTCGTTTGTTTCTTTATTCATATGCTAACCCCATCTTTAATTTAATTTTATTACATTTCTTCTGGAGCGCCGACACCGAGGAGGCGTAGACCTTCCGTCAATACAATCGTAACCGATTTCACGAGTGCAAGGCGAGATTGTTTTGCCGCATCCTCTTCAAGGACACGTACTTGACCATAATATTTGTTAAAGCTTTGTGCGAGATCAAGGACATAACGGCTGATGATGGATGGTTCACGACGCACGAACGCCCGGTCAATGACTGCCGAGAATTGGTTAAGCATCGAGACGACCCCCCAGGCATAATCGTCAGCACTTCCGTCGAAGGCTGCACCATCATAGCCGCCTTTACGGAGTAACGAGTTGGCACGGGCATTTGTGTACTGAACGTATGGACCCGTCTCCCCTTCGAATTTCAACATCTGCTCGAGATCGAACTCGATATTGTTCATGCGTTCGTTTTTAAGGTCATGGAAGATGACTGCACCGACGCCGACTTGTTGTGCTGTTTGGTCGGCATTCGCAAGGTTCGGATTTTTCTCGGCGATATTTTGTTTTGCGACGTTGATTGCATCTTGAAGGACTTCCTCAAGCAAGACGATCCGCCCTTTACGCGTCGACATCTTTTTGCCATCTTTCATGATCAGACCGAATGGTACATGGTGCATGCCGTCAACATTATCAAAACCAAGCTTTTTCAAAACCGCAAACAACTGTTTGAAATGGAGCGCTTGTTCTCCGCCGACAACATAAAATGCTTGTTCGAAACGGTACGTCTCGAGACGATAGACCGCAGCTGCCAAGTCGCGTGTCGCGTAAAGCGTCGCGCCATCTTTTTTCTTGATTAGCGCAGGTGGCATACCTTCTGCTTCAAGATCAACGACCATCGCGCCTTCAGACTCGACGAGCAGTTCTTTTTCTTCTAATAAGTCAATGACATGCTGCATTTTGTCATTATAGAAGGCTTCTCCGTTCAGGCTGTCGAACTGTACACCAAGCATGTCGTAAACACGGCTGAATTCGACGAGTGAAACTTCACGGAACCATTTCCAAAGAACGGTTGCCTGTTCGTCACCTTGCTCGAGTTTTTTGAACCAGGCCCGACCTTCATCTTCAAGTTCCGGCTTACTTTCTGCTTCTTCATGGAACCGGACATAGAGTTTCAATAGTTCTTTGATTGGCTCAGCCCGGACATCTTCTTCTTTACCCCACATGTTGTAAGCCACCATCAATTTACCAAACTGCGTGCCCCAGTCGCCTAAGTGGTTGATCCCAACGACCTCATATCCTTTTTTACGTGAAATTTGGTTTAATGCATTTCCAATGACCGTCGAACGCAAATGTCCCATCGAGAACGGCTTCGCGATGTTTGGTGAAGAGAAGTCAGTGACAATCGTCTTCCCATTCGACTCACTTGATCCGTAGTCCGCTTTTTCGTTTAAGACACGATTGACGATTTCTTGCGAGACGACCTCACGGTTCAAGAAGACGTTGACATATGGTCCGACTGGTTGAACGTTCGCAAAGAGTGGATTATCGATTTTTTCAGCGACATCTACTGCAATCATGTTGGGTGCTTTGCGGAATGCTTTCGCCAACAAGAAGCAAGGGAATGCGAGATCTCCGTGGTCTTCATGTTTCGGTTGTTCAATCAGTTGCTCAATTTGTTCAAGTGTCAATGCGTCTCCGATGACTCCTTGTAAAACTTCAGCATATTGTTGTTTGTAGCTCATTGTATTACCTCCAACAGTTTATTTTTTCCAATAAAAAACGCCCTTTGCGCAACTCGCAAAGAGACGGAATGACCGCGGTACCACTCTTCTTGGTGTCGTTTTCGACACCCACCTTAATTGGGGATAACGGGGTTCCCCCGGCTACGCCTGATCGTTACGATTCGGATAGCGTCTCTGAAGTGCGTTTCACGATTTCTTTGTCCATTCAGGCTTCCACCGTTTCCTGATTCGCTGGCTGACAAGATAAAACCGTTACTTTCTTCGTCATCGACGATTTGATATCTTTCACATTATACGCAATGACTCGATTTCTCTCAACCTTATTTTTTTGTAAATCACTTATCATAATTTCCACAAATCGGGTATAGATACAGAAGGATCGCCACAGAGAGGGGTCTATTCCGCTATGGTTTACTATCGAAAAGTAGCACGTATGAGCTGGATCACTTTAGCACTTACTGTTGTTTTGCTGTTTCTTGCATCGCTTGCCTTTCCCGTCCATATGAACCCAGCGATATCGCTTGGAAATGCAAGTTATCTTCTCATTTTAGTCCTCCTCTTCCAATTCGATAACATCCGCCGTGGTGGGATTTATTATACATTTCAAGAAGGTATTATTTTATTCATTTTTCTTAATTACGGTTTATTGATTGCCGTCATTTTGAGTCAACTCGGTGTCCTGATTTTCCAATTATTTTCGCATAAAAAAGAAATTCGGATAAAACGATTCATCTACCTGTACCCCGTCAACGTCTTATTCGACATCGTCTATATCTCAGTTCCCGCCTCCGCTTACTTGCTACTTGGAGGTCCGACCGGCCCGGGCTTTACTTATACCGAATCACTTATCCCGTTTGTCGGTTATCTGGTGGGTGTCTTTCTTATTTCCTATCTTCAATGCCGATTCGTCAATCGTTTCTTAAACTTAAAGTATGACTGGACCCGCCTCATCCGACTTCAGACACTCGTTTACGGAATTAGTATTTTAAGCGCGCTTCTCGGGATTTGGTTTTATGATGAAAACCCGTTAGTTGCTGCGACTGTCTCGACTTTAATTTTATTCTTATTCAAGCAACTCCTACAACAGCGTGGCGCATCCTTACAAGCTACACACAACGCTAAACGGTTCGACGATGCGAAGGAACGGTTGCTCGTTTCACGCTTTGAACGGGAAGCGATTGAATCCTTACTGATTGATTTACCTCATCTGATTGATTTCTCCGACGGCTGGCTTTCTATTCAGCAGCAACGAAAACAAATCATCTATGACATTCGGACAAAAAAGACAGTTGATGTCTTACCTTTATTTCATACGTTATCAGCGAATGATCTGCGGACTCCGATTCTCTATGGCCTTCGGTTCGACTGGGGAAATGATGTCCAACTCTCGCTTCCCGTCGATCGGCATTCGATGCTCGCGATTCCTTCCATCACAAGTGGAGAAGTCGATGTCTCAATCGTTTTATTTCATCAAATCGCTGATGCTTATGATGAAGCAAAAGCGGATGAAATTTATCGCCTGCTTCGGACATTTTGCCGCGTACTCGAGCGTTCCCAAGAAAACTTTCAATTGTATGCCGAAAGCCGGACGGATGCCTTGACCGATCTCCCGAACAGCCGTGCTTTTTATGAAGAGGGGGCACGCCAGTTTGCTTCCGAACACTTTCCGCTGTCGATCATCCTATTTGATATCGACCACTTTAAATACGTCAATGATACGTACGGACATAAAGTCGGAGATCTCGTCTTACGTGAGCTCGGAAGACGGATTAAATACGTCATCCACCGCAACGATTCCGTCTTCGCGGCACGTTATGGGGGGGAGGAATTCGTTGTTTTGATTGCGGATTGCTTACAAGACCAAGCAATCTCCATTGCTGAAGAAATTCGTCACACCGTTCTCGATCGCCCCTTCATTGTCGACGATCACCATCTCTCTATTACCGTCAGTCTTGGCGTCGATACAGTAGAACATCCTTACCAACGCACATTTGAAGAATCATTACGTCAGGCAGATCACGCACTGTATGTCGGCGGAAAACACAATGGTCGAAATTGTACAGCCCACTACGCTAATCTTTGAAAGGTTGTGTTTTACATGTCTATTACTGAAATTGAGTTATCGCTTCCGATGAATCAACAACGGCGGACATTGCGGATTTATCGTCCCCCTGAGGTCGCGCTTGATGTCGCCCTACCTGTCATCTATATGCATGACGGACAAAATGTCTTCAGTGGTGCGAGTGCTTCCTTCGGTAAAGGATGGGATGTTCATCTCGCCCTCCACGAAGTCGGTCTACAGGCAATGATCGTCGCCATCGATAGCCCGGATGACCCGATGGACCGGTACGATGAATATGCGCCTTGGACGGATGACGCGTTATTGATGCGAACCGCATATCCGTCACACCGGACGACGATCGGTGGAAACGGGAAAGCTTATATGGAATGGATTATCTATGACTTGAAACCGTACATCGATTCGCACTATGCGACGATTCCGACTGATACAACGATGATTGGCAGCTCGATGGGCGGCGTGATTTCCTTATATGGCCTATTTGCTTATCCGGAAGTCATCACGCGTGCCGCCGCCTTATCGACAGCCGGATGGGCGAACTTCTCTTCTTTACTTGAGTTCATCGAGCGAAGTCTCCCACTGTCTGACGCGCACCGTTGCTACATGGATATCGGGACAAAAGAAGTCAGCGGTCCGATGACGGAAGAAGATTATTTGCACACGAATGATGTCATCTCGGCGGCAGTACGTCAAAAAGTCGAGCAGATGCAATACACCGTCATCGCAGACGGTATTCACCATGAGACAGCGTGGGCGAAACGTATGCCGGACGTGCTCCGATTTCTCTTTTCATAAGAATTAAGTGTTAACGCATTTGAATCATCTGCGTGACACGTCTTTTTCAGTGGTACAACCTAAAAAGGATGATGTACGCTCTAACGAGCACACATCATCCTTTTTCATCTTATTTCACGAGCTCTTCAGTCAGTTCTTTTTCATAACGATTCCGCGGATGTTCCCGGCATTCGTCGGAACATGAACGCATTACTTTCGGTTCACATTCTTCACAGCAGAAATGCTGACGATTACATTCCGGGTTCGCACAATTAACATAACGTGTTTCTGCCTTACCACAGTAGTAACACTCGGATACGACAGTCGGATTGACTTCATTGACAGGTACTTGAACGCGTTCATCGAACACGTACAGCTCCCCTTCCCAGTCTTCTCCACGCGTGACTTCATCTTTTCCGTACATGACGACGCCACCTTTCAGATGGAAGATGTCGTCGCTGTTTTGACGTTTACGGAAATAAGCCGTGAACTTCTCACAACGTACGCCACCCGTACAATACGTCAAGACTTTTTTCCCTTCGAACAAATGCTCATTTTCATCGAGCCACTGTGGAAACTCACGTGACGCCGCAACGTCGACCTTGACGGCATTTTTGAAATGACCGAGATCGTATTCGTAGTTGTTTCGGACGTCTAAGATGACGACGTCTTCATTTTGCATCATCTCTTTCCACTCAGCAGGCTCAAGATAGGCTGCATTTTCTTTCGGGACATTAAACTCATCTTCAAAACGCCATGTGACGAGCTCTTTTTTGTAACGCACGAAGATTTTTTTGAAGGTATGCTCTTCGACTTCATCGATTTTAAATTCGATGTCGCTAAAGCGCGGATCCGCTAGTAAATCTTGCATGTACTGTTCTGTTTGTTCGACCGTTCCAGAAAGTGTTCCGTTGATACCTTCTGGTGCAATCAAGATTCTTCCTTTGATTCCGAGTTCCTTGCAGTATGCCAGGTGCTCTTTTGTTACTTGTTCCGCATTTTCAATCGGAACATACTTATAAAATAATAGTACGCGATAAGGTTTCATAATCCTCATTGGCCCCCATGTCAGTTTTTTGCAGTAAAACGAACGTTGGCGAACGAAGCGTCATAGCTAATAGCTAGCTGGGAACGCCTGCAAAACGCACCCATTTAAGTATAATACCAACTCCGATTCAATTGTACAATCGACAAATCCATGACACTTACATCGTAATTCAATTCCCTTTCTGATGCGGAAAGAGGTAAAATAGAAATCAGCAGTTTATTTTGTAAGGAGGATTCCGAATGCTCCAAACTATCCGTCAATGGATCGAGCACATGATTATATTTCTACAAGATCTTCCGGGTGGAGCTTCGACTGGATTGATTGCACCCTTCTTAGAATCACTATTCCCATTCCTCCCACTCGTCCTGATCATCTCCGCGAACGCGGCGACCTATGGTTTTTGGATGGGAGTGCTCGTATCTTGGGTCGGCAGCATGTTAGGTTCACTCGTCGTGTTTGCTTGTATCCGCTATTTATTTCGCCGTCCAGTCACCCGGTGGCTTGAAAATCATAAGGCAGCACAACACTGGATTGAACGCGTTCGTCACATGAGTCCGATTTCGCTCGGCTTTTTCTTTTCGCTCCCGTTCATGCCGGCCTTTATCATTACATCCATCTCGGCGATGATTCAGTTATCACTCCGTACGTATTTAATCGCAGCTGGCGCCGGACGCCTGATTGTCGTCATTTTGTTTTCTTTGATCGGCAAAGAGTGGTCCAGTTTTTTAGAAAGACCTGTTCGTCTACTGTTCCTTTTCTTGATCCTACTTACGATTTGGGGAATCAGTCGCGGTATGGAAGAATGGATTAAACGCCGGGCACTCGCACGTCGTACGAAAAACTTACGTGAACTAGAAAATGTAATTGAAGGTAAGAACAAATAAACAACTCTCTCAAAAACACATGACTTACCCAAGTGTTTAATTTATTTCACTATCCGGATGGAAGATCGCTTACATGTGATGTTCCATCTTTTTTTGGTTATGCCACCCTTCTTTATGAATCAGATGTTATTTTAGTTCATGATAGAATGATATTTGAACTACGCCTAAATCGACTTACGATTAAGACTAGGTCTTTTGAATCATTTTCATTCGCTATAATTATATAAAAATACTGTTCACACATTAGACATTATTGATGACGCTTACATTTAATTGGTAAGACCAATATTAGAATAATGTTCACGTTTCGACTCAATAAAATAGGATGGATTTTCCAACTTCTTCATTCCTATAATGAATCTATATTTACGATTCATCGACTCCTTAAGACGGGTATTCCTCTCGTCAGCAAGTCCGAGCATCGTCTCTCTTGCACCCTCGTTCAATGTCACCGGTATCATTGAGCGTACGTAATTTTTGTACCGGAATCGATGGAGCGGCATCTGTCACTCCATCAACAGAATAATCCCCTTAACGGCTCCTTCAACCCCCTTGAAGGAGCCGTTCCCTTTTACTTTCCGCTCCGCCCTTGCGATACTTAACGTACTATGGATTGTGAAGGGATGGACCTGCATGGAATTTTATTATTTTTTACCGCTTGGATTTTTTATTGGCATTATCTCTGGCTTCTTCGGAATCGGGGGCGGAATCATTTTGACGCCGCTCTTGTTGATTCTTGGATTTACCCCGAGTATCGCCATCGCGACAAGCCTCATGTTGACACTTGGTTCGACCGTTTCCGGAACACTCTCTCATCTTCGTCTAAAAAACGTTGTTTGGCGTGATAGTCTCGTCATCGGTGGTGTCGGGATTATCGGTTCGACGATTGCAACGCCCCTCGTCCTTCGACTCGAAGAAGTCAACGGGGCACACCTCGTCATCTCGATTGTTTACATTGCTTTACTACTCTATTTCGCGAATAAGTTCCTTCGTCCAAAGTCGACGAACGGTTCGCAAGACGGTTGGCGTAATCGTTACGTCGCTCTCGCCTTTACCGGTCTGTTCGCTGGTTTCGTATCGTCGCTACTCGGTGTCAGCGGAGGCTTCATCATCACGCCACTACTCGTCGGAATCGTCGGTTATGAACTGAAACGAGCGGTCGGGACAAGTATCGCCTCTGCCTTATTGATTGTCCTATCTGGACTCGTCAATTATACGGTGGCGAGTACGGATGTCGATTTGCTCGTCGGTGTCATGTTAATTATCGGCGCCTTACTCGGTGCACCGATTGGCGCCAAACAATTGGGACACTTCGAAAGTCCGTTCGTCAAAAAGTATTTAGGGATCTTTTACTTAACGGTCGCGACAAGCGTGCTGCTTGAAGTGTTAGGCTTTAATACAGCTTCGTTAATCGTCTTAGTGACCCTTAGCGTCGTCTTCTTAGTGACGTTACTTGTATACAGCCGTAAACGTTCAACATCCTCTTAACTGTTTCTCATACTAATAGCCGTCTCCCGTTAAAAAGGGGACGGCTATTTTTCTCTATTTCTTGTTAAGCAACTTTTCGAATCGTACCGGCTTCGTACTCTTTTGTATGATCAATGACGATTTTCGATAATAATAACATCCCGATTAAATTCGGAATCATCATCAGACCGTTCGCAATATCAGCGACCAGCCACAACAATTCTAAATTTGCGATTGCTCCATAACAGGCTGCTAATGCAAAGATGACTTGGTAGAGGCGATTGAATTTCGTCGCACCACTTAAATATTCAAGACATTTCTCACCATAGACATACCACCCGATAATCGTCGAATACCCAAAGAAGAAGACCGAGAAGGCAACCGTCCATTGACCCAGTGGTCCAAGTACACTGGCAAATGCGGCCGATGTAAGTGCCGCTCCTGTCAATGAGCCGTCATGTGTGACACCTGATAACGTCCCTCCCGTCGGATCCCAAAATCCAGTCGTCATTAAAACGAGTGCCGTCATCGTACAAACGATCAACGTCACGATAAACGTACTCGTCATCGAAATCAATCCTTGTTCTGCAGGTCGTTCACTTTTAGCAGACCCGGCAATTAAAGCAGCTGTTCCCAGTCCGGCTTCGTTCGTAAAAATACCACGTGCGACACCAACCTGCATGGCAACCATGATGGACACACCCGCAAATGCGCCGACTGGTGCCAGCGGCTGAAACGCATATTGTACAATCAGCCCTAACGCGGGAATGATTTGGTTCGCTTGAAGAACTAAAATAATGAGTGCCGCCACGATGTAGAGCAAACTCATCACCGGTACAAAAATCGTCGAGATTGAACTCACACGCTCAAGCCCACCACGAATCGAGAAATAGACCGCGACGGCTAGTACAACTCCAAAAGCAAGTAACGGGATGTGGAACGTCTGCTTCAATACCGTCGACATCGCATTCGCCTGGACCGTATTTCCGACGCCAAAAGAAGCAATCAGACCAAACAAGGCAAACGCAACCGCTAACGGCTTAAAACTTTTTCCAAGACCTTTCTCGATGTAGTACATCGGTCCACTGACAATTTCACCACGATCGTTTCGCTGACGAAATAAAATCGCTAACAGACTCTCGGCATACTTCGTCGCCATCCCGACGAGACCAATCACCCACATCCAAAAGATTGCACCTGGCCCCCCCATCGTCAAAGCGACGGCAATTCCGGCGATGTTCCCATTCCCGATTGTCGCAGCCAGTGACGTCATCAGCATTTGAAAGCTACTGATTTCCCCTTCACCATGCCCCGTTTTCGTCAATGCGAGTTGAAACGCTTGTTTTAACCGGCGAAACTGTAATCCTCGAAGACGAACCGTAAAATATAAGCCCGTCCCGACCAATAACACCATGCTCGGGATTCCCCAAATCCATGATGAAATCATGTGTAACACTTCCATCGCACTCCAAATCCTCTCTATCTCTATCTCAGTTGACTCTGCCGCTCACCTTAGCATATTTTTGTTTATTCCTACAATATAAATCGATTGTTTTTGTGGTTATACACAAACGGTTGTATACTAAACATAAGGAATACGATAGAGAAAGAAGGAACTTCATTTATGTTAGAAGCAACGTACCATTCCCTCGATGATTTAGCAGAAGCGATCGGCCTCGCACTTAATGCACCGATAACGATTGAAGACCGCAATCATCGTCTGCTCGCCTACAGTACGCATACGACTGATACAGATCCTGCCCGTGTCGCTACCATCATCGGCCGCCGTGTCCCTGAATCCGTCATCGATCAACTTTGGAAAGATGAGGTCATCCAAAGCTTAGCGGCTCAAGATGATCCACTCGTCATCACTGCCCGGACGAGCGTTGGTTTGAACGACCGCGTCGCCATTGCCATTAAACAAGATATGGAGATTCTCGGTTACATTTGGTCAATCGCTCGCAACACTCCCTTCACGGCTTCAGAGCTAGGCGATTTAAAGAAAGGTGCCATGCTTGCACAACGACAGTTGCTTGCAATCGACATGCAAAAAAAACGGCAAGAAGAACAGACGGAGCAATTCTTTTTTGAGTTACTCCATGAAGAGTTACCCGAAAGTGAAATCCTAAAGACGTTCTCAAAACTTCATCTCGCTCCGCCGGGAATCAGTCGCTTAATGGTCATCCGTTTCCCGGAAGCCATTACGCCGCGTCTAGCCGATCGCCTCCGTTATTTATTGACGATTCAACAGACGGTACGTCCCCTGCTGTATGCATACGACACGACAGATTTTATTTTGTGGATCAGCACAAACGATCGTGACATTCAGCATGAACGCATTCAGTTCGATGCTTTCATCCAGTCATTCCGCCAACTACTCGCCGAACGGTTTTCTTATACAGAATTTGTTGTATCGAGCAGTGAAGTTTTCACCGGCGTGCAGTCGATTCCAGAACGTTACGAAGAAGCAGGTATCGTCTTACGTCTCAAAGACGCCTATCCTTTCGAACTTCAAAATGTGACGCGATACGAGCGACTCGGACTATTCCAGTTATTACCTATCTTTTCAGAACGCCTACGGAGACGGACGGTTCGACTGGAAGAAATCGAACGTCTTCGCGCTTACGACTTGAAACACACAGCTTCTTTATGCGAAACGCTCGAGTGGTTTTTGCATTACGATGGAAACGTCAAACAAGTTGCCGCCCACCTTCACGTCCATCCGAATACGATCTTATACCGCATGCGGCGCATCGAAGAAGAAGCCGGCATTCGGATGGAATCATTACCTGAACGTTCGTTACTTTATCTTTACTTGAAAGCCGACCGTTACCTTTTGTGATTTCTCACAAATAATCCTCTTATTTTTTGAAAACACCGATAAAGTCGTACGCTTTCATTTCTCGTATACTGAGGGAGAAGTAAGTAGTTAAAGGGTTATTGGTTGTTCATTTGCGAAAGGGGATCGCTCTTATGATCATTGGAGTATTAAAAGAAATTAAAAACAACGAAAACCGTGTTGCGTTAACACCTGCCGGGGTAGCAGCGTTAACGATTCATGGACATCAAGTCATCGTCGAAACATCTGCTGGTATGGGGAGCGGCTTTACAAACGAAGAGTATATCGAAGTTGGTGCACAAATCATCGAAACAGCGGCAGAAGTTTGGGCGACTGCTGAGCTTGCGTTGAAGGTCAAAGAACCCATCGCTTCAGAATATCAATACTTCCGTCCCGACTTAACCTTGTTCACTTATCTACACCTTGCAGCGGAGCCAGAACTCACACGGGCACTTGTTGACTCGAAGATTACGGCAATCGCTTATGAAACGGTCGAAAAAAATCGGACATTGCCACTTCTGACACCAATGAGTGAAGTCGCTGGTCGGATGGCTTCACAAATCGGTGCACAGTTCCTTGAAAAACCGCATGGTGGAATGGGGATTCTACTTGCAGGCGTCCCTGGTGTTCGCCGCGGAAAAGTTACTGTCATCGGTGGTGGTGTCGTTGGGACGAACGCAGCAAAACTCGCAGTCGGTCTTGGTGCTGATGTGACAATCATCGACGTCAGCCCTGAGCGCCTTCGTCAACTTGATGATATTTTCGGTAACTCAATCAACACGTTGATTTCGAATCCGTATACGATTGCAGAAGCCGTCGCTGAAAGTGACCTCGTTATTGGTGCCGTCTTGATTCCAGGAGCGAAAGCACCGAAGCTCGTGACAGCAGAGATGGTTGAACGAATGAAACCAGGTGCTGTCATCGTCGATGTCGCGATTGACCAAGGCGGAATTTTCGAAACCGTTGACCGTATTTCGACACATGATAATCCAACGTATGAAAAATTCGGTGTTGTTCACTATGCCGTCGCGAATATGCCGGGTGCTGTTCCACGGACGTCGACACTCGCGCTTACGAACGCAACACTTCCTTACGTTCTCGAACTCGCGAACAAAGGCACACACCGTGCACTTGCTGAAAATACTTCGCTTGAAAAAGGTCTCAACGTCGCGCAAGGATTCGTGACGTACGAAGCAGTCGCGCGCGACCTCGGTTACACGTATAAATCCGTTGAAGATGTATTGCACCTTCACGCTTAATAGAAAACAGCAAAAAAGCAGCAGGTTTCTTCTTTATAGAAGAAATCCGCTGCTTTTTTGTTTTTACCTGAATCGCGCGACGTCTTACCGGTGAAGCAAGTAGCAACATCTATTAAAGCGCAAACGCAACGAGTGCACCGATTGAAAGCGGGATGAAAACATTATCTAAATCGCGATAGGACACGGCTTCAATCAAAGCAGCAATATTCGCAAGCAAAAAACCGTAACTGATTGCAATCCAAGCCGGTAATGCATATATAAGAAATGTGGAAGTCAGGACGAGGAACGAGAATAAAAACATCGCGATGCTTCCTTCAAATGATCGTTTAATCGCCCCACGTGTATAGAACGTCTTTCCGTAGCGTCGACCTACTAAAGCAGCCATTCCGTCGCCCCACGCGAGCACCATGCTGCCGGCGACGAGTGCCATTGGTTCTCGTTCAAAAAAGAGTCCGACTAGAATCAGTAAAGAAATCGGGTAGTAGACCGTCCCGTAAGATATGCGTTCCACTTGATTCATTTGACCCGTCCCGCGTTTTAAGGTCAGCAGATTAACGACCGTGAAAAATAATAACGGGACGATTGCAATGTACCAATGATCGATCCAGGCAAGCGCCAGAAAGACCCAATGCCCGACTGCGATATGAATCCATTTCCGAACCGTTTCCGGCTCTGCTCCGACGCGTCGACCAATCGCTTCCAACAAGAACAAGATGAGTCCAATGATGACGATTGTTCCAACAGCAGCAACCCATTCCATATGAATCCTCCTTCTTTTGCTCCATTCTATTGTACTTTGTCTGATTGCCGTTTGCTCTTTCGAACCTTCATTTGATAACATAAGGTCAAATGACGTCCTAGAGAGGAAGTATTCTGAATGTATGATGCTCAAGCCGTGCAAACGTTATCTAACTGCCTATCACATTTAAAAGAAGGAAAAGGGATCGGCACACTCGTTTCCGAGGATGAATCGGATCTTCCGAAAGTCATCCATCGCCTCAAACAATTTGATGCGACGAAAAATGGTTTATCGATTAACGAAATCGTCCATCTCGCGAATGCCTTAATTGGAGAACATATGTCTGCGACGACGATTCAAAACTGGACGAAGCGTGAAGTACGGGACATCATCGGTGTTCCGCATCGCGGGAAAAAATACTCGATCAATCAGGCAGCCATCATCTACTTACTTGATGACTTAAAGCATCTCTTTTCTTTAGAAGAAACACGTGAATTATTGACGATCGTTTTTAAGAACCCCAATATCGATGAAGATGATTTAATCAGTCCGCTCGACTTTTATCTCGTCTATACACAGCATGCAGAGACGAGTGGACCAATCGAACTGACGGAGAAGCGTCTGAGACGCTCTTTAGAGCGTATCCATGCCTATCGACCTGAGACGGTCCACGTCTTACAGCTCTGTCTGTACGCCCGTCGTATTTCGCACCTGACGCACGAAGCAAAACAGCGCCTCCAGCAAGTTTTACAATCTTGAAGTAAAAAGATGCCCTCCAGAATAAACTGAAGGACATCTTTTTTTATACAGCTGTAAGTGGTTTATAGTTGACGGAGTTCGTCAAGCTTTTTAAGACGGACAGCAGTTCATACATTGAGAGTTTGTCAGCATCTTTTACGAGACGATATTCATCGCCGTCTTGCAGCAATTCTGCGACGACTTCGCCTGCCGCACTTCGGACTGAGAATTTCCCTTTTGTCAGGTCGAAGGAAATGACATACGTGCCTCGTTCGTACACGTTATATTCACATTTCTTCGAGAAGAGTGAAAACTTCTCACGCATTTGACCTACCTCTTGACCATCATGGTTCATCACGACCCATTTCTTACATGTCGGGATGAACTTTCCAAACGCTACCCCTCTACCTTCACCATTCATTACTTGAACACGACCTGTCTCGTCGTGTTGAACCGCACCAATCATTTGGTGTGCTTCATCATAAATCGCGGCATGACCTTGCGAAAAAACGCAACCCTGCACATAGACAACTTTGCGCAACAGAAATTCTCCTCTCACTGCTAAAAAGTGCTGGTATTTCGTCCCCAGTATATTTAGACATCCTGAATAGTTTAACTTTCTTTATCTCTATGATATTTCGTTAACGAAAATGATTATTGCACCGTTTGAACAAATTGACAACCCCCTTTTGTCGACAATCATTCGACAACATCAGCGAAAGCCAATTTCTCGTGCAAACTCAAGCAATTCTTCTCGATCAATCAAGCGCACCCGATTCGGTTCTGCCAAGCGACATGCGGCGTCCGTATACGTCGAATTCGTCACGACCCATCCTTCATCCATGTCGTAAAAAGGTACTGCCGCGGCGACTTGTTGAACCGCCTCTAATCCAACCGGTCCACCATAACGTTTTGCTTGAATCGCTATTCTATACCCTTGTGCGTCTTCAATCAATAAATCCGCCCCAAAATCTCTTGAGGCCGGCGTCAGTTCAACGCGATAGCCGGCACCTTCAAATAGTTCGACGAGCCACTCTTCAAACTCCCTGCCTTCCATGCGATCAATTCGATTCGCAAGTGAAGGGGTAAAGAAGGAAAGTAATAAAAAAACGATACATCCTACTATACTGATTCCGACAATTAAAAGTTCCCAGGAACTCGAAAAAAAATAAGTTCCGGCGACTCCGATCACCGCGAACAGTAGTGCGATTATTCTGCGTTTCGTACGTATTTGCATGACTTGATTCTCCTTCACTCTGAGTTGATTCGAATTCAATCGGTTTCTTTAAAATTAATATACTAAATTCTCTTTCGGTTCGCTTCCTCGAAAGGAACGAACAACGCAGATGGAGAATAAGTGTTGAGAGAAGATTACGTTTTTTAATAATCATCATGCACCGGACTTTATTTTTTGAAAGGAGGTCGCTTATGACTGAACACTCATCCACATCCGCAGAAGCACTTATCCGTGCGACCTTACGTGCCGTCTCAGAACCGCTCGCTTTAGTGGATCGGATGGGCCGAATTAACTTTGTGAATGATACCTTTCACGCCCAATTCCCTACCGACTCCAATGACAAGTCACTGTTTTCACTTTTCTCACTCGACGAACAGTCTCTTCCATTATCTGATTCGGTCCACTTCCGGGTAATCCCTTACGAACTCATCGTCTCACCGATTGCGCAGACTTCCCTTTTCGTCGTTTCCGTTAAATCGCTCGCGATCGACCGCTTGCTCGAATCGACATTAGATGCTGCCCTACTCGTCACAGACGCAGACTTCCATATTACCGCGTTTAATGAAACAGCAGGTACCTTGTTCGGTTACGAAGAACACGAGCTGATCGGAAGATGTCCTGATGACTTACACGATCACGCAGAGTTTGATGAGCGGAAGCGACACTTGGAGCAGTTGAATTTAAAAGACTTATCTCCAGCCGATGTCTTATTGTTGCACGGGCGTGATGCGGAAAACGAATGGGTGTATCACCGTAAAGACGGCTCGACCTTCTATGGTCGATTGTATATGACCCGTCTAGCAGACGGACAATTTTTCTTGTTCATCGTTGATATGAGTGCCCAAAAACAAATTGAGTCACACCTGACGAAAAGTGAACGCCGTTTCCGTCTGTTTTCCGAATCAATCGTCGAAGCGGTCATCTTCCACGACCGTGGTACCATTCTCGACGCGAACCGAGCAGCTGAAGTGATTTTCCGTACAAAACTTGAACAAATCAAGGGACGCAATGCCCTGGATTTCATCCATCCTGACTTTCATGAAGAGGTCAGCCGGCGTATCGAACTCCACCGTAATGATCCGTACGAGGTCATCGGACAACGGGCAGACGGGACACCTGTCGAAATCGAAATTTTCCCGCGCGAAATCATGTACGAAAAAACACGGATGCGTGTCGCCGTCATTCGGGATATCAGTGAGCGTAAAAAAATCGAGAGCATGTTGGAACGTGAAAAAAATGCCATCATGCGTCAACGCGATATCACCCAATCGATTCTGCAAGCTTCAAACGAAGGGTTTTTACTGACAGAAGAAGATGGCAGCTTCATCTTCATGAACGTCAAAGCCCGAAAACTGCTCGATGTTCCAGGGATTGCACCAAGCAAGATTCAAGAGCGGATCAGTATGATTCCGAATCTCGATCTCGCGACCCGCTATGAGATGCTACAACAAGTCGAAGAACTCCTTGCCGGCAAGCATTCTGAACTGTCATTTCGGTTTACACTACAACGTCCGAATGAATCCAACCATCTTTACTTCGAGTTTTATGCGACTTCAATTAAGAAGGAACGTAGTCGCATCTCCCGTCATGGTTTTTTGTTCGTCTTCCGCGACCGGACAGAAGAGCAAAAAATGGACCAGGTCAAAGATGAACTCATCAGTACCGTATCGCATGAGCTCCGAACACCCCTCTCATCGATTCTCGGTTATTTGGAGTTGTTGCGCTATCGTAAGCTCACACCTGAAAAAATACAACGCTATGTCGAAATCATGCATGAAGAAGCCAAGCGGTTAACGACGCTCCTCAATGAATTTTTAGATATTCAACGGATGGAAGGCGGCAAACAACCGTACGATTTTAAATCATTCTCTTTACGTCAACTGCTCCTCGATACAACGGACGCTTTTGGTGAAACGGCCGAAACCCATCGCATCGTGCTTGATGTAAAGGAAGATCCTGTCATGATCGTCGCTGATGAAAATAAAATTAAACAAGTCGTTTTGAACTTACTCTCGAATGCAATCAAATATTCACCATCCGCCGACCACGTAACGGTCAGTCTACACACACAAGGCGAGCAAGCCATCATTACTGTGACTGATCACGGTCTCGGAATTCCTCAAAATGCATTCGATAAGCTTTTCACGAAATTTTACCGTGTCGATAATTCAGCCGTCCGTAAGATTGGCGGAACCGGCCTCGGTCTTGCGATCTGTAAAGAAATCATCGAATCACATGGTGGGGCGATTTCCGTCGAGTCGGAGCTCCATCAAGGGTCGACTTTCACGGTTGTACTCGATTTAGATTCAAGAAAGGATTATGCAAAATGAAACGGACTTATTTCATGACAGGATTCCCCGGATTCCTTGCTACCAAATTAATTGAACGTCTCGCTCTTGTGCCGGAACAAATTGACCGGTTTTATTTGCTTCATCTACCGAGCGAACGAACAAGTGCCTTAGCAAAAAAGGAATCGTTACTCGAACACACGTGTCTTGAAGAAGCACAACTCGTTTTATTAGAAGGTGATATCACAACACCCGGATTAGGATTGAACACAGAGACGAAGCAACGACTGTCGACTGAAGTGACGCATCTCTTTCACCTGGCAGCACTGTATGACTTGGCGACGACATTTGATATCGCTTTTCGAATTAACGTCATCGGAACATCGAACGTGACGCAGTTTGCTCATACGTTGCATTATCTTGAACGCTACATCTACTTCAGCACCGCCTATGTCTCCGGGCTCCGGACCGGGACGGTTCTTGAACAAAACCTCAAACATGCCGCATCATTCAAAAATGCGTACGAAGAAACGAAGTACCTGGCAGAAGTTCGCTTTCACGAAGAAGTCGGTTCACTTCCTTACACGATCATTCGTCCGGGAATCGTCGTCGGTCACTCCGAGACAGGGGAGACACCAAAGTGGGATGGGGTTTATTTCGTCTTGAACGCCCTGCGCCTGCTCAAGCAATTCGCCCCCCTTCCTTATGCAGGTAGAGTCAATGCACTCGTCAATCTCGTTCCGTATGATTATGTCATCGCTGCGACGACCTATTTAAGCCATGTACCAAGCGGCGTCCGTCAAACGTATCACCTGACGGATCCATTCCCACACGGCGCACGGACGATTTATGAAATGTTACACAGCGCCTACTACAATTGCGCTCCGCGGGGAGTCGTCCCGTTTCGCCTCGTGACGTCCCTGTTGACCCCGCGTATCGCTACGCGCTTACAGATGCAGCGGCAGACGCTTGATTACTTTGTTCACCCTGTTCACTACGATACGACGAACACACTTCGTGATTTAGACGGAACTGGTATTGTGTGTCCTGATCTTGCTGAGTTTCTTCCACGACTTGTCGATTACTATAAAATTCAACATCCCGAAATGGAGAAAACACAATGAATGCTCTTGTTACCGGTATGAATGGTACAGTCGCACCTGTACTTGCAGACGTCTTACGCATGCATCAGTATGAAGTTACAGCTTGGGATCGATCGGTTGTCTCGACGACTGATCCCGCAATCATGGAAGCTTTTATTGATCAGGTCCAACCTGATCTACTCTTACACATCGGAATGGGTTCTGCTGAATTTGCAGAATCATTGGCACGGCTATCTTTTGAGCGTAACATTCCCTTTCTCTTTACGAGCACGGCTTCTGTCTACGCAAATCATCAACAGGGACCGCATGATCCATCTGTACTTCCGGAAGCAGACGATGACTACGGTTTTTATAAACGAACATGCGAACGACTTATCCAAGCAGTCAATCCTGACGCCTACATCGTCCGGATCGGCTGGCAAATCGGTCAGGTTGCCGGATCAAATAATATGATTGATTATTTAGAACGACATGCCTCAACGGGTCCCATTCCGGCAAGTAAAAACTGGTATCCCGCTTGCTCTTTTTTGGAAGATACGGCGCAAACTCTCTATACAATCTTGACGACTCAAACACCTGGCCTTTATCTTGCCAATGGAAATTCGACCCATTCCTTCTTTGAAATCGCTACAGCATTAAATGTATACCACGGTTCGAAATGGAAAATCGAAGAAGATAATACAATCCAGCGTGATGATCGAATGAAGGATACTCGGGTGACCATTGCCCCAATCTCAGATCGATTATCATTTATGTAAGAAAAGTGCCTCGCCATTCGATGCGTTATCGAACGGTGAGGCACTTTTTAGGAGACATCTGCTACTGACAGCCAATCAACCAATCAGCATATTTTCTTTCGGATAACGAATCAAGCGATTGTGTTGCGTCGCGACCGTGAAGAGAATCGTCAAGGAACCGACACGTCCAAGCAACATCATGAACATGATTAGTCCTTTTCCAAAATCATTCAACTCTGATGTCACATTTAACGAAAGTCCGACCGTCCCGAATGCGGAAACCGTTTCGAAGAAGAGCCCTGTAAACGAGATATTCGGTTGCGACAGTGCCAAGAGCGTTGTGATGACACCGATGAATAAAATGCTGAAAATAGCAATCGCATAAGCTTTTGATACGGCCTGCGCCTGGACGGTCCGACGCATCAGGACCGTTTCTCGTTGTCCCCGTAGATACGTCCAGACGTTCTTTAAGATGACGGCTGCTGTCGTGACTTTAATGCCTGATCCCGTCGACGCCGACCCCGCTCCGATATACATCAAAACCATCATCAAACCGATCGAAAGTGGCACCATCGTCGTCAAATCAATCGTCTGGAACCCTGCCGTCCGGGTCGTCACGACTTGGAAGAAAACGATATGTAGTGCTTGAACGAACGAATAATTTTGAAGGGAACCGAGATGTGAGACCCACTCATACACCATCATCGCGACCGTCCCGATACCGTTGATGACGAGTAATGATAAAATCATTAATTTCGAGTGTAATGAAATTTTCTTGAAGCTGCGGTTAGCCGAAACATCAGCGATGACCGTGAAGCCCAATCCCCCAATCATCAATAGAGCAGAAATCGTAAAAATGAATGTCGTATCTTGTTGGAAGGACGTCAAACTGTCTCCCCATAACGCAAAACCGGCATTATTAAAGGCGGAGACCGCATGAAACAGACCATAATACAGTGATTTTGAGAGCGTATATTTGTATTGGATGAACAGATCGAGAGCAAGTAAGATCATCCCAATCAACTCCAGGATGACGGTCGTCAAGAGAATGTTCCGGACGAGTCGAATCGTTCCTCCCGGACTATCTAAGTTGAACATCTCTTGAATGATGATCCGCTGACGAATCCCGATTTTTCGACCTGTGACACTAAGTAGAACAAGTGCAATCGTCATGAATCCGAGACCACCGATTTGAATTAAAATCATTAAAATCAGTTGCCCCCACAAATTATAGGACTCTGCAATGTTAATCGGCGAAAGCCCCGTCACCGTCGCAGCCGATGTCGCGACGAACAGACAATCAATTAATGCAACGTGGCTATCGCTTTGTTGAAACCAGGGGATCCACAACAATAATCCTCCGAGCAAAATCGTCAATGTGAATCCAGTCGCGATGAAACGGGCTGGTTTATCAAATAATTGATGATACGTTCGTTCTCCAAAATCTCCAAATTTCGCTAAACGTGTATGTCTTTTATGCGAAAACATGCGTTGACTCCTCCTAGATGAGATTACTCAATTGCATTTATCATACTCTCTCGAAAACATTAGTTCTATCGAAATTTGCAATCAACTAAACGTTTTCGTTTTTTTTTGGTAAAATAGATAAAAGCAGACGTGTTAACTTTAAAGGAGGTTGAGGGAAACAGTGGACCCTAGGACGGCTGACCATTCGATTGAGGATGTCTCGCGAAGGCTAGAACGACAATCACAATGGATGCCCGCACAGTTATATTATCAGTTCGAGGAATTATTATCGTTACATCTGGAACAACCGATTCTAAATGAATTGTATAATGTATTAAAAAAATACGACGTATTAACCGATATAGAGCGTGACGAACGAAACGAAAGCATTCAATTGCTAATCGACGAAAACGGCGCTTAATTCTCGGTTTTTGGATTTCCGAGCAGAAGATGCGTCTTCTGCTCTTTTTATTTTTTCGTTCACGACCCTAACAACATGTGGAAAGGTGGCACAATTAACAATGGATATCGTGTCGATAATCGGTATTATTCTTGGACTCATCACGCTCGTCGGAGGAATGATTCTAAAAGGTGCTCCTCCAATCGCCTTACTGAACCCTGCGGCACTCGTCATCATCTTCGCAGGTACAGCAGCAGCCATCATGATTTCCTTCCCGAAGGAACGGCTCAAATTGATTCCAGCCCTGTTCAAAGTCATCTTCTTCGAACAAAATTTAATGACCAAACAAAATCTCATGCTTCAATTTTTGACACTATCGACGCAAGCGCGTAAAGAAGGTCTCTTATCGCTCGAAACAGCGATTGAAGAAGTCGACAACGCGTTCATGAAACGTGGTGTCATGATGGTCATCGATGGTCAACCTTCTGAATATGTGGAAGATGTCATGACACGCGACCTCGAAAACATGACAGAACGCCATCATGCGAACGCGAACATTTTCACACAAGCTGGTACATATGCTCCGACCCTCGGTGTTTTAGGGGCCGTCATCGGTCTAGTCGCCGCCCTATCCGATCTGTCGGATATCGAGAAGCTCGGACACGCAATCTCGGGTGCCTTCATCGCCACATTATTCGGGATTTTCACCGGCTATGTTTTATGGTTTCCATTCGCGACGAAACTCAAACAAAAATCAGCAAATGAAATTCAACTCTATGAAATGATCATTGAAGGAATTCTTTCGATTCAAAACGGGGAATCTCCAAAAAACTTGGAGGATAAGCTACTCGTGTATCTGACGCCGAAGGAGCGTGAAACTTATGAAGCGGAAAAAGAAGCCGCATGATGAACACATCTCGGAAGGTTGGCTGATTCCGTATGCCGATCTTTTGACTCTGTTACTTGCGCTTTTCATCGTCCTTTTTGCTTCGAGTAACGTCGATGCCGTCAAACTAAAAGCGATGTCTCAATCATTCAGTTCCGTCTTCAACGGTGGCTCCGGCATGATTACCAATAGCTCGCTCGCGACTTCACAAGAAGAAGAGGACGAAAAAAAGACGGATGCTCGGACGAAAGCACAAAGTTTTGAAATCTCAGAGCTCGAAAAAATTAAAGCCCAAGCGTCCGACTATATCAAAAAAGAAAAGCTCGAAAAAGATATTAAAGTCGAAATCACGAATGAAGGTCTCGTCTTCACGATTCGAGATCGCGCTCTATTTTCTCCTGCGCAAGCTGAAGTCAAAGGCGAAGCCATCCAAATTGCTCAAGGGATGAGTAACTTACTCGTCAAATCTGGACAACGTCAAATTCAAGTGTCTGGTCATACAGATAACATCCCCATTCGTACGGCACAATACCCGTCGAACTGGGAACTCAGTACGGAACGCGC
This sequence comes from Exiguobacterium sp. s102, assembly GCF_018618635.1. Lineage (NCBI taxonomy): Bacteria > Bacillati > Bacillota > Bacilli > Caryophanales > Exiguobacterium > Exiguobacterium sp. s102. Next base: position 75,916 of record NZ_JACSML010000003.1, read on the forward strand.
CATCAGTTTCATGCGTGCGTTGCAAAAAAATCCAAAGTTAGAACCAAAACGGTTCACCGTCACCGGATACGGCGAATACCAACCCATCGCTTCGAATCAAACAGAAAGTGGACGGAGTCAAAATCGGCGCGTCGAAGTCCTCGTCCGTCCGTTACTTGATATCAAAGCAGCGAATTTGCTAGATGAAACAACGGTCAAACCGTAAGAAACAACTAATTTCGAAGATGAAGATATACACGAAGGGATTGCCATCTAACATCGATGCGCAATCCCTTTAGACTGTAAAAACCTTTTTATGAAGCGTGAACATGCTGCAGGGTCGCGACCGATTGCTTTTCGCGGTTCTAAAACGATTCGAGACGGATTACGCTCTAAATCGTCTGCATGCCCGGTTTGCCGTCACGGTATTACCTAAAGAGCGTCACGTTTCGTTGACTCCTACGGGAAAAAGTGCGTTGAAAACGCACTTTCAGAGGCAGGCAAGACCCTACTCGTTGTCCGCTAGGATCAAGGAGCAATGGCTTGCGCCTCGCCCGAGGAAAGCAACGAAAAAAGACGCTTAATGTCACGATAGCACGTTGTCTACAGTCTAAAGGGATTGCCATCTAACATTGATGAGCAATCCCTTTAGACTGTAAAAACCTTTTTATGAAGCGTGAACATGCTGCAGGAATAATGTCAATTTTCTCGCCTTGTCTTCAAAGAAGCAATTCACATTGCACTAAGTGAGGAACAAAAAAAGTGAGTCCCAAACACAGACAAGCTGCGTGAAGACCCACTTAACTCGAACATTCATTTTTAGTAATATGGACGAATCATGATGTAGACGATGACACCCGTCAGACTGACATACAGCCAGAGCGGCATCGTAAAACGTGTCCATTTTTTATGTTTCTCGAAATTTTGATTGAGCGCATGTGCGAGCGACATCAAGACGAGCGGCACGATAACCGCTGCCAAAATGATATGCGAAATCAAAATAAAGAAATAGACCGGGCGAACGAATCCTTCGCCGCCAAACTTCGTCGACTCACTCACGGCGTGATACGTCACGTAAGAAACTAAAAAGAGTGTCGTCGTCGTCATGGCACCACCGATGAAACGACGGTGATTGATCCGGTTTCCACGACGAATCGAAATCCATGCTCCAAGTAGGAGCATGAACGTAAAACTGTTAAAAATCGCATTGAAAAACGGTAACAACGTCCAATCAAAGCCATCACTCACCTGAAGCGGTGGCGCGAAAAAAAGTAAGGCGACAAGTAAGTTGATGACGAGCGTCAAAATAATGACGACCGGCACAAAATTACGCCGTTTAGCAGGTTCTTGCATGAATCATTCTCCTTGTTTCCAGTCAAAGTATCGTTTCAACCATTTCGGCAATGGACCATCAAAGAGACGCTCACGCCAGTAAAGATCAGCCGCACGTTGCACAGCCGCACCACGAATCGGATACGGGTGGACGACACGTGACAATTGACCGACTTTATCTTTACGAGCCATCGCATAAACGACTTCTTGCATCCACTCGCCAGCTTGCTCCCCAATCGCATGAGCACCAATTAGTTTACCACGTTTGTTCGCAATCAATTTGACGCGACCTTCTGTCCGACCATTGATGACGAAACGATCGACTTCATCGAGGCCTGTTTGATAAACCTTGATTTCGTCATATTTTTCGCGTGCTTCTTCTTCGGTCAATCCAAGATGGAACAGCTCAGGCGTCGTGAATGTGACCCACGGGACGGCACGGTAATCGGGCTTCGTCCGTAAACCGAACAAGGCGTTCGTAACGACCGTCTTACCTTCAAGACCCGCGACGTGTGTGAATGGTAACGATTGAATCGTATCACCGACAGCAAAGATGTGCCGTTGACTCGTCCGAAGTGATGCGTCGACTTGCACGTACCCTTTTTGCACATCAACACCGGCGCGATCGAGGCGTAAGGCTTCAATCCGCGGTTTACGTCCGACAGCGACGAGTACGGCATCCGTTTCGATGACACGTGATTCTCCATCCGTTTCGACCGTGACTTCAATCCCACCTGACGCTTTTCGAACTTGCGTCACCGTCGTGTTCAGATGCAACACAAGCTCTTGCTCAATTTGGCGTTGCAAGACTTCAACCATGCCTTTATCTTCTTTCGGCATCAGTGATTTTGCACCTTCAATGACCGTCACTTCTGTTCCAAGATGCGCGTAGGCTTGCGACAGCTCCATCCCGATTGCGCCGCCCCCGATGACGAGCAGACGTTCTGGACGCTCCGTCTGTTCAAAAATCGTTTCGTTCGTCAAATACGGAACCGTATCAAGACCATCGATTGGCGGAATGATTGGTTGCGAGCCTGTCGAGATTGCAAATTTTTCCCCGACAACAAGTTGTCCTGCTACCTCGACTTCGTTTGCACTGAGGAAACTCGCTTCACCGATATAGACATCTACGCCTAAGTCTTCGAACCGTTTTGTTCCGTCATGTGATTGAATGATGTTTCGTGCCCGGTCGACGCTCGCTTTCGTTTTCGAGTAGACCGCGTCACCATTTAATGTGACATTATATTTTTCAGCAGTCTGCTTCATGACATAGACATCGTGTGCTGCTTCAATCAACGCTTTTGACGGGACACACCCGTAGTGTAAACAATCTCCACCGAGATGCGTATGACGTTCAATCAAAGCGACGTGCGCACCAAGACTTGCAGCACCAGCTGCAATAGTCATGCCTGCTGCTCCACCACCGATAACAACGAGTTGATAACTTTTCATTGTGACTCCTCCTTCTGATAACGGTTAACGATATCTTCCATCCGCTTTCGATTGACGCCCCAGTCGGAGTAACCGACGCGTGAGGCAGACCGGAAATGAACAAGATGAGTCGACTGATCAAAATAAAATTCGACATCATCCTTAAAGTGGAAAAACTTACTCGAGAAGACAGCATGGATATAGTCTGGTGTTTCTTTCACGATTTTAACTCGATCGAGACTTTGCAAAATCCGCATGACTTGGAATTTCGAATCTTTCATCGTACCTTTGAACGGTAATGGGTCCATCTTTAACGCTTGTTGATCCGTTTGTGTCGATACTGCGTTCGGTTTTCCATTTAGCAGACTTAATGCTCCATTTGAGACGCCAAGTGCCATGTCTGATTCCTCCGTTTCATTTCTTGAAAAAAAATAAATACTATTCCCATTTTACTTTACCAGTTCGATTTCGAAAGCGCTTCTCATTCGACTCCCCTGTTATGCTTTCGTCACTGGAAGCAAGATTGTCGCGATAGCACCACCTTCTGGTTGATTATCGATAAATAGTTTTCCTTCATGTGCTTCAACGAGTTCACGGCAAATCGATAGACCCAGCCCGGTCCCACCTTTTCCTTTTTGGACTTGATAAAATTTCTCCGTGACATGACGTAAATGTTCTTTCGGGATTCCTGGTCCTTCGTCACTAAAGGATAAAAAGAGCACACGTTCTGAACGGACGAGACGGATTGTAATTTCGCCACCTACGGGCGAAAAACGAATCGCATTATCTAAGAGGTTCAAGAAGACTTGTTTCAGTCGATTCTCGTCGTAGAGACCGATGACTTGTGCTGGTAACTTCCGCACGATAGTGACTTCTTTTTCTTCGACCTTTTGACGCAGTTGAGCCGTGACGGCTTCGATGATTTCCGTCAAGTTGACTTCCTGACGGTATAAGACGAGGCGACTCGTCTCAAGCTTCGAAAAGTCGAGTAACTGTTCAACGAGTGAAATCAGTCGTTCCGTCTCCGAGTGGATGATGCCCATACCGAGCGAGGCTTCTTCCGGTAGACGCTCTTTCTCTGCGAGCAATGTTTCACTCCATCCTTTGATTGAAGTCAGCGGTGTCCGTAACTCATGTGATATCCCAGAAATAAATTCATCTTTCAACGTTTCTTGTTGCTTGATCTGTTGTCCCATGTAGTTGATCGTCCGCGCGAGTTCTCCCAGTTCGAACGTATAGGCCTCATTCACTTTAACGTCGTAATGTTGCTTTGCAATTTGATCTGACGCCCCGATGACTTCTTGAATCGGTCGGACGATGGAGGAGACGAGTCGGGAAGAATAAATATAGGCGAGCCCCCAAATGAGGATTCCGAGCAAAAGGATTGCTAAACAAATCTCCATAACCCGTTGATCGATTTGATTGAGTGACGTCGTATAGCGTAACGCCCCTGTCGTCTGTCCGAAAGAGACGACGGGTTCTGTCACTTCAAGCAGATGTTCATCCGTTGCAACATCATCATAACGCTTCGTTATTGTTTCCCCAGCTTGGAGTTGTGTAATCTCTTCGTTCACTAATTTTCGTTTTGAGATGAAGCCAGTCGACGAATAGCGGGGGACGCCCTTCGCATCCAGCACCTCAATCTCAGCATCTTCATACGCATAGGAATCGAGGACGTCATGAATCGTCGCATCTGAATCCATGTAGTCATATGCCAAGCCACTATTTGCGAATAGGACAGCGCTCGCATTCGCATGCCGCTTCAAGACGTCTGTCGCCGTCACATAATAATAGTTATAGGTCACAAACGATAAAATCCCGATGACGAGCAGAACGGTCACCGTAATAATCGTCATGAACCGCATCAATATCTGTCGTTTCATTTTTCGTTACGCCACTTGTAGCCATGCCCCCACAACGTTTCGATAAACTGTGGTTCAGCCGGGTTTTCTTCAATTTTTTGACGAAGACGACGAATGTTGACATCGACGGTTTTTCGATCGCCGAAATAGTTTTCTCCCCAGACGGCATCAAGCAATTCATCCCGTGACATGACTTGATCTTCATTTTTAATGAAATGACAAAGTAAATCGTACTCTGTCGGCGTCACTTCGACATCGACGCCTCCTTTTTGGACACGCTTCGCGCCAAGATCAATCCGGAATGGTCCTGAAATCAGCTCGCGTGGTTGCTTCCGACGACGTAACGTTTCGACGCGTCGTAACAACGATTGAATCCGAGCCAGTAATTCGGCCGGGCTAAACGGCTTCGCGATGTAATCGTCCGCCCCGACACTGAGCCCCATGACTTTGTCTTCCTCACGTGTCCGCGCTGTCAACATGATGATCCCGACGACTTCATCTTGCGCCCGTGCTTGCTCGCATACAGCAAATCCATCGACTTCAGGCATCATGATATCGAGTAACATAATATCGAATGTCTCTTGTTTAAATTGTTCTAACGCTTCTCGTCCATTTTCCGCTTCACTCACTTCATACCCTGCCCGTTTTAAATTAATGACGATGAAACTTCGAATCGCGTGTTCATCCTCAGCCACTAATATTTTTGTCATGTTCGCTTCCTCCTACTTCGACTCTATTCGACGAGCGTTACGTTCGCTGCGTACTCTTCATATGATTTTGTGACATTCACGACATAAACGTAGTCAATGCCTTCTTTGATTTTCTTTTTTTGCGGACTGGCAATGTACTGATTTTTCGGAATCACTTCGATTTCGAAATCGATTCCGTTCGTCTCCTGATTGATGAAGCGGATCCGATTATCTTTTTTATCAATCGTCTCTCGCGTCGCCCAGCGCGCCGGGAAGCGCATGACGAAATTGTATTCTAAATCGATGTATTGTTCTTCTCGGAGTTCAAATCCCGATTCGAGAAAAGGCGACACGTCCAAGCCGTTCCATGTGTAATAGGCCGTGATACGCGGTTTATCCTCACCAATCGGACCACTGCTGTTTTTTGGTGTGTACTGGTGTGCAAACTCTACGATTCCATCTTTATCAACGTCTTTCGGATACGTATACATCGGTTCGATGATTTCTGCTTGATCGCCGAATGTATGCTGCACAAGCCGACCTTCGTCCAGTTGAAACAGCGCCACATGCATCGCGGCATCACGTGTAAAAGAAATGAGCAATCCTCTTTTTTTAGACACATCAATCGAATCAACTTCAAACAAATCATGATCCGCGAACAAGTCACCCTCTTTTGTCGTCAAAGACATCGCCTGGCGATCAGATGGATTTAACACATCCTTGTAGTACATCACTTTTGCCGGTCGCCCTTTTTTCAAAAGAAGCATATCTTGTTGCTGATCTTGATTTAAGTCAGCAATCGTGACTCGATCGTATGTATCTACCTTCGTAATGTCTGCCGTTGGTTGAAGGAGATTTTTTAAGAGATAAACCGTGTTCGTCTCAAGGTTCGATATACCAATCACTAATTGATTAGACGTTTTCATCGGATTCAACACAACATGCAGTTGGTCGATTGCCTTTCCTTCTGCAATCGGTCGTCGTACCTTTAATGACCAACTCTCTTGTTTACGCTCGTGAACCAATAAATGAATTTGGAAGTCTCCGTTCACTTCAGTCCGATAAAAGGTGACCGCTTCTTGATGACCGTCCTGATTCAGGTCGATCAATTCATATAACCGTGATATCGACTGGTTTCGGGGGGCGATGATTTCTGCTCGTTCCGGGAGGTCGTGCTCAATTTTTTCCTTTAATGCAGTCTCCCATTTCGGTAGGGCCGGATGCTGTAGTAAGGTCGCAGGGTGCGGCAGGCTCAGGCCACATCCTGCTAAATATAGGGTCGATAAAATAATGGCAACATATCTCATAGTGGTTGAATCCTTTCCATTCGTGCTCTAATCAAACTGTATCATACTCTTCCTAAGGAGAGTATATTGTCGAATAGGAGGCAACTTGATACGATAGAACAGATAATTGAAAGGGGCTTACACTGAATGGCTTACGAAATGATTGTGCTCGATCTTGATGATACATTGTTGACGAGCGACCATACGATTTCCAAAAAAACGAAACAGGCACTACTCGACGTACAACGTCGCGGAAAAAAAGTCGTCCTCGCGAGCGGACGACCTACTTATGCGATGACTGATTTAGCGAAGGAACTTGAACTTGAACGTTACGGAAGTTTCATCCTTAGTTTCAACGGTGCATCCATCATCAACTGTCAGACAAACGAATCACTGTTTTCGAGTACACTCAGCCCGGAAACGGTTCATGGGCTTTACGATTTAAGTCGTCGTGAAGGCATCTATATCCATACGTACGTCGGTCACGAAATTTTTACGGAGACACCGAACGAGTATACGACGCTTGAAGGTCAATTGACGGGGATGGACGTCATCACGGTACCGAACTTTAAAGCTTCCGTAACAGAGCCGGTCGTAAAATGTCTGATGCTTGCTGAAGAACAACGCTTAGCGGAAGTCGAACAACAACTCCAAGTCGAACTTGCGGGTCAACTCGCAGTCGCACGTTCTAAACCTTTCTTCCTTGAGTTCACAGAAGCTGGTGTGACGAAAGGTACGAGTTTGGAACTTCTCGCTCGTCACCTCGGTATTAAACAAGCAGACGTCATCGCCTGCGGGGACGGCAACAACGACTTATCGATGATTGAATGGGCAGGCCTCGGTGTTGCGATGGCAAATGCTGCCGATACCGTCAAAGAGCGCGCTCAGCATATGACGGCTTCAAACGATGAAGACGGCATCGCACTCGTCATCGAACAATTCATGATGGATTGAGTTTTCAGATGACGATGTGATAACTACAAAAAAGCCGAATGCCTTCCCGCACTCAAAAGGGGGAAATCATTCGGCTTTTTTAGTGAACCTCCTACCCAAAACAGAATTCCCTGTTCGTTTATCAACCGTCTAATCCTGGTTAGGATATTTTCCGTTTCATGAGATACACCAATCAATCGGTTGGCGCCCTTGTTCTTCAAGCCACTGATTGACACGCGAATAAGGCCGACTCCCAAAAAAACCACGGTTCGCCGATAACGGACTCGGATGGACCGACTCCACTATCAGATGACGCGAGGTATCAATTAATACTTTCTTACTTTTTGCATGATTTCCCCAAAGAATAAACGCAATCGGTTCCTCCTGTGCACTGAGTACTTCGATTACTCGGTCAGTAAAGGGCTCCCAGCCCTTTTTAGCATGAGATCCAGCCTTCCCATCTTCGACCGTCAACGATGTATTCAAGAGGAACACCCCTTGATCCGACCACTTTTCGAGATTTCCGGTCGTTGGTTGCGTGCATCCTAAATCGGTTACAAGTTCTTTATACATGTTTCGTAACGACGGTGGAATCTTGACCCCGTCGTTCACGGAAAAGCTTAATCCGTTCGCTTGATTAGGTCCATGATAAGGATCCTGTCCTAAAATGACGCATCGAACGGCTGACGGTGCGACCGCATCAAACGCATGAAAAATCCGATCCTTCTCCGGATAAACTGTTGTCTCTTGATAGGCCGATTGAACGAACGACCAAAGTTGTTGAAAATATTCTTTTTCTTTTTCTTCTTTTAAAATTGTTTGCCAAGCAGGATGCATACAACTTCACTCCTTTTTCGGTCTTAGGACCCTGTTTGTTTAGATGGGTTCTGCTATGATGGAAAATGAGGTGGATTAACAATGATTCAAACAACAGAACTATTCGGGTTACCGTTCGTCAATGCCACACCATCGACATGGTATACCCATATTAAAACAGTCTTACACGACAATGAAAAAGCTTTTCTTGTGACGGCAAATCCTGAGCTCGTTCTCCGCTCTTTACGTGATCCGGAATACAACGTCATCTTGAAAAAAGCGACTTTCATCACACCAGACGGCATCGGTGTGACTGCCGCCAGTAAACGTCTAGGCAACCCGTTGCAGGCGACGCTTCCTGGAATTGAAACGGCACGGGAATTGTTGCGAACGGCTGACAATTTACACAAACGTGTCTTCTTACTCGGAGGTCGACCGGAAGTCATGAAATCGTTGATTAAACAATTATCGATCCGTTTTCCGAATATCCAGTTCGTCGGGACATTTCATGGATTCGGTAAGGATCAGGAAGCTGCCGACGCCATTCGCTCTGCACAGGCTGATTTAATCCTTGTCGCGCTCGGAGCACCCAAGCAGGAGCAATGGATTGCTTCCGTTTATGATCTCGTCGATCGCGGCATCTTCATCGGGGTCGGTGGTGCCTTCGATGTTTGGTCCGGTCATAGCAAACGAGCCCCTAAAGTGTTCCGCAAACTAAAACTAGAATGGCTTTACCGTATTTCGACACACCCTCGCGGTTTCGAGAAACTGAAGGACCTCGTTTTGTTTGCATTGCTTGTTCTACGTAAAAAATCACACATCTAATCAAAAAAATCCCTTCGTCCAGTCATTCGGACGAAGGGATTTTTTTAACTTACGCGTTGACCGTTGAGAACGCACGACCTATTTCTTTCGCTTTTGCGATTGCTTCTTCTTTGATTTCTTCTGCTTTTTCTGGGTTCATCGCCATACCTTCGATGAAGAGCGCGTCGTATTCAGTCACACCTGTGAATGCGAGTGCTTGACGGAGATAATCGTCACCGAAGTTCAAACCAGAACCTGTGTAAACGCCGCCTGTTGCTTGGATGTGGAGTGCTTTTTTACCTTCCATCAATCCTTTTGGACCTTCAGCTGTGTAGGCAAATGTTTTTCCAGCAAGAAGAACGCTGTCGATGTACATTTTGAGACGTGCCGGGAATGAGAAGTTCCACATTGGTGTAACGAAAACATATTCGTCAGCTGCCATGAACTGCTCGAGGTGTTTCGTCATTGTCCCGACTTTAGCGATTTCGACTTCTGAAAGCTCTTCACCTGTCGCGAATTTGCCCCATGCACTTAATACGTCTGTATCGATTTCTTGGACGTCTTCGCTGTAGAGGTTAAGTACTTCTACTTCTGCATTCGGGTTTGCTGCTTTATAGCTTTCAAGGAACGCTTCACCTGTTTGAAGGCTGAACGAATGTTCCGTAGATTTTGGGTTTACAGTTACATAAAGTAATTTAGTCATTTTTATTTCCCCTTTTTATTTAAAGTAATTTATGTAACTAAACATACCAACATCATTTTCATTTGTCAATTCGTTTGATTTCAAAGTATTAACTCTATGAAAAGACAAACAAAAAAGATGAAATCTCACCTTTCGGTGACATTCCATCTAGATTGAATGGATCGGCTGGCATTACGCTTTTTCAGAATGCGTATAATTATCTGCCCGGTACCCGACTCGTTTAAGTTGATCAATCAATTGTTCTTTTTCGCTAACCGTCAAGTCGCTGAATAAGTCCATCAAAAATGCTTCATGTTTCGGGAACGTTTCTTCCATCAACGCTTGACCTGCCTCAGTCAACGTACCGAATGTGACGCGACGGTCTGTCGGGCAAGATTTGCGTGCTAGTAGTCCACGATTTTCAAGTTTATCTACTACGTAAGTGACACTTCCACTCGTCAATAAAATCTTGTCGCCGATTTGCTGGAGCGGTGTATCGCCTTTATGATACAACAACTCAAGCACACCAAATTCTGAAGGATTCAATTGATGGGTCTTGATGTCTGCTTTTACTTGTTCCGTCACAGCATGCATCGTTCGCGATAAGACTACGAGCAATTTTAGTGCTAGTTTCGAATCTGTCGCTTCCATTTTACGTTCGCCCCTCTTTATCTTGATTCGCAAATAATCATAGTCCTCTTTTTTACATTGGTCAATTGCGGTCAAAATCCTCATGCCTTCTTCCTCTTGAAATTGTTCTTGCCGTGGAACGCGTTCCATAGTCTATCGTCATGGTATACACTACTAAGGAGGTCTTCTATATGTCGCTTCATACACGACTAAAACGTCTCTACAAATGGAACGTCGCCTTCGAACTTGCGATTGAGCAGCTCGGGACGCCAACCGGTTATTACCTTTGCAAACATACCTTGATTGAACAATATCCCCATTTAACACCGGCTGAAAAAATGAAGCTTCTCGAAAGAATTACGGAGCAAATCGAACGCTCTGATTCGTCGTCCGGACCGATCACGAAGCAACACTGGATTCAACTCGAACAACAACTATCTAGCTAAGGATAGGAGGGATTTTGAATGACGAACATTCGTGACTTGGCTCACGAAGCAAACGTTTCCGTGACGACGGTTTCACGCGTCCTCAACGATCATCCTTATGTCGCTGAAGAAAAACGGCGTGCCGTCAAAGAAGCCATTTTAAAGCTCGGCTACATCAGAAATCAGACAGCTGTCCATCTCTCGACTGGACGGACGAAAACGATTGGCGTCATGTTACCGTTCGTCGACCATCCCTATCATGCCGCGATTCTTCAAGGAATCGCTAAAAGTGCCTTCGAGGACGCCTATCGCTTTTTAACGTGGCAAACGAACTATTTCGAAGAACATGAACGAACTGTTTTACGCGCGCTTGCGCAACGTGAAGTCGATGGCTTAATCATCGTCTCACACAGTCTTGCCGTCTCTGAAATTCTTTCGTACGAACAATACGGTCCAATTGTCTTTTGCGAGTTGCATGAATATGTCTCATCCGTCTATATCAATCATTACACTGCGTTTTGTAAAGGCTTGACGGCACTCCAGCAACTCGGTCACCACCAGATCGGTATTTGCCTTGGACGGGCTGATAGTACGAATAGCCGCGCCCGCAAGCAAGCCTATCACGACCTCGTCGAACCTAATTCGAATGATTGGGTGTATGAGCAAACGTTGACGATTGAAGATGGTACCCGCGTCGCCGAACATTGGCTCAGTCAGAAACAGCGCCCTTCCGCTATCATGACGACGAGTGACCACGTCGCTGCCGGACTGATCATCGCGCTCAGAAAACGAGGGTACCGTATCCCGGAGGACCTATCTGTTATCGGGTTCGATGGCAGTGACCTCGCAGAAGTGCTCGATTTGACAACTATCGCGATTCCTTATGGGTTAATTGGTCAACAAGCTTTTTCGCTCGTAACGCGTGATGTCGCAAAACAACCGTTACAAATCGAAATCCCGGCAACCCTTCGGATGGGGAATACTGCGGCACAGCTTCCCTTTGCTGATTGAGAATGAGAACTAAAACACCCGCTTCTTGTCTCGCACAAGAGCGGGTGTTTGTCTTGTTCTTATAAAGTTCCTGCCGCGACGTAACGCGATCCCCAATACCCACCGCGGAATGATTCTTTGACGACTTGACCATAATACGAGTTAGCATTGATCATCGTCAAACCATCGACTGCAATACCGACGTGCTGGATGCCACTGCCATGCGTGAAGAACACGAGATCCCCGGCTGCTGGTGCCGTCCGTTTCGTTGCTGCATATTGTGAGGCTGCCGTACGTGGTAAAGATTTACCGAGCGCACGGTAAACGTAACTTGTGAATCCAGAACAATCAAAGCTCGTCGGACCCGTTGCACCAAAGACATATGGACGTCCTTTTAACCCTTCAGCGACAGATACAATCGTCGCACCTGTTTTTGAGAGTCCCGCTGTTGCTTTTTTATTGTAGCTCTTCGTGTACATCGCAGCGATGTACGCTGTCTTACCTTGATAACGCAACCGATACCAGTTGTTTGAGGTTTTGCTCGTGACAGTGACTGACTGGCCGAGCTTCAGCTGACCGAGTTTCTTCCCACTGACCGTGGCTTTCGAACGGATATTCAACACATCGACTGAAACGACTACTTTTTTTACCGATGCTGCTTTGGTTGCTTGTGGGACGGAACTCCAACTGCTAACGACTAATGTCACGAGTATAAATAAACGGATCCAGAGCGATACTTTCATCTTTTACTAATCCCCTTTTAAGTAAAGTTGACGGTTATGTAAAACGAATTAAATTGTCAGATAATTTCTGTTTTTATCCTATCATTTTGATTCCATCGCTCGTGTTACAGTTTATTGACAGGAATGCCTCCCTGTAATACTTTTGTAACAAAATAAAAAAAACAGGTTATAGAACGGCTTTATGAAGCCATTCTATAATTCCTGTTTCAGAGAAGTTTTTGTTTGAAATCAATTAATCGATTGACTTCTTTTTCCGAAAACGTGCTAAGAACTCATAGACAATCGGGACGATGAGAAGTGTGAGTAACGTCGAACTCGTTAACCCACCAATGACCGTGACCCCAAGTCCTTTCGAAATCAACGCGCCGCCTTCTAGACCGAGGGCGAGTGGTGATAAGGCACCAATTGTTGCGAGTGCCGTCATCAAGATAGGACGAAGTCGTGTGCCTGCTGCATCGAGCAGGGCCTCACGTGTCGCTAGACCTTCATTTTCCTTATGAATGACACGGTCAATCAAGACGATTGCATTCGTGACAACGATTCCGATCAACATCAAGGCTCCGATTAGTGATGAAACCGAGATCGTTTCGCCAGTAATCAAGAGGGCGAGTAAACCACCGATGATTGCGAACGGAAGTGAGAACAAGATGACGAGCGGCGTCAATGCTCCACCGAATGTCACGACAAGAACGAGATAGACGATCGCGACTGCTGCTGCCATCGCAAGACCAAGTTGTGTGAACGATTCTTGAATCTGCTCCGTCACCCCACCGACTTTGTAAGAAACACCTGTCGGAAGGTCAATTGTTTTGACAGCATCGTCAATTGCTTGTGATGCTTCCGTCGCTTTATCTGTTTTCAGTTCTGCCGTCACGGTTGCGACGAGTTTCCCGTCTCGTTCATTTAACGAGTCCGGTGTCGTGCCTTTTTTGACAGAGACGAAATCAGATAACTTTTTAACACCGAGCGGCGTCGTGATATCGGCTTCTTCTAAATCATCAATCGAGTCGTACGTCGTTTGTTCGTTTGGTACGATGACGTCCAATTCTTTCCCGTCTACTTTTATAGTAGAAAGTGGTTTTTCGACGCCTTGCACGTTAGCGATTCCTTGCGCGAGTTGGGCTGTCGACACACCGAACTCGGCAGCTTTTTGTTGGTCGACTTCAAACGTGTACTGCGTATATGAATCTTTTAAGTCGGTCGTTACCTTCCGAACGTATTTTGATTCACCTTCGATTGCTTTAACGAACTTCGGTGTGATCGTTTCTAGATCTTCGATTGAATTCGCGAAGACTGAATACGAAACACCAGATGAACCGGCACCACCACTGAAGTCTTGTTCTTTCCATTCTCCAGTCGGGATGGCTTCATTCAAGTCTTTCACTGCCTGTTGTTTCACGTCTGCGAATTCCTCTGTATCTGGATCATACTGGGCGATGAAGACCGCTTGTTTCGTATTTCCCGGATTAAGTGGATTTTCGCCTCCTACCGTGAACTGGAGATTGTCGATATTCTTTTGTTTATCAAAATAAGCTTCAGCTTGATCCGCTGCCTCAAGCGAGTCATCAAGCGTTTGACCTGGTTCCGGATTATACGTCACATAAAACGTTTTTTCACTCTCTTGATTCAAGAAGTTGACCCCAATCGCCGGTACGAGAGCAAAGCTTCCGACAAGCATTAAGACTGCAAGACCGAAGACGATTAATTTATGGTTCAAGGACCAGTTCAACACGCCACGGTACCAGCTCGCTAATTTCCCGCCATCTTCTTTTTCCGGTTTCGGTGCTTTCCCACGTTTGAACAGTGAGTCAGCAAACATCGGTACGACTGTTACGGCAACAATCAGCGATGCGAATAATGCAAAGACAACTGTCAGTGCGAACGGCAGGAACAGTTCACCAACAAATCCTGTTACGAACCCGAGTGGTAAGAAAACAGCAATCGTCACGATTGTTGATGATGCAACCGGAATGAACACTTCACGTGTTGCATCGATGATTAAGGCTTTACCTTTAAGTTTTTCGCCGGGATCCGTTAAGCGACGATAAATATTTTCGATGACGACGATCGAATCATCGACGACACGACCGATTGCGACCGTCATCGCACCAAGTGTCATGATGTTCAACGAGATATCCATCTGTTTCAAGACAAGAATCGCCATCAGTAACGACAACGGAATCGAAATGACTGCAATGATTGTCGATTTAAAGTTGCGTAAAAATAAAAGGATGATGATGATCGCAAATAATGCACCAATCAAGGCTTTACTGATCATCGTTGAGACAGACTCTTCAATCGGTTTTCCTTGGTCGAGTGTGACTGACGTTTTGACCGATCCGTTTTCTTTTTCAAAATCTTGAATCGTTTCTTTGACGGCAGTGACGACATCGACGGTATTCGCATCCTGTGATTTCGTCACTTGAATTCCGATTGAACGTTCACCGTTCGACCGCGAAATCGATTCTTCGATTCCTTTATCTTCTACTTTTGCGAGCTCAGACAATTTAACAGTCGGGACTTGTGTTGGTGTTGGCGCTTGTCCTTCTGTTGGTGCTTGTCCTTCTGTTGGCGCTTGTGGCGTCGTCGGAGCTTGTGAAGGAGCTGCCGGTGTATCGCTTGCTGCCTGTTGCGGCGTATAAGGCAAACGAAGATTTTTTAATTCCGTGACCGTCGTAGCTTTTCCATCAAGCACAACAGCTTGCTCTTTGTCACCAAGCTCGTATAAGCCGAGTGCTAAACGCGAATCATTCGCTTGAATCAGTTGCTTGACGTTATCTTCTGTCAATCCATATTGCTGTAGCTTTTCATCATCGAATCGAATTTCAATCCGACGAATCTCTTGCCCAGCGATTTGAACCGTTTGAGCGCCTTCGATCCCTTCAAGTTTCGGTTGAAGTTCTGTCTCGACGAGCTTCGTCAACTCGGAGAGTGAACGTTTTTCGTCTGATACTGCGAAACCGACAACGGGGAAAGCATCGAATGAAATCCGTGAGACATTTGGTTCTTGCGCGCCTTCTGGTAATTCAACATTCGCTAATGCTTCTTTGACTTGTTGTTCTGCTTCATCCATATCCGTACTGAAGCTGTAGTCGATTTGTAGATTTGAGGCGTTTTGGAAAGATGTCGATCGGACCGTCTCGACGCCTCCTAGATTTTCGACCTTACTTTCGAGTTCTCGACTGACTTCATCAAGGACTTGTTCAGGCGTCGCCCCTGGATAAATCGTCGTTACCGAAACAGTCGGTGTCGTAATGTCTGGTAGCGTTTCGAGTTTCATCGTCGTTCCTGCATAAATCCCAGCGACGGTGATGATGATCGTCAGCAACCAAAGAGCAAATTTATTATTCACTGAAAATTGAATGATACGCTTCATGGTAATTATTCGCCTTCTCTCTGTTTTTTATTTCATATTTACTCTTTATCTGAAGCTTGGTCGATTTCGCGCGCTCGTTTTAATAGACGCTCGACCAATTGTTGACGCTCTGCTTTTGACGGCTGAGCGAACTTAAAGTGCTCCGACATTTTCAACCCATCTAATACGAATCGAATCATCATCGCTTCGACCGGATCAGCGCTCTCCATCAATTGATTAAAGAACTGATTAACTTGCTTTTTTCGTTCTTCGACAAACGCTTCATTTTCTTTCAAGAACGATAACAAAAACAAGACCGTATCGATATCCAAGTGAAACTCTTCCTCGTGATTCGCTTGTAACGTGACAAACGCTTCCATCTGACCTAAACCTTGATCCAGATATTCTTGATACTGCTTAAACTGACGGGATTCTTGTTCTTCAATCACACCCATCAGCAACTCTTCTTTAGAAGCGAAATGATACAATAAGCCACCCTTAGAAACATTCGCTTGTTTCGCGACTTCTTCTAACGTCAATTGCGGAAACCCACGGCTCATCATGACTTGAACAGTCGCGTCAGTGATTCGCCGTCTCGTTTCTAACGCTTTCGCACTAACCATACGTTACCTCCTTTCTTTTACTATACCGTCCAGACGGTTTATTTCTTCACTATACGAATTTTCATTTGATAATGCAACCGTCAATGCATGTTTCACGTGAAACGTTTTCAATTTTTACGAAAAAAGACACATTCTCGTCTGAACCGTGACGGAATATGCCTAAAGTCGTTCGATTTACGCTTCGCGTGCACTCTCACTTAATGCCGCTCGCATTATTTTCTTCAATTCATGCGTACGTAACACTTGAACCCCACGATCAGTTGGTCCACCCTCCGCCGCGACATCATCAATCAATGCCTCAGTCGGTCGATCGTCTTGAAGCAAAAGTTCGGCCGACCCTTTCATTGCTTGGGCGATGATCCGTCGCGCTTGTTGTGCTTCAAATCCGGCTTCCGTCAAAACAGGAGTCATCGCACCTACGATTTCATAGAAGAAAGCCGGACTGCAGCCAGCAGCAGCCATTAAGAACGGCATAGTCGTTTCATCCGTTTCTACCACCTCACCGACGCGTAGAAAAAGTTCCGTCGCCAATTGTTTTTGTTCCATCGCTACTTGATGACCGAACCAAAGCCCTGTCATCCCTGTCCGAAAAGCGACCGGTGTATTCGGCATCGCACAGACTGCACCGCAACCTGATATCTGTTCAATTTCATCCGGTGTGATATGTGCTGCGACAGAAACAAGCAGTTGATTCGTCCACTCATGACGCTCTACGTATTCCAGTACGCCGTCAGGTTGCATGGCTAAGACGACGATATCGAATGACTCGATATTCTCTTCTTCAATGATTTGAACACCATGTTCATTAGCGAGCTCTGATAAACGCTTACGATCTGCACGATTCGTCATCGTAATTGATTCGGGCGCAATTCCTGAATCAATCCATCCTTTGACCAACGATTCACTCATCGATCCTGCACCAACCATTAAAATGTTCATAACGTTCCTCCCACAACAAAAAAGGACCTGTTGTGCCAGGTCCTTTTCGTATTTTCCTTTTTAATTATACACGAAGTTCCAAGTCTTCGACAGCGACGACACGAAGCCCTTTTTCGTTCAATTTCTTCACGATTTTATTTTTTGTTTTCTCATCACAATCAAGCGGAAGGGTAATGAGAACACGACGCATGACACTACTTTTGGCATCAAGTGTCATGAGACTAGCAACCGTCGAGTATTTGTTGACGATTTTTGCGATTTTTTCAAGAGCACCTTTTTGTTCACTCAGTGCGATCGTCAACACGTAACTTCCTGAATCACGATTCCATGCCTCTTCCAACATCCCAAGCATTTTCCCGTGCGGTAAAATACCAAAGAATTGACCGTCATCATTTAGTACGGCGATGTATGGTAATTCTTTGATCGAAAAGAAGACTTCAAAGAAATTGCTTGCTGTATAGATGAATTTTGATGTGTTCTTAATGAGTGTCATGACATTGTCATCTAAACTGCCACCATTCATCCCATGGCGATAAATATGCATTTTATAGATATTTCCTTTAAATTCTTGACCTGACTGGTCGAGTACAGGTACGCAACGATATCCTGTATCTTCTAACGTCTTTAACGCTTCACGAAGCGTTGCCGTCTCTGAAATCTTGATACATTGGTGTTTTGGTATACATAAACTTTGCACGAGCATACAAAACGTCCTCCTCTATTTCACTTTGTGTTGTAACCTACTTCTTTATCCTTTGTACTTATTCGTTCTGTTATACATTTTTCCTGCTTCTCTTCTATTCCCTACTATTACAATAACAAAAACACAGATAAAACCCATTGAATACAAAGAAAATAGTCTTGAAAAATCTTTATCCAGATTATTTATTAATTTATCAACCCTATTAACTTTAAGTTTTATTAAGTTTTCGTAAACGCGGTACATAGTTGTATTCTTTTACAATAACGTCTGATACAATCGAACTCGTGAAGTTACTTCACTATTCTATTCTTGTTCTTAATATGGAGGCAGAAGAAATGTTTAGTAAAAAACAAGATCCATTCGCAGTGAAATTATCCGAGATTGCCGGACACTTGCAACAGACGTCTCAGTTTTTCGTTGATTTTAAAATCAATGGTATTGCGGACGTTAAAGAATTCGCGCATAAAGTCAAAGACTTTGAAACTGCTGGTGACGACTTGATGCACCAATTGATCATCGACTTGAACAATGCATTCATCACACCGATTGATCGCGAAGACTTGCTTGCACTCGCGAACTCACTGGATGATGTACTCGATGGATTTGAAGAATGTTCCGCGATTTTTGAGATTTATAACATCGTCCGTGCCGACGAACATATGATTAAATTCGTCGATGAGATTCATATCGCCGTCAACGAACTCGCTTTAGCGATGGACCTTCTTGTCGCACGTAAGCTTCAACCGATGCGTGAACATGTCATCAAAGTAAAAGAACAAGAAACGATTTGTGACGACTTACGTCGTAAATCAATCAAAGCATTGTTCGCGACTGAAACTGATCCAATTAAAATCATTCAATATAAAGAAATCTATGAATCGCTCGAATCAATCGCCGATTACTGCCAGGACGCAGCAAACGTCATTGAAACGATCATCATGAAAAACGCATAAGTGAGGAGCTAACGAGATGGATAGTCTGTTTATCATCACCGCTATAATCGTGATTCTCGCACTTGGCTTCGATTTCATTAATGGTTTCCACGATACGGCGAACTCGATCGCGACTTCAGTGTCGACTCGTGCATTGAAACCACGTCACGCCATTATCCTTGCTGCGACGATGAACTTTTTAGGGGCAATCACATTTACTGGAGTCGCTAAGACGATTTCCGGGGACATTGTTGACCCGTCAACACTAGAACACGGAAGTTATGTCGTCATCGCTGCTCTCCTCTCTGCGATTGCTTGGAATCTATTGACGTGGTACTTCGGTATTCCGTCCAGTTCTTCGCATACGTTGATTGGTTCGATTGCCGGTGCTGCGGTTGCTTCAGTCGGATTCGGCGGTATTGAAACAAAAGGCTTCTTAAAAATCGTCCAAGCCTTATTGATTTCGCCAATCCTTGCTTTTACACTCGGTTTTCTCGTCTACGGCATTTTTAAAGTAGTTTTCAAAAAAGGGAACTTGGCGAAGACGAATCGTCGCTTCCGTCATATGCAGATTGCGACTGCAGCCCTTCAATCATATACACACGGAACGAATGATGCGCAAAAAGCGATGGGGATCATCACCCTCGCCCTGATTTCTTCTGGTTTTCAGACCGATCATGATGTGGCCCTTTGGGTAAAACTCTCTTGTGCCATCGCGATGGGACTCGGGACGTCTGTCGGTGGATGGCGGATCATCAAAACAGTTGGTGGTCAAATCATGAAAATTCGTCCTGTCAACGGCGTAGCGGCTGACTTGACGTCTGCTGCCATCATCTTTGGTGCGACGGCGATTCACCTTCCTGTATCAACAACGCATGTGATTTCCTCTGCCATCATGGGTGTCGGAACATCGCATCGTAAAAAAGGCGTTAAATGGGGTACGGCTAAACGAATGCTGATCACATGGGTCATCACATTACCGATTTCGATGGCATTCGCCGCTCTGATTTATACGATTCTTGATTTTCTTTTCATTAAATAGTCTCGTCCCCCACTCGTTCATTTGAGGTGGGGGTTTTACTTACACTTCATAAGTTGCCGCAGTTGTCGCTCTGGTCATAATTCGCTATGATGAGAAAAAGAAGTAGCGCTATTTTATTAGGAGGAATTCCAAATGACAAAACGTAAAGCATTAACGATTGCTGGTTCTGACACGAGTGGCGGAGCCGGTATCCAAGCAGACTTAAAAACGTTTCAAGAACTTGAAGTCTACGGCATGAACGCGCTGACAGTCATCGTCGCGCAAGATCCTGATCAGGCTTGGCACCATGCGGTTTATCCAATCGATGCAGAACTCGTCCGGACACAAATCCATACAGTCCTCGGAGGAATCGGTGTCGATGCAATGAAAACGGGGATGCTTCCGACTGTCGAAATCATCGAAGTCATTGCTGAAAAAATTAAAGCATCAGGCGTTAAAAACGTCGTCATCGATCCGGTCATGGTCTGTAAGGGTGAAGATGAAGTACTCAACCCGGATACAGCGAATGCCTTACGTGACACTTTGACACCGCTCGCGACAGTCGTCACACCGAACGTTTTCGAAGCGGGACAATTGTCTGGTCTTGGAAAAACACCTTCGACGATTGACGAGATGAAACTTGCAGCAGCACGGATTCATGAAAAAGGTGCACAATATGTCCTCGTTAAAGGTGGCAGCAAGATTGATCACCCTCGAGCAGTTGACGTGCTTTATGATGGGAAAGAGTTTATCCTAATTGAGGATGAACGCATTGAGACACCATATACGCACGGGGCAGGATGTACGTATTCTGCAGCGATTACAGCAGAACTCGCTAAAGGCGCTTCGGTCGAAGAAGCTGTCCGAACTGCCAAATCGTTTATCACAGCAGCGATTCGTAACTCATTCCGTTTGAATGAATATGTCGGTCCGACTGATCATGCTGCACATCGTACAGTTAAGTCTTAACACGTTCAGGAAGTCCGCGCAGTGATTCGCGGGCTTCTTTCTGTATTCGAAGGGAGAGATACTATTGCAAACACTTGATTTAAAGGTCGTTCAACAGTACATTGACGATCATGCGAACACACCACTTTACGTCCATGTCGAAACAACGAACGGTGCGTATGCGACGCACCAAGACCCGACGTTCCACAGTGCGGGGATGTTTTTCCGCAATGCGGAAATCACATACGAACGCGGCTTGATCACAGGAAACGGTCCATACCGGATTGGTCTTAAACTTGCCCACGGATGGCTATACGGTGAAGGATTAACCGATTATGAATTCGCGGGAGAGCAACTCTTGATCGCAGGACATGATGTCGAAGGCCGCCTCGCGATTGCTTTTGAGCTCAGTCCGACACCATTCGCTCAAGGCGCAGAGGAGGTAGAATGATGGCTTACAATGAACACGATCACCTGCTCGTCATCTTCCCTCACCCGGACGATGAAGCATTCAGCTCGGCCGGGACAATCATCGAGCATGCAACGAACCGCGGACCTGTCACGTACGCCTGTTTGACGCTCGGTGAAATGGGACGCAACATGGGACGTCCCGTCTTTACGAACCGGGAACAACTCGCGACGATCCGCAAACGTGAATTAATCGCAGCAGCTGAAAAAATGCAGATTACCGATCTTCAAATGTGGGGATTACGGGATAAGACGGTCGAATTCGAAGATGAAGCAGCACTCGCTGAACGGATTGGACAGTTGATTCAAAAAACACGTCCGACTCGCGTGATTTCATTTTATCCGGGCTATGCCGTCCATCCGGACCACGAAGCAACAGCACGTGCTGTCGTTCGTGCCCTTCGCGCAATCGACGAAGCCGATCGTCCTGAATTTCTTGCCGTCGCTTTTGCGAACAACACAAAAGACGAACTTGGCGAAGGTACGTTCATTCATGATGTCAGTGCATATACGGATCAAAAAGTTGCTGCACTTGAAGCCCACGCTTCTCAAACAGGTGGACTGATGAAGGTCATTTCGGAAGACTCGAACATCCGGGACCTCCTTGTCAAAGAACGCTATTACCACTATCCATTATAATGAAGAACCTCGAAACGACTCCGACGTCGTTCGAGGTTTTTTTCGTAGAACAAAAGATTCACACGACTCAAGACGCTGACTCTGCGCGCTTTTCCCTGCAGGCGTCACAGGAGGCTGAATCTTTTGAAACCCGCAACGATCAACGCGAGAAAGAGTCGACTTTTTTTCTCCCGTCTGCTAGTGTGAATAGTTGAGACTGTGTCTCCGGAGTTCGTAACCTCCTCCGTCACAAAAACTAGGAATGGAAGTGTAAACTATGAAAAATGAACGTGCTCTTGTCGTCTTCAGCGGCGGCCAAGACTCGACGACTTGTCTGTTTCAGGCACTCGCGAACTATTCCGAAGTCGAAGTCGTTACCTTCAACTACGGACAGCGTCATGCCGAGGAACTCGAAGTCGCGCGAACGATCGCAGCAGAACTTGGTGTCAAACACCATGAGCTCGATCTCTCACTCCTCAGTCAACTCACAAGCAATTCGTTGACCGATCACACTCAAACAATCACGACGAACGAAGATGGACTTCCTTCTACATTCGTAGATGGCCGAAACCATCTGTTCTTATCTTTCGCAGCCGTCCTTGCTAAGGGACGTGGCATCCGCCATATCATCACGGGTGTATGCGAAACTGATTTCTCCGGATACCCGGATTGTCGTGACTCCTTCATCAAGTCACTTAACGTGACACTCAACCTCGCGATGGATTATCCATTCGTCATTCACACGCCACTGATGTGGCTCGATAAAAAAGAAACATGGGCGCTAGCCGATTCGCTAGATGCTTTTGATTTCGTCCGTGAACGGACACTGACGTGTTACAACGGCATTATCGGAGAGGGTTGCGGCGACTGCCCAGCTTGTGAATTACGGAAAAAAGGCTTAGACGCCTACATCGAGGAGGGAACTACCCATGAAATTCAACTATGAAGCACCTGAAACTGTCGAGCGCCCGACCGGCGACTCGCTCATCTATACAAAATCACGCGTCATGATCGTCAAAAAATTGACGTTTGATGCTGCCCATCACCTGTATGACTACGATGGAAAATGCCGTGCTTTGCATGGGCATACGTATCACGTCGATCTCGGAATCAGTGGATTCCTGGACCACCGCGGGATGACACTTGACTTTGGTGACCTGAAAAAGATCTTCAAAGAACATCTCGAACCGTTGCTCGACCACCGTTATTTAAACGAATCGCTTCCCTATATGAATACGACGGCTGAAAACATGTCGGCCTGGATTTTTGAAACGCTCGGACAGCATTTACCGGACGAACGCGGTCTTCGTGTCGAATTCGTCAAGTTATATGAGACACCGACTGCATTCGCTGAAGTCCGTCGCGAATGGATGAATGAAGCATGAGTCAACTGAAAAAAATACCAAAGATTCCTGTGCTTGAAATTTTTGGTCCAACGTTTCAAGGAGAAGGTCGTTCGATCGGACAAAAAACAATGTTCGTCCGGACAGGCGGATGCGACTATTCATGTGCCTGGTGTGATTCTGCCTTTACCTGGGACGGATCAGAAAAACCGGACCTTCTGACGGCAGAAGATATCCTGACGCGTCTCGATGCGCTCGGCTCGTATGGGCACGTGACGATTTCCGGGGGGAATCCATTGCTCCACGCATCGATCGGTACGCTCGTCGACGCCTTGAAGGTACGTGGCATCACGATGTCCGTCGAAACACAAGGTTCGTATTGGCAAAACTGGTTACTCGATATCGAAGACGTCACCATCAGTCCGAAGCCGCCATCAAGCGGCATGACGGTCGATTACGATCGGCTCGACGTCTTCTTCAAACGTCTCCCTGAACTGCAACGTGCTGTCAAAATCGTCATCTTCGACGAAGCGGAC
Source organism: Exiguobacterium sp. s102 (assembly GCF_018618635.1). Lineage (NCBI taxonomy): Bacteria > Bacillati > Bacillota > Bacilli > Caryophanales > Exiguobacterium > Exiguobacterium sp. s102. The sequence continues at coordinate 100,004 of NZ_JACSML010000003.1, forward strand.
CTCGACTTCGCAGCAGCGATTTCTGAACGATATGCGTTAAAAACACTGTATCTATCACTCGGTAATCCGGATCCGGCGGAAGAAGGTACGATTGCTCCGCGGATGTTGTCCGACTTAAAAACTTTATGGGAACGCGTTGCGCAAGATGAACGATTTAATCATGCCCGTGTTCTACCACAACTGCACGCCCTCGTTTTCGCGAACGATCGTGGCGTTTAAAAAGGAGTTCTATTCATGCGCCCAGAAGATTTAAACGACTTATCTCTACTCGGTCAAAAGGCCGTCCCTTATATTTTTGAATATCAACCGGAAGTCCTTGAGGCGTTCCCGAACCGTCACCCGGAGAACGACTACTTCGTTAAGTTCAATGCGCCGGAATTCACGAGCCTTTGCCCAATCACGAATCAACCGGACTTTGCGACCATCTATATTTCGTACATTCCTGACGAAAAACTCGTCGAGTCGAAATCATTGAAGCTTTACCTCTTCAGCTATCGTAATCACGGGGATTTCCATGAGAACTGCATCAATGTCATCGGAAAAGACCTCGTCAAATTGATGGAGCCGCGCTACCTTGAAGTCTGGGGGAAATTTACACCACGCGGTGGCATCTCGATTGATCCGTATTATAACTACGGAAAACCCGGTACAAAATACGAAAGAATGGCAGAACACCGTTTGTTCAACCATGATCTTTATCCAGAAACGGTCGATAACCGTTAATCCGAAAACCATCAAAAAAAGCCAAATTCCTGACGTGATCATTTCACGAGAATTTGGCTTTTCTTCTATCTAATCGACTGTGTATGAACGTCAGCTCGATGGTAAATCCACGATTTTTTCTCGTTCTGCCTGAGCATGAATCGCTTCTGCTGACCAAATATGTCGTAAGAGGTGCTCATAAGGAACGCCCAGCGCCTTCGCTAAGCGATCAATCATCGAAACGGACGGATGCGCGATACTTGACTCAATCCGTTGAATCATCTCAAACGTTGTTTCCGTCATAAGCGCAAGCTTTTCTTGGTCGATGTTCTGTCGCTCACGTAATGTTTGGATACGCTCTCCATAATTCGCAAGTGGATTCATCGCTTGATTCATGAGTTTTCAGTCTCCTTTATCGTCTCCCAGCTACTCCTACCCGATGCTACTTTTAGTTTATTCCCGCTTTTCATTTTCAAAACACATTTTAGTTTAATGTTTTTCACTATATGAAATATAATTTCAAATTATTCATTAAAAAAGACTAGCTTTTTAAAAGGTTATCGCTTACAATTTTAAATGCAAACGGTTGCATTAATCGCTTACATATTTGCACAATAAAGAGAAAATAGTCTGTCTGAGGAGTGAGAAAACATGCGTAAAACAATTTCATTCGACTTTTGGCAAAAGCTCGGAAAAGCTTTAATGGTTGTCATTGCAGTTATGCCAGCTGCCGGAATAATGATTTCAATCGGAAAATTAATCGGGATGTACGGTGGCGATATCACCATTGTGCAAACGATTGCAAGAATTGTTGAAGATCTCGGTTGGGCCATCATTACGAATCTCCACGTCCTCTTCGCCGTCGCGATCGGTGGTTCATGGGCTAAAGAACGTGCCGGTGGTGCCTTTGCCGCATTACTCGCGTTCATTTTAGTCAACCGCGTAACGGGTGCAATCTTCGGTGTCAATTCAACGATGCTCGCTGATCCGAAAGCAACGGTTAGTTCGTTACTCGGATCTGACTTGATCGTAAAAGATTATTTCACTTCTGTACTCGGTGCACCCGCTCTTAATATGGGCGTTTTCGTCGGAATCATTTCTGGTTTCCTCGGTGCCGTTCTCTTTAATAAATTCTATAACTTCAGCAAATTACCAGATGCACTGGCCTTTTTCAACGGCAAACGGTTCGTCCCATTCGTCGTCATCGGTGGTTCCGTCGTCGCAGCATTTGTTTTATCGCTCGTCTGGCCGTTCGTCCAAGGCCTCCTAAACGATTTCGGTCGTTGGATTGCGACGTCACGTGATACAGCCCCAATCATCGCCCCATTCGTTTACGGAACGCTCGAACGTCTCCTACTGCCATTCGGTCTTCACCATATGTTGACTGTGCCGATGAACTATACGGAACTCGGCGGAACGTATAAAATTCTGACGGGTGCTGCACAAGGCTCGACAGTAGCAGGGCAAGATCCACTTTGGCTCGCCTGGGTGACCGATCTCGTCAACTTAAAGCAAGCCGGTAACACACAAGGCTATAACGACTTACTCAACAGCGTCGTTCCTGCCCGCTTCAAAGAAGGACAGGTCGTCACGTCACTTGCTTCTTTGATTGGTGTCGCAGTCGCGATGTATATGTCGGTCGACGAAGATAAAAAGAAAGCATACAAACCCGTCTTCCTGTCTGCCGGTCTCGCTGTGTTCTTGACAGGTGTCACGGAGCCAATCGAATTCATGTTCATGTTCATCGCACCTGTCCTGTACGTCGTCTACGCTGTCTTGACGGGTGTCGCGTTCGCACTTGCTGACGTCATGCACCTTCGGATCCATGCATTCGGGGCAATTGAACTCTTGACCCGGATTCCATTGATCGCGAAAGCTGGTCTGATCGGTGATTTGTTACGTTTCATCGGAGTCTGCGTGTTCTTCTTCTTCCTCAACTTCTTTACGTTCCGCTTTGTCATCAAGAAGTTTAACTACGCGACACCAGGTCGTAACGGAAACTACCTCGATGACATCGTCGTCAAAGAGGACGGGACAAGTGAAGTCGCTGCAACTGTCGTCGCTGACGGTTCGCAAGCAGCACGCATCATCGAACTGCTCGGTGGTCAACAAAACATCGAAGACGTCGATGCCTGCATGACACGTTTACGCGTCACGGTCAAAGATCCAAGCCTCGTCGCAAAAGAACAAGACTGGAAAGCGAATGGCGCACTTGGTCTTATCCTAAAAAATAACGGCGTGCAAGCCATCTATGGTCCGAAAGCGGATGTCTTGAAGTCTGATATCCAAGATCGGATCGGCGCATAAACCAGACGAATTAGGGTAAATAAAAAAAGGTGGAGCTCATCCGTGAGTTTCACCTTTCTTTATTCAGAATCAACACTCAGGAGGAACGACAGATGCGCCTACTCACACTCAATTGCCATTCCTGGCAAGAAGAACACCAGCTTGAAAAAATCAATCAAATCGTCGCTCAAATCATCCAACAGGATTATGATGTCGTCGCCTTACAAGAAGTAAGCCAATTAATGGATACACCAATCGTTTATGGTGCAATCCGTGAAGATAATTTCGCCTACATGATTCAACAAGCACTTAAAGAACGTGGGCATGACTATGAATTCGTTTGGGACTTCTCGCACATCGGATACGATGCGTACGAAGAGGGACTCGCCCTCTTGACGAAACATCCGATTTTGAAATCCGATTCGTACTATGTCAGCCGAAGCCAAGATACGATGGACTGGAAGTCACGCAAAATCGTCCGCGCGACGATTGATGTCGATGGAACCCAAATTACGTTCAACTCTTGTCATCTCGGTTGGTGGGAAGATGCCGACGAACCGTTCAGCGAGCAGTTCAATCATTTGATTGCTCGGATGGATCCACTCGAATGGACCTTCTTCTTAGGTGACTTCAACAATGATGCCTTCGAACGGGAGACCGGTTACGATTATATGGTTGAACGGGGTCTCCATGACCTGTTCCTTCTAGCGGAAGAGACGGTTGGTGTCGAAACCGTCGAAGGTAAGATTGACGGTTGGGAAGAGAACCACCATGGCTTACGGATTGATTTAGTGCTCTCGAATCGCAAAATTGATGTCGCGCGTGTCGGTGTGACGTTTGACGGAGTACTGGCGCCAATCGTTTCCGATCACTTTGGTGTCGAAGTCGATATCGCGATTCAAAAAGATCCAATTTGACTGTTGACAACGCTTTCTTTTTTGCTTTATGATAAAGCCAACAAGCAAATAGTGCGGATTGTGACAGTACGGCTGGCAAGACCGATGCAACACCTAGAACGTTTAGGTGTTGTTCGGTCTTGCCTTTTTTTGTGGGCTGACCAGTCGCACACCTTTCCTAAAAGGAGGAATTCAAATGGATTACAAAAAAACAGCTGCGCAGGTCCTTACCCTTGTCGGTGGTCGTGAAAATATCATCACAGCAGCGCATTGTGCGACACGTCTCCGTCTCGTTCTTCATGACGAATCGAAGGTCGATCAAGCGGCACTCGAAGATCTTGACGGCGTCAGTGGTGCTTTCTCGAGTTCAGGTCAATATCAAATCATTTTTGGGACCGGGACCGTCAACAAAGTATTCGCGGAGTTCGCTCCCCTCGCTGGTGTCAACGTCAATGGTGAAGAATCAGTCGACGTGAAGAAAGCAGCTTCCCAAAAATTAAATCCGTTCGCGCGCCTTGCCCGGTCGCTTTCAAATGTCTTCGTACCATTGATTCCGGCAATCGTCGCCGCCGGTCTGTTGATGGGCTTACTCGGAATGATTAAAGCCTTCGGTTGGGTCGACGGGGCTTCACCGATCGTCCAACTGCTTGACATGTTCTCGTCTTCCGCTTTCATCATCTTACCGATTTTGATCGGTTTCTCTGCCGCGCGTGAGTTCGGTGCCAATCCATATCTCGGTGCGGTCATCGGTGGAATCATGACGCACCCTTCTCTGCTCAACCCTTGGACACTCGGAAACAGTGAACCGGAAGTGATGCACTTCCTTGGGATGAACATCGAACTGATTGGTTATCAGGGGACGGTCTTCCCTGTCCTCTTAACGGTTTGGGTCATGGCGAAAATTGAGCAGCAAGTCCGTAAACGGACACCGGAAACACTTGATTTGTTAGTCACACCGTTCGTGACGATTCTCGTCACAGGATTCCTTGCCCTCATCGTCATCGGACCACTTGGTACATTGCTCGGTAAAGGGATTTCATTCGTACTCGTCTTCTTCTATGAACAATTCTCGGTCGTCGCCGGTCTCTTGTTCGGTGGTCTCTACTCAACGATTGTCATCACAGGAATGCACCATAGTTTCCATGCGATTGAAGCGGGACTGCTTGCTGATAAGAGCATCGGGAAAAACTTCCTGTTACCTATCTGGTCGATGGCGAACGTCGCGCAAGGCGGAGCCGGTCTTGCTGTCTACTTCATGACGAAAAACGTTAAATTAAAAACGCTCGCTTTACCCTCTGCCTTCTCAGCATTTCTTGGTATTACGGAACCGATTATCTACGGGGTGAATCTTCGACTCGGTAAACCGTTCATCGGTGGTGCGATCGGTGGCGCAATCGGCGGTGGCTACGTCGTCTTGACGCAAGTCGCTGCAAACGCTTATGGTTTGACGGGCATACCGATGATTGCAATCGTCGCTCCACTTGGTGCTTCGAACTTAATCAACTACCTTGTCGGTTTTGCGATTGCTGTCGCGACAGCGTTCATCGCGACTGTCATCCTCATGCGTCTTGATGCACGAAAACAAAAACAAACCGATTTAGCCGCTTAAGTAAAAAAGACATGCGACCCTCACGAGTATACTCGTCGGGTCGCATTTGTCGGTTTTGTTCTGAGCACCGTTACCCGTATAATAAAGGGAGAAGGGAGGAGTCAGGCTGATTATTCATAAAGTACTCAACAACAATGCCATCGTCACAAAAGAACAAGGACAAGAACGCATCATCATGGGACCGGGGATCGCTTTCGGTAAAAAGAAAAAAGATCCCGTCGATCCCTCGAAAATCGAAAAGATGTTCATTCCCTCGTTCGAAAATGCTGAACTGTTTAAAGAAATCTTAACGACGACCCCATTAGAAATCATTGATTTGTCCGAACAAATCATTTCTTATGCGGAAGGCGAACTTCAGACACCTTTTCATGATTATATCCATGTCAGTCTGACGGATCACCTCGCCCATGCCGTTCGCTTAGCACGTGAAAATCTTGTCGTCCACAATCGGCTCGCGGAAGAAATTCGCTTGTTATATACAGCCGAGTACAAAATCGGAGCATGGGCGGTTGCGCAAATCGAACAGACACTTGCTGTTGTATTACCAAAGGAGGAAGCCGCGAACATCGCACTTCACCTCTTTAACGCCCGCCAACAGCATCCGAATATGGCGACGGCACTACAAACTGCTACTCTGTTGAACGAATTACGTGAACAAATCGAGAGTTTCTTTGGTCAAACGATCGAAACGACTTCCATGACGTATTACCGATTCTTCACACATATGAAACTTGTCCTCGCCCGGATTGAGCAGGGACAGACACTCCACGATATGGATGATGTCATTTTATCTGCTGTCAAAACACGTTACGCGGATGCGTTTCGTTGTGCAGAAAGTATGGCCGCTTGGCTCGAACAGGAATTAAAAACGACCGTCCCCGACTCTGAAGTTGGCTATATGGCACTTCATGTCGAACGGATTCGACCGGATTTAGAAAGGAGCGAACTATGATGAAAATTTTTAGTCTTGGAGAAGCATTAATCGATTTGATTCCACTCGATGACAGCAATACGACGTTCCAAAAAAATCCCGGCGGTGCTCCCGCCAATGTCGCCGTCGGACTTGCCCGCCTTGGCGCCGACAGTTATTTTCTCGGTGCTGTCGGGGATGACTCGATGGGGCATTTCTTGAAAGATACACTCCACCACTATGGGGTCAAGACGGATCACATCGTTCTTGACGCAACGAATAAAACGGGGCTTGTCCTCGTCACAAATGCTAAAAACGGCGAACGGTCCTTTGAATTCATCAACACGTATCGTGCCGATATGAGCTTTCATGAACAAGATGTTCCGGACGCACTGGCGGAAGCCGATTTACTTCACATTGGTTCGATTTCCTTAATCTCCGGTGATGCCGTCGCAGCAACACGTCGTGCCATCGCGCTCGCAAAAGAGCATCAGGTCCCGATTTCTTACGACCCGAACCTCCGCGAATCGTTATGGTCGAATCTCGATGTCGCCCGGACGACGATTCAGTCCGTCCTGCCTGACGCGCAAATCGTTAAGTTAGCAGAAGAGGAATTGACCTTCTTGACCGGCCAAACGAACCTGGATGAAGGGGCAGCCGAACTGCTCGCTGAATACCCGATTCAGTTGCTCGCTGTCACACGGGGCAGCGAGGGATCCTTACTCTATACGAATCGTGCGATGGCAGAGATCAACGCGATTTCGGTGGATGCCGTCGATACGACCGGAGCAGGTGACGCTTTTATGTCTGGTTTGCTACACCAGTGTGCGACGCGGTCCTTTGCATTCGATTGGGATGAAGATGAACTGCAAGACATCGGGCGGTTTGCCGCGATTTCTGGCGGGCTTGCCGCGTCCGTCAAAGGGGCGATGGCTGCTTTACCGACACTCGACGAGGTATCACGTCGTCTCGACTAAAACGTAAAAAACCTTTCCGTCTAGCTTCGTAAAATGGCTAGACGGAAAGGCTTTTTTAATTCGATGAAAGGAATGACTCAATTGCTTCAATCGCCTCATCTTGTTGTACTTTTGGTGTTAATGGACTCGTGTTGTCGCCCTTTTGTGCGCCGTACATCCCGAAATTCGCGTGATTGCCCTCTTCGATGAAATGGAATGTCGCGTCCGATCGAAGATTTTTTTTACTTGCTTCGATGTCCGCTACAGGTAAGACGCCATCCCGTCCGCCATAGACCGTCAAGGACGGTGTATCGATGGTATCAATCGGATAGGACGCGAGAAAGATGATTCCTTTAATCTTCGAATTATCCTCAAGTACCGTCGAAGCGGCACTTCCACCTAACGAATGTCCCATCACATACCATCGTTTGATTTTCGGATGTGCATCGATAATCGGTAAGGCCGCGTTTGCGTCGAGTAATGCGATATTAAATGGTAATTTCGGGATGACGACGAAATGTCCGTTCTTCGCTAACTGACTCCCGATATAACTGTAGGCACCCGGATCGACCTTCGCCCCTTGATAAAACACAAATCCGACTTCACTCTCCGGATCACCAAACTGATAATCCTGTCCGATCTGTTGTTCAACATATGTGTTTGCTTCTTTTGACGGATCATAATCAAATTGCGCCCAGACCATGAAGGCTCCGATGACAAGCCCGATGAGTATGATGAAACCGATGCTGATTCGCTTGAGCCACTTTTTCATATTCATTCCTCCCTCTTAACTCCTACCCCATCTCATGTGAAAAATCACATATGAAAATTATTTTCTAAATTTTCAGTCAATGTAAGCGTATCTATCGCTTTTTCAATAATTGGTTTAAGATGAAAAAAGTATCGTTTCTTTTGAAAGGGGAATCATTTGTTTTGCCACGTACCGTAGTCTCCACGATTCAGTGGTTTTTGTTTATTATCTGTACTAACATCGCCCCGCCACTCGCCATTGCCGCATCGTTTGAACTATCGAGCGCGGACACATTGGCTTTCCTATCTCGTTGTCTGTTCGTTTTTGCGATTTTAAGCTTATTCCAAGTGTTCCTCGGTCATCGTCTACCGATCATGGAAGGACCGGCCGGGATTTGGTGGGGTGTCTTCGCCCTCTACTCCTCAATCGGCATTACATTGTACGGGAGTTACTCGAACACACTCCAATCACTTGGTTTTCTCCTCATCTTAAGTGGCATCATCTGTATCATTTTGACAGTAACGGGTATTTTACGACGACTCGTTCCCTTGTTCACGCCACAAGTCATCGGCGTTTATATGCTCCTGTTGTCTGCCCAACTGTCGGGCTCCGTCATGAAAGGGCTACTCAACCTGGAAAACGGTAAGATTCAAGTGTTACCTGCCGTCATTTCCGTATTGACCGTCATCATCTCACTTTATCTCGAACGTAGCGATCGTTTGCGTCAGTATGCCTTACTCATCACGCTGCTCGTCGGTTGGAGCATGTTTGCCTTGATCGGACGCGCCGAGATGCCGAGCTTCGATGGTCCATTCTTTACTCTTCCTGATTTATTCCCGTTCGGCGGAATTCATCTGGACTGGACCCTTCTCCCGACAGCCTTAATCATTTCTTTACTGTTGATGACGAACGTGCTCGCGAACATCAAAGTCATCGAGCGCATCATCAGTGCGAAACGTGGCGAACACGTCAAAGGACAAGTCGGAACAGCCGGTGTCACGGCCGGTGTCGGACAGATTTTTGCCGGTATGTTCGGTACGGTCGGTCCCGTCGCGATTTCCGGAACAGCCGGATTCATCGCTTCGACGGATAACACGGATCGTAAATCGTTTGCGATTGCGAACGTCATTTGCTTATTCTTAAGTATCGTCACGCCATTCGTCGGTTTGATTGCAAAAATTCCTGTTGCCGTCGGTTATGCGATGGTTGCCCCGATTGTTGCCGGGATGGCTATCATCGGCGTCACGGAAGCAGCACGCGACTTAAATCGGCAAACGGCAATGATTACGGTCGGGTTACCGGTCCTCGTCGGAATCGGTGCCTTACTCTTACCAAAAGGTGCGACAGCCGATCTCCCTCCACTCGTCACGACACTGATGTCGAACGGACTGGTGCTCGGGACGCTTGTTGCCCTGTTCGCAGAATCATTACGCCATATTCGGACAAATGACTAACAAAAAGACAGGTAACTCGGAAAAAGAATCCGAGTTCCTGCCTTTTTTTGTGGATTCGAGCTTAGCGAATACCACGCATATATTTTTGGAGCCTTGGTGCAAAAGCAAACAAGAGAAGTCCGAGTGCAATCGCGACGACACCTGTAATTCCGAAGTACGCGACTTCTGTTTCTTTCCCGTAATATTTAACGATCTGTGCATTGACGGCTTGTCCCGTTGCATTCGTTAAGAACCAAAGACTCATTGTCTGTGCCGAGAAAGCCGCTGGTGCCAGTTTCGTCGTTGCCGATAAACCGACTGGTGATAGTAACAACTCACCAATCACGACGAGGAAGAAACTGAGTGCGAGCCAGAGCGGACTAACGATTGTGTCTGTACCAAACAATAGTCCAGGCAACATCATGACGATGAACGAAAGTCCTGCGAAAATCAGACCGAACGAGAATTTTTGCATCGTCGTCGGCTGACGATCACCGAGTCGGACCCAAAAGCTTGCAAAGACTGGTGCAAGCACGATGATGAACAATGGATTCAATGACTGGAAGAACGCAGGCTGAATCTCAAAGCCTAAGAAAGATAAGTCTGTCCGTTCATCTGCAAAGATTGATAAGACATATGACCCTTGCTCTTGAATCGCCCAGAAAACAGCTGCTGCGATAAAGAGTGGGATGTAGGCGAATAAACGCGAACGCTCATCATCTGTAATTTTCGGACTGCGTAACATGAATGTGAAATACGCAATCGGAATCAAGATTCCGAGGAACGTCACCATCAACGTAAAGCGGTCGATCGTTAGTAAACCTGTCAATGCGGCAATCGTTCCGAGAACTGCTAGCGCAATGACGACAACTGTCGCAATTTTAAAGAAACGTTTCCGTTCCTCGCCTTCTAGCGGATTCAAGACGTATGTTCCGGCTTGACCTAAATTCTTTTTCTTCGTCAATATGAACACAACAAGACCGGCGAACATCCCGACCGCAGCGAGTGCGAAACCAGCATGGTATCCTGCCGTATCTGAAACTTTACCGACGACGAGTGGTGCTAAAAATGCACCGGCATTGATTCCCATATAGAAGATACTGAATCCAGCATCACGGCGGTTATCCGTTTTGCTGTACAAATCTCCGACGATGTTCGATACGTTCGGTTTTAAGAATCCCGTCCCGATGACGATTAAGCCCATCGAGATGAATAATGCCGTGATTCCGGCTGGTAGAGCTAACACGATATGTCCAAGCATGATGAGAATACCACCATAAAAGACGGTCCGTGATGTCCCTAACAGACGGTCGGAGACCCATCCTCCGATGATTCCCGACATATAGACAAGTGAACCATATACGGCCATGATGGAAGCGGCAGTCGTTTTATCAATTCCGAGTCCACCGTTCGCAACAGAGTCGTACATGTAGAATATAAGGATGGCGCGCATCCCGTAGTAGGAGAATCGTTCCCAGAACTCTGTGAAGAAGAGTGTGAACAATCCTTTCGGGTTTCCGAAGAACCCTTTTTGCGGAACAGTCTTGTAGACCTGATCGCGATCAAAATCTGCCATAATGAAGGCTCCTTTCGTCTACCATTGTATTCGTGCATAATCTAAAACCTTTTTTCCCGCTTTCCCCAAATGATAAGCGTCTCGTAATCGATTAAAAGATTTACACGTTTTTAACTGAATTGTCTCACTTCTTTTTATATAGGAGACAGCACCTTATCATTCAACCGTAAATCATTTGACTAGTCAAATATTAATTTTAAGCAAAAAAAAAGAGCGTAACGGAATCCGTTCGCTCATTTTTGCATGTCTTTTGATTCAACGATGGTAATACCCGGGGGCGCATGGAGTGTTTGCTCCATCATCGCTTTCGCTACTTTACTCGCTTCGATTGGGGCATAAGGACTCCGTTTTAATAACGGGCGAAGAACCGTCGAGACACGAGCCGCCGCCTGTTCGCCAAACCGGAACTCTTCTCGCTCCCCTAACAAGAGCGATGGACGGAAAATCAATAAAGCTTCGTAGCCAAGAACCCGTAGTCCGTTCTCTGTGTCTCCTTTGACACGATTGTAGAACGTTTTTGCATTCGGATGTGCGCCGAGCGCTGAAATGAGCGCGAAGCGTGTCGCCCCTAAATCGAGCAATTCACGTCCGACTTCAATCGGATACGTGTAGTCGACCTGACGAAATGCTGCTTGTGACCCCGCTTGTTTAATCGTCGTTCCGAGCGCGCAGTAGACGTGATCCACCGTCGGCAATTCGATTTCCGTCACGCGATCAAAGTCAATCACCCATTCTTCCAGCTTTTGATGAAACCGGTTCATGGGTCGACGAACGAGCACATGAACTTCCTCATACGCATCATTCGCTAATAATTGATCGACTAACTCTTGTCCAACTAAACCGCTTGCTCCTAAAATGGCTGCTTTCATCTTGTCTCCTCCTCTCAATCTTGCAATCGCCCAATCGGTAAAAAGTAAGAACGATTTCCGGTGATTCGTTCGCCTGCTCGGACAGCAATCGCACTTGCCCGACCACCGAGGACGAACACGCCAAACATATAGGCCACTTCCACTCCATTACTAAGTACATGCGTCGGCAATGCTTGATACTGTTGATAAACCGATGCTTGGTCACTAAAGGAACGCTGTTCATTCGATAACAGGATACGACCATCTGCTTGATAGATCGTTACCGTATCACCTTCTCTGCCAAAAACCGGTTTCTCGACAAAGGCGTGTCGCTGTTCAAGAAATACATCTGGTTCAAGATACGTTGGTAAAAAATAACGTTCTATGATTTGATGATCACGTCCTGTTAAATAAGCGTGGTCTGCTTCATGCAGTGCCCAAATCACTGCAAGAACGGACTTTGCTTGCATCAGAAACGCCGATGGTGGATTGATGATCTCGAGCAAACCTTGTTCGACGAGTTGTAACAATAAGACACCGAGTTCACGTCCCGTGTCATCGCGATCGAGAAGCGCCATTTCAATCGGAAAGGTCTGACGGTATAAAATATCAATCCGTCGTCCGTCCTGGTCGTACAATCCATCTTCCGGTCGAATTTCAAGGGCGTTAAGCGGACAATACGCTGCCCCGTCCACGAACCCTTGCAAGTACTCTGTCGTCAGACGATCCTCGATATTGTCCCCATGTGACGTAAAGACGACATGCGGGCGTTGCTGCGTTCGATGTGTCGCTGCTGCGACGGCGCGACGGACGCTTGTCGCTAATTTCGCCGCTTCATCCGGGTTCACTGCCATCATGTGGCGTTTTTGCGCAATCCGGTCATTGACGTCAAACGATTCTTTAATGAACGTCGGCGTATCGGCATTCCACTCCATGACGGAAATCCGATCATCCGTCACGATGAAGTCGAGCCGACTGATGATTGATAAGGGGCGCATCGTCTCTAGACGGAGAAAGGGAAGTGCTTGTTTTGGATACCCGAGCTCGAGTAACGCATCATCCTCCATCGTTCGTAGAATCGGTGCGACTTTCTCAAAAATCAGATACACGTCTCGAGCAGCTACCCGTAAGCGCTCCAGCGTCCGCGACGAAACCGTTAAAACATCAGTCAACGCATAGATTTCACCATCCAATTCATCCCAAAACGACTCAATGTCACCATATAAATCCTCTCGTTCACTCATCCGCCAAAGAAACCAGACGACGATCCCGTCCCGAATCCTTTTGTCTTCGCATTATAACTTTTGACTGCGTTCGACTTCGGCGTATAGCCTTTCGTCCGCATCGCACTATGCATCAAGGCACGGGATGCAAAATAACTGCCTCCCCAGTAATAAAAACCAGAATGGGTCGATGTTGCATCATCACAATACCAGACGCCTTCTTCATTATCATATTCATAATCGTCACAATCCGGATCATCCGGACGTTCGGCTTGCGCATCGTCTGCACCGCAACCACTGAGTGTCGTTCCAATCAAAAGCGTCGCCGCAAGTGATGCTTGTTTCATCCATCTCACGATTCATACCCCTTTCTTAACAATTTGTTATTCTAAGTATACGCTTTTTCTCTTAAAAAAGTTTCCTTGTCGTACCGGAACTTTTTTCTGATCGTCCGAGTAGAACATATCATGCCGTTACAAGGAGGAATCACGATGTCACTTGCTTATTATGTCGAAGATCAAGATGAATATAAGTCGATTTATCAATACAGTCGTTTCGCAATCGAACCGGATGAAATCATCGCTCATCAATTATGTGAATTTCATATCATCGAGGGCCAACTGTATGAATTACGCTCCAACGAAATGGAGGGCGAGTACGATCAGCTGATCGTCGATCACGTCGAAGCCTCTCCGCTTGATGCAGAGGACCGGATTTATCCGCCTCATCAAATTCACATCGAGTTTCGCCGGTACATGCCAAGCAGTACATCACCACTTATCAAAACGATGACCGTCCCGAACCACGTCCAAGCGATGCGCTATTTAATTAAGGATAAGGTGACCGTGCCAGAGCATGGAACCTTTGAACGTGACAGCTGCGAAATCGACATCGACCGGAATTGTTATGTCATTTATCTCGGTCAAGTTGTCCGTTAAAGGATGAATTAAGTAGAGTTCGTTTTCAAAAAGCGTTTTTTTTGGCATACTATAAGATAAGAACGAATTAATCGAGGTGAACACACATGAGCGAACAACCAAAAAAATTATCACTTCAAGAAGCGATGATTGAACAATTGAAAGCCAAAAAACAATCACAAACAAAACGTCCGACTGGTCTTCGTGGAACGGAAACGAAACAAATGACGAGCCAGAAGACGAAAAAGACGAACAACCAGAAAAAACGTACAGGTGTCTAATCACAGCGTTGAATTCATGAAATAAGGGAGTAGTTATGAGTATTTTAACGGTATCAAACTTAAGCCATGGCTTTGGTGATCGTGCGATTTTCGAAGATGTCTCGTTCCGCCTGTTAAAAGGTGAACACATCGGCCTCGTCGGAGCAAACGGTGAAGGGAAATCGACCTTCATGAACATCATCACTTCTCAGCTCGAACCGGACGAAGGAAAAGTCGAATGGGCGAAACATGTCCGTGTCGGTTATCTCGATCAACATGCCGTCCTTGCGAAAGGTTTATCGATTCGTGATGCGCTAAAAGGGGCATTCCAATACTTGTTCGATATCGAACAAGAAATCAATGACCTGTATGCGAAGATGGGTGAAGTCGAGCCCGAAGAACTCGAAAAGATGCTTGAGGAAGTCGGTGTCTTACAAGACATTTTAACGAATAATGATTTTTATACGATCGACGCAAAAGTCGAAGAAATCGCCCGCGGACTTGGTCTCGATGAAATCGGCTTAGACCGTGATGTCCATGAATTGAGTGGCGGTCAGCGTACAAAAATCTTACTTGCGAAGCTCTTACTTGAAAAACCAGATATCTTGTTACTGGATGAGCCGACCAACTATCTTGATGTGCAACACATCGAATGGCTGAAACGGTATCTCAACGATTACGAGAACGCGTTCATTTTGATTTCGCATGATATTCCATTCTTAAACAGCGTCATCAACTTGATTTACCATATGGAAAATCAAGGCTTGAGCCGTTATGTTGGTGACTATGATAATTTCTTGACGGTCCATGAAGCGAAAAAGAAACAGCTGGAGTCTGCCTTTAAGCGCCAACAGCAAGAAATTTCTGAACTTAAAGATTTCGTCGCCCGTAACAAGGCGCGTGTCTCGACACGAAACATGGCGATGTCCCGTCAGAAAAAACTCGACAAGATGGATGTCATCGAGCTTGCACAAGAACGTCCGCAACCGGAATTCCATTTCCAGACGGCTCGGACACCAAGCAAGCTGATGTTCGAAGCAAAAGGTCTTGTCATCGGCTACGACGAACCCCTCTCGCGCCCGCTCGATTTAACAATCGAACGGGGGCAGAAAATCGCATTGCATGGTGCGAACGGAATCGGGAAGTCGACGTTACTGAAAAGTTTACTCGGTGAAATCCCCGCTGTTTCAGGGATGGTCGATCGCGGTGAAAACTTGCACATCGGCTATTTCGAACAAGAAATCAAAGAGAAGAATTCGAACACGTGTATCGAAGAAATTTGGGGGACGTTCCCATCCTTGACGCAACAACAAGTCCGGGCGATGCTCGCGAAATGTGGTTTGATGACAAAACACATCGAATCTAAAATCGAAGTACTCAGCGGTGGAGAGAAGGCGAAAGTCCGTCTTTGTAAGCTGATGAACACGGAATCAAACATTCTGGTTCTCGATGAGCCGACGAACCACTTGGACGTCGAAGCGAAAGAGGAATTGAAACGGGCCTTGCAAGAATATAAAGGAACGGTCCTCTTGATTTCACACGAACCTGAATTTTATGAAGCAGTCGCAACTGACTTATGGAATTGTGAATCATGGACGACAAAAGTCTTTTGATTGATTGCCTCTTACTTTTTTAAGAACGATGATTTGAGCCGCCCTGTTGATTGGGGCGGCTCTTTTTGTTTTTTATCGAAAAAGAGAATGGCAGTAATGCGGATTTTGTCAGCTCCTTTGGGTGAACGGTAGTGATTCAAAGCTTCTTCCTTTCCGTTGCTTTTCTCAAGCGCATGACTTGTCAGCTCCTTTGGACGAATGGTAGTGATTCAAAGCTTCTTCCTTTCCGTTGCTTTTCTCAAGCGCATGACTTGTCAGCTCCTTTGGACGAATGGTAGTGATTCAAAGC